>NZ_JBFAUM010000021.1:0-135856 GCF_040679195.1 Actinoallomurus sp. NPDC052308 | reverse complement strand
CTCGCGGTATTGGGGGCCCATCGACAGCCGGGTCTTGATCCACGGCGGTTTGCGCTCGATCGGGGTCGCGGAGTTCCGCACCTCGACACGCAACAACTTCCGGCCCTCAGGAGATACGGCTGTCACTCGTTCAGGGTATGTCGGTATTTCCTCGTGTTGCGCAAGGCGGTGCCATAGTGGACGATCTTCCGGGAAAACGCGCGCCCGCGACCCGAACGACGTCGGCTCCGTACTCCACGCCGGCCCGCCGTGGCGTCGGCGGGAGGTTGAGATCGGTGTTTTATCTCGTTCTCACCATACGTAGCTGTCGATCTCTCTAAGGTGACGTGGGTGTCGCGTGCGGATGATGTATGACGGAGGTCAGGCGTGCGAGTGGCCATGACGTACCTCAGGCTTCCGGAGGCCGAGGGCGGAGGCGATCCGGGGGCCCGTGCCCGCGCGTTGTTCGGCGGCGGTAACTGGCGGGAGAAGCATCCCGTGCTCCCCGTCGCCGGTGCGTGGCAGGCCCTGCACTACCTGCTGACGGGTGACCCCTGGGACGGCCCGCACCCGGCCGCGGACGTGGTCTGCGGCGGGCGGCTGCTCACCGAGGACGGCGCCGAGGAGCTCGGCGTCGACGTCATCTACCTGACCGCCGAGCGGGTCAAGCTGGCCGCCGACCACCTCGCCGCGACCGAGTTCAAGCGCATCGCCGGGCGCTACGACGCCGAGCGGATGGCCGAGCTCGGCGTCCAGGGCGCGGAGGACTGGGTGGGCGAGCCCGCCGAGGCGATCCGAGACGGGGAGCTGCGCGTGGTGTACGAGCGGCTCACCCGTTTCTTCGAGGCCGCCTCGGCGGAGGGACAGGCCATCTTCAAGGCGATGGGCTGACCTCGCGCACAGGCGCCGTCAGGAGGTGACCGGCAGGCCGAGCATCGCGTCGAGTGAGCGGTGCGCGGTGCCGGACACGTCGAGTGCCTCGGCGAGCCGTACCTCGGCCAGCGCGAGGGCCTCCGCGACGGTGACCTCGCGGCCCAGCTCCGCGGAGAGCGACGTGGTGCCCGCGTCGCGGATGCCGCACGGCACGATCTTGTCGAACCAGCCCAGGTCGCAGTCGCAGTTGAGCTCGAACCCGTGCATCGTGACGCCACGGGACACCCGGATGCCGATCGCGCCGACCTTGCGGTCGGGCACGCCGGGCACCCAGACCCCGCTGCGGCCCTCGACCCGCTTGGTGGCCAGGCCCAGGTCGGCGCACGTGTCGATCAGCGCCGCCTCGATCGTGCGGACGTACGCGACGACGTCGACGGGCTCCCGCAGCTTGACGATCGGGTATCCGACGAGCTGCCCGGGGCCGTGCCAGGTGATCTTCCCGCCGCGGTCCACGTCGATCACCGGCGCGCCCGGGTCCCCGATCGGCCGGTCCAGCGGCTCCGTGCGCTTGCCCGCCGTGTAGACCGGCGGGTGCTCCAGCAGCAGGCAGACGTCGGGGATCTCGTCGGCGACACGCCGCTCGTGCAGCCGGCGCTGCAGCTCCCACGCCTCCTCGTACGGGATCGCCCGCTCGCCGAAGCCGGCGTGGATGAAGACCAGTTCGCCGGAGCTCGCGGGCAGCTCGTAGAGGGCGGTGGTGGATTCTTCGCTGACGCTCACGACCCTCAGCGTACGTGTTCCTAGAAGGACGCCAGCAGCCGAGGCTCGATCCGCGTCTCCTTGACGCCGCCGGAGCCGTCGGCGGCGACCTGGTAGGCGCCCTGGCCCTCGACGTACGACACGGCCTGGACGAACTCCGTGCCGACGTAGTGCAGCGCGACCGCCTCGTCGGCGGCGTACCCGTCGGGCAGCGCGCCCTCGGCGACGAGACGCTGCAGCAGTGGCCGGCGCTGCCGGTCGCTGTCGTAGTGGACGCCGCAGGAGTAGGGCAGCAGGCCCAGCCCGTCGGTCAGCGGGCGCAGCTGCGGGCCGAAGGAGTCGGTGGTGCCGCCGACGTGCCAGCACAGCGCTCCGGCGCTCTGCCCGCACAGGACGACGCCCGTACGCCACGCCTCGGCGAACGCGTCCGCGAGTCCGTGCAGGCGCCACAGCGCCAGCAGGTTGGCGACGCTGCCGCCGGACACGTAGATGAAGTCCTGGGCGAGCAGGTGCGCCGCGGGGTCCTCGTGGTTCGGCATCGGGAACAGCGCCAGGTGGCTCACCTCGGCGTCCGTCCCGGCGAAGGCCGCGTAGAAGCGGGCGATCGCGTCGGCGGCGTCGCCCAGCGCCGTCGTGAGGAAGCAGACCCGCGGGCGGTCCTGGCCGGTGAGGTCCAGGGCGTACCGGAGGAGCGGGCTCGGCGTCAGCCCGTAGCGGTCGGTGGGGATGAAGCCGCCGCCGCCGATCGCCACGATGTGCGGTTTACCGTCGGTGCTCATCACTCGCCCTCTCCACTCCACGTCCCACGGCCACCCGTCACGGTACGGCCCCGGGGGCGGGCGGCGCAGGGGGAGTGGCGCGTTCGTTGCGACTTCCTGGAAGAGAGGACACCATGTCGCCCCAGATCAACCGGCCCCGACCGACCTCCCGGGTTCTCCCCGGACCAACCGACCCCGACCGACCTCCCGGGTTCTCCCCGGACCAACCGACCCCGACCGACCTCCCGGGTTCTCCCGGGACCAACCGACCCCGACCGACCTCCCGGGTTCTCCCGGGACCAACCGACCTCCCGGCGTTCAGGACAGCAGGGCGGCGAGCGCGGACGACAGGTCCGGATGCCGGAAGCCGAAGCCTGCGGCGGTGAGGCGGGCCGGCAGGATGCGCTGGCTCACGAGGACGCCCTCGTCGGCCAGCCCGCCCAGCGCCAGGCGCAGCGCGAAGGGCGGCGCGGCGAACACCGTCGGCCGGTGCAGGGCGCGGCCCAGGGCGGACGTGTAGGCGGCGTTGGTGACGGGTTCGGGGGCGGTGAGGTTCACCGGCCCTTCCAGGGGACCGTCGATGAGGAGGCGCAGCGCCGCGATCGCGTCGGCGAGGGAGATCCAGCTCATCCACTGGCGGCCGTTGCCGAGCCGGCCGCCGAGCCCGGCGCGGAACAGGGGGAGCGTCCGGCCGAGCACGCCGCCCTCGCGCGCCAGGACGATGCCCGTGCGGGGGATCACGACGCGGATCCCGGCCTCGGCGGCGGGCGCGGTGGCGGCCTCCCAGTCGCGGCAGATCCCGGCGAGGAACCCCTCGCCCGAGGGGCTGTCCTCGTCGACCGTACGGCCGCCGGTGTCGCCGTAGTAACCGGCCGCCGAGGAGGACACCAGCACCGACGGCCGGTCGTCCATCGCGGCCAGGGCCCGGCAGAGGGTGCGGGTGCCCTCGACGCGGCTGTCGCGGATCTCCTGCTTGTAGCACTCGGTCCACCGGCGGTCGCCGATGCCCGCCCCGGCCAGGTGGACGACCGCGTCGACGCCCTCCAGGGAGGCGATGTCCACCTCCCCGAACGGATCCCAGTGAACCTCGTCGTCGGCCGTGGGCCGGCGGCGTACGAGCCTGAGAACGGTAAGGCCCTCGTCGCGCAGTGCGCGGACGAGGGCCGAACCGATGAGTCCGGTCGAACCGGTGATGGCGATCTGCACGATCGCAGCTTAGTTAGCGGACCGAACCAAAGGCGGTGCCGACACCGACCTCAAAGGCCGAGCTCGGCCTCGAAGTTGCCCTCCTCCAGGCGGTTCTTCACGGTGGTGAGGAACCGCGCGGCGTCGGCGCCGTCCACGAGGCGGTGGTCGTAGGTCAGCGCGAGGTACACGATCGAGCGCACCGCGATGACCTCGCCGAGCTGCGGGTCGTCGATGACCGCCGGACGCTTGACGACCGAGCCGGTGCCCAGCATGCCGACCTGCGGCTGGTTGAGGATCGGCGTGTCGAACAGCGCGCCACGGCTGCCGGTGTTGGTGATCGTGAACGTGCCGCCCGTGACCTCGTCGGGGCTGACCCGGTTGGTGCGGGTGCGCTCCGCCAGGTCCGCGATCCGCTGGGCCAGGCCGGCGAGGTTCAGCTGACCGGCGTTGTGGATCACCGGCACCATGAGGCCCTTCTCGGCGTCCACCGCGATGCCGAGGTTCTCGACGTCGTGGTAGGTCACCTCGTTGGTCTCGGAGTTGATGACCGCGTTGAGCTTCGGGTGCACCTTGAGCGCCTCGACGGCCGCCTGGGCGAAGAACGGCAGGAAGCTGAGCTTCACGCCCTCCCGTGCCAGGAAGTCGGCCTTGGCGCGCTCGCGCAGTCGCGCGATCTTGGTGATGTCCGCCTCGACGACCGTGGTCAGCTGCGCGGACACCTGCAGCGACTCGACCATGTGCCGGGCGATCGACTGACGGGTGCGGGACATCTTCTCGGTGGTGCCGCGCAGGCGCGACACCTCCGCCGGGACCGGCGCGGCCGGGCGGGCGGCGGGTGCCGCGGGAGCCTGGGCGGCGGCCGGGGCGGGCTGCGCGGGCGCCGGAGCGGCCTGCGGGGCCGGCTCGGGCGCCGGCGGCTGCGGCGGCGCCTGCTTGGCCCGCGCGGCCTCCAGGACGTCCTGCTTGCGGATGCGCCCGCCGACGCCGGTGCCCTTGACGGTCGCCAGGTCGACGTCGTGCTCGGCCGCCAGCTTGCGGACGAGCGGCGTGACGTAGGGGCTCTCACCCGACGGCTGCTCGGCCGCCTCCTGCTGCGGCGCCGGCGCGGGGGCCGGGGCCTCCTGGCGCGGCTCCGGCCGGGACTGCGGCGCCGCCGCGGCCGGCTGCGCGGCCGGGGCGGGCGGCCAGGACGGCGCGGACGGCTGCTGCGGCTCCGGCTGCGCCGGGGCGGACGGCTGCGGCGCCGGGGCCTCCTGCTGGGCGGGCTCGGGCTGGGCCTGCTCCTGCTGCGGAGCGGCGTCGGCGGTCGCCTCGCCCTCCTGGGCGATGACGGCCAGCTCGGCGCCGACCTCCACGGTCTCGTCCTCGGCGACGGTGATGCTGCTCAGGACACCCGCGGCCGGCGACGGAATCTCGGTGTCGACCTTGTCCGTCGACACCTCGAGAAGCGGCTCGTCGGCCTCGACGCGCTCACCCTCCTTCTTGAGCCAGCGGGTGACGGTGCCCTCGGTCACGCTCTCGCCGAGCTGGGGCATGGTTACGGAGACCGGCATGGTTCTCTGCGACTCCTCTTGATACGTCGTGTCTTGGTACGGGCGGGATCAGCCGTGGACGTGCAGCGGCTTGCCGGCGAGCGCGAGATGAGCCTCGCCGATCGCCTCGGACTGGGTCGGGTGCGGGTGGATGAGCTGGGCGACCTCGGACGGCAGGGCCTCCCAGTTGTAGATCAGCTGGCCCTCGGTGATGAGCTCGCCGACGCGGCTGCCGACGATGTGCACGCCCAGCACGGGGCCGTCCTTGGCCGCGATCACCTTGACCTCGCCCTGCGTGCCCAGGATCTTGCTCCGGGGGTTGCCGGCCAGGTCGTAGGTGACCTCGACGATGTCGTGACCGCGCTCCCGGGCCACCTCGGAGGTGACGCCCACCGACGCCACCTCGGGCTCGGAGTAGGTGATGCGCGGGACGCCGTCGTAGTCGATCGGCGCGGGGTCCAGGCCGCCCAGCCGCTCGGCGACGAGGATGCCCTCGGCGAAGCCGACGTGCGCCAGCTGAAGCGTCGGGATCAGGTCGCCGACCGCCGAGATGGTCGGGACGTTCGTGCGGCAGTACTGGTCGACCTTCACGAAGCCGCGCTCGGTCTCGACCCCGACCTCTTCCAGGCCCAGGCCCTCCGAGACCGGGCCGCGGCCCACGGCGACGAGCAGGAGGTCGGCGTCGAGGGTCTTGCCGCCCTCGAGGGTGACGATGACGCCCGACTCGGTGTGCTTGACGCTGTCGAACCGCGCGCCGAGCTCGAACTTGATGCCGCGCTTGCGGAAGGCCCGCTCCAGCCGCTTGGAACTGGACTCCTCCTCCAGCGGCAGCAGGTGCGGCAGCGCCTCGACGATCGTGACCTCGGCGCCGAAGGAGCGCCACACGCTGGCGAACTCGACGCCGATGACGCCGCCGCCGAGGACGACCACGGACTGCGGGATCCGGTCGAGCACGAGGGCGTGGTCGCTGGAGATGACGCGCTCACCGTCGATCTCCAGGCCGGGCAGCGACCTGGGCACCGAGCCGGTGGCCAGCACGATGTGCCGGCCCTCGTACGTCGTGTCGCCGACCTGGACGGTGGTGGGACCGGTCACCCGGCCCTCGCCCTCGACGATCGTGATGCCCTTGGACTTGATCAGCCCGGTCAGGCCCTTCACCGTGGTGCTGACGACCCTGTCCTTGTAGGCGTGCACACCCGGCAGGTCGATGCCCTCGAACCGGGCCTTGACCCCGAACGTGGCCGACTCGCGCGTCTGGTCGGCCACCTCGGCCGCGTGCAGCAGCGCCTTGGTCGGGATGCAGCCGCGGTTGAGGCAGGTGCCGCCGAGCTTGTCCTTCTCGATCAGTACGACGCTCAGACCCAGCTCGACCGCGCGCAGCGCGCACGCGTATCCGCCGCTGCCGCCACCTAGGACGACGATGTCGTAGGGGCTATTCGACACAGGACGCTCCTTCGATGCCCGCTCGGGCGCCTCCGGCCCGGAGCGATTTCTGTTCCCGCACGCATCTTTCCACTTCCGGCCGCCGGGCCGGGACAGCGCCTCCCGTTCGCGCCGTCCACTCGGCCGGTACGCCGCGCCGGGGGCGCTCCGCCCCCGCGCGCGGCCCGCCCGGTATCGCCCGGCGCGCGCCGCGCGCCGGACTTTCCGTGCTCACCTCGGTCACAGGGCGCCGGCGGCGGCGTCCTCGGCGATCTGGACGAGCGTGCGGACGGCGGCGCCGGTGCCGCCCTTCGGCGTGTAGCCGTACGGCTGGCCCTGGTTGAAGGACGGGCCGGCGATGTCGAGGTGCGCCCAGCGCACGCCGTCCGGCACGAACTCCTTCAGGAAGATCCCGGCCACCAGCATGCCGCCCCAGCGCTCACCGCTGATGTTGGCGATGTCGGCGATGGCCGAGTCCAGGCCCTTGCGCAGCTCCTCCGGCAGCGGCATCGGCCAGGCGGACTCGCCGGCGCGGCCGGCCGCGTCGGCGACCTTGTCGCGCACGTCGTCGTCGTTGGCCATGACGCCGGTCGTCCGGGTGCCGAGCGCGACGAGCTGGGCGCCGGTCAGGGTGGCGACGTCGACGATCAGGTCGGGCTCGTCCTCGCCGGCCCGGACGATCGCGTCGGCCATGACGAGGCGGCCCTCGGCGTCGGTGTTGAGCACCTCGACGGTCTTGCCGCCGTACATGGTGAGCACGTCGGAGGGGCGCTGCGCGGTGCCGCTCGGCATGTTCTCCGCGATGGCGAGGTAGCCGACGACCTTGACCTTCGGCCGCAGGGCGGCGATCGCCTTGAGCGCGCCGAGCACCGCGCCGGCGCCGCCCATGTCGGACTTCATCCAGTCCATGGCGTCACTGGGCTTGAGCGACAGGCCGCCGGAGTCGAACGTGATGCCCTTGCCGACGAACGCGACGGTCTTGTCCGCCTCGGGGTGCTCGTAGGCGAGACGGACGAGGCGCGGCGGGTTGACCGAACCCTGGCCGACCCCGACGATCCCGCCGTAACCGCCCTCGACCAGGGCCTTCTCGTCGAGGACCTCGACCGACAGCCCGGCCTCCTCACCGACCTCGCGCGCGGTCTCCGCGAGCACCTCGGGGTTCAGGTCGGACGGCGGGGCGTTGACCAGGTCACGGACCAGCGTGACGGCCTCGGCGATCGTCCTGGCGCGCTCGAGGGCGCTCTCGACCTCGTCGTCGGTCTCGGTCACCACCGTGATCTCCGAGACCGGGCGCTTGTCCCCGTCGCCGGTCCGGTAGTTCAGATAGGCGTAGTTGCCGAGCAGCGCGCCGGTCGCGACGGCGGCCACCTCGTCCGCGGTGGCGGCGGGCAGCCGGACCGCGACCGAGCCGGAGCCCGCGAGGGAGCGCAGCGCGACGCCGGCCGCCCGGCGCAGGGCCTCGGCGTCGTACGACTCGCCCAGCCCGACGGCCACCACCAGCGGGGCGGCCAGGTTGCCGAACGTCGGCACCTTGGTGATCTCACCCGCCTTGCCGCCGGCGCCCAACCCGCTCAGCGCGTCGACGAGGCGCCCCTGGAACGCCTCGTCGATCCCCGCGGCGCCGGGCGCCAGGACCGGTCCGGAGTCATCGGTCACGACACCGATCACGACGGCGTCTACGTCAAGGGATGCGGATTGAGCGTTGGCAAGTTTGAGGTTCGTCACACAGCCCGATGGTAGTCCTGCCTCACGGTTCTTTGTTCGAGTCCACGGACTTGGGGGATCTTCGGCACGCGTCGCGCGGACCTCCGCCCCGGCCTGGTCGATTACCATTCGTCGAATGGCCCCGTCGTCCTGGGCGTTCCAAGGCCGCCTCTGGCCGAGGGGAAGCGGGCAGCGGCGGCAGCCCCCGGACGGCGGTCAGCGGGACGCCTCGCATGCGCCATGGCCAGGGCGCGTTCCGCGATCGGCGCGGGAGCTTCACTCTCGGGACGCTCCCGCGCCTTCTATGCCACGGCCAGCACGACGATCGCCGCGGTCGTCGACGTCTCCGCCAGGGCGCCGAGGACGTCGCCGGTGACGCCGCCCAGGCGCCGGACGGCGTGTCGCAGCAGCGCCGCCGCGACCAGGAGCCCGGCCACCGCGGCCACCGGGGCGAGCACGGCCGGGCGCGCGCCCCCGGCGAGCAGGCCCGCGACCGACGCGGCGACCACGACGGCCGACGTCGCGGCCACCCCGTCCCGGAGCCGTACGGTCCCGGCGACCAGGGCGCCCAGGCCCTCCGGGCGGGCGGCGGGGACCCCTGCGCGGCAGGCCCACGTGACCGCGAGCCGCCCGGTCACCGCCGCGACGGTCACGGCGACCGCCCGGTGCGGGGCCTGCGCGAGGGCGGCGACCTGGATCAGCAGGGTGAACACCAGCGTGATGACCCCGAACGGCCCGATGTCGGACCGCTTCATGATCGACAGAGCGTCCCCGGCGGGGCGTCCGCTGCCCAGCCCGTCGGCGAGGTCGGCCAGGCCGTCCAGGTGCAGGCCGCGGGTGAGCAGCGCCATCGCCCCGACCGCCAGGGCGGCGCCGAGCAGCGGCCCGGCGCCGAGCCGTCCCGCGACCGTCACGACCACGGCGGCGGCCCCGCCGACCAGGAGCCCGGCGACCGGGGCGAGCGTCATCGCCCGGCGGGCGGTCTCCCGGTCCACCCGGCCGCACCGCACCGGTACGACGGTGAGCAGCGACACCGCCAGGCGCAGCCCCTCGAAACCGGGGATCCGCTCGTTCTCATGCTTCACGACGTCCTCCGGGCCGATCTGTGTCGAACGTCTCCCACCGGGGCGCCCGGTTCCCGGCGGTCACGGCAGGTCGACGACCCGGCCGGCGACGACCAGGGCGGTCTCCTCCGACTCGGCCGCCAGGCGCTGGTTGAGCCGCCCCAGAGTGTCACGGAACGCCCGCCCGCTCGCGGTGGCGGGGACGATCGACAGGCCGACCTCGTCGCTGACCGCGACGACGTGGGCCCGGGTGGACCGCCACGCGCCGACCAGTTCGTCCAGGCGCGGCGCCACCGCCTGCGGTTGCTCCCAGGCGCCCAGGGCGTCGAACACCGCCGTCAGCCAGGTGCCCATCCCGTCGATGAGGAGGGTGCCCGTCGCGTCGCGCAGGAGACCCGCCAGGTCGATCGTCTCGGCCGTGTCCCACCAGCCGGGGCGGCGTCGCCGGTGCGCGGTGATCCGGTCGCGCCACTCCGGGTCGTCGGCGTGCATGATCCCGGTCGCGACGTACGTCACCTCCGGGTGCGCCATCACCCGCAGTTCGGCCTCCTCGGACTTGCCCGACCGGGAGCCGCCCAGGACCAGCGACCGCCACGGCCCGGACGCGGGACGGGCCCAGAAGCCCAGCCGGCGGTCCAGTTCGGCCGGGGACGCGACGCGGTGGTCGACGTGGACGGCCTCGATCCGCGTCCCGTCGGTCACCGCGCCGGCGCGCCGCAGCCGTCCCAGGTGCGACGGGTCGCCGATGAGGTCGAGGAGCACGGCGTCGTACGGCTCGGGGCCGGCCGGTTCGGGCCGCGCGCCCGGCCCGGCCGCGAACAGGACCCGGTGCCCGCGCGGCGTGCGGACGTCGTAACCGCCGGGCACCTCCCGCCGGCGGCACCGGTCGAGCGGGACGCCGTCGAGAAGGACACGGGTCGGCTCGAGGCCGCGGCGCGCGGCGCGCATCCGGGTGCAGGAGGCGCAGCGGCAGCCGGCCTCGGGCCAGCCGCGCGGCCCCGCCGTGCCGAGCAGATCGATCTCCATCCGCGCCGCCCGTCAGTCGCCGCGGCCGTCGGCCGGAGCCTCGAACGCCGCCCGGCGGGCGGCGCGGCGCAGGGCGAGGAGCACCGGGCGGCCGGTGACGGTCACCAGGATCGCGGTGAAGATCGCTCGCGGCACGTCGAACCCGAGGGAGGTGGCGAAGCTGTACGCGACGAACCTCCCGAGATTGTCGGCGAGCGGGGCGCCCGGGTGGAAGGAGATCGAACTCGACATTCCCCCGACGAAGGGCCACGACCCCAGGTTCTGCAACCAGCCGTAGAGGAACGCGGCGACCGCGCCGTACACCGCGAGCATCGCGATCTCCGCCCGGCCCCGTGGCCGTCGCGGCAGGCATCCGGCGAAGAACCCCACCCACGCCGCGCCGAGGATCTGGTACGGCAGCCAGGGACCGACGCCCGCCGTGATCAGGGCGCTCGCGAACATCGCCACCGACCCCAGCAGGTAGCCGAACCCGCGCCCCAGCACCCGCCCGCCGTACACCAGCACGAAGAACATCGGCTCGAACCCCGCGACGTTCGTGCCGAGCGGCCGGAGCGCCGCGCCGACCGCGCCGAGCACGCCCAGCAGCGCGATCGCCTTGGCGTCGATCCCGCCCTCGGCGACCTCGGCGAGCGCCACCGCGAGCAGCAACGGAAGGAGCAGCACGAACATCCAGGGGGCGAAGGCCGACTGGCCGATCCGCGCCCCGGGCGTGACGAACAGCGGCCAGCAGAACGCGGCCAGCCCCGCCAGCGACACCAGCAGCAGCGCCGTCCCGGAGCGCGCGCGCAGCCGGACCGCGGTCATGGGACCTCCTTCGTCGGCCTCATGACCAAGGTGCTGTGCCTGTTGATTCCCTCGCTTCGCTCGGTCATGGCAGCACCTCCCTCGCCTGGCCCACCGTCAGGACCGGCGCCGGAGCGAGGATCTTGCCGACCTGCGGAGCGAACGCCGGCGAGGACACCACGACCTCGGCGGTCGGACCGTCGGCGACGATCTCGCCCTCGGCGACGACCACGGTGCGCGTCGCGACCTCGGCGACCAGTTCGACGTCGTGGGTGGCCAGGACCACCGCGTGTCCGCCGGCGGCCAGGTCACGGACGATCTCCACCAGGCGTTCCTTGGCGGTGTAGTCCAGGCCGCGCGTCGGCTCGTCCAGCAGGACCAGCGGCGGCCGCCCGGTCAGGATCACGGCCAGCGCGAGGGCCAGCCGCTGTCCCTCCGACAGGTCACGCGGGTGCAGTGCGTCGTCCACGCCGGGCGCGAGGCGCTCGAAGAGGGCGCGGCAGGTTCCCCGCTCGGCGGCCAGGTCGCGGTCCGCGGCGGCGCACTCGGCCGCGACCGTCTCGGCGTACAGCAGGTCGGCGGCGTCCTGCGGGACGAGGCCCGCGTTCCGGACCATGACGCGCGGCGGCGTCTCATGCGGCGCCGCGTCGCCGACCCGCACCCGTCCGCCCGACGGGCGTACGAGACCGACCAGGGCGCGCAGCAGCGAGGACTTCCCGGCGCCGTTCCGCCCCATCAGCGCGATCACCTCGCCCGAGGCGACGGACAGGTCGACGCCGCGCAGCGCCGGCACGGGGCCGTACCGGATCTCCAGGCCGCGTACCGACGCGAGCGTCCGGCCGTCGCCGGGCCCCGGGGACGGGGCGGGCGGCGGCGCCGCGGCGAGGCGCTCCCGCAGGGGAGCGGCGGCGCGCCGGGCGTCCCGCACGGACAGGGGGAGCGGCGACCAGCCCGCCAGCCGGCCGAGCTGGACGACCGGCGGCGCCACCGGGGAGTCCACCATGATCGCGCCGGTCGGGCCGTACGCGGGCGGCCGCCCGTCGCCGGGCAGCAGCACCATCGTGTCGGCCAGGTGGACGACCCGCTCCAGGCGGTG
The DNA here is from genome assembly GCF_040679195.1 of Actinoallomurus sp. NPDC052308. Classification (NCBI taxonomy): domain Bacteria; kingdom Bacillati; phylum Actinomycetota; class Actinomycetes; order Streptosporangiales; family Thermomonosporaceae; genus Actinoallomurus; species Actinoallomurus sp. NPDC052308. The sequence goes on along the minus strand of NZ_JBFAUM010000021.1, from coordinate 123,672 downwards.
CTCGGCGAGGAGCACGGTCAGGCCGAGGTCGTGCACGAGGCGCTGCAGCGTGGCCAGGACGTCCTCGGCGCCCACCGGGTCCAGCGCGGACGTCGGCTCGTCCAGGACGAGGACCCTCGGGTGGGTGGTGAGCACCGAGCCGATGGCGACCCGCTGCGCCTGCCCGCCGGACAGCGTGCCGAGGGGGCGGTCCCGCAGCCCGGCCAGACCGAGCAGGTCCAGGGTCTCCTCGACGCGCCGGCGCATGACGTCCGGCGGCAGGCCCAGGGATTCCATGCCGTACGCCAGCTCCTCCTCGACCACGTCGGAGACGAACCCGGCCCGCGGGTCCTGGCCGACGTAGCCGACGAGGTCGGCGAGCTCACGCGGCGGGTGGTCGCGGGTGTCCCGCCCCGCGACGGCCACCCGGCCGGTCAGCACCCCGCCGGTGAAGTGGGGGACCAGGCCGTTCACCGCGCGCAGCAGCGTGGACTTGCCCGTGCCCGTACGCCCAGCGACCAGGCACAGCTCGCCCTCCTCGATCCTCAGGTCGACGTCCGTGAGCACCGGCGCGCCGCCGTAGTGGAAGCCGACCCGGTCGAAACGGATCATGTCCGGATCCCCCGCAGGAGCACCGGGGCGAGGGCGAGCAGCACCCCGGCGGCCGGGAGGACGGGCAGACCGGGCGCGGTCCCCGGCGTGGGCCGCAGGCCGTCCGTGCCGATGAGGCCGGCGACGGTCATCGCGGCGGCGGCCAGCACGCCCGAACCGCCGGTGACCCACTCCGGCAGCGCCCACGGATCCGGGCGGTACCGGGTCCGCGGCGACCGGCGGCCCCCGAGCCACAGACCGGCCGCGGCGGCGACCGCCCCCGCGACCAGCAGCGGCGTTCCCAGCGCCGCCGGCGCCTGCCCGTCCAGCAGCCCGTACAGCCCGGCGCACACCGCGAGGAGCCCGCCCAGGACCAGCGCCCCGGTGGCCCGCCGCCGGGCGCGCGGCACGGCGGCGGTACGGCCGTACCCGCGCGCGTCCATCGCGGCGGCCAGCTGCACCGACCGGTCCAGCGCGCCCTCGAGCACCGGCATGGCGAGCCGCCGCAGCGACCGGATCCCCCGGTCGGAGCGGCCGCGCAGGCGCTGCGCGTCGCGCACCCGCCGTACGTGCGCGACCGCCTGCGGCGCGAACGTCATCGCGACCACGACCGCGACGCCCACCTCGTACAGCGCTCCGGGAACCGACTTCAGCAGGCGGCTCGGAGCGGCCAGCGCGTTCGCCGCGCCGACGCAGACCAGGACGGTGGCGAGCCGCAGCGCGTCGTACCCGGCGACGGCCAGGCCCTCGGCGGTCACCGGCCCGCCGACCCGCAGCCCCGCCATCCAGGACGGCAGGGTCACCGACGGCAGCGTGACCAGCGTGGTGCCCGGGGTCTGCGCCACGAACACCGCCCCGAACAGCAGCCGCACCACGACCACGACGAGGCCGATCCGCAGGAACATCCTGTACGCCCGCGCCCAGGGATCGTCGGTGCGGCGCACCGCCACGACCGTTCCGGTCACCGTGCCCACCAGCAGGAGGAGCAGCGGATCGGTGGTCCGCGTGGCCGCCGTCGCGAGCCCCAGCGCCCACAGCCACCAGGCGCCCGGGTGCAGCCGTCGAGTCATCGACGCGACCGGCGCACCGCGACCAGCCCGCCGCCCGCCGCGACGAGCACGATCAGCCCGATCCCGGCGTACAGCCCGACCGGCGTACCGGAGTCCTTCTTCTTCTCCGCGGTCGTCCTCGCCGTGGCGGAGGGGGACGCGGCGACCGGCGCGCCACAGGGGCCGAAGGAATCGATGGCGCAGATCAGGCCGCTCTTGTCCGTCTGCGGACGGCCCGCCGCAGCGAGGATGTCGGAGCCGGTGGCGTTCTGCGGGACGGTCGCGCAGTACTGCTTGGCGGCCGGCGGGGCCTGGCCCTTCGGGGCGTCGGCGGCCTCGCCGTAGTCGATGACGACGGCGACGCGCTTCTTGCCCGCCGGAGCCGCGGCCGTGGATCCGCAGATCGTGGCGAAGTCCGGCTTGGCGCGGGGCGGGGTGCCGGTGTTCCCGCTGGACCTGGCGAACCGCCAGCCCTCCACCGCGCCGTCCTTGGGATGGGCCTGGGCCGGGCCCGTGCTGGCGAAGGCCCACGTGTTGCCCTTGGCCTGCCAGTACCCCCAGAACGCAACGGGGTCGGCATGCGCCTCGGGCATCGGGGCGAACAGCAGGGCGGCGGCGAGGACACCGGCTGCGATCTTGCGCATGGGCGCCTTTCTGGGGGAAGGCGGTCCCCGGTGAAGCGGGCGCGCCGAACGCGGCACGCGCCCGGACTCCATCCGCAGACCACGACGGAACGACGGAGCCGCTCGCGCCGGCGCGGGCACTCCGGCTCGCCGCGGGCGGGGTGCCCGCAGGCCTACGGTTGCGGGTCAGCGCCGGACTTCGACCGGCTTCCCCCACGTGGCGCGTGTGCTGCTGCCGATGAGTTGACCACGGGGCGGTGAACCGCGTCAAAACGACCGACCCCGGTAACCTGCGGATCATGAGGTGGGTCCGAGTGCGACGCCGACCTCGGAGGCTGCCGCGGCACCCGGTCGAAGCGGCCGGGCGAGCCGCACGGAGATGAGGAGAGCGATGCCCTGGAGCTGGCGGTACGAGAAGTCCGACGGGACACCGGTGGAGGCGCCCGGCTTCGGCGAGGAGACCTGGACCACTCAGGCCGACGCGGAGTCCTGGGTGGGGGAGAACTGGCGCGACCTCCTGGAGGCGGGCGTCGACCAGGTGTCCCTCCTGGAGGACGGGCGCGTGGAGTACGGCCCGATGAGCCTCCATCCGCAGGGCGGCTGACCGGCGCGCTCCGTGACACGATCCGGCCGGCGGCGCGCTCCGCAGTCACGATCCGGCCGGCGGGGCGCTCCGCGACACGACCCGGTGGGCGCGCGGTCCGCGACACGGCCGGGCCGGTGGGTGGGCCGGCCCGGCGGCCCTGTCTGCGGTCGGCGCGCCCGGGCGGCGGGGCCCGAACGCCGCGGTCGGCGTCCGCCGGGCTCTCCTGGAGGGAGAGCCGGCGGACGCGGTCCGTTACGGGCGCCGCGACGGGCTGACGGTCTTGGCCGGGTCGCGCTCGACGACCGGCGTGAGGATCTCGTCGACGCGCTGCAGCAGTTCGGCCTCGAGCTTGACGCCGGCGGCCTTCACGTTGTCCCGCACCTGTTCGGGGCGGCTGGCGCCGATGATGGCCGAGGAGACGTTCGGGTTCTGCAGGACCCACGCGATGGCGAGCTGCGCCATCGACAGGCCCGCCTCATCGGCGAGCGGCTTGAGCCGCTGCACGCGGGTCAGGACCTCGTCGTCCAGGAGCCGCTGGATGAACGCCGCGCCGCTCTTCTCGTCGGTGGCGCGGGACCCCGCGGGCGGGGCGGCGCCCGGTGCGTACTTGCCGGTCAGCACCCCTTGGGCGATGGGCGACCAGACGATCTGCCCGACGCCCTCCTTCTCGCACAACGGCACGACCTCGGACTCGATGACCCGCCAGATCATGTTGTACTGCGGCTGGTTCGAGACGATCCGGTCCAGGCCCATGTCGTCGGCGATCTTCAGCGCCCGGGCGATCTCCTCGGCGCGCCACTCCGACACGCCGATGTAGAGCACCTTGCCCTGGCGTACGAGATCGTCGAAGGCCTTGAGGGTCTCCTCGAGCGGCGTCTCGTGGTCGAACCGGTGCGCCTGGTACAGGTCGATGTAGTCGGTCTGCAGGCGCCGCAGCGAGCCGTGGATCGACTCGAAGATGTGCTTGCGGGACAGGCCGCGGTCGTTGGGACCGTCGCCGGTGGGCCAGTAGACCTTGGTGAAGATCTCCAGGGACTCCCGGCGCTGACCTTTCAGGGCGCGGCCCAGGACCTCCTCCGCGCGGGTGCCGGCATAGACGTCCGCCGTGTCGAAGGTGGTGATGCCCTCCTCGAGGGCCGCCTGGACGCACGCCTTGGCGGCGTCCTCCTCCACCTGGGAGCCGTGCGTGATCCAGTTGCCGTACGAGATTTCGCTGACCATGAGGCCGCTGCGGCCCAAATGACGGAACTCCATGACCGCACCCTAAGACGAAGGGTCAGACCTGGTCCTTCTGCCCCGGCTTGAGGCGCGGCTGCGGCATGCGGAACCGGCGGATCTGCATCGACCGGGTCGCGACGTAGAAGCCGAGACCGCGGAGGTTGTCGTCGGGGAAGCGCTCCTGGGCGAGCTTCTTGACCCGCCGGCCGAGGAGGATCGACTCGCCGATGATCAGCACCAGCATGACCGGCCAGCCGAACTGGTAGACGTACGCCTTGACGGTCAGCGGCGCGACCATCGCCAGCAGCAGGATCAGCAGGGTGAGGTACATGAAGTACTCGCCGAACGTCCGCCGGGAGTCGACGAAGTCGCGGGCGAGCCGGCGCGCCGGCCCCTGGTCGCGTTTGGGCAGGTAGCGGTCGTCGCCGCGGGCCATGCCCTCCTTGACCTTCTGGCGGTCGCGGGACTGCCGGTCACGGGCCTGCTGGTAGGCCTCCTTGCGCGACTTGGGCGCGGTGATCGGCTGGCGGTTGCGCCTCTCCGCCTCGCGGCGCTTGGGCGTGGGACGGCCCTTCCCCCCCGGTTTGACGATCTCGGGGGTGGTCGAGGGCTCCTCTGTGGCGGTATCGGTACGGCGTCGGAACACGCAGATCAGCCTACCGGCGCTCGCGGCGAACATAATGACTGTCTTGGACGTTAACGCGTAGGGTGGTCAGCGAACCCCAGCAGCGTTGTGAGGCACCAGCAGAAGGGACCGGCCACGCGCGATGAGCGTGATGAAGCGTATGTCGATGATCTTCAAATCCAAGGCCAACAAGGCACTGGACCGGATGGAAGATCCTCGCGAAACCCTTGACTATTCCTACCAGCGCCAGCTTGAGATGTTGCAGAAGGTCCGCCGGGGCGTCGCGGACGTCGCCACCTCCCGCAAGCGTCTCGAGCTCCAGATCAACCAGCTCGAGCAGCAGCAGAACAAGCTGACCGAGCAGGGCAAGAAGGCCCTGCAGGTCGGCCGGGAGGACCTCGCCCGCGAGGCGCTGACCCGCCGGGCGGGTCTGGACGGCCAGCTGAACGATCTGCGTGCGCAGTACCAGCAGCTGCAGGGCGAGGAGGAGAAGCTCACGCTCGCCTCCCAGCGCCTGCAGGCCAAGGTCGACTCCTTCCGTACGCGCAAGGAGACGATCAAGGCCACCTACACGGCGGCCGAGGCGCAGACCAAGATCAACGAGGCGTTCTCCGGCATCTCCGAGGAGATGGGCGACGTCGGCCTGGCGATCCAGCGCGCCGAGGAGAAGACCGAGAACATGAAGGCGCGCGCCGGCGCCATCGACGAGCTGCTCGCCTCCGGCGCCCTGGAGGACTACTCCGGCCCGCGCGACGACATCCAGGCCGAGCTGGACCGCATGGGCAGCGGCCCGGGCGTCGACCTCGAGCTCGAGCAGATGAAGGCCGAGCTGGGCATGGGCGGCGCGCCGAAGCAGATCGACGCCGCGCCGGGTCAGCCGCAGGGGCACCAGGCCGCGCCGCACCAGCAGGCCCAGCCGCAGATCCAGCGGCCCCATCAGCCGGGGGAGGGCCAGTGATCGTCCGGCTGATGGGCGAGGGACAGCTCGACGTCGCCGACGGCGATCTGTCCGCCCTGAACGACCTCGACGCGGAGCTCGAGAAGGCGATCGAGTCCGGCGACGAGGACCAGTTCCGCGGCGCGCTGCACGCGCTGCTCGAGCGGGTGCGCACGGTCGGCAAGCCGCTGCCGCCCGAGGACCTCGAGCCGTCGGATCTGATTCTTCCTCCCGCGGACGCCACGATGGAGGAGGTCCGCGCGATGCTGGGTGACGAAGGGCTCATCCCCGACTGACCCGTTAAGGCACAAGCGGGCCTGTTCGCGCGTTTCACCAGTAGAAAGCGTCGGACGGGGAGGAAGGGGACACAATGGAGCGCTCGCGCTTCGCACCCGACCGAGGACTCACATCGCGCATGCTGCTGACGATGTTCCTGCTGGGGTTGCTGTACGTCGTCTTCGTCGGGTTCTTCTTCGTGTTCGTGCCACGGCTATGGCTGGTCGTCCTGGTCATCGCCGTGGCCTTCCTCCTCGCCCAGTACTTCTTCTCCGACCGCCTCGCGCTGTTCGCCATGCACGGGCGCGTGGTGTCGGCGGAAGAGGCACCGGAGCTGCACGGCGTGATCGACCGGATCTGCGCCATGTCCGACATGCCGAAGCCGAGGGTGGCGATCGCCGACACCGACGTGCCGAACGCCTTCGCCACCGGACGCAACCAGCAGAACGCCGTGGTGTGCGTCACCACGGGCCTGCTCCGGCGGCTCGACCCGGTCGAGCTGGAGGCCGTGCTGGCCCACGAGCTGTCGCACGTCGCCCACCGCGACGTCGCGGTGATGACGATCGCGTCGTTCCTCGGCATCCTGGCCGGCCTGCTCACGCGGTTCGGCCTCGAGTGGGGCCTGTGGGGCGGCTTCAACGACCGTAATCGCAACAACAACGACCAGAGCACCGCGATGGTGCTGCTGGTCGTCATCGGCGTCAGCGCCGCCGTCTACGCCATCAGCTTCCTGCTGACCCGCGCCCTGTCGCGGTACCGCGAGCTGTCGGCCGACCGCGCCGCGGCGCTGCTCACCGGGCGGCCCTCCGCGCTGGCGGCCGCGCTCACCAAGGTCACCGGCGAGATGTCCCGCATCCCGACCAAGGACCTGCGGGCGGCCGAGCCGTTCAACGCCTTCTATTTCGCGCCGGCCTTCACCAAGGGCATCAGCATCTCCACGCTCTTCTCCACCCACCCGTCGCTGGACCAGCGGCTCGAGCAGCTCGCCAAGATCTCCGCCCAGCTCGGCAGGGGAGTGTGACCATGGGGTTCCTCGACACGCTGCTGGGCCGGTCGAAGCCCAAGAAGCCCGACCTCGACCGGTTGTTCGCGCTGCCGACCGCGGCCGTGACACTCGAGGCCGCGGCCGACCTGACGCCGACGGGCGTCGGCGCGGTCTGCTTCCGGGCGGCCGAGGGCGCGGCCTTCGCGCAGATCGAGAAGGACGTGCGCGAGCTCCTGGACGCCGGCGACGGACCGAAGGTCGAGCTGAGCACCGACTCGTACGGCTACACCTGGCTGGTCGCCCGGCACGCCCCGGCCGACCTGGTGGGCCTGGTCACGGACCTGCACGCGGTCAACGCCGCCCTGGAGGCCGGCGGGTTCGGCCCGCAGCTGCTGTGCTCGCTGGTCGCCTTCACCGGACCGGACGGCAGGCGCTTCGGCCTCGTCTACCTGTACAAGCGCGGCACCTTCTACCCCTTCGCCCCACAGCCGGGCGAGAAGCGGGACAACGCCCTGGAGCTGCAGGTACGCGGCGCGGTCGGCGCCGACCTGCCGGTCGAGGGCGACCTGAGCCGGTGGTTCCCGGTATGGGGCGCTCCCGGGCTGTGACCCTCGTTCTGGAGAGCGTCGGCGTTCGCCGCGGCGACGCGGTCATCCTCGAGGACGTCGGCGCCACCATCCGATCCGGCCGCTGTACGGCGATCGCCGGGCCCAGCGGCGCGGGCAAGTCGACGCTGCTTCGCCTGCTCAACCGGATGCTGGAGCCGACGAGTGGCCGCGTCCTGCTCGACGGCACGCCGCTGCCCGCGCTCGACGTCCTCGCGCTGCGCCGCCGCGTCGGCCTCGTCGCCCAGCAGCCGACCCTGCTGACCGACACCGTCCTGGACGATCTGCGGGTCGGCCGTCCCGACCTGGCGGAGGAGGACGCACGTTCGCTCCTCGTCGAGACCGGTCTGCCCTCCGCCTTCGTCGACCGCCCGACCGCCGGCCTGTCCGGGGGAGAGGCCCAGCGCGTCTGCCTCGCCCGTACGCTGGCGCTCCGCCCCGAGGTGCTCCTCCTCGACGAGCCCACCTCCGCCCTCGACCGCGCCAGCGCCGAGGCCATCGAACAGGTCGTCAAGGACCTGCGGGCGGCCGGCGGCACCGCCGTCCTGGTCAGCCACGACACCGCACAGGCCCGGCGCCTCGCCGACGACGTCCTCGTCCTGCGCGCCGGACGACTCACCGAACACGGCCCTCCCGAGGAGATCGAGTACCTGCGGGCCGTGGCGTCGTGAACGAGGAGGCCGCGTGAGTGAGCGGAGCGAGCGAGCCATGGGCGCAGTGTCTCTGGTCGCCCCTCCGACGAAGGAGGCCGCGTGAGTGAGCGGAGCGAGCGAGCCATGGGCGCAGTGTCTCTGGTCGCCCCTCCGACGAAGGAGGCCGCATGACTCACGAGGTGCACGTCCCCTCGTGGCCGGGCGTCGTGGCCTCGCTCGCACTGGTCGCTCTGGCGCTCGGCATCGTCGCGCGGGCGCGCCTGCGGATCAGCCGCGACCTTGTCATCGCGGCCGTCCGCGCGGGCGTGCAACTCGTCGCCGTCGGCGCCCTACTGCTCGCCATCTTCAAGTACGCCGGGCTGCCGGGGGCGTTCGCCTGGGCGGCGATCATGGTGGTGATCGCCGGGCAGGTCGCCGGTCGGCGCGGGTCCGGGGTGCCCCGGTCGCGGGTCGCGGCCACCGCGGGCCTGGCCGCGGGCGGTGGCACGACGCTGCTGGCCCTCGTCCTGCTCGACGTCATCCCCGCCCAGGCACGCGTCGTCGTCCCCGTCGCCGGGATGATCATCGGTGCCTCGATGCAGGCCGTGGGTCTGGCCCTGCGGCGCGTACGCGACGCGGTCACCTCCGGCCGGGCCGCGATCGAGGCCCGCCTGACGCTGGGCCTCACCGCCCGGGAGGCGTTCGCCCCGCACACCCGCGACGCGCTGCACACCGCCCTGCTACCCGTCATCGACTCCACGAAGGTCGTCGGGCTGATCACCCTGCCCGGCGCGATGACCGGTCTGATCCTCGGCGGCGTCGACCCGCTCACCGCGATCCGTTACCAGATCGTCGTGATGTACATGCAGCTCGCGGCCGCGGCCGTCAGCGCGTACATCACGACCCGCCTCGCCGAGGCCACGCTCTTCGACGAGGCCCACCGCCTCCGCGTCTAAGTTGTACAGCAAGTTGTACACCTACCAAGTATCCTTGGAGCCATGACGTCCTTCGCGCTCTCCGTGCATCCGCTGTCCGAGGTGCGCCGGCGTCTTTCCGAGACGGTCGCGCGATTCCGGCGCGAGGGTGCGTCCGCAGAGCCTGTCGTCTTCGGATCTCAGCGCAAGCCCGAGGCTGTATTGCTGCCGTATGCGGCGTACGAAGAGTTCGTGGAGTACAAACGCCGCCGCCGTGCCCTCGATCTGGCCGAGGGGTCGGTCCGGGCTGAGGGACTCGTTCCCTCGGCGGAAGCGGTCGCACGAGCAGAGCGCTGGGCCAGAGGTGAGATCAGCGAAACGGACATGTACGAGGAGACTCTGCGGCAGTATCGGCGTCTGTGAGTAACGATCCCTACACAGATTCGTCAACCGGCGTCCTCATCAACAAGCTTGGCATCAGTGACCCGGATGAGTTGGCGCAGGCTGAGGCCGACCTGACCTACCTGGCGCTCGCCCGGCTTGAGATCCGCCGGTTGCCGGGCGAATACGACCTTGCTCACTTGCAAGCCTTCCATAAGGCGATCTTCGGTGACATCTACTCGTGGGCCGGTGAGTTAAGAACCGTCGTGATCGCCAAAGGCCAGACTTTCTGCCTGCCGCAATACATCCAGTCGGCCTCGGACGAGATCTTCCGTAGCCTGTGCCGCGAGCGCTACCTCAGGAGGCTCGAACGGAGCCCGTTCGTCGAAAAGGCTCGCCTTCTATCTGGGGGAGGTCAACGCCATCCATCCCTTCCGAGAAGGCAATGGCCGTACCCAACGCGTTTTTTTCGGGCAGCTCGCTCGAGACGCGGGCTTCCAGGTCAACTGGCAGGAACTCAGTGCGAACCGGAACACAGAAGCGTCGATCGCCAGCATGCTGGGCGATCCTAAGCCGATGCTCCGGCTGCTGAACGAGCTCGTCGAGCCGGCTTGACCCGCCCACCTACAGCAGCAGGATCCCTGGCGGACGCCGCCGGTCGAGGGCGGCGACCGCCAGGGTTCGGACGGCTATGGGAGGGCGAGCATCTGGTCGAGGGCGGCGCGGGCGTAGTGCGCGGTCTCCTCGTCGACCGTGATCTGGTTGACGACCTCGCCCCGGGCCAGGGACTCCAGCGACCAGACCAGGTGCGGCAGGTCGATGCGGTTCATCGTCGAGCAGAAGCAGACGGTCTTGTCCAGGAAGACGATCGTCTTGTCGGGATGCCGGTCGGCGAGTCGCTTCACGAGGTTGAGCTCCGTGCCGACGGCCCACGCCGACCCGGCCGGGGCCTGGTCGAGCATGCGGATGATGTACTCCGTCGACCCGATGTGGTCGGCCTCCTTGACGACCTCGTGGCGGCACTCGGGGTGCACCAGCACGTTGACGCCGGGGATGCGCGCCCGTACGTCGTCGACGGACTCCTTGCTGAACCGCCCGTGCACCGAGCAGTGCCCGCGCCACAGGATCATCGTGGCGGCCCGCAGCTCGTCCGCGCCGAGCCCGCCGTCCGGCCGGTGCGGGTTGTAGACCACGCAGTCGTCCAGTCCCAGGCCCATCTCCAGCACGGCGGTGTTGCGGCCCAGGTGCTGGTCGGGCAGGAACAGCACCTTCGAGCCCTTGGAGAACGCCCACTCGAGGGCGCGGCGGGCATTGGAGGACGTGCAGACGGTGCCGCCGTGCCGGCCGACGAAGGCCTTGATGTCGGCCGAGGAGTTCATGTACGTGATCGGCACGACGTCGTCGGCGATCCCCGCGTCCTCCAGGACCTCCCAGCACTCCTCGACCTGGTCGTAGGTCGCCATGTCGGCCATCGAGCAGCCGGCGGCCAGGTCCGGCAGGATGACCCGCTGGTCCGCGCCGGTCAGGATGTCGGCGGACTCGGCCATGAAGTGCACACCGCAGAAGACGACGTACGGCGCCTGCGGCCGGGCCGCCGCCTCCTGGGCGAGCTTGAAGGAGTCGCCCGTGACGTCCGCGAACTGGATGACCTCGTCGCGCTGGTAGTGGTGGCCCAGCACGAACAGCCGTTCGCCCAGGGCGGCCTTGGCGGCATGGGCCCGCTCGACCAGGGCCGGGTCGGAGGCGGGCGGCAGGTCGCCCGGGCAGGAGACCCCGCGCTCGCTCGCCGGGTCGGCGCCGCGGCCGAGGAGCAGCAGGGGGCTGCCGATGTCGATGGTCACTGGGAGGCTCCCTTGACAGACTTATCGTCTCTTTGACGATACGTCATCGTACGCGGCGTCGGTCAAGCCGCCGGGAGCGGCTGTGAAAGAACCGGTCCATTGGGGAATGCCCCCGGGCAGCGGGTACGTTGTGCGGAGAGGCAAGCGACAACACCACGGCCGCCACAAGGCGACCGAGCCAATCGGGAGTCAGCACATGACGGTTCCAGCCGAGACCGGCACGCAGCAGGGCGTCGTCCTCACGGACGCCGCGGCGGAGAAGGCCAAGAGCCTGCTCGACCAGCAGGGCGAAGAAGGTCTCGCACTGCGTGTGCAGGTCCAGCCGGGTGGGTGCTCGGGCCTGATCTACCAGCTTTACTTCGATGACCGCCAGCTGGACGGTGACCTCGTTCAGGACTTCAACGGCCTCGCCGTGCGCGTCGAGCGGAAGAGCGTCCCCTACCTCACCGGCGCCACGATCGACTTCGTCGACAGCATCGAGAAGCAGGGCTTCACGATCGACAACCCGAACGCCAGCGGCTCCTGCGCCTGCGGCGACTCGTTCCACTGAGCCTTTAGGGCTTCACGCGACGATGCCCGTGACCGGGTCCACCCCGGGCACGGGCATCGGGCGTTTCAGCGGCCGGTGACGCAGTACCCTTGCCGGGTTTGGACCGCCATTCGAGACGGCCTCGCGGTGATGACGGGGCCGCCGAACCGACGAGGAGATCGACGTCGTGCGCATCGCTGTAGCCGGCTCCATCGCCACCGACCATCTGATGAGTTTCCCGGGCCGGTTCGCGGACCAGCTCATCCCCGACCAGCTGCACACCGTGTCCCTTTCCTTCCTCGTCGACGAGCTGGAGATCCGGCGCGGCGGCGTGGCGGCCAACATCTGTTACGGCATGGGCCTGCTCGGCCAGCGCCCGGTCCTCGTCGGCGCGGTCGGCGACGACTTCGCCGACTACCGCTCCTGGCTGGAGCGGCACGGCGTGGACACGTCCGCGGTGCACGTCTCCGACCTGCATCACACCGCCCGGTTCCTGTGCACGACCGACCAGGACCACAACCAGATCGCCTCCTTCTACGCGGGCGCGATGAGCGACGCCCGCCAGATCGAGCTGCAGCCGATCGCCGAGCGCCTCGGCGGCATCGACCTGGTCCTCATCGGCGCCGACGACCCCGAGGCGATGATCCGCCACACGGAGGAGTGCCGCACCCGGGGGATCCCGTTCGCCGCGGACCCGTCGCAGCAGCTCGCCCGGATGGACGACGTGCGGGAGCTCATCGACGGCGCCGCGTACCTGTTCACCAACGAGTACGAGGCGTCGCTGTGCGAGCAGAAGAGCGGCTGGTCGAGTGAGGAGATCCTCTCCCGCGTCGGCGTCCGCGTCACCACGCTCGGCCCGAAGGGCGTGCGCATCGACCGCGTCGGCGAGCCGAGCCTGCACATCGACGCGGCCCCGGAGGTCCGGAAGGTCGAGCCGACGGGCGTCGGTGACGCGTTCCGTGCCGGGTTCCTGACCGCGCTGGCCTGGGGACTGTCCCTCGAACGCGCCGCGCAGACCGGGAACCTCATCGCGGCGCACGCGCTGGAGGTCGCCGGCCCGCAGGAGTACACCCTCCACGGCGAGCGCTTCGTCGAGCGGTTCGCCGACGCGTACGGCGAGCAGGCCGCCGCCGAGGTCGCCCAGCACCTCTGACCAGTACCCGAAGCGCTCGCTCCGCCGCCATTCGCCGGAGCGAGCGCTCACCCGTCAGCGGCCGCGCGCCATCGAGATTGAAGAGCGGCGGCAACGCAGCAACTAGAGCGTGAGCGGCGCGCGCCGTCTGGACTGAGGAGCGCAGGGAGCGTAGCGACCGGAGCGACGAGGGAAGACGGCGCATTGGGCGCCGCGAACCGCGCTCGCGGAGCGGGCGCCATTCAATAGGTGCGGCGTACGTGGAAGGCCCAGCCGCGGGGGAGGGTCTCCTCGCGGACGAAGTCCTGGGACTTCATCCGGCACCACGCGGGCACGTCGGTGCGCGCGGCTACGTCGTCGGCCTGCACCGCGATGATCTGGCCGACCGGCACCTCGCCGATGCGCTCCGCGAGCATGATGATCGGGATGGGGCACTTACGGCCGAGCGCGTCGATCGTCAGGACCGGCAGCGGCCCGTGATACGCCGGGGGCGTCGCCTCCCGCGGCGTCTCCCGCTCGGCCCGGCGGCGCCTCAGCCCCATCGCATCTCCCTACTCAATGACTGGTCACCCCCGCCGTACGGCGGAGTCTGGCCACGGCTCCGGGAAGAACCGCGAGGAAACGGTCGACGTCGGTCGCGCTGGTTCCGCGAGGGAGCGATACCCGGACGTTCCCGTGGGTAATCACCCCCATCGCCTCCAGGACGTGGCTGGGACGCAGCGTATCGGCCGTACAGGAACTGCCGGAAGAAACGGCGAAACCGAGCCGGTCGAGTTCGGTGAGGAGCGCCTCGCCCTCGACGTACAGACAGGAGAACGTCACCAGGTGCGGCAGGCGGCGTACGGGGTCGCCGATGACCTCGACGTCCTCGACGAGTTGCGGCACGCGGTCGCGGATCCGGTCGACCAGCGAGGACAGCCGCGGGCCGTCGCGTTCCAGCTCGGCCGCGTACGCCTCCAGCGCCGCGGCGGCGGCGACGGCTCCGGGGACGTTCTCGAACCCGGGGACCCGGCGGCCCTCACGCTCGTCCTCCGGGAGCGGCGACCGCCACCGGGTGTTCTTCCGGATGACGAGGACGCCGACGCCCGGCGGCCCGCCCCACTTGTGGGCGCTGGCGGCGAGCAGCGACCAGCCGGTGGGCACCTCGATCCGGCCGGCGGACTGCGCGGCGTCGACGAACAACGGGACGCGCGCCGCGCGGCACGCCTCGGCCACCTCCGCGACCGGCTGCAGCGTGCCGACCTCGTGGTTCGCGGACTGCAGGCAGGCCAGTGCCGTGTCGGGGCGCAGCGCCGCCGCGAACTCCTCCGGGTCGACCCGGCCCGTACGGTCCACGCCGACCGTGGTCACCTTCCCGCCCTCGCGCTCGTGCAGCGCCGCGGTGTGCAGGACGCTGGAGTGCTCGACGGCGCCGACCACCAGGTGGCGGCCGGTCCGGCGGCGGGCCGACAGGGCGCCCAGCATCGCCAGGTGCACCGCCTGGGTGCCGGAGGAGGTGAAGTACGTCTCGTCGGGGCGCACGCCGAACGCGACGGCGACCTTGGCTCTGGCCTGGTCGAGCAGCAGCCGGGCGCGCCGCGCGTCGCCGTAGAGCCGCTGCGGGTCGGCCCAGCCGCCGTCCAGCGCGGAGACAAGGGCGTCCCGGGCCGCCGGATGCAGGGATTCGGTGGACGCCGCATCGAAGTAGGCCACGAAGAAGACACTAATGGGGGTCCCAAGTGGGTGTCCGCGACCCTCACGCTAATGTTTGGTCGACAAGCGTGAACATCGAACTGATCGCCCGGAGATTCGGGCTTCATCGTGGGAAGGCAATCCGTGAGTCCGACCCGCCGTAGGAAGCGGCACATGCACGTGCGCACTGGAGCGCCGAGCCCGCGGCGACGCATGCTGCAGGGCGCCGTGGTGCTCTCCATGTTGGCGCTCGCCACGACGGCGTGCTCAGGCCAAGGCAAGCGTCTCGGTCTGCCGACACCGGTGACCGAGCAGGCCAAGCGCGTCGTGACCCTGTGGCAGGGGTCATGGATCGCGGCGTTCGTCGTCGGTGCGCTCGTGTGGGGGCTGATCATCTGGGCGGTGCTGTTCCACCGCAAGCGTTCTGACCAGCTGCCGCCACAGGTCCGGTACAACCTGCCGATCGAGATGCTTTACACCGTCGTGCCGTTCATCATCATCGCGGTGCTGTTCTACTTCACCGCGCGCGACGAGACGTATCTCAACAAGGTCAGCAAGACGAACGATCCGGGCCAGGTCACGCAGGTCAACGTGACCGCCTTCCAGTGGAGCTGGCAGTTCGACTACCCGCAGTACCACACGAAGCCGATCGTCGGTCAGCCCACGAGCCCCGACGCCACCAACAAGCCCGTCCTCGTCATCCCGGTCGGGCAGCGGGTACGCTTCCACCTGGTCTCGACGGACGTCATCCACTCCTTCTGGGTCCCTTCGTTCATTTTCAAGCGGGACATCCTTCCCGGTGCCCGCAGCGGACAGGACTTCGAGGTCACCCCGACCAAGACGGGGACGTTCGAGGGACGCTGCGCTGAGTTCTGCGGCGTCGACCACAGCCGGATGCTCTTCCAGGTGAAGATCGTCACGCCGCAGGAGTTCCAGCAGTTCATCTCGAGCCACCAGGCGAGCGGGAGCGCTCAGTGACCACGACCATCACTCATTCCACCCCCTCCGCGCCGGCGTTCCGGCCGCGGCCGAGCAAGGGCCGCGTCCTCGTGTCGTGGCTCACGTCCACGGACCACAAGGTGATCGGGTACATGTACCTGATCACGTCGTTCGTGTTCTTCGGCATCGGCGGCATCATGGCGCTGCTCATGCGCAGCGAGCTGGCCAAGCCGGGCCTGCAGTTCCTGAGCAACGAGCAGTTCAACCAGCTGTTCACCATGCACGGCACGATCATGCTGCTGATGTTCGCGACGCCGCTGTTCATCGGCTTCGGCAACGTCATCATGCCGTTGCAGATCGGATCGCCGGACGTGGCGTTCCCGCGCATGAACATGCTGAGCTTCTACTTCTTCCTGTTCGGTAGCAGCATCACGCTCATCGGATTCCTCACGCCGGGCGGCGCCGCCAGCTTCGGCTGGTACGCCTACACCCCGCTCTCGGACATCGTCCGGTCCCCGGAGGTCGGAGGCGACCTGTGGATCATGGGTCTGACGCTCTCCGGCCTCGGCACGATCCTCGGTGGCGTCAACTTCATCACGACGATCTTCTGCATGCGGGCGCCGGGCATGACGATGTTCCGGATGCCGATCTTCACGTGGAACATCCTGCTGACCTCCATCCTCGTGCTGATGGCGTTCCCGGTCCTCGCCGCCGCGCTGCTGGCCCTGGAGGCCGACCGTAAGCTCGGCGCGCACGTGTTCGACCCGGCCACCGGCGGTGCGATGCTCTGGCAGCACCTGTTCTGGTTCTTCGGCCATCCAGAGGTCTACATCGTCGCGCTGCCGTTCTTCGGCATCATCACCGAGATCCTGCCGGTGTTCAGCCGCAAGCCGGTGTTCGGTTACATCGGCCTGGTCGGCGCCACCATCGCGATCGCGGGCCTGTCCGTGACCGTGTGGGCGCACCACATGTTCCCCACCGGCCAGGTGCTGCTGCCGTTCTTCTCGTTCATGACGTTCCTGATCGCGGTCCCGACCGGTGTGAAGTTCTTCAACTGGGTCGGCACGATCTGGCGCGGGCACCTGACGTTCGAGACGCCGATGCTCTGGTCGATCGGCTTCCTGGTGACGTTCCTGTTCGGTGGCCTGACCGGCATCATCCTGGCCTCGCCGCCGCTGGACTTCCAGCTCAACGACTCTTACTTCGTCGTCGCGCACTTCCACTACGTGCTGTTCGGCACCGTGGTCTTCGCGATGTTCGCGGGCTTCTACTTCTGGTGGCCCAAGATGACGGGGAAGATGCTCAACGAGACCCTCGGGAAGATCCACTTCTGGCTGCTGTTCATCGGCTTCCACACCACCTTCCTGGTCCAGCACTGGCTCGGCGCGGAGGGCATGCAGCGGCGTGTCCCGGACTACGCCAAGCAGTTCACCGCGCTGAACGTCGTCTCGACCATCGGCGCGTTCATCCTCGCAGTGTCGATGATCCCGTTCCTGTGGAACGTCTTCATCACGGCGAAGAGCGGCAAGCGGGTGAACGTCGACGACCCGTGGGGCTTCGGCAACTCGCTCGAGTGGGCGACGTCCTGCCCGCCGCCGCGGCACAACTTCACCTCGATTCCGCGGATCCGGTCGGAGCGCCCGGCGTTCGATCTGCACTACCCGCACACGGACCAGGCCGCGGTGACGGCCGGAGCCGGGAAGGAGGACTGACATGAAGATCGAGGGTTACCTGTTCGTCTTCTGCGCCCTGTTCTTCGCGGTGATGGACGCCATCTACTGGCTGTGGTCGCACGACCCGACCGGTACGACGGCGCTGGCGCTGACCATCGGCCTGGCGGGCCTCACCGGTTTCTACCTGCTGTTCACCGGCCGGCGGATCGACCCGCGGCCGGAGGACGACAAGGACGCCGACATCGCCGAGGGCGCCGGTGAGCTCGGATTCTTCAGCCCGCACAGCTGGTGGCCGCTGTTCACGGCGCTCGCCGCCGCGACGGCCGCGCTCGGCGCCGTGTTCGGCTGGTGGCTGCTGCTCATCGGGATGCTCGGGGTCGTCCTCGCGGCGATCGGGTTCGTCTTCGAGTACTACCGAGGCCACTTCTCGCACTGAGGCAGAGGTAACGGAAGGCCGGCACCGCGCAGGTGGTGCCGGCCTTCCGTATGTCCTGGGCCGTACAGAAGTCTCGGCGAACACCACGGCGGCCCGCCCGGTTTGGCCGGGCTTCGCCCCACGTGCGCGGTCGGGCGCGCGACGTTCACCGAGCATTCCGCGCACGCACTGAGAGCCCGCACCCGCGCCTTAGGCCGGGTCGCGGCGCGGGGCGGGCAGGGCGCGGTCCGGGCGGCCGACGGCGTGCGTCGTGGCTCGCCGCGGAATACAGGCGGCGCGGTGGGCCTCAGGCCGCGTGGCGGCGGGTGGCGGCGATCCAGCGGTCCAGCAGGGCGGCGGCCGCACCGGAGTCGATGGCCTCCAGGGCGCGGGCGTACGCCGCCGCGAGGGTCTCGGTCAGCGCGTCGGCCTGAGGGGCGCCCTCCGCCGCCACGAGCGCCGCTGCGGCGTTGAGGGCCACGATGTCGCGCACCGGGCCGCGCTCCCCGCCCAGCACCGCGTGGGCCACGCGGGCGTTGTGCGTGGCGTCGGCGCCGCGCAGGTCGTCCGGGGTGGCGCGGGGGATGCCGAGGTCGGCCGGGTCGAAGACGGTCTCGGTGGCGGTGCCGTCGCGGACCACCCAGATGACCGACGTGGAGGTGGTGGTCAGCTCGTCGAGCCCGTCGTCGCCGCGGAACACCAGCGACGAGCAGCCGCGCTCGGCGAACACGCCGGCCATGATCCCCGCCATGCGCGGGTGGAACACGCCCACCGCCTGAGCGGAGGGCCGGGCCGGGTTGGTGAGCGGCCCGAGGAAGTTGAACACCGTCGGCACCCGCAGCTCGGCCCGCGTCTTCGAGGCGTACTTGAGCGCGGAGTGGTAGAGCGGCGCGAAGCAGAACGTGATGCCGACCTCGTCGGCGACCCGCGCCGTCGCCTCCGGCGGCAGGTCGATGACGACGCCGAGCTCCTCGAGCAGGTCCGCGGCGC
This sequence comes from Actinoallomurus sp. NPDC052308, assembly GCF_040679195.1. Taxonomy (NCBI): domain Bacteria; kingdom Bacillati; phylum Actinomycetota; class Actinomycetes; order Streptosporangiales; family Thermomonosporaceae; genus Actinoallomurus; species Actinoallomurus sp. NPDC052308. The sequence goes on along the minus strand of NZ_JBFAUM010000021.1, from coordinate 105,081 downwards.
CGCAGGACGACGACGCGGCACGGTTGCCGTGCTTGACCATGCGCGCGCCGACGGAGGCGGCGACGATCGCGCCCATGGTGGAGACGTTGACGGTGTGCGCGCGGTCCCCGCCGGTGCCGACGAGGTCGACCGCGCGCCCGGGCACGGTGATGGGCCGCGCGTGTCCGAGCATGCCCTCGGCGAGCCCCGCGACCTCGGCGACGGTCTCGCCCTTGGCCCGCAGCGCGACCGCGAAACCGGCGATCTGCACGTCGGTCGCCTGACCGGACATGATCTCGTTCATCGCCCAGGCGGTCTCGTCCGATGACAGCGACTCGCCGTCGATCAGCGCGTTGAGGAGCGCGGGCCACGTCGTACGCGGGTCCATGGGTGCCTCTTCGGGGTACGCCGGCGTCCGCGGCGGCGGACGGCTACTGGACGGACAGGCGGGGCTCGGAGTCGCCGACGCGCCCTTCCAGGCGGCGGCGCATCAGGTCGGCGACGCCCTCGGCCAGCGCGACCGGGTCGATCGGCTGGGAGGCCACGGCGTCGGCGCGGGACCAGGTCGCCAGCCAGCCGTCGTCGCGGCGGGCGATGATGACCATGATCGGCGGGCAGTGGTAGATCTCGTCCTTGGCCTGCCGGCAGATGCCCATGCCGCCGGCCGGGCGCGCCTCGCCGTCGAGGATCACCACGTCGATGTCGCCCCTGTCGAGGTGGACGAAAACCGCGGGCTCCGTCGCGACCTCGACGAACTCGACCTTCGGCAGGCCGGGCGCGGGGCGGCGGCCGATCGCGAGTCGCACCTCGTTGCGGGTGTTCGCGTCGTCGCTGTAAACGAGGACCTTCATGGTCTCTTCGGTGCTCATCGGCTCATCCATGGGTTACGTGGTCGCGTGATACGTGCCCGATGCTACCGGGAGATGGCGCGGGGCGGCGGGTAGGGCCGTCCGTCCGGGGCGCGGGCGACGTGCTGTGAGGAGGCGAATCGCCTCTACAGGGGGGTCCTGCACGGAGCGCGGGCAGGTGCCGCAATAATGCTGCCCGTGGCAACAGCAACCGCGACAGAAACGGCACCCCGGTCCCACGCCAACCGGCCCAACCTCGTAAGCGTGGGCACGATCGTGTGGCTGTCGTCTGAGCTCATGTTCTTCGCGGCGCTGTTCGCGATGTACTTCACCATCCGGTCGGTGACCAAGGGGGACGGCGGCGCGTGGCCCCAGGCCCACTTGGACATCCCGTACGCCTCGGCCAACACCTTCATCCTGCTGATGTCCAGTGTGACCTGCCAGATGGGCGTGTTCGCCGCGGAACGGGGTCAGGTCAGGCGCCTGGGGTCGATCTTCAACCTCAAGCGCTGGGGTCTGCGCGAGTGGTACGTCCTGTCCTTCCTCATGGGCGCGGTCTTCGTGGCCGGCCAGCTGAATGAGTACCGCAGTCTCATTCACGAGGGCACGACGATCTCCAGCAGCGCGTACGGCTCGGTCTTCTACCTGACCACGGGCTTCCACGGCCTGCACGTGACCGGTGGACTGATCGCGTTCATCTTCATGCTGGGACGCACGTACGCCGCGAAGCGCTGGACACATGAGCAGGCGACGAGCGCCATCGTCGTGTCCTACTACTGGCACTTTGTCGATGCGGTCTGGGTGGGGCTGTTCTTCACCATCTACGGGATCGACAAGATCTTCACCTGACCCAGAACGAGGGATCTCTTCCGTGAAATGGATCACCGCATGGCGACGGCGCCCGTGGGCGGGCTACGCCGTTGTGCTGGCCGCGCTCGCGATCATCGGCGTCGCCTACGCCGGTGTTTCGCCGCGCACTGACCGAGCACAGGCGGCCGCCGCGGCGGCGTCGGACCAGGACGTGGCCAAGGGCAAGCAGCTGTTCAACCAGGCCTGCTCGAGCTGCCACGGAGCCAACGCCGAGGGTACGAAGAACGCCCCCAGCCTGCTCGGCGTCGGCGCGGCCTCGGTCGACTTCCAGGTCAGCACCGGGCGGATGCCCGCCATGAACCTCGGCGCGCAGATTCCGCGCAAGAAGCCGGTCTTCAACGAGGAGCAGACGCGTCAGATCGCCGCGTACATCGCCTCCCTCGGCGGCGGCCCCGCGATCCCGTCGAAGGACCAGGTCGACCCGGCGAGCGGCGATGCGGCCATGGGCGGCAAGCTCTTCCGGGCGAACTGCGCGCAGTGCCACAACTTCGCCGGTTCCGGTGGGGCACTGACCGGAGGCAAGTACGCCCCGCCGCTGACCAAGGCGACGCCCGAGCAGATCTACGAGGCCATGCTCACCGGTCCGCAGGCCATGCCGGTCTTCAACGACACCACGCTGACGCCGGCGCAGAAGCGGGCGGTCATCGCGTACGTCACCCAGACCCGCAGCGAGCCGAACCCCGGCGGCAACGGTCTCGGCCGGGTCGGCCCGGTGGCCGAGGGCCTGGCCGGCTGGCTGGTCGGACTCGGACTGATCGTCATCGCGGCGATGTGGATCACCGCCAGGAAGCCCAAGAAGAAGCACAATGTCTGAGACCAACGAGACTCACGGAGCGCCCTCCGAAGAGGAGCGGGCGCCCAAGCGCGTCATCGGAACTCCGGCGCAGGTGCAGAGCCATGACCTGCTGCCGTCCGAGGGTGACGGCGGGGAGAGCACCGGGTACAAGCTGGATCCGGTGAAGGCGCGCAAGGCCGAGCGTGCGGCGGCGTTCTTCTTCTTCCTGACCTTCCTCGCGGGCGTCGCGTTCATCGTCTTCTACGCCGTGTGGCCCGGCCACGTCGGCAACGACGACATCGTCCGCGCGATGCACTCGAACTACGCCCTGGGCAGCGCGCTCACGGTGATCTTCCTCGGCATGGCCGTCGGCATGACGATCTGGGTTCGTCACCTGATGACGACCAAGGAGATCATCCAGGAGCGGCACGACCTGGAGTCGCCGGCCGAGGACCGGCAGGTCTTCAACGAGTACTTCCTCCAGGGCGCCGAGGAGAGCGGCATCACCAAGCGGCCGCTGCTGCGCCGCTCGCTGCTGCTGGCCTCCGCGCCGCTGGGTCTGCTCCCGCTGATCCTGCTGCGCGACCTGGGCCCGCTGCCGGAGAAGAAGCTCCGCCACACCTCGTGGAAGAAGGGCACCCGGCTCGTCGTCGACGGCACCGGCCAGCCGCTGAAGCCGTCCGACTTCAACTCCCCGGGCGGCATCATCACCGTCATCCCGGAGGGCGCCGAGGACAACCTCGACGAGCTCGCCAAGGCCACGGTGCTGCTGATCAACGTTCCGGAGGACCAGCTCAAGGTCAAGAAGGGCCGGGAGAACTGGAACGTCGGCGGCATCATCGCCTACTCCAAGATCTGCACGCACGTCGGCTGCCCGGCCGCGCTGTACGAGCAGACGACGCACCACATCCTGTGCCCCTGCCACCAGTCGACGTTCGACGCGCTCGACGCCGCCAAGGTCATCTTCGGTCCGGCGGCCCGGCCGCTGCCGCAGCTGCCCATCGGCGTCGACTCCGAGGGCTACCTCATCGCGACGAGCGACTTCCACGAGCCGGTCGGACCCAGTTTCTGGGAGCGGGGGAGGCCCAAGGCATGACAACCCTCATCGGCGACCGATTCGATGAGCGAGGATCGGTGAGCGACCAATGACGACGCAAGCACCCCCGAAGGCGGTCGACGGCGCGATCGGCTTCCTCGACGAGCGCTTCGGCACCGCGGGATTCCTCCGCGGCAAGATGAAGAAGGTCTTCCCCGACCACTGGTCGTTCATGCTCGGGGAGATCGCGCTCTACTCCTTCATCATCCTGCTCGCGACGGGCACGTTCCTGACGCTGTGGTTCAAGCCCAGCATGTCCGAGGTCGTGTACAACGGGCACTACACCAAGCTCGTCGGCGTGCACATGAGCGAGGCGTACAGCTCGACGCTGAACATCAGCTTCGACGTGCGCGGTGGCCTGCTCATGCGGCAGATCCACCACTGGGCCGCGATCATGTTCGTGGCCTCGCTCACGGTGCACATGCTGCGCGTCTTCTTCACCGGCGCGTACCGCAAGCCGCGCGAGGTCAACTGGCTGATCGGCCTGGGCCTGTTCACGCTGGCGCTGCTGGAGGGCCTGTTCGGCTACTCGCTGCCGGACGACCTGCTCTCCGGCACCGGTCTGCGGATCACCCAGGGCGTCATGCAGTCGATCCCGCTGGTCGGGACGTACCTGTTCTACTTCGCCTTCGGCGGCGACTTCCCGGGTCACGACTTCATCCCGCGCCTGTACACGGTGCACGTCCTGCTGATCCCCGGCATCCTGCTGGCGCTGGTCGGCGCGCACTTCATGATCCTCTGGCACCAGGGGCACACCCAGTTCCCGGGCAAGAACCGCGCGGAGAAGAACGTCATCGGCAAGCCGTTCTACCCGGTGTTCATGATCAAGGCCGGTGCCTTCTTCATGTTCACCTTCGCGGTCATCGCGCTGCTCGGAACGTTCGCCCAGATCAACCCGATCTGGCTGTTCGGCCCGTACACGCCCGACGCGATCACGGCCGGCTCGCAGCCCGACTTCTACATGGGCTTCCTCGAGGGCTCGCTGCGCATCATGCCCAACTGGGAGACCAACCTGTGGGGTCACACGGTCTCGTGGAACGTCCTCGTTCCCGCGCTCGTGCCACTGGGGCTCATCATGACCGGCGCGGCCCTGTGGCCGTTCATCGAGCAGTGGGCCACCGGCGACAAGCGGATCCACCACATCGCCGACCGGCCGCGGAACGCCCCGTTCCGTACCGCCGTCGGCATGACCGCGGTCACCTTCTACGGTCTGCTGTGGCTGGCCGGCGGTAACGACGTCCTCGCCGACAAGTTCCACGTGTCCCTGTACGCGACGACGTGGTTCTTCCGGTTCGCCGTCTTCATCGGCCCCGCCATCGCGTACTTCGTCACCAAGCGGCTCTGCCTCGGCCTGCAGCGCAAGGATCAGGACATCCTGCACCACGGTGTCGAGTCCGGCGTCATCATGCGGCTGCCGAGCGGCGAGTTCATCGAGGTCCACGAGCCGGCGCGCGACGAGGACAAGGCGGTGCTCACCGGCAAGAAGCCGCTGCCGGAGCTGGAGATCGAGGACGAGGACGAGAACGGCGTTCCCGCGCCGTCCGCGCGTGGCCCGCTGGGCAAGCTGCGCAAGAACCTCAACCGCGCCTTCACCGTCGACGACGTCCCGGTGGACGGCCACGACGAGGGGCACGACGACACCAGCCCGCACGCGGAGGAGGACCTCCAGCCGGGCGGCGTCGAGCCCGGCGGCACCGGCGGCAGCAGGGCGATCAGCCACCACTGACGCCGCCGCCCGCACACGAGTACGGCCCGCCACCCGATTCCGGGTGGCGGGCCGTTCCGCGTGTTCTGGAAGGAGAGGCGCCGAGCACGAGGGGCGACTCGCCTACGCGGGCCGCGGCGTGATCGCCGGGGCGGGCACGGGCGGACTCGCCGGCGCCGCTCGCCCCGGCCTGGTCAGTCCCCGTCCGGCAGGCCGAGGGCGAACGCGGCCTCCAGGTCGTGCTGGGAGTACGTGCGGAAGGCGATGTGGGTCTCGGTGTGCGTCACACCGGCGACCTTGTTCAGGCCGCCGGGAATGACATCCGCGATCTGCTCGTACTGCCGCACGCGCACCAGCGCGACCAGGTCGAACTCCCCGGTCACCGAGTAGACCTCGCTCACGCCGTCGAGGCCGGCGATGATCTCGGCGACCTCCGGGATGCGCGAGACGTCGGCCTTGATGAGCACGATGGCGGTGATCACGGAATGCCTCCTGCGTGGGTTGCGCGCGATGTCGGGTCGCCCGTCGCAAAGCCTAGTGGAGCGGGCTGTGCTGGATGGCGCCCGCTACGTCCAGCTGAGGGCGGCCGACTTGCGGGCCACGGTGCCGCGCCGGACGAGCAGGCCGACGATCACCCCGGCGACGAAGCCGTAGATGTGCGCGACGTACGCGGTCTGGCTCTGGCTGTCGCCGAGGCTGAGCCACTGGAACACGAAGAACTGGGCGAGCAGCGTCCAGGACGGCAGCCGGAACGGGAAGATCGACAGGATCAGCGCGATCGTCCGCGACCGCGGATAGAGCACGAGGTGGGAGCCGAGCACGCCTGCGATGGCGCCCGACGCGCCGACCAGGGGGGTGTCGGAGCCGGGGTACGTGATCGCGAAACCGTACGCCGCGATGTAGCCGACCAGGAGGTAGAAGACCAGGAACCGGAGCCGTCCGAGGCGGTCCTCGGTCGCCGCGCCGAAGATGAAGAGGTACACCATGTTGCCGAGGATGTGGGCGACGCCGCCGTGCAGGAACATCGACGACAGCGCGGAGAGCCACGGCCGCTTGTGGAACGGCTTCGGGGCGCAGACGTGGGCGACCTCCTCCGGCACCGGACTCTGCCGGTTCGAGACCATCTCCTTCGGGACGGCACCGTACTTCAGCAGGAACGTCACCTGCTCGCACCGGCGCTGTTCGACGCCTTCGTCGTGGTGGCCGATCGAGGCGATCGGCGACAGCAGGAAGATGACCACGTTGGCGGCGATCAGCAGGTAGGTGACCAGAGGCGCGCGCCGCGTCGGCTGGTTGTCGTACAGCGGCAGCGCCACACCTGCTCCTATCGCATCGGCCGACCGGCGCGGTCAACCTTACGGGAATCGGGGCGTACGACGGCGCTCTCGATCCACTGACGCACGCTCTCGGCGCCGTGCGGCGGACAGGTCCAGGTGCCCTCGACCTCGACGAGGCGCACGCCGGGGGAGTCGAGCCAGCGCAGCACGCATTCCATCTCCTCGGCGGAGGCTCGCGGGGTGGCCCCGATGCCGGGCCGTACGGTCTCGGCGGTGGCGACCAGTGCCTCGACGTACGGGACGGGGTGGGCGTGCGGGGGGACGGTGCCGGCGGCGGCGAGGCGCCCGTGGCGGACGACGTGCAGCTCCCAGCCGCCGTCGAAGGCGGGCCGGGCCGCGACCAGCTGAGCGAGCCCGGCCAGGGCGGACAGGCGCTGGCAGCGCGCCGCGCCGCGGACGAAGGCGGCCAGCCGGTCGCGCTGCACCGCCGCCTCCTCGTACCGCAGCTCGCCGGCGAGCCGGTCGATGCGGGCCCGCGCGGCGGCGACGACCGGGCGGACGTCGCCCTCCAGGATCCGCCGGGCCAGGGAGGCGTGGCGGGAGTAGTCCTCCGGCGCCTGCCGGCCCTCGCACGGGGCACCGCAGCGGCCGAGCTCGGCGAGCGCGCAGGTGGCGGCCCGGCGGGTCTCGATCAGCCGCAGGGTGAGCCGCTGGGTGCACTGGCGCAGGGGGACGGCGTCGTGCACGGCGGCGCGCGCCTCCTCGGCCGTGCGGGTGCTGCCGAACGGGCCGAGGTAGGCGGCGTCGTCGTCGCGCACCTCCCGGACGATCGACAGCCGGGGGAAGGGCTCGGCGGTGAGCTTCAGCCAGACCGCCCGCTCCGGGTGGCGCGACCGGCGGTTGTAGCGCGGCTTGTGCGCCGCGATGAGCCGCAGCTCGCGGACCTCGGCCTCGAGGGGGCTCGCGCACACGATGGTGCGGACCCGCTCGGCGATGCCGATCATCTCGCGGACGTGCCGGCGGGTCTCCGAGGCGGTGAAGTAGGAGGTGACGCGGCTGCGCAGCCGGCCGCTCTTGCCGACGTAGAGCACCTCGCCGCGCGCGTCCTCGAAGAGGTAGACGCCCGGCGCGGCGGGCACACCGTCGGCCAGGTGGCGTTTGCTCCGCTGCTCCGGCGTCGGCGCCCGCTGGAAGCCGGTGAGCTCCTCCAGGGTCTCCACGCCGAACGCCCCGGCGCGCTCCAGCAGGCCGTGCAGGACATCGACGGTCGCACGGGCGTCGGTGAGCGCGCGGTGACAGGGCTCGACACGGGCCCGGAAGAAGCGGGCGAGGGTGGCGAGCTTGCAGTTGGGGACCTCGTCGCGGGTGAGGACGCGGCGCGCGAGGTCGGCGGTGTCCACCACCGGCGGCGCCGGCCAGGGCCGCTCCTGCGCGGCGCAGGCGGCCTTCAGGAAGCCCATGTCGAACGGCGCGTTGTGCGCGACCAGGACCGCGCCCCTGGCGAACTCCAGGAACGACGGCAGGACCTCGCCGATGCGGGGAGCCGCCACGACCATCTGCTGCGTGATGCCGGTGATCACCGAGATGAAGGGAGGGATCGCCATCCCGGGATCGACGAGGGTGGCGAACTCGCCCACGATCTCGCCGCCGCACACCTTGACCGCGCCGATCTCGGTGATCGCGTCCTCCTTGGCCGACCCTCCGGTGGTCTCGAGGTCGACGACGACGAAGGTGACGCCGGCAAGCGGGGTGCCGAGGTCATCGAGGGTGCCCTGCACCGCAGGGCCGACGGAGGCCATGGCGGAACCGTACGCGGGAAGACCGACAATCGTTCCGGCGGCCGGGTGCGGGGGCCACCTCGCGGTATCCACATTCGGCGCGGCGACCCCGCGCGCGGATACCTTGTGGTATTCGTCGGAGGGATTGCGGACCGCAGGTCGCCGAGGCGTCTACGCTGGGCAGCGACGGCGACACGGAGCCCGGCGCACGCGTCCCGGCGCACGGCCCCGCGACCATGAGGAGCAGACCATCGACACCGGCCCGGGCGAACACCTCGATCAGCCGCTCCCCGAAGCGGTGCGCCAGCGTGTCGTCGAGGCCGCGGCCGGCGTCATCGGCGGGCTGCGCCCCGACGAGGTCCCGGCGCCGCTCCGGCGGGTGGCCCGGTTCGAGCCCCGGCGCCGTGCCCGGCTGGCCGCGACGCTGATCGCCGCCCAGCTCGAGGACGACAGCGGGTTCCGCGAGCGCGTCGCCGACGTCGTACGGGAGAGCGAGCCGGTGCTGGCCGAGGCGGTCGGCTCGGGCGCCGTGCCGCCCGCCGCGGACCCGGTGACCGTGGCCGCCCTCGCGTACCTGCTGCGCCCGCCGGACTGGGCCGAGCGGATCGAGACCGCGCGCCGGGACCTGGAGCGGTCGGCGGCGGCCGCCGAGGACGCCAAGGTCATGCGCCAGGTCGCCGAGCTCCGGGATCAGATCGCCGCGGTGAAGGCCACCCGGTCGGAGGAGACCGAGAAGCTCCGCGCCGAGCTGCGTGAGCTGCGCACCGAGAACGCCGAGCTGCGCAAGCGGCTGCACGAGGCGCGGGGCAAGGCGAAGCGGGAGCACGCGCGGGCGGAGGAGCTCGACCGAAGGCTGGGGGAGGAGCGCGCCGCGTCCTCCGTCGCGGCGGCCGGCGCCGAGGCGGAGCTGCGCCGGCTGCGCAGCCGCCTGTCACACGCCGAGGCCGCCGCCGAGAGCGCCCGGCGCGCCGCCCGCGAGGGCCGCAACGTCGACGAGGCCCGGCTGCGCGTCCTCCTCGACGCCCTCACCGACGCTGCCAAGGGGCTCCGCGACGAGATCGCGCTGCCGACCGGCATCACCCGGCCGGCCGACAGCGTCGGCGGCATCACACCCAGTCGCCCCGGGCACCGCACGCTGCCCGGACGGGCGCTGGCCGACAGCGACCCGGCGCTCCTGGACCAGTTGCTCACCCTTCCGCAGGTCCACCTCATCGTCGACGGCTACAACGTCACCAAGACCGGGTACGGCGACCTGCCGCTCGCCGACCAGCGGTCCCGCCTCGTCTCGGGCCTGGGCGTGCTGCACGCGCAGACCAAGGCGGAGGTGACGGTGGTCTTCGACGGCGCGGAGCTGAACGCCCCCGTCGCCGTGCAGGCGCCGCGCGGTGTGCGCGTGCTGTTCAGCGAGCCCGGTCAGACGGCCGACGAGCTGATCGGCCACCTGGTCCGCGCCGAGCCGAGCGGGCGCGCCGTGGTGGTCATCTCCTCCGATCAGGAGGTCTGCGACTCGGCCAGGCGGGCCGACGCCCGGCCGGCGCCGTCGTCGCTCCTCCTCCGCCGTCTCGGCCGCACCTGACCGTCCGTTCCCGCCCTGGCCCGCGCGATATTGCGCGGGGAATTGTCGGTGGGTCCTCGTAACGTCTGGCAATGACGACGACACGAGGAGGAATTCGTGCTCATCGACTGCGACAAGTGTGAGCTACGCAACGTCGGCTGTGCCGACTGCGTCGTCACCATGATGCCCGCCATCCCCGAGCCCGGCCTGGACCTTGATCCGCTCGAGCGCCGCGCGCTGGGCATTCTCGCCGCGGAGGGGCTGATCCCGCCCCTGCGAATGACGATCTCCATCGACCGCGCATCGTGACCATCCGCGCGCGCCCTGTTGCTCAAATGACGTGAATTGCTCGAATTCCCGGAGAAGCGGTTGTTACCAGCGTGAGACTTGACTAGTCTCACGCGCTGAGCCGGTCGCTGGTTCGTCGCCCCCCAGGCGACGGCGACGGCTTCCGCCGAGTCGTCACGTTCGGTGAGGACGCCCGGGCTCCGGGCCGTAGGATCCTCACCGGCACGACGAGCCGGGGAACCAGGTTTCAGGGGTGAATCGGAGTGCTGTGCGCTCCGTAGGGCGACTTCCACGCCCGAATCCGTCAGCTAACCCGGTAGGCGGACAGTGGGAGAGGGGCGTGCCGCAAATCGTGGCAACAGAGCGCAGTGCCGACGGTTCGGCCGTCGGACGGCCGATGAGCGGTTGGATCCGCGGTCGCACGTTGGCCACCCTGTGCGTCGCCGCCTCGGCGGCGCTGGCTCTGCCGGCCGGTACGGCCGAGGCGAAGCCCAAGGAGACGCTGAGCCAGGCGAAGGCCAAGCTGGCCAAGCTGAACTCCCAGGTCGACCACCTGGACAACGACTACAACAAGGCCAAAGAGCAGTGGGCGGCGGCCGACAAGAAGCTGAAGGCGCTCAAGGCCTCGGTCAAGCAGCAGCGCCAGTCGTGGGCCGAGCTCCGCGTCCGCGTCGCGCAGATGGCCGCGTCCGCGTACAAGAACGGCTCGAACGGCGCCGACATCCCCGCCCTGGTCTCGGCCAAGGACCCGCAGACGGTGCTCGACCAGATGTCGGCCTTCGCGCAGGTGTCCAAGAACCGCTCCACCGAGCTCACCCAGTTCCTCAACGCCGCCCAGTTGCTGCAGCGGCAGCAGGCGCAGGCCGAGCAGGGCACCACCGACCTGGTGCAGAAGAAGAACGCCCTCCTCGCCAAGAAGAAGAGCATCGAGAAGTCGGTCGAGCAGCAGAAGGCCCTGGTCAAGAAGCTGGGCCCGGCGGCGGACTCCGGTGGCGGCGGTGACACCGGTCCCGTGGCGAGCAACTGCGGCGGCGGCTACCAGGGCTCGGCGACCGGCAAGGCGCGGACCGTGCTCGAGTGGGCCTACAGCAAGTGCGGCACGCCGTACCTCTACGGCGGCACCGGCCCGCGGTACGACTGCTCCGGCTTCACGATGAAGGCCTACGCGGCGGCGGGCAGGACCATTCCCCGCGTCGTCCCGGACCAGTACGACGCCACCAGCAGGGTCACTCCCCAGTCCGCCCTGTCCCCAGGGGACCTGGTCTTCTTCGACAACCTCGGGCACGTCGGCATCTACGTGGGCGGCGGCAAGTTCATCCACTCGCCGCACACGGGCTCGTACGTCAAGATCGACAGCCTGAGCAACCCCTGGTACAGCTCGCATTACGTCGGCGCGGGCGCGCTCTAGGAACGGATCATCATGGCCAAGGAGCGTACGATCATGCCCAGGACCGGCCGCCGGTTCCTGACGACCGTCGGGTTCGTCGCCGTCGCGGGGCTCACCCTGCCGGTGGTTCCCGCGCACGCGGACCCCGGCTCTTCGCTGAGCGCGGCGAAGAAGGAGCTCGCGCAGCTGAACGACAAGGTCGACCAACTGAGCAACCAGTACAACCAGACCAAGGCGGACTGGAAGGCGGCCCAGAGCCGGGTCAACGCGCTGAGCAAGTCGGTGCAGGCCGAGCGCAAGACCTTCCAGCAGCTGCGGCTGCGGGTCGCGCAGCTCGCCGTCGACGCCTACAAGACCGGGGACAACGGCTCGATCCCCGAGCTGGTGAGCTCCAAGGACCCGGACGCCGTGCTCTCGCAGATGTCGGCGTTCAACCAGATCGCGCACAACCGGTCGGCGGAGTTCCAGCAGTACCTCGCCTCCGCGCAGCGGCTGGAGCGTGAGCAGGCGCTGCGCGTCCAGGCCGCCCAGCAGCTCACGGCCAAGAAGAACCAGCTCGAGGCGCAGCGCAAGCAGGCCAACGCGGCCATCCAGCGGCAGCTCAAGCTGGTCCGCAAGCTCGGCGCCGGCATCGATCCGGGCAGTTCCAAGGAGAACTGCTCGGTCCTCGCCTCGGGCAAGGCGGAGATCGTGCTGCAGTTCGCCTGCGCCCAGCTCGGCAAGCCGTACGTCTTCGGCGGCTCGGGCCCGAGCACCTGGGACTGCTCCGGGATCACGATGGTCGCCTACCGCAAGGTCGGCATCAAGCTCAACCACTGGGTGCCGGACCAGTGGGACGCCAGCCGCCGGGTCTCCAAGGCCGACCTGCAGCCCGGTGACCTCGTCTTCTTCCATGACCTCGGGCACGTCGGGTTCTACCTGGGCAACGGCAAGTTCCTGCACGCCCCGCACACCGGCGACGTCGTGAAGATCTCCAACCTCAGCGACGCCTGGTACACCTCGACCTTCATGGGCGGCGGCCGGCTCATCTGAGACCGACCGACAACTGAACAACGGACGCCGACAGGCCGGGGGGACGGACTCCCGGCCGGCGCACCGAGGCGCGGACCGGATCCGGTCGGCCTGCCGGCGTCGACACCTTTCGAATCTTCCGCACCGACGGTGCGGATCGCGGCGCACGCCATGTGCCGCTCGGCCGGAGGGGGCCTCGGTCAGCGGGGCGCGGTTCGACACGCGCCGTGCGAACGTGCCGCTTTCGGTCTGTCAGAGATGCAGAGAAACGGTCATCACCGAAGTGGCCCGACCGGGCCGCGGGTGACCGTGGACGCCTAATCCGTGGGCACACGGAGCCGGGGAACCGATCGCGCCGAAAGGCGCGGATTTCACGGGGGTGAATCGGGGCGCCTGTTCTCCCGCAGGCATGCCGTAGGGCGGCTTCCAGCCCGAACCCGACAGCTAACCCGGTAGGCGTAGTGGAAGGAGAGACCTCTGTCTCGCAACCCCTCGACCGCTTCGTCCCTGCGCCTCCGCCTCGCCGGAGGCATGGTCGCCGCGGGCGCGGTCCTCGCACCCGTCGCCCTGACGGCCACCGCCGCGCACGCCGCGGCCCCCCAGACGGCCGTCACCGTTGCCAAGGCGACGACGAAGCACAAGTCCTGGAGCCAGCGGCACAAGGTCGGTCTGAAGGCGGTCGCGATCGCCCGCAAGCAGATCGGCAAGTGGTACCGCTATGGGGGCGCCGGGCCCACGACGTTCGACTGCTCCGGTCTGGTGCAGTACTCCTACCGCAAGGCCGGCGTCCGGCTGCCGCGCACCGCGGGCCAGCAGCACCGTCACCTCAAGCGGCACATTCGCTGGAAGAACCTCGCGGCCGGTGACCTGGTGTACTTCAACGGCAACCAGCACACCGGGATCATCTCCAAGGTCGTCGGCCACAAGATCTACATGATCCACGCGTCGCACACCGGCACGCGGATCAAGCAGGTCCGGATCGACAACAACAGTTACTACAAGCACGCGTTCTACGGCGCGGCCCGCCCGTACTGAGCCGGGCCGTCCGCCGGACCGGCACGCCACGGTGCCGAGTCCGCTGATCACCGCCGGGGTCGTCCGCACGGACGGCCCCGGCGTTCTCAGTTTCGCCCGCTACCATCACGCGCATGTCATCGGCGGGCACCTGGCAGGGACGGGTCGCCGCGCTGACCGGGGTGGCGATCGCGCTGCAACTGGTCACCGCGGTCGGCTACGCGGCCCTGCACCGTGAGACGGGGCACGCGGCCGCCTCGTTGCGGAGCGCGGCCACGGTGCCCGCGCCGAGCCCTGCGACGGTGACGGCGCTGCTGCAACGCCGGTCCCGCGCCGTCCTCACTCATGACCGCACGGCCTTCCTCGCCACCGTCGACCCGTCGGCGCAGGCGTTCCGCGCCGGGCAGGAGACGCTGTTCGACAACCTGGCGAAGGTCCCCCTGGCGGCGTGGCGCGAGTCGCTCGCGGACACCCGTGCCGCGGCGGCCGCCGACGACGGCTGGACGGCGCGGCTGACGCTCACCTACCGGCTGCGCGCCTTCGACACGAAGGACGCCGCCTACACCCAGTACCTCACCTTCCAGCGGCACCAGGGCACCGGCTGGGTCGTGTCCGGCGACGGCTCCACGCACGGCCTGCGCGACGATCCGCAGATCTGGGACGGACCGGACCTGACCGTCATCCGCGGCAAGCGCAGCCTGGTCCTCGGCGAGGGCGGCACGGGGGTCGGGGACGGCACCGGAGTCACCGAGGGCGAGACGCGGACCGCCGAACTCCGCGACATCGCCCGGCGGCTGGACACCGGGGTCGGCCTGGTCTCGAAGGTCGTGGGCGACCGCTGGGCACGGCGCGTCGTGGCGCTCGCGCCCGCGACGGAGCAGCAGGCCGAGGAGCTCGTCGGGGACGTCCGGAACCTCGGCGACATCGCCGCGCTCGCGACCGTCAGCGGCGGCGCGGGCGAGGCCGACGGCGGCGTGGACCGCGTGGTCATCACCCCCACCGCCTTCGGCCGGCTGAACGGCCTCGGCCGGCACGTCGTCCTCACCCACGAACTCGTCCACGTCGCGATGGGCGGCGCCCGCGACGGCCACACGCCCATGTGGCTGGTCGAAGGGCTGGCCGACTACGTCGGCTACAAGGACGCCGGTGTCTCGACGCGGGCGGCGGCGCGCGAGCTGGCCGGTCTGATCTCCTCCGACGGCCTGCCGGCGGCGCCGCCGGGTCGGAGCGCCTTCACCGGGTCGGGCGAACGCCTGTCCGCCGCGTACGAGGAGGCGTGGCTGGCCTGCCGGATGATCGCGGAGCGCTACGGTGAGGGCAGGCTGGTCCGGGTGTACCGGACCGCCGCGGCCGTACCCGGCGACGCCGGCGACCCGCGCATCGAGGACCGCGCCCTGCGTGACGTGCTCGGCGTCGACGCGAGCCGGTTCGCCGCGCAGTGGCGGGCCTACCTGCGGAAGGAGCTCACTTGACGGAGGCCGGCGAGCAGGAGGGCGCCGGGTCGCCCGTGCGCACCGAGGCCGATCTCGGGTCCGCTCCCCGAGCGGAACCGCGCGGGGCGCCCCGGCGCGCCGCGGCCGTCGCCGCCGCGGCGTTGGGCGCGCTGCTGGTCGTCGTCGTGGCGGTGGTGACCCCCTGGCATCCGCTGTCCGGCGGGCGGGCCGCCGCGGACCCCGCGCTCGACTTCACGCGGGAGCAGATCGCGCGCAACGAGAGGTTCAGCGCGGCCATGGACGGTCCGGCGTACGCCGGGCTCGCCGCCGGCCTGGTGGTGGTCCTCGTCCTCGGCCTGACGCCCTGGGGCGCCCGGCTGCTCGGCAGGGTCGTCAGGCGGCCGTCCCCGTCGGACGCCAGGCCCGCGCCGTGGCGGTGGGGCCTGCGGCTGATCGCCGTCGCGCTGGTGCTGTCCGCGCTGACCCAGCTGGTCGCGCTGCCGTTCGGCGCGTGGTCGGAGTCGGTGCTGCGACGGTACGGCCTGTCGACCCAGGGCTGGGGATCGTGGTTCGGCGACCGGCTCACCGGGTTCGGGGTGAGCCTCGTCATCTGGATCGTCGCGCTGCTCGGCCTGCACCTGCTCATCCGCCGCTTCCCGCGGCACTGGTGGGCGGGCGCGGCCATCGGCGGCTTCCTGCTCGTCACCGCCGTCTCGTACGCCTACCCGGTGGTGGTCGAGCCGCTGTTCAACGACTTCACCTCGATGCCCGCCGGGCCGTTGCGCACGGACCTGCTCCGGATGGCGCGCGCGGACGGCGTACCGGTGAGCGACGTGCTCGTCGCCGACGCGTCGAAGCGCACGACGGAGCTGAACGCCTACGTCTCGGGGTTCGGCTCGACCCGGCGCATCGTCGTCTACGACACGCTCCTGGCGTCCCAGTCGCCGAAGGAGGTCGAGCTCGTCGTCGCACACGAGCTCGGCCACGCCAAGCGGAACGACGTGCTGACCGGCACCCTCGTCGGCGGCCTCGGGGTCGCGACCGGCGCCTGCGTCCTCTACCTGGTGATGACCTCGCCGCGCCTGCTGCGCCGGGCCGGCGTACGGTCGGCGGCCGACCCGCGGTCGACCGCGCTGCTGCTGGCCGCGGTCACCGTTCTCGCCCAGGCGGCGGCGCCCGCGCAGAACCTCGTCAGCCGCCACATCGAGGCACGGGCCGACGTGCACTCCCTCGAGCTGACGCGGGATCCGGCGACGTTCGCGGCGATGCAGCGGTCGCTCAGCCTCCGCAACCTCGACGACCTGTCCCCGAGCCCGTTCGCCTACGCGCTCTGGAACACCCACCCCTCCGGACCGGAGCGCATCGCGATGGGCCGCGCGTGGGCCCGCCTGCACCACGTCGCGGTGCCCCCGCCGAGCGTCCGTCCCTGACCGGGCCCGCGCCTCTCACCGCGTACGCCCCCGACCACGGCCGGCCGTGGTCGGGGGCGTACGGATGGTGAGCGCGGCGGTTACTGCGTGACCGGGGCCGTCTCCACGGCGCGAGGCCCGCCGAGCGGCCCGCCGACCGGCAGCGCGTACCGGCCGCCCATCCCGTTGACCACGCCGGCCGCGGAGGCGTACCAGGCGACCAGGGCGGTGAGGACGCCCACCCAGCCGCCGAACTTGATCACGCCGCTGCTGTGCGACAGGTTGCCGATGAACAGGATGACCTCGGTGAGCTCCAGGGTCAGGAACACCCCGAAGACCGCCGCGGTCACCTGGGTGCTCCACAGGAGCATGTACGTGTTGAAGATCGCGAACGCCAGCAGGATCCAGCCGAGGTCGTTCTGGATGAGGTGCTCCGGGTTCGCCTTCGTGGCCGCCGCCGTCGCCGCGGCCGTGGGCGCGACCCAGCGGACGTACAGCCCGAGGCCGATCCAGAACCCGCCGTAGGAGGCGAACGCGGTCGCGCCGAAGACGTTCCGGTTGCGGAACTCCCACATGCCGGCCAGCAGCTGGATCAGGCCGCCGTACGCGAACGCGTAGCCGAGCCAGGCGTCCGTGCCGTCGGTCCACCCGGCGTTCTTCGCCGAGAGAAGGAAGGTGGTCAGCGCGAACGCCGCCAGCCCGAGCGGGGCGGGATCGGCGATCGTGGAGAGGGGGGTCGGGGGTCGGGGGGTCTCGGTCATGGGTGGCTCCTCCTCGTCGTGAAGCTCACCGCCGTGCCTCGTCGGGTCCGCCATGCACACTTCGCAGGCCGGGCGGGGACCGGGCGGCCAGGACGCGCGTAACCACATTAACTCCCTGTTTCGCTCTGGTCACGGGGCCGCGTAAAGGTGATCACAGAACACATGCGATGCTGACAACGATGGGGAAGACGCTCGTCCTGACCAACGACTTCCCGCCCAGGCCGGGCGGGATCCAGGCGTTCGTGCACAACCTGGCGGTCCGCCGGCCGCCGGGATCCCTCATCGTGTACGCCCCCGCGTGGGAGGGCGCGCCGGAGTTCGACGCCGCACAGCCGTTCCCGGTGGTCCGGCACCCCCGGCCGCTGATGCTCCCGGTCCCGTCCGTGCTGCGGCGCGCCGCCGAGATCGTCCGCGCGGAGGGCTGTGACTCGGTGGTCTTCGGCGCGGCGGCGCCCCTCGGGCTGCTGGCCCCGCGCCTGCGGCGGTCCGGCGTCGAGCGGTTCGTCGGGATCACGCACGGTCACGAGGCGGGGTGGGCGGCGCTGCCCGGGTCGCGCCGGTTGCTGCGCCGGATCGGGGACCAGGTCGACGTGCTCACCTACCTGGGCGAGTACACCCGCAGCCGGATGGCCCGCGCGCTGTCGCCCGCGGCGGCGGCGCGGATGCGGCGGCTGGCCCCCGGTGTCGACGAGACGGTGTTCCGCCCCGGCGCCGGGGGAGAGGAGATCCGGGCCCGGTACGGCCTGGCGGACCGCCCGGTCGTGGTCTGCGTCTCCCGGCTGGTCCCGCGCAAGGGGCAGGACGTGCTGATCCGCGCCTGGCCGCAGGTGCTGCGGGCCGTCCCGGACGCCGCCCTCCTGATCGTCGGCGGCGGCCCCTACCGCACCACCCTCGACCGGCTCCGCGCCGAGCTGGGCGTGGCGGACGCCGTGCGCCTGACCGGCACGGTCCCTTGGGAGGAGCTTCCCGCGCACTACGACGCCGGTGACGTGTTCGCCATGCCCTGCCGGACCCGCCATCGCGGGCTCGACGTCGAGGGCCTGGGGATCGTCTACCTCGAGGCGTCCGCCACCGCTCTGCCGGTGGTGGCGGGCGACTCCGGCGGCGCCCCCGACGCCGTTCTCGACGGTGAGACCGGCGTCGTGGTCGACGGCCACTCGGTGGGCGCGGTGGCCGACGCCGTCACCGGCCTGCTGCGCGACCCGTCCGCGGCGCAGGCGATGGGCAAGCAGGGGCGTTCGTGGGTCGAGCGCGAGTGGCGCTGGGAGGTCCAGGCCGCCCGCTTCGCCGCCCTCCTGCGCCCCTGAGGCCGGCCGCAGGGTCGCCCCCGGTCCGGCCGGGGTCAGCAGCCGCAGAACGCGCCCGCCACGGGTGCGGTGAGGGGATCGACCGGCCTGCCGGCGCGCCCGGTCGCGGTCTCGACCACGAACCCCTCGCGCGCCCAGTACTCGTAGCCGCCGATCATCTCCTTCACCCGGTAGCCCAGCCGGGCGAAGGCCAGCGCGGCGCGGATCGCGCCGTTGCACCCCGGACCCCAGCAGTAGGTGACGACCGTCGTGCCCGGAGGGACGAGGGCGGGGGCACGTTCCCCGATCAGCGCGGTCGGCAGGTGCAGGGCGCCGGGGAGGTGGCCCTGCTCCCATGCCTCGACGCCGCGAGAGTCGACGACGACCAGGCCGGGCACGCCCGCCTCCAGGTCGGCGTGGACGTCGGACACGTCGGTCTCGAAGGACAGGCGGGCGGCGAAGTGGCGGGCGGCCTCCTCGGGAGGAGCCGGCGCGGTGCTGAGAACACTGGACATACCGGTCATCGTGGCCGACGTCCTCTCCGGGGGAACAGTGGCGTCAACGTCGCTCACCGCTAGGATCCCGCCATGCGGTCGAGGCCGGGGTCGGCGGTGGCGGTGCTCGCCTACGAGGGCATGTCGCCGTTCGAGACGGGCATCGTCACCGAGGTGTTCGGGCTGCCGAGGCCGGAGCTGGACGTGCCGTGGTACGACCTGGCCGTGTGCGCCGAGCGGCCCGGTCCGGTCCGGATCGTCGGCGGCGCCACCATCCACACCGAGCACGGCCTGGACGCCTTCGCTTCCGCCGACACCGTCATCGTCCCCGGCGTCCCCGACGTACGCGGTGAGTCCTCGCCGGAGCTGGTCACGGCCCTGCGCCTGGCCCATGAGCGGGGCGCCCGCGTCGTGTCGATCTGCTCCGGCGCGTTCGCCCTGGCCGCCGCCGGCCTGCTGGACCACCGCCCGGCGACCACCCACTGGCAGTACGCCGGTCTGCTGCGCCGTCGCTTCCCCCTCGTCCAGGTGAACCCCGACGTCCTGTACATCGACGACGGCGACGTCCTGACCAGCGCCGGCAGCGCCGCGGGCCTGGACCTGTGCCTGCATCTGGTCCGCCGGGACCACGGTCCGAGCGTCGCCAACGCGGTGGCGCGGCGGCTGGTGATCCCACCGCACCGTGACGGCGGCCAGGCGCAGTTCATCGAGGCGCCCGTGACCGTCGACGCCGACGACGACCGGATCGCCCAGGTGACGACCTGGGCGCTGGCCAACCTGCGGGAGGAGATCACCGTGGACGTCCTCGCCGCCCGCGCGCACATGTCCGCCCGCACGTTCCTGCGCCACTTCGCGCGCTGCATGGGGACTAGCCCCACCCGGTGGCTGATCGGCCAGCGGATCCAGGCCAGCCTGCCGCTCCTGGAGAAGACCTCCGCGCCCGTCGAGGAGATCGCCCGCGCGGTCGGGTTCGCCAGCCCCGTCACCTTCCGCTCGCACTTCGGGCGGGCCATGCGAACGTCACCGTCCGCGTACCGCCGGGCCTTTACCACCCGGCCGTGACCGGCCGTCGATCGAAGTCGCGGCGAATTGAGGCCGGAAACCGGCCGCATTGCGGCCTGGCGTTGTGCTCAACGGATCCCGACCGACCCTTTCGCGCGGGCCCGCCGCGATGGCGAGCGACGGGATCGACTGGGCGGGCTACTTCCGCATGGCGGAGGGGGAGACCCTGTCGGGGCTGCTCGACGCGTACGAGGAGACGGCCCGCCGGTACGGACGAGCTGCTGGCCACGCTGCCCGACCTGGACGCCTCCTGGCCGCTGCCCGACGAGCCGTGGTTCGAGCCGGGCGCCCGCTGGTCCGTCCGCCGGGTGCTGCTCCACGTGATCGCCGAGACCGCGCAGCACTCCGGCCACGCCGACATCATCCGCGAGTCCCTCGACGGCGCCAAGACGATGGGCTGACCCGCCACTTCATCCCTGGTGTTCACCGCCCTCCAGGGACGGTGAACACCGAGGATCGGGAGCTGTCGGCTACCGGGCTGTGACCCATGCCACATGCGGTTCCTGTCAGCAATCGGGGCGCTGTTCCGCTCAAGTGACCGGGAGCAAGCGAACCGACGGGAGCATCACATGAAGCACCGCATCGTCGTCCTCGGCGCCGGCTATGCCGGGGCCTACGTGGCCGGGAACCTGGCCCGCCGGCTGTCTCCGGCGGACACCGAGATCACCGTGGTCAACGCCGTGCCGGACTTCGTCCAGCGGCTGCGGCTGCACCAGTTGGCGGCCGGCCGGGAGATCGAGGCTCCGAAGCTCGCCGACGTCTTCGCGGGCACGGGGATACGGCTGCGCGTGGCCCGTGTCACCGCCGTCGACCCCGAGCGCCAGGTCGTCGCCGTGGCCGACGCCGACGGCGGCGGCGAACTCGGCTACGACACACTCGTGTACGCGCTCGGCAGCCACGGCGACGACAGCGCCGTCCCCGGCGCGGCCGAGCACGCCTTCGACGTCGCCGCCAGGCCCTCGGCGCTGAGCCTGCGCGAGCGCCTGGACAGCCTGGGCAGGCGGGGCGAAGGCGCGCGTGTGCTGGTCGTCGGCGACGGGTTGACCGGCATCGAGACCGCCACCGAGATCGCCGAATCCCGGCCCGGCCCGTCGGTGACGCTGGTCGCCCGCGGCGAGCTGGGCGCCCGGCTCTCCGCCGGGGCCCGCGGCCACCTGCGCCAGGCCTGCGACCGGCTGGGCATCACCGTCCTGGAGCACACCAGCGTCGAAGCCGTCGAATCGACGCGAGTGCTGTGCGCCGACGGTACGGCTCTGGCGTCCGACGCGACCGTGTGGACGGCCGGGTTCGCGGTCGACCCCATCGCCGCCGCCGGCGGGCTGGAGGTCACAGAGGACGGTCAGATCGTCGTCGATCGCACCATGCGGTCGGTCTCGCACCCGAACGTCTACGCGACCGGTGACAGCGCCTTCGCCATCGGCGACAACGGCCGGCCGCTGCCGATGTCCTGCGCCTCGGCCGGCTACACCGGCCGGCAGGCTGTCGAGGCGATCGTGGGACGCCTGACCGGGGGCAAGGTCCCCCACACCAAGCTGCTCTACTACGGCAACCACATCAGTCTCGGGCGGCGGGACGGGATTCTGCAGATGGTCGACGACGAAGGGCGGGCGAAGCCGAAGTACATGGGCGGCCGGAAGGCCGCGCGGGTCAAGGCGGGCATCGTCAGGATGTCGCTGTGGGCCACCTCGCACCCGACCTTCGGCCTGCCCAAGCGCAAGCACCGCCTGGCCGCCGCGCCGGACGCGGCCGGTGAGAAGGCGGTCGCGTACGCCGAGAAGGCTCGCGTAGCCGCCTCATAGGGTGGCCCGCGTGGACAGCATCGCCGCTGATCGCTTCGACACCAGCCGGTTCGAGGCCAGCCGGAACCGGCTGGCCTCACTGGCCTACCGGCTGCTGGGCTCCGCCGCCGACGCCGAAGACGCCGTGCAGGATGCGTTCCTGCACTGGCAGGCCGCCGACCGGAAGCGGATCAAGGTGCCGGAAGCATGGCTGACCAAGGTCGTCACCAACCTGTGCCTCGACCGGCTCCGCTCGGCACGAGCCCGCCGCGAACGCACCGCCGGCGCCTGGCTGCCCGAACCGCTCCTCGACGGCGACCCGATGCTCGGCCCGGCCGACTCGTTCGAGCAGCGCGAGTCGGTCTCCCTGGCCGTGCTGACGCTCATGGAGCGCCTGTCGCCCCTCGAGCGGGCCGTCTACGTCCTGCGCGAAGCGTTCTCCTACAGCCATGCCGAGATCACAGAGATCCTCGGCATCACCGAGTCCGCGAGCCAGCAGCACCTCCACCGGGCCCGGCGCCGCGTCACCGCCGCGCGCCGCGGCGAAGTCGACCCGGCATCCGCCCGCAAGATCGTCGAGGAATTCCTCGCCGCCGCCTCCTCGGGCCGCACCGAACGGCTGGTGGCGCTGCTCACCGACGACGCGACCGCGATCTCCGACGGCGCCGGCCTGGCCGAGACGCTGGTGCGGTACGACGCTCCGCAGCGCATCGCCGCCGTCGTACGGGCCGGCTTCAGGCCCACACCCGCGAAACGGCGATTCGCCGGCGGCACGCCCGCCCTCCACTACGCGCTCGTCAACGGCGCCCCCGCCATCCTCTTCGTGCTCGGCGACCGGGTCATCGGCGCCGTGACGTTCGACATCACCGGCGGCAAGATCGCAATCGTGCGCGGCATCGCCGCCCCTACCCGCCTCGCCCGCCTCACCCAAGCCTGGCGGCGGCACGGACCGGACACGCCGCTCATCGGCCAGTGGTGACCCGACGCCGACGCGGCCACGCGCACCGCCCGCGTTTCATAGGTGGTCTGTACCGCCGCGCCGTCACCACCACGTCATGACGAACGGGCCATCGTCCCCTCGGAGATCCGAGCGGACGGTGGTCCGTGAGTCGGGGCGGTCAGCGGCGGGCGGTCAGCGTGAGCGTCGCGCCCAGGGCGAGCAGGGCGGCGAGGACGTACGCCAGGGCGGACAGGCCGTGCGCGCTCAGCGCACCGGCGACCTGCGGGCCGACGCTGGCGCCGACGAAGAGGATGAAGGTGAACAGGGAGACCGCCGTGCCCCGCGCCGCACCGGCGTGGCCGCCGATGGTCTCGATCAGGGCGGGGGCGGTGAGGCCGACACCGGCGACGAAGGCGTTCAGCAGGATCGCGAGCCCCAGGGTGCCCGGGTGGGTCAGTCCGATCAGCGCGGCCGACACGGCGGACAGCGTCAGCGCCCCGGTCGCGCGGCGCGCTCCGGGGACGCGCTGCAGGACGGGCGTCACGAAGGGGATCGCGAGGATCGCCGGAAGCGCCGCCGCGCGCAGGGCGAGCAGCGCCGCCGCCCCGCCCGCCGCGCCGGTGAGGGCCAGGCCGGTGTAGAGGGCGACGAACGAACCGAGCACCACCGGGCTCGCCAGGTAGAGCGGGATGAGGCGGCGGTGGGCGAGGAGGCCCGGCATGGCGCGGTACGCGTCGAGCGGAGAGCCCGTGGTGCCGGGACGGCCGGGCAGCATCACCCGCCGCAGCGCGGTGGCGACGAGGGCGAAGGCGACCGCGAAGACGGCGAACACCGCGCGCCAGCCCGCCACCGCCGCGATGCCCTGCGCGGCGAGCTGACCGAACACCGCCGCCGCGAGGAACGCGCCGACCACCGCGGACAACAGGGTGGGGCGGTGCCGCGGTTCGGCGCGTTCGGCGATGTAGGTGAACGCGACGGGGGCGAACGCGGCGGTGGTCACGCCCTGCAGGACCCGGAGGCCGATCGCCATGCCGAGGCTCGGGGACAGGGCCACCAGGGCGGTCGTCACCGCGGTGGCGGCGATGCCCGTCACGATGATCCGGCGCCGACCGAACCGGTCCGACAGCGGGCCGAACACCAGGAAACCGGCCGCGTATCCGAAGCCGAACGCGCTGGCCATCCACGTCAGGGCGGAGGCTGGCGCCTGCCACTCCCGGCCCATCGCGCCCAGCAGGGGGATCACACCGTAGAGCTGGCCGGTGGCCAGCAGGGCCGTCGCCACGAACGTCACCAGGGTCGCCACGAAGGGGGCGTGGGCGTGGGCGGGCTCCGCCTGGGGGGCGGTCGTTCCGGCACGGCCGGCGGAGATCAACGTCGTCATGCCGAGGAAGGTATCCAACCAACCGGTTGGGTGTCAACCAACTAGTTGGATTGACCTTCGGGTAAGCTCATCGCATGCCCAGAGACACCGCCGCCGCCACGAAGGAAGCCCTGCTCAGTGCCGCGCGGGAGGAGTTCGCCGCGTACGGCATCGCCGGAGCGCGGGTGGACCGCATCGCCGAGCGCGCGGGCGTCAACAAGGAGCGCATCTACGGCCACTTCGGCAACAAGGAGAAGCTGTTCGACGCCGTCATGAGTCAGGTGCTCGACGAGGTCATCGAGATGGTGGCGCAGGACTTCAGTGATCCGGGCGACTACGTGGCCGGGATGTACGACTACCACCGGGCGCATCCCGAACTACTCCGCCTGATGCTGTGGGAGGCCCTGCAGTACGGCGACCAGCGCGACTACGACGACGGCCGGCGCGCCCACTACCGCAAGAAGATGGAGGCGCTCGCGAGCCGCCTGGGGGCGGAGCCGTCGGTCGACGTCGGGCGCGCCCTGGTGACGCTGTGCGGCATGGCCGGCTGGCCGAACGCGGTACCCCAGATCACCCGGCTCGTGCTGGGGCCGGACGCCGACGACCGGGACGCGATGCGCGCCCACCTGATCGACTTCGCGCGGTCCGCCGTCGTCCGCGAGACACCGGCCTGACCGCCCGGCGACCTCGGAAGGTCAGGCGTAGAGTGCCTCGATCTCGTCGGCGAAGTCCTTCTCGACGAGGTTGCGCTTGACCTTCAGGGTCGGGGTGAGGTGGCCGGACTCCTCGGTGAAGTCCACGTCGAGGATCCGGTACTTCTTGATCGCCTCGGCCCGGGACACCGTGGTGTTGGCGTCGGCCACCGCCGCGTCGATCTCCTTCACCAGATCCGGGTCCTTCACCAGCTCCGCGGTGGACAGCCCGGTCTTGCCGTGCTGCTCCTTCCACGGCTCGAGCGCCTCGGGGTCGAGGGTGATCAGGCAGCCGATGAACTTACGGGCGTCGCCGACCACCATGCACTGGCTGATCAGCGGGTGCGCGCGTAGCCGGTCCTCCAGCGGCGCCGGCGCGACGTTCTTCCCGCCCGCGGTGACGATGATCTCCTTCTTGCGGCCGGTGATCCGGAGGTAGCCGTCCTCGTCGAGCTCGCCCACGTCGCCGGTGTGGAACCAGCCGTCCTCGAGGGCGGCCTTGGACGCCTCCTCGTTGTGCCAGTAGCCGGCGAAGACGTTCGGCCCCTTGACGAGCACCTCGCCGTCGTCGCCGATGCGCAGCGTGCTGCCGGGGATCGGCTTGCCGACGGTGCCGATGCGGTTGTCGCTGGGCAGGTTGACCGCCGCCGGGGCGGTCGTCTCGGTGAGGCCGTAGCCCTCGAGGATCGTGATGCCGACGCCGTCGAAGAAGTGGCCGAGCCGCTCGCCCAGCGCCGCGCCGCCCGAGACGGCGTGGGTGACGCGGCCGCCGATCGCGGCGCGCAGCTTGCCGTACACCAGCCGGTCGAACAGCGCGTGCTTGAGCCGCAGCCCGAGCCCGGGGGAGTCGGCGCGGCTGTAGGCGATCGCGGTGTCGGCCGCGACGCGGAAGATGCGGCCCTTGCCGTCGGCATTGGCCTTCTGCTCGGCGCCGATGTAGACCTTCTCGAAGACACGGGGCACCGCGAGCAGGAAGGTCGGCTGGAAGGAGGCGAGGTCGTCGACGACGTGCGCCATGTCGGCCGTGTGGCCGAGCGTCACGCCCGCCTCGACGCAGCCGACCTCGATGAGCCGCGCGAAGACGTGGGCGAGCGGCAGGAACAGCAGCGTCGAGCCGCTCTTCAGGCCGAACACCTCCGTCAGCGCGCCCTCGGTGACGTTCCGCGCGGTCGCGAGCAGGTTGCCGTGGGTGATCTCGCAGCCCTTCGGGCGGCCGGTCGTGCCCGACGTGTAGATGATCGTGGCCAGGTCGGCGACGGACCGCGACTCGCGCCGCTCCGTCAGGTCCTGGTCGGACCCCGTGCCGCTCGGCAGGTCGTCCATCCGCCAGACGTGCGCGAGCTCGGGCAGCCGCTCCCGGACGCTCTCGACCGCCTTGGCGTGCTCGTCCGTCTCGACGAAGACGGCCTTGGCCCCGGAGTCGCCGACGATCCACTCGACCTGCGAGGCCGAGGACGTCTCGTAGATCGGCACGGTCACGCCGCCGGCCGCCCAGATCGCGTAGTCGGCGACGGTCCATTCGTACCGGGTGCGGGACATGAGCGCCACGCGGTCGCCCGGCTCGACGCCGGCGGAGATCAGCCCCTTGGCGACCCGGGCGATCTCCTCGGCGAACTCGCGCGCGGTGACGTCCCGCCACCCGGATCCGGACTTGCGCCGAATGACGACGCGGTCCGGCTCCTCGGCGGCCCGGGAGAAGAGCGTGTCGGTGAGGTTCGCCGAGTCGGCGATCGTCACTTGTGCGGGAACGCTGTACTCGCGCACGACTTCTCCTCAGCTGATACGGCGGGCATTCGCACGGACGCTATCGCCTCAAGATACTGATCGGTAGCCTTTGGCGCGGTGACACGTCTCGCATTTCTTCTTACCACGCGTGTAACGACCTCGTTGATGCGCGTTCGCGGGCCGGTCTCGTGGTCGCGATAGCGGAACGAAGCGGTAACGACCTCGTCTGTTCGGCCTAAAGGCAGGTCAGGTCCGGGGACGGTGGCGAAGGGGCCGGGCCAGAATACGCCTCACCGCGGGGATCGCGGCGCCGGTGCGCGGGGGAGGCGATGTCGTTGCTCGAGGTGGTCGCGATGAACGAGGTGGACGCCGAGGCCGCCGAGACGGGCGGTGCCGACCGCATCATGGCGGTCGCCGACCGGCAGGCCGGCGGCCTGACCCCGGATCCCAAGACCGTCGCCGCGATGCGCAAGACGACCTCGCTGCCGATCCGGGTGGTGCTCCGGGCCAAGAACGGCTTCCGGACGACCGAATCGGAGCTCGGCAGGCTCTGCCGCGCCGCGGCCGCCCACGCCGACGCCGGGGCGGACGGCTTCGTGTTCGGCTTCCTGCACGCCGACCACACGGTCGACCTGTCCGCGACCGCCCGGCTCGCCGACACGGTGCTGCCGCTGCCGTGGACGTTCCACCGCGCGATCGACCACGCCGCCGAGCCGGAGGCCGCCTGGCGAACCCTCCGCCTGCTGCGCGGCCTCGACTCCGTCCTGTGCGCGGGGGCGGCGGGCGGCGTGGGGGCGGGCATGGAGGCACTGCTGCGCCGGGCCGCCCACGACGCGCGGCTCATGCTCGTCGGCGGCGGCCTGCGGCGCCGCCACGTTCCGGCCCTCGTGGCGGCCGGGGTCCGGGCCTTCCAGGTCGGCGACGCCGTACGGCCGGTGGGCGGCGGGCCCCAGGCCCCGGTCGACGCCGTGCGCGTCCGCGAGTGGCGCAGCCTCGTCTACGCCGCCGACCACTGACCGCGGCCGGGGCGCCGAGCGCGGCGGAACGCCGGCGCCGGCCGGGCGCCGGCCGCGGTCGCCGGTCCGCGGCGACGTGCCGTATCGCCGGCGGGTCTTACAGTTGGCGCATGCGGGTTCATGTGGTCAGCGACGTGCATGGACGGGCGGACGCGCTCGCCCTGGCCGGTGACGGGGCGGACGCGTTCATCTGCCTCGGGGATCTGATCCTGTTCATCGACTACGACGACCACGGCAAGGGCATCTTCGCCGAGCTGTTCGGGACGGAGCACGCCTCGACCTTCATCGAACTGCGCACCCAGAAGCGATTCGACGAGGCACGGGCGTTCTCCCGCTCGATGTGGGCGACTCTGGAGGGCGACGCCGGACCGTACATCGAGGCCGCCGTGCGCCGGCAGTACAAGGAGCTGTTCGGCGCCATGCCCACGCCCGCGTACCTCACCTACGGCAACGTCGACATCCCCCGGCTGTGGGCGGAGAGCCTGCGGCCCGGCCAGCGGGTGCTCGACGGGGAGGTCGTGGAGATCGGCGGCCTGCGCTTCGGATTCGTCGGCGGTGGGCTGCGCACCGAATACCGCACGCCGTACGAACTCGACGACGAGGTCTACGCCGCCAAGGTCGCGGCGATCGGCGCGGTCGACGTGCTGTGCTGCCACATTCCGCCCGCCGTTCCCGAACTGCTGTACGACACGGTCGCCCGGCGATTCGAACGCGGCAGCGAGGCGGTCCTGCGCGCCATCCAGGAGACGCAGCCGAGATACGCGCTGTTCGGCCATGTCCACCAGCCGCTCGTCCGCCGCACCCGCATCGGCCGCACCGAGTGCGTGAACGTCGGTCACTTCCGCGCACGCGGGGTTCCGTACGTTCTGGAGTTCTAGAGACTACGCTCCGCTCAAGGCGAAGCGCCGCACCCATTTATCGCCCGGAAGAAAGTCGAAAGAAGGAAACGCCGATGGCGGACCGTACGAGCTCCAGCATCACCATCGAGGCTGAAAAGCCAGAGATCATGGCGGTCATCGCCGATTTTGCGGAATACCCTGAATGGGCGGAGGGGATCACCGCGGCCGAGGTCGTCGCCGCCGGAGACGACGGCCGCGCCGAACACGTGCGGATCACGCTGGAGGCTGGGCCGATCAAGGACACCTATGTCCTGGCCTATGACTGGGACGACGACGAAGCGGTGCACTGGCATCTCGCGGAGCGCGGCACCATGCTCACCGGCATGACCGGCGCCTACCGCCTCGCCGAGCGCGACGGCGACACGGAGGTGACGTACGAGCTCGCGGTGGACGTGCGCGTTCCCATGATCGGTATGGTCAAGCGGAAGGCGGAGAAGCGCATCATCGACACGGCCCTCAAAGGGCTGAAACGACGTGTCGAGGGATAGCCGATGCGACGGGCACCGAGAGCGGGCGCGGCCCCGGCCGCCGCGGGCCACCCCGTGGCGCGCGCGCACCCTCCGAGACGGTACGGTT
Source organism: Actinoallomurus sp. NPDC052308 (assembly GCF_040679195.1). Lineage (NCBI taxonomy): Bacteria > Bacillati > Actinomycetota > Actinomycetes > Streptosporangiales > Thermomonosporaceae > Actinoallomurus > Actinoallomurus sp. NPDC052308. The sequence continues at coordinate 76,067 of NZ_JBFAUM010000021.1, read as the reverse complement.
TCACGCCGGACGATAGGTAGATGATGACCAATGAGTGAGCAGCCACCATCCGTGCTGTACGAGGCCGTGCGCCTCGTCGACACGCTCCGTCGGCGGTTCAACGCCGGCGGCGGGTCGAAGGACGACGTATGGAGCCAGGCCACCAGCGAAGCGTGGGGCGACCACTTCGCGACCGGCGCGCCCGAGTGCCGCTACTGCCCGGTGTGCCGGGCGATCGCGGCGTCGCGCGAGTCCGGTCCGGAGGTCCTCTCCCACGTGATGGCGGCGGGTGAGCAGCTCTACTCGGCGGTCCGTGAGGCGATGGCAGGGTTCGAGCGCACGCGGCCGCGCCCCCGCGCGGCGGGCGACGACCCGGCGGGCGCCGGCACGGCGACGGGTTGACGGAGGAGAAGCGTCCATGACGCTGACCATTGGTGTGGATGTCGGCGGTACGAAGGTCGCCGCCGGAGTGGTCGACGACCGTGGGCGGATTCTGGAGAAGGTGCGTCGGCCGACGCCGTCCACGAGCCCGCACGAGACGGCCCGGGTGATCGCGGAGGTCGTCGAACTCCTCAAGAGCCGCTTCGGCGAGGTCGAGGCGGTCGGTCTCGGCGCCGCCGGGTTCGTGGACGAGAGCCGCGCCACGGTGCTCTTCGCCCCGAACCTCGCCTGGCGCGACGAGCCCATCAAGAAGAAGGTCGAGGGCGAGGTCGGCCTCCCGGTCGTCGTGGAGAACGACGCGAACGCCATCGCCTGGGGCGAGGCGAAGTTCGGCGCCGGCCGCGGCGAGGACCACATGATCCTCGTCGCCCTCGGCACGGGCATCGGCGGCGGCCTGATCCTGGGCGGCGAGCTGTACCGCGGCCGCTTCGGCATCGGGGCGGAGTTCGGGCACTACCGCGTCGTCCCCGACGGCCGGCGCTGCGGCTGCGGCAACCGCGGCTGCTGGGAGCAGTACGCCTCCGGCAACGCCCTGGTCGCCGAGGCCCGCGAGATCGCCCGGGTCTCCCCGGCGCTCGCCGGCCGGCTGCTCGAGCTGGGCGACGGCAGGCCCGAGGGCATCAGCGGCCCGGAGATCACCGAGGCGGCACGCGAGGGCGACAGCGCGGCGCTGGAGTGCTTCCGCACGATCGCCCGCTGGGTCGGGCAGGGACTCGCCGACCTCACGGCCATCCTCGACCCCGGGGCGTTCGTCATCGGCGGCGGCCTGTCGGAGGCGGGCGACCTGCTGCTCGGGCCGACGCGGGAGGCCTTCGAGAACGCCCTCACCGGCCGGGGCCACCGCGCGTTCGCCGACATCAGGATCGCCGAGCTCGGCCCGGACGCCGGCATCGTCGGCGCCGCCGACCTCGCGCGCTCCCGCTAGGGCAGCGAGCCACCGGACCTCCTGGATGCCCACCGTTCGACTGGTCAGCTACAACATCCGGTCGATGCGGGACGACCGGGCGGCGCTCGTCCGCGTCGTCCGGCGGCTGCGGCCGGACATCCTCTGCGTGCAGGAGGCTCCGCGCTTCCAGCTCTGGCGGTACCGGCGGAGGTGGCTCGCCCGGCGTGCCGCGCTCGTCCCGGTGGCGCTGCGGCGCGGCCGCGTCGCCGGGCTGCAGCTGTACGCCGGCGCGCGGGTCAGCGCCCTGCACGGACGGCACCGCCTGCTGTCGCCGGTGCCCGGCATGCACCAGCGCGGCCTCGCGCTGGCGCTGTTCGACGTCGGCGGCGTCCGCCTGGTCGCCGCCGGCGTCCACCTCGACCTCGCCGCCGAGCCGCGCCGCCGCCACGCCGAGGAGATCATCGAGGAGCTCGACCGCGTCCGCGCGGAGACCGGCGCGCCGGTCGTGGTGGCCGGGGACGTCAACGAGGAGGCCGGGGGCGCGGCCTGGGACCTGTTCGCCGAGCGCTTCCAGGACGCGGGCGCGACCGCGCCGTACGGGCTCCGGGAGACGTTCAGCGCCGCGAACCCGACGCGCCGGATCGACGGCGTCTTCGCCGACCACGGCATCGAGGTCCTGCGTTGCGGCGTACCCGACGACCCCGAGCTGCTCACCGACTACCCGGCCGCCACCGACCACCGTCCCGTCCTCGCCGAGCTGCGCGTCGGCTGACGCCCGCTCCGCGCCGGACCGATCACCCGCCGGCGAGGGCGCGACGCGTGGCCCGGTCGTCGATGACCACGGTGCCGACGACCTTGTCGTGCAGGCACTGGTGGAGGGCCGGGTCCCAGAACTGCCACAGCACGTTGAGCATGCTCAGCAGGCCCACCATCGGCACCACCTGAAGGACGGCGAATCCGGGCGGATAGACCGCCGCGCGCAGGTACGCCTTCCCGGGGGACAGCGGGGCGCCGGGCGGCGTCGCCCGCACGACGCGAAGACCCAGCCACCGCTTGCCCAGGGTCTTCCCCCACGCGGCGAGCTGTGCGCCCTCGTACAGGACGATGACCATGGTCACGATGAGGACCGAGCCCACGGCGCCGATCGCGGCCAGGCCGGAGTCGCCGTCGGGGGCCAGGTAGCCCACCCAGACCCACACGAGCGCGACCGGCACCGCCGCGACGGCCATCATGAGCACGGCGTCGATCATCCGGGCCAGGAGCCGCTTGCCCCGATGCGCGAGCGGCAGCACCGGGCCGGAGGCCTGATCGCCCGGCACCGGTCCGTACGGAGGCGCGGCCGCCGGATCGACCGGCGGCCGATAGGCGGGCGGCGGGCCGTACGGGCCGGGCGCCGCCTGCGCCTCTCCGGGCGGGGGCCCGGAGGGACCGGGCGCCGCCGATGCCTGTTCGGCGGGCGGTGCGTGCTCGCTGGGCGCCGCCGGCACCTCCCCGGGCGGTTCGTGCTCTTCGCGCAGTGGTGGCTCTTCGCCGGGCATGAGATACCTCGCGGTTTTCGAACGGCCTGGCCGCCGATCGTAGCGATACGAAACGGGACGCCGCCGGGCGTTCACGCGCGAGGTGTCTCCACCGTGATCTCCGTCAGACGACGGCGCCGTCGTCGTCCGGGGGATCGTCGCCCATGCGGAGGACAAGTGCCACGAAGCCGCCGATGAACGCCGCGACGGCGGCGAACGCCGCCCAGCTCGGCACGGCCCAGCCGAGGAACACCGACAGCACGAGGTACACCGGACCGCCGAGCAGCGCGATCCACGCGAACCGCGTCATCGGGTCCGCCTTCGGCAGCGGTGGCGGGGGAGGCGGAACGAAGTGCTCGTCCTCGTCCTCGGCCGCGGGCTTGACGACGCGGGCCGTCGCGGTGCGCTCCGACCCGGAGTCCTCCAGCGCGGGCCCGGCCGTGTCCTCCGGACCGTCGTCGAGGTTCTCCTCGGCGGGCCAGGGCGTCTCGCCCTCGATCGTCGGCAGGTCGAACCCGGCCACGATCTCGGCGAAGATCTCGTCCTCGTCGCGGGAGGCGGCGTAGTCGGCGCGCAGCTCGGGGAGGTGCCTTTCCAGGATGTCCTCGGCGGCCTGCCGGGCCTCCGCGTCGGCGTACAGCCGGTCGGTGGGCTCTTCGGGCAGCCGCACGTCGAGGTAACCGCCGGTCTTGCCCGGCGCCGGGGCGGCGTAGGCGGCGATGCCCGCCTCCCGGAGGGCGGACAGCATCGCGTCGGCGAGTTGCGGAGACAGGTCGGCGAGCGGGACGTAGGCGTCCGCCGTGAGTCCGTTGCCCCGCCGACTCATACCCCGGTCTCCCGTCGCATCGTGGCCAGGCCGTCGTGCGGCACGTCGGTCACGCGCGACCGGACGTCCGGCGTCAACGCCATGGCGCCTCCCCTCGAACTGCCATCGGCCGACGCTTCAAAGATGAGCCTACGGCCCCCGCGCCGCGCAAGGTCGAAAACGTGCCGTGTGTGGGTGTGGGTGTGTCCGGCCTGAGATGGGAAGATGATTATCATCCCACGGACGGGTGAACGGCAGGGGGTAACGAAAGGCGGGGCGTTGTTCTACTGGGTCGTCAAGGCCATCTTGGGTCCCATTCTGTATCTGGTCTGGCGACCGCGGGCGCACGGCACGCGCAACGTTCCGCGGCACGGTCCGGCCATCCTGGCCGGCAACCACCTCTCCTTCGCCGACCACTTCTTCGGGCCGCTGCCGTTGCCGCGCAAGGTGACGTTCCTGGCCAAGGCCGAGTACTTCACCGGGACGGGGCTGAAGGGCCTCCTCAGCCGGCTGTTCTTCAGCGGCGTCGGGCAGGTGCCCATCGACCGTACGGGCGGCCGGGCGAGCGAGGCGGCGCTGCGGACCGGGCTGCGGGTGCTGGCCGAGGGCCGGTTGCTCGGCATCTACCCGGAGGGCACGCGCGTCCCGGACGGCCGGCTGTACCGCGGCAAGACGGGCGTGGCGCGGCTGGCCCTGGAGTCGCGCGCGCCGGTCGTCCCGATGGCCATGATCAACACGTTCGAGCTGATGCCCGCCGGGCGGCCGCTGCCCAAGCTGCGCCCGCGCCCGGAGGTGCGGTTCGGTGAGCCGCTCGACTTCTCCCGGTACTACGGCATGGCGCACGACAGGGTCGTGCTGCGCGCGGTCACCGACGAGATCATGTACGCCATCATGCGGTTGTCCGGCCAGGAGTACGTCGACCGCTACGCCGCGGACGTCAAGGACGACGCCGCGCCCGGTCCCGCGGTGGCGGAGGAACCGGCGGACGATCTCACCCGAGCGGAAGAGCAGGGTGCCGAGGGAGCATCAAACACCTCGAAGGGCTGATCAGAGGGGCCGCTTTCCGCTATGGTCTAGACCAATCGGAGAGGTGTGCCCGGTGGGCGCGCCATCTTCGATCAGGTCCTACCCGCGCCACTAGGCTGGCGGGTGAATCCAGGGTTACACGGAGGAGTTGGGCATGCGAGTCGGAGTGCTGACCGGCGGCGGTGACTGCCCCGGGCTGAACGCCGTCATCCGCGCCGTTGTCCGCAAGGGCATCCAGGTCTACGGATACGAGTTCGTCGGCTTCCGCGACGGCTGGCGTGGTCCGCTCGAGGGCGACACCACGCCGCTCGACGTCCAGGCGGTCCGCGGCATCCTGCCGCGCGGCGGCACCATCCTCGGCTCGTCCCGGACGAACCCGATCAAGATCGAGGGCGGCGTCGAGCGGATCAAGGACAACCTCGCCGGGCTGGGCGTCGACGCGCTCATCGCCATCGGCGGCGAGGACACCCTGGGTGTGGCGCGCCAGCTGCACGACAGGGGAGTCAAGGTGGTCGGCGTTCCCAAGACCATCGACAACGACCTCAACGCCACCGACTACACCTTCGGGTTCGACACCGCGGTCAACATCGCGATGGAGGCCATCGACCGGCTGCACACCACGGCCGAGTCGCACCACCGCGCGCTGATCTGCGAGGTCATGGGCCGGCACGCGGGCTGGATCGCGCTGCACGCCGGCATGGCGTCGGGTGCGAACGTCATCCTCATCCCGGAGAAGCCCTTCGACATCGAGAAGGTCTGCGGGTACGTCGAGAGCCGCTTCCAGACGAAGTACGCCCCCATCATCGTGGTCGCCGAGGGCGCCCACCCGGTCGACGGCCAGATGGACGTGCAGACGCAGGAGCTCGACGCCTTCGGTCACGTGCGCCTCGGCGGCATCGGCGAGCGGCTCGCCGCCGAGATCGAGAAGCGCACCGGCAAGGAGGCCCGCACCACGGTCCTCGGCCACATCCAGCGCGGCGGCACCCCGACCGCGTTCGACCGCGTGCTCGCCACCCGGTTCGGCGTGCACGCCATCGACGCGGTGCACGACGGGGCGTACGGCAAGATGGTCGGCCTGCAGGGCACCGAGATCGTCCGCGTCGACCTGAGCGCCGCCACCGACCAGCTCAAGACCGTCCCGGTCCAGCGCTACGAGGAGGCCGAGGTCTTCTTCGGCTGATCGCCGAGGCTTCCTCGCCCGTACGATCGTTGAAGGCACCGCACCGCCGTGTGGTGCCTTCATCATTTCGAACGGCCGTCCGATCGGTGACACTGGAAGGGAACAGCGACCGCCGGCCGGGCGTTCGGTCCAGACAGTCGCGTTCGTGCGCGACACTTGATGTTCGCACCCCGTCAGTGTCCGCTGGAGGTTGGACGCATGCCCACGCTCGAAACCACGACGCAGCCCCAGAACGCCGAGCGGCCCGCCGTCGTCGGTGAGCCCTGCGTTCTCCTCAAACTGGGGGAGATCGTCCTCAAGGGCAAGAACCGCGAGCTGTTCGAGCGGCGGCTGCAGAACAACATCCGGGCCGCCGTGAAGGGGCTCGGCATAAAGATCAACCTCTGGCAGCGCGAGGGCGTCATCGTCGTCCGCACCGAGAGCGGCGAGCTGGCCGACGTCGACGCCGTCGCCCGGCGGCTCACCGACGTGATGGGCATCGTGTGGGTGCACCGCGCCTGGCGGGTCGACAAGGACGTCGACGCGACCGTCCAGGCGGCCCTCGACCTCGTCGCGCAGCACCCCGCGCTGGCCCGCAAGGGCGCGTTCGCCATCCGCGCGCGCCGCCGCGACAAGCGCTTCCCGATCACCTCCTCTGACCTCAACGCCCTCGTCGGCGCGAAGGTGAAGGAGCGCTACGACCTGCCGGTCAACCTCAAGCACCCCGACCTGGCGGTGTTCATCGAGGTCGACCAGCGAGAGGTCTTCGTCTTCACCGACGGCACGCCCGGCGCCGGCGGCCTGCCGGTCGGCATGAGCGGCCGGGCGCTGGTGCTGATGTCGGGCGGCATCGACTCGCCCGTCGCCGCATACCGCATGATGCGCCGCGGCCTGCGGGTCGACTTCCTGCACTTCTCCGGGATGCCGTTCACCGGCCCGGAGTCGATCTACAAGGCGTACGCCCTGGTGCGCGAGCTGGACAAGTTCCAGGGCGGGTCGCGGCTGTTCGTCGTGCCGTTCGGCAAGGCGCAGCAGCAGATCAAGTCCTCCGGGGCCGACCGGCTGCAGATCGTCGCGCAGCGCCGCCTGATGCTGAAGACGGCGGAGGTCGTCGCGGGGAACCTCGGCGGCGCGGCGCTCATCACCGGCGACTCGCTCGGCCAGGTCAGCAGCCAGACCATGCAGAACATCACGGCCCTCGACGACGCGGTGAGCCTGCCGATCCTGCGCCCGCTCATCGGCATGGACAAGACCGAGATCATGGCCGAGGCCCGGAAGATCCACACCCTGAGCATCTCGGAGCTGCCCGACGAGGACTGCTGCACCGTCCTCACCCCCCGCCGCGCCGAGACCCGCGCCAAGATCGAGGACCTCCGCCAGATCGAGAAGCGCCTCGACGCGGGCGAGATGGCCGAGCAGCTCGCCACCAACCTCCAGCAGCACCGCCCCTCCTACGGCGAGCCCACCGCCTGAGCATCCGAGACGACCGCGGACAGGACTTGAGTGAGGCCCCCGGCAGAGCCGGGGCCTCACTGTTCGTACGGCTACTTGATGGAGTCGAGGTCGAGTTCGGCGACTTCAACGCAGGTCGCGTTTCCGCTCCCGCTTCGGCTGCTCTTTCGCCAGGGCAGGCTGCGCACGGCGCTCTCGGGGATCACCATGAACTGGTTCACTCCTTGATCACGGCGGCGATGAACTCCGTCGATTCGTCTGGACTCAGCGCCGCAGCTGAGATGTGGCCGAAATCCACCCTAAACCGGCGGACGTCAGGAGCGCTTTCCGCGTAAATGTCGCCACCCTTCGTCTCGACGTACGCCACGTCCGGTGCCAACTGCTCAGGGAAGCTGAGGATGATGAACGGCCCGTCGAGGCCAGGGTGTGCGCCGGTCGCGTACGGCATCACGCGCAAGCTGACGTTCGGTCGCCGAGCGGCGTCCAGAAGCGCGCGGAGCTGGCTGCGCATGACCTCGGGACCACCGATCGGCCGCCGTAGCGCGGCCTCATCGATGATCGCAATGAAGGTCGGCGCTGTCCGGTCGGTACGGCCGAGCAAGGTCCGGCGGGCAGAGCGCGCCTGCACTCGCCGCTGCACGACCGCCTCGTCCCCAGGCAGTGATGCGCGGATGACGGCACGAGCATAGTCGTCGGTTTGCAGTAGTCCGGGGATCAGCTGCGGGCTCCACTCCTCGATCGTTACGGCGTCGTCTTCCAACGCCACGTACGAGCCCCGAAACACATCGGAGTAGTCCGTCCACCAGCCCCGGCGCCAGGAATTCTTATGGAGTTCGATGAGGGTGGCGCGGTTGGCGTCGCCGACGCCGTAGAGGTCGAGGATCGCGCGGAGGTCGGCGATCGTTGGTTTCGTCTGGGCCTTCTCGATCCGACTGACCTTGAAGCGGCTCCAGCCGAGCTGGGCGGCAGCCTCCTCGACGGCGAGGTCGACGTCCTTGCGCAGTCGGCGCAGTTCGCTCGCCAGCTTGCGTCCGCGCACGGTGGGGCTGTGGGGCTCGGTCATGCCTGAGGCTATCCAATCGCTACATAAAGCAATCGGACTGTGGCCGACTGTGGTCGAATGGGTGGCGAGGTCACCATGCTAGGTGCAGAGTGGCCATGCAACGCTCCTCCACCTCAGACCAATGACGAGGGAGATGGTTCCCCGTGGCCCCTGATCCTGCGGCGATCGCCGCCCCTCCCGGCTTGCCGCCGTCGTCCTCCTGGCTGGCGCTCCGCGCCCGTCCCGAATACGCCGGTGAGGCGCGCCGATTCGCATCCACGGCCGTGTTCGGTTATCCCCGCGACCCGTACGAGATCGGTCTGATCACGAGCGAGCTCGTCACCAACGCGATCGTCGCCACTGCCGCTCTGCGCTCGTGGCCGGACGACGTGCATCCGATTCGCGTCACAATCAAGGTCACCGGGCGATGCGTACATCTGGCCGTCACCGACCCCGACCACCGGCCGATGCTCGGCTGCGATCAGGGCGGCCAACTCGTGGAACACGGACGCGGCTTAACGATCGTTGACCAGGGGGCCGCTGCGCGCTGGGTCACTTACGCGGAGCACGGAAAGACCGTGCACGTCATCATCGTCGCACCAGAGGTCACTCTGACGGCCGACGAGGTCGCGCAGATCGGGGCGCCTACGTGACGAGGCAAGCGCATGGCGAGCAGGGTGAGACTTCCCGAGGGGAAGTCGTCATCTCGCGAACCTCGGTAGGCCGGAACCTACTTGACTAGACTTAGTCTGGTCGACTCAGGAGGTGCTCATGTCCGAACGAACGGCGGAGCAGTTCAACATCCACGAGGCCAAGACACACCTCTCCCGGATCATAGATCGGGTCGAGGAAGGCCAAGAGATCATCATCAGCCGTGCGGGGAAGCCCGTCGCCAAGGTGGTGCCTTTGGCCACTCGGGTCCACCGCAAGGGGCGGGGGTCATTGCGCGGCAGGCTTGCACTCGCCGATGACTGGGACTCGGACCAGACGAATGCCGCCATCGCCACCGACTTCGGGCTCTGACCGTGAGACTGTTGCTGGACACACATGTCGTCCTGTGGTGGCTGACCGATGCCCCGGAGTTGGCGGACGACGTCAAGGAACGGATCGACACAGAACCCGACGTGTTCCTCAGCGCGGCCTCCATCTGGGAACTGGCGATCAAGCAGGCGACGGAGAAGATCGGTCCTGCCGATATTCCGGAGCAGGTGGCGGCCTGCGATCTGCGGGAGCTCCCTATAACGGCGCACCACGCGATGGTCGCGGGGAGATTGCCCTCCATACACCGGGATCCGTTTGATCGGATGCTCGTAGCGCAGGCACAGTCCGAAGGCCTGACGCTGGTGACCCGGGACGCGATGGTGCAGAAATACGACGTTTCTTTGCTATACGTCTGATCGCTCAGTGCGGCTTCTGAAACGGCCGGCTGAGGCCGTGCCGGTGCCGCTGACGTGGCCGTCTACTCAGGCGAGACGGTAGCTCGCCTGAGTAGACGGCGCGGGAATCGACGGGTGGGCACCCGGCCCGGCAGGCTCAGCGGGAGCGGGTGGGCACGGTGAGGACGAGCAGGCTGGCGGCGAGGAGGGCCAGGCCGGCGAGGGCGAGCGCGCCCAGGTGCTCGCCGAGGACGCACAGGCCCAGGACCGCCGCGACCGCCGGCTCGGCCAGGGTGAGGGTGGTGGCGGCGGCGACCGGGGTCGTCCGCAGCCCCCGGCCGTAGAACAGGTAGCCGAGCCCGGTGGTGATCACGCCGAGGTAGAGGGCCGCGGCCGCGCCCGGCCCGGTGAGGAGCCAGCCGGAGCCGACGACGGGCAGCACCGGCAGCAGCAGCACTCCGGACCCGCCGAACAGCGCGCCGAGCACCGCCCGGCTGTCGTCGCCCCGGGTGATCAGGTACGACGCGACGGTGGCGTACGCGGCGTAGCCGAACCCGGAGATCAGGGCCAGCGCGACGCCGATGGGCTCGACACCGGCGGCCTGGCCGCCCAGGGTGAGCGCGGCGCACCCGGCGACCGCCCCCGCTGTGGAGAGCAGCCAGCGCCGGGTCAGCGCGCCCATGCGCAGCAGCCGGGACAGCAGGCCGGCGAAGACGGGCCCGCTGCCGATCGTGACGACGGTGCCCGTCGCGACGCCGGTGCGGGCGACCGCGCTGAAGAACGCCACCTGGTAGACGGCGACGAGCACCGCGCCGAGGAGGAGGATCAGCCGGGTCCGGGTGCCGCGGGCGAGCAGGGGCCGCAGCCCGCCGCAGCGCAGGGCCACGGCGAACAGGAAGGCGCCGCCGATGAGGAGCCGGGCGGCGCCCACGGCGACCGGACTGGCGTGGACGAAACTGCGGACGGTGCCGGTCGTGCCCCACAGGGAGGCGGCGAGGACGATGTCGGCGGACCCGCCGAGCCGCCGGCGCACGGGCGCGGCGGAGGAGACCTCAGTGGTCGTCAAGGAGAACGCTCCAGATATCGAACGGTTCAGGGAACGCGAGATCCGGGGCGCGCCGAAGAGCCGCTCGGCGGCGGCGTCAGAAGAAGCGCCCGGCGGTGCCGGGCGTAGGAGTGGTGGCCCCGGTCAGAACCGGGGCGGCCCAAGCTGGGCGGTGTAGTACGCCATGCAGCGAAGACTACCTTTCGCGCACCGCGATGCACATCCGGGGCGTCCGGCCCCGAACCGGGCGCGCCGCCCGCGAGACCGCGGGCGGCGCGCCGCCCGCGGTCAGGCGGTGGCGAGGGTGCGGCCGACGATGGGCGGCAGGTCGCGTACCGTCTGCGCCAGTTCGCGGACGTCGTCGTCGACGAGGGCCTGCGGGCCGTCGCACAGCGCGCTCTCCGGGTTCGGATGCACGTCGATGATCACCCCGTCGGCGCCGACCGCGATCGCCGCGCGGGTCAGCGGCAGCACGAGGTCGCGCCGGCCGCCGGAGTGCGACGGGTCGACGATGACGGGCAGGTGGGACAGCCGCTGCGCGACCGGGACGGCCGAGATGTCGAGGGTGTTGCGGGTGGCCTTCTCGAACGTGCGGATGCCGCGCTCGCACAGCACGATGTCGAGGTTGCCGCGCTGGGCGACGTACTCGGCGGCCATCAGCCACTCCTCGATCGTGGCGTTCATCCCGCGCTTGATCATGACGGGCTTGCCGACGCCGCCGACGGCCTGCAGCAGCGCGAAGTTCTGCATGTTCCGGGTGCCGACCTGGAGCATGTCGGCGTACGAGGCGACGAGCTCGACGTCGTGCGCGTCCACCACCTCGGTGACGATGGGCATGCCGGTCTCGGCGCGCACGTCGGCCAGGATGCGCAGGCCCTTCTCACCGAGGCCCTGGAAGGCGTACGGGGAGGTGCGCGGCTTGAAAGCCCCGCCGCGCAGGAGGGTCGCGCCCGCGGCCTGGGCCATCCGTGCGGCCTGGAGCGTCTGCTCCGGCGTCTCGACCGCGCACGGCCCGGCGATGAGCGTCATGGTGCCGGGGCCGATCGGCACGCCGCCGACGCGCACGATCGAACGGTCCGGGTGGTTCTCCCGGCTGACCAGCTTGAACGGCACCGAGATCCGTACGACGTCGGTGACGCCGCGCAGGGCGTGGAGGTTCAGGGTGCCGAACTGCTCGACGTCGCCGACCAGCCCGATGATCGTACGGTTGACGCCCCGGCTGACGAACGCCTCGCCGCCCGCGCCCTCGACGACCGTGACGACGGCCTGGATATCGGCTTCCTCCGCGTCGGCGGACATGACAACGACCATGATGCTTCCTCTTCCGAAACAGTCGGTTCTTGGCCGGAAACGACAGATGCCCCGGACCCATCGGGCCCGGGGCATCTGTCGGTGGTTGCCTTCTAGCGCAGCGTCCTTCCGGCAGTCACCCGTGTCCCGGGCCCGCCATAGGTAAAGGAGAAGACGTTGTGCATGGAGGACAGCCTAGCCGATGCGCCGAGCGTCGTGGGCGGAGGGGTTCGGCACACCGCGTGCGCGGGGGATGGCAGGATGGCCGATGACCATGAGCGGGCAATCGGAGAGTCGAGGACGACGCTGTGGGGCCTGACGACCGCCTCCCGCCGGGACAGTACGTTCCGCGCGGCTGGCCCGTCCTGCACTACGGCCCGGTGCCGAAGTTCCGCCCCGCCAGCTGGGACCTGCGCGTGTACGGCGCCACCGAGGCCGGGCGGGAGTACCGCTGGACCTGGCCGCAGCTCCAGGCGATGCCGCGGGGCAGGGTCAGCGCCGACTTCCACTGCGTCACGAAGTTCACCGTTCCCGACGTCGAGTGGGAGGGCATCCTCACGGCCACGCTCGTCCGGCTGGCGCCCCCGGCCGACGACGCGACCCACGTCATGGTGTGGGCGGAGTACGGCTACAGCGCCAACCTGCGCATGATCGACTTCCTTGAGGAGAAGACGCTGCTGGCCACCCATCAGGGTGGTGAGCCGCTCACGCCCGACCACGGCGCGCCCCTGCGGATGGTGGTGCCGCACCTGTACGGCTGGAAGAGCGTGAAGTGGGTGCGCGCCATCGAGTACCTCACCGTGGACCGCCGTGGCTTCTGGGAGGAGCGGGGCTACCACAACATCGCCGACCCGTGGCACGAACAGCGGTACTCCTACCAGGAGGACGAGCCTCCGGCGTAAGAGGAGTTGCCGAAATCCCGACGTTTCCGTGACGATGGCATTACCGTCTGTGTTCATGGTGGGGATATCGGTCGAGGCGGTCCTGGCCGCCACGGCGGCGCTGATGGCGGCCGCCGCCGGTTGGTCGCTCGGCTCGGTCCGCCGGCGCGACGGGCCGGGCGCGCCGAGCGGTGAGGCGACGTTCGCCGTCCTGCACACCATCTCGCTGGCGTCGGCCTCCCTGCGGACCGGCCTGACCGAGGAGTCGGCGCGCCGGGCGGCCCGTCACCTGCGGGAGCTCCTCGGCGTCCCGGCCGTCGCCGTCACCGACACCGAGCGCCTGCTCGCCTGGGACGGCGCCGGGGACGCCCACGCCGAGACCGTGGTCCCGCTCGTCGCCCAGGTGCTCGGCACCGGGCGGCCCCGCGTGGTCGTGTCGGAGCTGATCGCGTGCGGCGATCCCGACTGCCCCATCCGGGCCGCGGTGATCGCGCCGCTGACCATCGAGGGCCGCGTCGCCGGGGCCCTCGCGGCGTACGGCGCGGGGGTCCGGGACGAACGCCTGCAGACCCTCGGCGAGGTCGCCCGCTGGGCCTCCGGGCAGTTGGAGCTGGCCGAGCTGGAGTCGTCGAAGACACGCCTGATGGAGGCGGAGATGCGGGCCCTCCGCGCCCAGATCTCCCCGCACTTCGTCTACAACTCGCTGACCACGATCGCGTCCTTCATCCGCACGGACCCCGAGCGCGCCCGCGAACTGCTGCTCGACTTCGCCGACTTCGCGCGCTACTCGTTCCGCGACCGGCGCGACTTCACGACGCTGGCCGAGGAACTGCGGTCGATCCACCGCTACCTCCTCCTCGAGCGGGCGCGCTTCGGCGACGAGCGGCTGCGCTTCACCGTCGAGATCGCGCCCGAGGTGCTCCCGGTCGCGGTGCCGTTCCTGTCCCTGCAGCCGCTGGTGGAGAACGCCATCCGGCACGGCATGCGGTGTGGCGGCATGGAGCGGCTGCACGTCCGGATCGTCGCCGGGGACGCCGGCGCCGAGGCGGCGATCAGTGTGGAGGACGACGGGGTCGGGATGGACCCCGGCAAGCTGCGAGACCTCCTCGAGGAGGGTCGGGAGAGCGCGCCGCACGGCGGCATCGGCCTGGTGAACGTCGACCACCGCCTGCGTCAGGTCTACGGAGAGGGGCACGGCCTGGTCATCGAGACCGCCGTCGGGGCGGGGATGAAGGTCAGCCTCCGCGTGCCGAAGAGCCACACCGCCGTCGCCCGGTAATAAAAAACAACTACTTTGTGAAATGAGTTGCATACTCTGCGTAAAAGAGGGAGTCTCCTGCCATGCTTCGCGTCCTCGCCACCGACGATGAGGCCCCCGCGCTGGAGGAGCTCACCTACCTGCTTCGTCGGCATCCGCGAATCGAGCACGTCACGCCCGCCCGCGACGCCGCCGAGGCGCTGCGCGAGATCGGCAGGATGATCAAGAGTGGGGAGCGGCTCGACGCGGTCTTCCTCGACATCTGCATGCCCGCACTGGACGGTATCGACTTCGCCCGCCTCGTCGCCGGCTTCGCCGACCCGCCCGCCATCGTCTTCGTCACCGCGCATGACGAGTTCGCCGTCACCGCCTTCGAGTTCGGCGCCGTCGACTACCTCCTGAAGCCGATCGACCCCGACCGCCTCGGCGAGGCCGTACGGCGCGTCGACGAGATCGTGCACCGGGACACCGCGCCGTACGAGCCGGAGGCGGACGAGGTGATCCCGGTGGAGCTCGGCGGCCGCACCCGGCTGATCTCCCGCGCCGACGTCACCCACGCCGAGACGCACGGCGACTACATCCGCCTGCACACCGCCGAGGGCAGCTACCTCCTCCGGATGCCGCTCGCCGCGCTCGCCGAGCGGTGGCAGGCCGCCGGGTTCATCCGCATCCACCGCAAGACGCTCGTCGCCGCCGCGCACATCACCGAGCTCCACTTCGACGAGGGCCGCACGGTCGTCCAGATCGGCGACCTGCGGCTGCCGGTGAGCCGCCGCCAAGCCCGGGAGGTTCGCGACCTGCTGATCCGTCGTTTCCGGCAGCGGCCGCCGTCGCCCGGTGAGCCGCCCGCGCCCGATGAGTGAACGCGTCACCGTCACCGGGCCGCCCAGCGGCTCGCCGCGACCTCCGCACCGTGCCGCCGAAGACCGGGACGAGCCGGACCCGGCGCCCGTCCGGTCGCTCATGCGCGTCCAGGCGGGGCACGCCGCGCTGACGTGCGCGATCGTGGCGCTGGTCAGCGGCGGGCTGCCGCTGCTGTTCGCGTGGGAGCCCGCGCTGTCGCGGGTCCGGCTGTTCGGCGTCCGGCTGCCCTGGCTGGTGCTGTCCGCGGTCGTCCCGGTGGTGTGGGTCGCCGTCGCGCGCCGGCACGTACGCCTCGCCGAGCGGGCCGAGCGCGACTTCGCGGCCATGGCCCGGCGCGAGTGACCGGAGCCGCCCCGGCGCCGATGACCGGAGCCCGCGTCGACGCCGTACCCGCGGGGTGGCCGTACACCTCCCCACCGGGCGAGGAGAACAAATGATCACAATGCTCGCGATGGCCCTGCTCATCGCCTCGCTCGCGATCGTGCCGGCGCGGGGCCGGCCGACCCAGGTGGCCGACCTGTACGCCGCCGCCCGTGAGGTCTCGCCGTGGTGGAACGCCTCGGCGATCAGCGGCGAGTACGTCTCCGCGGCGGCGTTCCTCGGCATGGCCGGCCTGGTCCTCGCGTACGGCGCGGACATGCTGTGGCTGCCCATCGGCGCCGCCGCCGGTCACGTCGTGCTGCTCGCCTCGGTCACGGCCCCGCTGCGGCGCTCCGGCGCGTACACGCTGTCGGACTTCGCCGAGTGGCGGCTGGGTTCGCGGCGGGTGCGCCGCGCCGTCAGCGCGTGCGTGCTCGTCATCGGCTGGTTCTACCTGCTGCCCCAGTTCCAGGGCGCCGGCGTGACGCTGTCGGTGATCAGCGGACTGCCCGTGTGGATGGGCTGGCTCGTCGTCGTGGCGGCGGTGGTCGTCCTCGTCCTGCCGGGCGGGGTGCGCAGCATCACCGGCGTGCAGGCCGTGCAGTTCTGGCTGAAGCTGATGGCCGTCACCATCCCCGCGCTCGTCTTCATCGCCGTCTGGCGACTTCAGAACGACGCCGACGCGGCCCGGCCGCCGTACTTCCACCGCGACACCACCGTCACCGCCGACACGGCCGCGGGCATCCACCTGACGGCGCCGGTCGCGGTCGCGGTCACCGGCGTCCTCGACGGCCGTCGTCACCACGGCGAGCGGCTGCGCCTCGTGGCGGGTCGGCACCGGGTCCGCGCCGGCACCCGCATCCGGTTCCCCGCCGGCGCGCCGGTGCCGCACACGTCGCGGATCGCGCTGCTGCGCGGCGACCGCTGGGCGACGCCGTTCGCGGGCGGCCGCGAACATCCGCTGGCCGCGACGTACTCCGTGCTCCTCGCGACGATCCTCGGGACGATGGGCTTACCGCAGATCACCGTGCGGTTCTACACCAACTCCTGCGGGCGCACCGCCCGGCGCACGGCCGGGCTCGTCGTCCTCATGCTGGCGGTGTTCTCCCTGTTCCCCGCGCTGTTCGGCACCCTCGGCCGGGTGTACACCCCGGAACTGCTGATGACCGGGGAGACCGACGCGACGCTGCTCCTGCTGCCGCACCGGATGGTCCCCGGAGTCACCGGCGACCTGCTGACCGCCCTCATCGCGACCGGCGCGTTCGCGGCCTTCACCTCCACCTCCTGCGGCGTCGTGGTGGCCGTGTCGGGCAGCATCGCGCAGGGACTCGGCGGGGGAGCGCGCGGCTTCCGTACCGCCGTCCTGGTCGCCGTCGCCGTGCCCCTGCTCATCGCGCCCTGGGCCTGCAGCCCCCAGTCGGCGGCCCTGGTGACCGTCGCGTTCGTCGTCGCCGCCTCGTCGCTGTGCCCCCTGCTCATCCTGGGGGTGTGGTGGCGGCGGCTCACGCCGCCCGCCGTGACGGCGGGGATCGTCGCGGGCGGGGTGCCGGCGGCCGCGGCCGGGCTGGCGCGGGTGCTCAGTGACCCCGGCCCGGGCTCCGGCTGGCTGGGAACGCTCGTGGAGCAGCCGGCCATCGTCACCGTGCCGCTGGCCTTCGCGGTGACCGTCACGGTGTCGCTGCTCACCTCCGGGCAGGTACCCGAGCGCACGGAGCGCGCCATGGCTCGCATGCACCTGCCCGAGGACGCCGAGCCGGGCGGGCCGGGCTGAGACCGTTCGTCGCGTCGCACCGACCGCTCGGCCCTCGCTTACCGAACGTATACCGCTCACTACGAACCGTTTGCCGAGGCGAGGGCCATATGGGTTTCGCGGCGGGGCGCGTGGACCCTAGGGTTTCGGACACAGCAACGTTCTCGGGACGGCCGCCAGGCTCCGACTCGGGGGGGTGGACGCCAGGCGGCGCGCCTGGGTGCTGCTGAACGGTCGGGGGGTTGTTCAGCAGCACCCAGGCCTTTTTCATGCCCGGCCCCGCGCCGGGCGTGGGAGGCGTGGGCACGACGTGAGCCTGAGCGGTGGTCGGCCGGGCACGGGTCGGAGGCCAGACGGCGGTCAGGCGGCGCGGGCGGGGAGCCGGGCGGCGGTCAGCCGGCGCGGAGCTTCTTGAGGGTCTCGATGTCCGCGCGGTGCGGTTCCGCGCTGCGGCCCGGCGTCTCGATGATGAGAGGCACCCCGCGGCTGACCGGGTGACGGAACAGCTCGGCGAAGGGTGCCGCGCCGATCAGCCCGGCGCCGATGTTCTCGTGGCGGTCCCGGCACGACCCGCAGGGGTCCTTGCTGTCGTTCGCGTGGATGAGCTTGAGCCGGTCGGCCCCCACGGTCTCGGCCAGGGCCTCGAGCATCGCGGCGACGCCTCCCGGCGCCGTCAGGTCGTGCCCGGCGCTGAAGGCGTGGCAGGTGTCGAGACAGACCCCGGCACGGGGATGCCGGTCGACGGCGTCGAGGTAGGGGCCCAGGTCGGTCACGGTGGCGCACAGCATCTGCCCCTGGCCGGCCATCGGCTCCAGGAGCAGGTCGGGACCGTCGGCGGGGATCTCGTCCAGGAGCGGCAGCAGGTGCTCGCGGATCTGCCGCATCGCGTCCTCGCGCGGTTGCGACACCGCGGAGCCGGTGTGCACGACCACGCCCCGCGCGCCGATCACGGCACCGCGCTGGAGGGCGTGCCGGATCGACGCGACCGAGTGGTCGATCGTCTCCGGACTCGGTGACCCGAGGTTGATGAGGTACGGCGCGTGCACGAACACCGGCAGGTCGTGCTGCTCACTGTGCTCCCGCAGCCGCCGGTCCTCTTCGGGTTTCCCGGCGGCTCGCGCCCAGCCCCGTGGGTTGCTGACGAAGACCTGGACGGCCTCGGCCCCGATCTCGGCGGCGTAGCGGAGCCCGCCGGTCGCCAGCCCGCCCGCCACCGGGACGTGGGCGCCGATCGCGTTGAAATCTGCTCTGACCATGACCGATCCAGCCTAGTGCCCCGGCCCGTCCTGACGGGCCGGCACGGCGCGGTCGCCGTGCCGGCGGGACGCTCAGTGCCAGATTTTGACGACCGAGCCCTTCGGCGTCGGGGTGTTGGGGGGCGGGTCCTGTCCGGTCACGGGGTCGCCGGGCTGGCCGCCCGTGACCTGCACCTGGAAACCGGCCTCCACGAGCGCCTGGGCGGCCTGGGCGATCGGCTGGCCCAGCACCCCGGGGACCGGCGCCGGCTGACCGTTCTGCTGGTCGTGGCCGTGCATCCGCCGCCACAGGCAGGCGAAGTCCAGCGGCGCGCAGTCCTTCTGCGCCTTGGTCACGGTGACGGTGACGGTCTGGCCCGGGGTGAGCTGCTGGCCGAACGGTGGGTCCTGGTTGATGACGGTGTTCGGCTGCTGCCCGTCGCCCGGGTCCTGCTCCTGCCACTGCGGGTTGAGACCGAGCTTGCTCAGCTTCTGGGCGGCGACGTCGCGCTTGAGGCCGACCAGCTTCGGCATCTGGATGCCACGGCTGACCACGAGCGTGACGGGGTCCTCCGGGCTCTGCATCGTCTTGGCGGCGGGCCTGGTCCTGATCACCGAGCCGACCGGCACGGTGGTGCTGGCGTCCTTCACCACGTCACCAGGAGTGAGCCCCGCCTGCTGGAGCTTCTGCTTCGCCGTGTCGAGCGGATCGTTCTTGACATCCGGGATCGCGACCGGCTGCCTGCCCTTGGACAGGATCAACGTGAGCAGGGTGCCCTTCTCGACCTTGGTGCCCGCCTGCGGCTGGACCTCGGCGACCCTGTCCTTGGGGATCTTCGGGTCGAACCGCGAGGACCCGACCTTGACCTTGAGCCCGACGTTCTCCGCGGCGACGCGGGCCTGCTCCTCGGTCAACCCCGCCAGCTTGGGCACGGCCTCCTTGTTGCCCACCGTCTGGTACCACACGATCCCGCCGAGCAGCAGGACGATGGCGAGCGCGCCGGCGATGACGCCGTACACGCCCGGCGGCCGCAGCAGCCGGTCGCGCATCGTCGGAGGCGGCGGCGGCTCGTGGTGCACCGTCATCGTGTGCGCGCCCAGCATCTGCGTCCCCGCGTGCGGCGGCGCGTAGCCGCCGGCGTGGTGGCCGAGCATCTGCGTCGAGCCGTCCGTGACCGTGGGGCCGACGGCCGGCGCCGGGAGCGCGGGGGTCGGGGGAGGCGGCGGTGCCGGCGCGACTCCGGCCAGCGACGCGTCGACCTCCGGCGGCAGCAGGCGGTAGACCTCGCCCGCCGCGGCGTGGAAGTGGTCGGCGTCGGACGGCCGGCGCGCCGGGTCGCGGTTGGTGGCGCTGGCCACCAGCGCGTCGATCTGCGGCGGCAGGCCCGGGATGACGCTCGAGGGCAGCGGCACCGTCTCGTTGACGTGCTTGTAGGCGACGGCCAGCGGCGTGCCGCCCTCGTACGGCTGGCGGCCGGTGAGCAGCTCGAACAGCATGATGCCCGCGGCGTACACGTCCGTACGGGCGTCGGCGTCGCCGGAGATGACCTGCTCGGGCGCGAGGTAGCCGACGGTACCGATGATCATGCCGGTCTTCGTCTGCTTGCTCGCGGTCTCGGCGCGGGCCAGGCCGAAGTCGGCGACCTTCACCTGCCCGTCGGCGGTGAGCAGGACGTTCTCCGGCTTGACGTCGCGGTGGATCAGCCCGGCGCGGTGTGCGGCGCCCAGCGCGGACAGCACCGGCTGCATGGCCTGCAGCGCCTCGCGCGGGCCCAGCCGGCCGCGCTCGGTCAGCAGGTCGCGCAGCGTGCGCCCGGGGACGTACTCCATCGCGAGGAAGACATAGCCCTTGTCGGTGCCCTGGTCGTAGACCGCCACCACGTTGGGGTGGGACAGGGCGGCCGCGCTCTTGGCCTCACCGATGAAACGCCGGACGAACTCCTCGTCCATGGCGAGGTTCGCATGCATGACCTTCAGCGCCACCGTACGGTCCAGCTTGGTGTCGTGACCGGCGTAAACGGTGGCCATGCCACCCCGGGCGACACGTGACCGTACGAGGTAGCGCCCGTCGAGCACCTGCCCGACGAGGGGGTCCGCAACCGTCGTATCCATCAGGGGGAGTGTATTAGGGATTCGGGGGCATACTCGTCCTGACTCAGGATCAAAGCATCAATCCTTGCGGGATCGAGACCGACCGCGAGGCGAACGGCCTGCTCATGGGCGTATCCGGCGCGGCCGAGGATTCCCCGCCCGCCGGACGGTCAGCCGGCGGAGCTCAGCCCCTCCCACGGCGAGGACGCGTACGCGTACCGGCGTTTGGGGATCCGGCCCGCGAGGCGGGCCAGCCGGCCGGCCTCCACCGCGTGCCGCATCGCCGCGGCCATCATGGTGGGCGACTGGGCGCGGGTGACGGCCGTGGCGAGCAGGACGGCGTCGCAGCCGAGCTCCATGGCGAGGGCGGCGTCGCTGGCGGTCCCCAGGCCCGCGTCCAGGATCACGGGCACCCCGGCCCGCTCGACGATCAGCTCGATGTTGTGCGGGTTGCGGATGCCCAGACCGGAGCCGATGGGGGAGCCGAGGGGCATCACCGCGGCGCAGCCGGCCTGCTCGAGGCGCCGCGCCAGGACCGGGTCGTCGTTGGTGTACGGCAGCACGACGAACCCGTCGTCGACGAGTCGCTCCGCGGCGTCGACGAGCTCGATCGGGTCGGGCAGCAGGGTCCGCTCGTCGGCGATGACCTCGAGCTTGATCCACTCGGTGCCGAGGGCCTCGCGGGCGAGCTTGGCGGTGAGGACGGCCTCGCCCGCCGTGAAGCACCCCGCGGTGTTCGGCAGCACCCGGATGCCGCACCGGCGGAGCACGTCGAGGACGGACCCGGGGGTGTCCGCGCCGACACGGCGCATCGCGACCGTGGTCAGCTCGGTACCGGACGCGGTCAGCGCCTCTTCGAGGATCCGCATGCTCGGCGCCCCGCCCGTGCCCATGATCAGCCTGGACTCGAAGCTCTCGCCCGCGATGACGAGCGGCTCCGGGCCGGTACCACCCTCGGGGGTGTCTTCGGCGTGTCGCTGCATGGTCAGCCTCCCTGGACGGCGGTCAGGACCTCGATGCGGTCCGACTCGCGCAGAATCGTGGTCTTCCAGTCGGCGCGCGGCACGACCTCGTCGTTCAGCGCGACGGCGACGCCGGTGGGGTGTTCGATCAGCGACGCGACCACGCCGGCCACGGACGAACCCGCGGGGGCGTCCCGTACGGAGCCGTTGACAGTGATCTTCAATCTCGGAACCTTCCGGGTGCGAACGGCCGGATGACCTCGGGCGGCTCTCCGGTCGCGATGACATCCGCCATGGCGTCGGCGGTGACCGGGGTGAGGAGGATGCCGTTGCGGTAGTGGCCGGTGGCGAGCAGCAGGCCGGGCAGCGCCGACGGCCCGAGGACGGGGGCGTTGTCCGGCGAGCCGGGCCGCAGCCCGGCGGTCACCTCGGCGAAGGCGAGCTCGGTGACGCCGGGGACCAGCTCGTGGGCGTCGCGCAGCAGCTCCCACACCCCGCCGGCGGTCACCGTCGTGTCGTAGCCCATCTCCTCCTGGGTCGCGCCGATGACGAGCTCGCCGTCGGCGCGGGGCACCAGATAGACCGAGGAACCGCGGACGAGGCCGCGAACGGTGCTCCCCAGGAGGGGGAACGGGCCGCGCAGGCGTACGACCTGGCCCTTGACCGGGCGGACCGGGGGGACGGCGTCCGGCGGCAGCCCCTTCAGCTCGTGGCTCCAGGGACCGGCGGCCAGCACCACCTGGTCGGCGTGAACGGTGTCGCCGCCGGCGAGACGCACGCCGACGGCGCGGTCGCGGTCGGTGAGGACCTCGGCCGCACGGTCCCGGACCAGAGTGCCGCCCAGCCGGTCGACGGCGGCCAGCAGCGCCGCGGACAGGCGACGCGGGTCGACCGAGCCGTCGTCGGGCGCGAACAGTCCGCCGCGCGCCGACGGCGCCAGCATGGGCTCCCGGCGGCGGCACTCCCGGCCGGTGAGCGCCTCGGCGGCGAGGCCGAGCGACTCCTGGAACCGGCGCAGCTCGTCCAGTACGGCCAGGTCGTCGGAGTCGAGGGCGACCTGCAGCACCCCGTCGCGCCGGTACGCGGTGTCCCGGCCGGAGACCTCCTCCAGCTCGGCGACGAAGGAGGGGTACCGGTCGCGGGACTCGATACCGAGCCGCAGCAGGGCGTCCTCGCCGTAGCTCGCCTCGGTGACGGGGGTCAGCATGCCCGCGGCGACCCGCGACGCCTTGCTCGCCGGCTCCGGGTCGACGACCGTGACCTCGATGCCACGGCTGAGGGATCGCCACGCGATCCCGAGGCCGATCACTCCGCCGCCCACAATGACCACGTGCACGTGTGCGCTCCCTTCGCCGGCATGATCCGGATCAGGTCCAGAGCCCGCGCCGACCGGGGTGGTCGTCGAGGCGGGCTCATGCGGTCGGCGGCCGCTGTGCCGCCCTCTCAGCCCGGTGCGCCGGACTCCCGCGCTTACGTCAACAGACTATAAGGTCGCGAACATGGAGCGGGTGATCGTCGCAGGCGGTGGACTGGCGGGCGTCCGGACCATCGAGGCGCTGCGGGCCCAGGGCCACACCGGCCGGCTGACCCTCGTCGGAGCCGAGCCGCACCGCCCGTACGACCGGCCGCCGCTGTCCAAGGGCGTGCTGCGCGGGGAGGCCGACGACACGACCGTCGAGGCCGACTGGACGGCGCTGGACTGCGAACTGCTGCTCGGTCACCGTGTGACCGGTCTCACCGACGTCCTGGAGACGACGGCGGGCCCCCTCGCCTTCGACGGCCTGGTGATCGCGACCGGCGCGTCGCCGATCCGGCTGCCCGGCGAGGGCCCGCAGCACGTGCTGCGCACCATCGACGACGCCAGGGCGCTCCGCGCCGAGCTGCGTCCCGGAGCCCGGGTCGCGATCGTGGGCGCCGGCTGGATCGGCGCGGAGGTCGCGACGGCGGCGGCCGCGGCCGGCTGCCGTGTCACGGTGGTCGAGGCCGCCGACGCCCCCCTCTCCGGGGCCGTCGCCGCCGAGGTCGGCACGAAGACGACGGGCTGGTACGCCGAGGCGGGGATCGAGCTCCGTACCGGCGTCAAGGTCGCGTCCGTGGAGCGGGGCGGTCTCGACCTGGCGGGCGGCGGCTCGGTCGAGGCGGACGTCGTCCTGACGGGCGTGGGAGTCCGTCCCGAGACCGCCTGGCTCGAAGGATCGGGCCTGACCCTCGACAACGGCATCGCCGTCGACGAACGACTGCGCACCGGCCGGCCGGGGGTCTACGCGGTCGGGGACTGCGCCGCGTGGTGGTCGTCGAGGTTCCGGCGCCGCCTGCGCGTCGAGCACTGGGACACCGCCCTGAACGCCCCGGAGGTCGCGGCCGCGGGCCTGCTGGGCGGCGACCGGCTCTACGACCCGGTGCCGTACTTCTGGTCGGAGCAGTTCGGGCACATGGTGCAGTACGCCGGGCATCACCCGATGGCCGACATCATGCTCTGGCGCGGCGACCCGGCGGCCGCCGGCGGGTGGTCGGCCTGCTGGCTGGCCGACGATCGGCTTGTGGCGATCCTCACTGTCGACCGACCACGCGATCTTGCGCAGGGCAGGCGTATCATCGCAGGTCAGAAGCGAGTTGACCGGTCAGCGCTGGCGGATCCCGCCATTCCGGTCAAGGAGACCGTCCGTGAGTGAGGTTTCAGAAGATGCCGAAGGTGGTAGGCAGGGTTCCGTGACGCACACCGTTGCCGAAATCGAGATCGACCGACAGACCGACGCACTGGTGGGCGAATGGCTCACCCTTCGCGAAGCGGCCGACAAGCTCGGCCTCGATCTCAAGCGAGTCAAGCAGCTTCTCCGCGACCACAAGCTCCTGGGAGTGCAGCGCGCCGAAGGGCTCTGCGTCCCGGCGGCGTTCATCTCCGGCGATCAGCCCCTCAAGGGACTCCAGAGCACCCTGACGGTCCTCGCCGACTCCGGCTTCGACAACGCCGAGGCGCTGCGCTGGCTGTTCACCCCGGACGACTCCCTTCCGGGCTCTCCCGTCCAGGCGCTCATCCAGCACCGCGTCAAGGAGATCAACCGGCGCGCCCAGGCGCTGGCCCTTTGATCCGCGGAGGGCACGCCGCAGGTCCCCGCACCATCGGCGAAAGGGCCCGCCGTGGCCAGGCACCTGCCCTCTGAACGCGCCGTGACCCTGCGGGCCCGACTCGACCGGGCCCGCCTCTACCTCTGCACGGACGCGCGCGAGGCACAGGGCGACCTCGAGGAGTTCCTCGACACGGCGCTGGCCGGTGGCGTCGACATCGTGCAGCTCCGGCAGAAGGGCCTCGAGGCGCGGCAGGAGATCGAGTACCTCTCGGCCTTCCGTGCCGCCTGCGACAAGCACGGCGCCCTGCTGGCGGTGAACGACCGCGCCGACATCGCCCACACCGTACGCGCGGACGTCCTGCACCTGGGCCAGGACGACCTCCCGGTCCAGGCGGCGCGCGCCATCGTGGGCCAGGACATTCTCATCGGCCGGTCGACGCACTCGGAGGCGCAGGCGGCCGCCGCGGCCATTGAACCCGGCGTCGACTACTTCTGCGTGGGCCCGACCTGGCCGACGCCGACCAAGCCCGGCCGGCCGGCCCCCGGACTCGGGCTGCTGGAGTACGTCGCCGGGCGCGGGTTCCCCCGGCCGTGGTTCGCGATCGGCGGCATCGACGCGGGCAACCTCGACCAGGTGCTGGCCACCGGCGCCCGTCGCGTCGTCGTCGTCCGCGCGATCACCGAGGCCGGTGATCCGCGCGGCGCCGCCGCCGAGCTCGCCCGCCCGCTCCGCGCCATGGACCAGACGTTCTGACCGACCCGGCACCCGACCGCCGGATCGATGCGCGAGAATGGGAGGCGTGATCAGCAACCCTGACGACGAGCGCCTGGTGGAGCTGGCCGACGACGACGATCTGGTGGTGTTGCCCGACCAGACGCGCGACGAATCCGAGCTCGGCTGGGGCGATTACCCCTCAGATGACGACGACGCCCGCCTCCTGGAGGACCGGCCGCCGCACTGGTGACGGACTCCGCCGGGGCGGCGGGTCCGCCGAGACGACAGGAGCCCTTGGCCCGCGACGCGGGCCAAGGGCTCTTTTTCATGTGGGGGCGGGGCCGGCTCTCGGCCGGCGGTTGCTCGGGGGCGCCCCCGTCGCGTCGGGTGCGGGCTCAGGGATGGACCGGCAGGCCCAGGCCAAGCAGGAACCCGGCGACGGCCACCAGCGTCAGCGCGAGCATGAGTCGGCGGCTGCGCGGGGTACGTCGCGGCGCCGGCGCGGAGACGCGCATTCGGGCCACGGGTTCGGCGATACGCGGCGGGTACGGCGTGTCGAGCTTCATGCGGTCAATCGGTTGGTCATGCCCCCATTGTTAACCACCGAAACCGCATTTGTCCGGCGAATGTTGATCCCCGGTCGTTCCGCAGGTCAGACGCGATGATCGGACGCGACGGGCCGTGGCGCGCCGGCCGGTCCGATGCGGTGTTCGGACGTGATGGGCCGTGGCGCGTGGTCCGGTCGGACGCAGTGATCGGACGCGACGGGCGGTGGGGCGTGGTCCGGTCGGACGCGGTGATCGGACGCGGCGGGCGGTGGGGTGCGGGCCGGTCAGACGCGGCGGGCGGTGGCGGCGATCGTCAGGTCCGACAGCGCCGCACGCGCCTCGGCGGTGAGCGGCGCGCTCGTGAGCGCGCCGGACGCCTCGTCGGCGTACCGGTCGATCATCCGCTCGCAGGCGTCCAGCGCACCGGTCTCCACGATGATCGCCCGGAGCCGTTCGACCCCGTCGGCGTCGAGCCCGGGGTCGCCCAGCAGCCGCTCCACCGTCTCGGCCTGCGCCGGAGCGGAGCGTTCGAGGGTCAGCGCGATCAGGACGGTGCGCTTGCCCTCGCGCAGGTCGTCACCCGCGGGCTTGCCGGTCTCGGCCGGATCCCCGAAGACGCCCAGGACGTCGTCGCGTAGCTGGAAGGCGATGCCCAGCGGCATGCCGTACGCCGACAGGGCGGCCGTCTCCCCGGATCCGGCCAGCGCCGCCCCGAGCTGCAGCGGCCGTTCGATGGTGTACTTGGCGGCCTTGAACCGGACCACCTGGAGGGCCGCCTCGACCATGGCCCGCGGATCGACGCCGCACCCTCGGGCCTGCCCGACCAGGTCGAGGTACTGCCCGCACATGACCTCGGTGCGCATGACGTCGAAGACGGGCCGCCCACGCCGCAGCGCGTCCTCCGGAAGGCCGCTGCCCTGGAACATCTCGTCGCTCCAGGTCAGGCACACGTCGCCGAGGAGGATCGCCGCGCCCGCGCCGAACGCCTCGGCCGAACCACGCCACCCCGACGCGGCGTGCAGCGCCTCGAACCGGCGGTGCGCGGAGGGCTGACCGCGCCTCGTGTCGCTGCCGTCCATGACGTCGTCGTGGATCAGCGCGCTGGCCTGCAGGAGCTCGAGCGAGGCCGCCGCGGCGAAGATCTCCGGGCAGTCCCCGCCGCCGGAGCCGCGCCAGCCCCAGTAGCAGAACGCGGGACGCAGCCGCTTGCCACCCGCGAGCAGCGCGTCGAGCGCCGTCACCATGGGCGCCAGGTCGTCACCGAGAGTGCTCAGCATGGGGCGCTGCCGGTCGACGAAGGCATGCAGCGCCGCGTCGACCTCCTTGCGTACGCGACTGGGGGCCATGAAGTCGAGACTAGTGGTCCTCGAGGCTCGCCCCGTTACGCTGGTCTGCATGACCTTCGCTCGCCCCACGATCCGGGAAGTGCTCGCCGCGGGCGAGCCGACCTTCTCGTTCGAGTTCTTTCCCCCCAAGACTGAGCAGGGCGCCCGCAATCTGTGGCAGGCGATCCGCCGCCTCGAGGTGCTGCGTCCCACGTTCGTCTCGGTGACGTACGGCGCCGGTGGCGGCACCCGCGACCGGACCGTCGAGATCGTCGAGCGGATCGCGATGGACACGACCCTCACCCCGGTCGCGCACTTCACGGCCGTGAACCACTCGATCCGTGAGCTGCGGCAGCTGGTCGGCCGGTTCGCCGCCGTCGGCGTCCGGGACCTGCTGGCGCTGCGCGGCGACCCGCCCGGCGACCCGATGGGGGAGTGGGTCAAGCACCCCGAGGGCGTGGAGTACGCCGAGGACGTCGTCCGGCTGATCAAGTCGTCGGGCGACTTCAGCGTCGGGGTCGCCGCGTTCCCGTACAAGCACCCGCGGTCGCGGGACATCGAGAGCGACACCCAGTACTTCGTGCGGAAGTGCCAGGCCGGCGCCGACTACGCGATCACGCAGATGTTCTTCCAGGCCGAGGACTATTTGCGGCTGCGCGACCGCGTCGCCGCGCGCGGCTGTGACGTGCCGATCATCCCGGGCATCATGCCGGTGACCCAGCTGAGCACGATCGAGCGGTCCGAGCAGCTGTCCGGTGCTCCGTTCCCGCGGGAGCTGGCCGAGCGGTTCGAGGCCGTCGGCGACGATCCGGAGGCGGTGCGCCGGCTCGGGATCGAGCAGGCGGCGGAGCTGTGCCGGCGTCTGCTGGCCGAGGGCGCGCCGGGCATCCACTTCATCACGTTCAACAAGTCGACCGCGACGCGCGAGGTCTATGACCGCCTGGAGCTCAGCGGGAGCCGCGCGCCCATGACCGCGTAGAGCGGGCCGCCGCCCGGAAACCGGAAAGCGGTGAGCAGGTCCGTCAGGCCGAGCGAGCGGTACAGGTTCCGGGCGGGCGTCTCGGCGTCCAGCGTGGAGAGCACGACGGTGCGCTCCGGGCGGTCCGCGCACAGCGTGGTGATCAGGCGACGGCCGAGCCCCTGGCCCTGGCTGTCGGGATGGACGTGGAGCTCGGCGACCTCGAACGTGTCACTCATCCACGCGCGGGCGTGCTCCGGGCCGCCCACCTCGGCGAGCGCGGCGTGGACGACGTCGTGCCACCACTGGCCGGGCTCGCCGTGAAAGCCGTACGCGAAACCGGCCACGTCGCGCCGGCGCCCGGCCACGAACGCCCGGAAGCCGGGGTACGCGGCGTGGCGCTCCATGATGGTGCGCCGGCCCGGCATCTGGTCGACGGGCGGCTCCATCGCCGCGGCGTACGTCGCCAGCATCGCGTCGAGCCTCCGGAAGAAGCCGCGCCGGTCGATCTCCCGTATCTGCGGGGTGGTCTCCCGCCGGGCTCCGAAAGCTGATTTCACGTAGCTCACTTTGGTAGATAAGGCGGGACTTTTGACAGTGCGTCGTAAATGTCCCACAGAATCTGGGCGGCCGCCTGTTTGAGACGACCGCGCTCCGTCTCCAGTTCACGCTGCCAGGTGCGCGCGGCGGGCCCCACCCAGGCGTCGCCGACCGTGCGGATCGGCGGGTCCAGCGCCGCCTCGAGCGAGTGGGCACTCGCGTACGCGCGCTCGTACGCGGCGAACAACTCGACGTACGCCGGATTCGGCTGCTGCGCCGGATCGCCCGGCGACGCGGCCGTCGCCGTCGGCGGTCGTACGGTGGCCGGCGCGGGCGGATAAGCACTCATGGACCCTCCTCAGTCGGAGAGATGACCAGAGGCGCTGTGCCCATGCTGCGCTCGCTCATGCGTCCTCCTTCATCGGAGGGGCGACCGGAGGCGCTGTGCTCATGATTCGCTCGCTGCGCTCGCTCATGTGTCCCTCCCGGCGTCGGCCTCGGGCGCCGGATGAGCGGCGCCCGCGGCCCGGCCCGGCGCGCCGTCGGTCACCGCGCCGTGGCCGCCCGCCGCCGCGTGATGGGCGAGGTCGTGGCCGGCGGCGGTGTGACCGGCCGCCGCGTGCGGGGCCGTCGGATCGGCGGGCGTCGTATGGGCGGGCGTCATATGGGCGGCGAGCGCCTGCAGCACCATGGATCCGGGGTGGGCCGCGAGCGCCCGGTGTACGGCCTCGGAGTGGCGCGCGTGCAGCTCGGCCGCCGCCTCCGGGTCCGCCGCCGCGGGACGGATCATCGCCTCGTGCGGAGGGTCCGGTGTTGGGATCCGGTGCCCCGGTGGCGCCGCGACCAGGTGCGCCAACCCGATGTGCCCGAGGGCGACCTTCGCGCGCCGGTCGAGCCCGGCGTGCTCCAGCAGGCGGACCGCGTCGTCGTGCACGCCCTTTCGGGTCGCCTCCTCGAGGAGCTCGCGCAGCCACTTCTCGGACATTCGCAGGTGATGGCTGGCGAGGCCCAGCGACTCCCGGACCGCCGCCAGACGCGCCTGGCGACCGAGCGCGGCACCGATCAGATCGGCGGCGCCGGCCGGGCCGAGGCGTGCGTAGAGGCCCTTGGCGTAGTCCGGGTCGTCGGCGTCGGCGGTCAGCCGCTTCCAGACGGCGACCGGGATCGGGCGGCCGGCCGCCAACGCCGCGTGGATCGCGGCGGCGTCGGCGGACCCCGCTCTGGTCGCGGCGTGCGCGTCGGGGAAATGGCCGACGGAGTGTCCCGCCCCGGCCGTCGTGGTACCGCCCGAGCGGTCGCCGAGGTGGCCGGTGCCGACCCGCGGCATGTCGGCGGCGCCCTTGCTCAGGTGGGCGATCGCGTAGCTTCGCCGCCGGCTGAGCATCCCCGGTTGGGCGCGGGCCCAGCTCTCCACCGCCGCCGCCTGATGCAGACCGGTACGCGGGACGCTCGGGGGCAGCGCGGCGTTCGTGCGCAGCCAGGCGGTGATGGCGTTCGACGCACTCGTCATCTGCTGGATGAGCCGAGCCATCGCGGCGGTGTCGATGCCGACGAAATTCTTGTCGCGTGCCGCACTGGCGCGCAGACCGTCCTGTCCAGCCATGGGGCACCCGCTCCGGAGAGTGCGCTTGAGCCTCAGGTGACCGTTGTATCACCGCCTTTCGGCGGTTGTCCCCGGTGACGCGTGCACGATCGGGTCACGGACCGTCCAGGTCCGGTCACGGCGGAGCGATGGACGAGGGCTTCGGGACGGCGGCGATCAGTCGACGTCGGTGGGCGTGCCGCCGGTGAGGCGGAGCAACTCCTCGTACGAGGTGGGGAAGATGGTGTGCGGATGCCCGGCCGCCGCCCAGACGACGTCGTGCTTGGCCAGCCACGTGTCGACCAGGGTCCGGACCGGCTCCGGGTGCCCGAGGGGCGCCACCCCGCCGATGGGCTGTCCCGTCGCCGCCCGGACGAACTCCGGGTCCGCCCGCTTGATCTTCGCCGCGCCGATCCGCTGGGCCAGCGCGGTCGTGTCAACGCGATGCGCGCCGCTGGTGAGGACGAGGAGGGGCTCGCCGTCGGCGGCGAAGATGAGGCTGTTGGCGATGGCGCCGACGTCGCAGCCGAGCTGAGCCGCGGCCGCGACCGCGGTGGGCGCGGCCTCGGGCAGTTCGCGGACCTCTCCGGTGGCGCCCAGTTCACGCAGGCGGGCGGCGACGTGTTCGACGTTGGGATGCATGGCAGCACCTTACGGCCCGGGGTGACGAGGGGGGTAAGGGGTTTCGAACTGCGGAGACACACCTATTCGAACACGTTGACGAATGGAGTCGTGGCCGCTTTACTGAGATGCATGCTCGAACCTGTGTTCGAGTGCGGCGTGGGACTCGCGGCCCGCGCCGAGGGGATCGTCTCGCGGGCAGCGCGATGCCGGGCGGGATGCGACGGCCGGGCGGGGCGAGGGGAAGCGCTTCGCCCGGCTCCCCCTGGGCCCTCGGGCCCGCCGAGCGGAAGGAGGCATGTCATGTCCGCAAGGTCGTCCACTGCCGTCCCACTGCATCCGACACCCCGGCGCAGGCCCGCCGCATCGGCGATGTCACTCCTCCAGACAGCGCGCCGCGGGCTGATCGAGGCCGCCGAGTCGGCCGCCCCGGCGCTGCGCTACGTCGCGGCGCACCTCGCGGCGCTCCGCGCCGCCGCCGCCGTGCTCGCCGAGCGAGCCGACCCCGGATCCCGGACGCGCGGCAGGCCGCGCAGCGTCTGGGTACTGCTGCCCGAGGCCGAGCCCGCGCTGCGCGAGTGGGCGGCGTTCTTCGCCGCCGGCGCCGACAAGCGCGCCGCCGCGGAGGCCGGCCTGCCACGGGCGGTCACCGCGGACGAGGCCGACGAACTGCTGCACGACGCGGAGATCTTCGTGTCGCTCGTCGAGACCACCCTCGGCGTCCCGGGCCAGCCCATGCTGCCCGCCGCCGGCTGAGACCGTTCCAGAGAGGGGCTCCGCACGCGGAGCCCCGGTCGACGCCCGCGGGTCCCGCCGCTGACCTCCCCCCGAAGCGGCGGGCCCCGCGGCGTCCCCACCTCGCGCCCCCGACACCGCCGTCGTGCAGCGCCACCCCCGTCCTGCACCGCCGCTCCGTCGTCCCGGTGAGCCACCGTGTCCGGCGACGCTCATCCGCGACTCCGGCGGGCCGACGGGCGGCGACGGTGTCCGTACACGGCCGGCCGGATGGCGGACCGAATGCTCGGTGATCACAGGGACGAACCAGGTTGAACGTCGTATCCCGACTGTGGTGGAGGCGCCTTCACCGAGCTCTCCGCTCGTCCGTGCTGGCGGGTACCTGGGTGCGGCGCGCCTCGGATGACGAGCCGAATGCTCGGGGTCGGGGGGACCGGATCGACTTGAACTCCGCATCCCGCATGTGATGCGGCGGCCTTTGCCGAGCGTTCCACCTGTCGGCGTGGCTGCGCGGAACTGGGGGCGTTCGTCCGGCCGATAGGGGAGCGGCCGTACGGCGGCGCGGCGGTGGCATCACCTGAGCACTTGAGCGCGCACAGATCACTGGCGGGTGCTTCTCCTAGGGCGCAGTCAATGCCAGTGATCAAGGCGCCTCGATGCCTCGTGCGATGTGCGCCGAATGCTCGGCGACCGTGGTACTGCGGTGCGGTGACGTCGCCTCAATACGTGCCGATCACTGGCGGGTGCTGCTGCTAGGGCGCGGGCAATGTCGGTGATCATGGACGGGCGACTCGCGTCGATGGCGGCTGGGCCGCGCCGGGTCGGCCGCGACTTCGGTGGGGGCATGGGGGCCAGTGGCCGACCGCGGGTGGGGCGGTGACGGGCGTGGTCGGCTCTGGCCTGACGGGCGGCGACGGGTGCGCCGACCGTCGGTGCCTTGGTCACTTGTGGATGCTGCTGCTACGAGCGGCCAATGCCTACCGGCGGCTGATGCCTACGAGTGGCCGATGCGGGTGATCAAGGGTGGGCCGTGGCGGACGCTTGGCGGGGCCTTCGGGTGGGTTGTCGTATGAAGAAACCCGCCCGGTGGGGTACCGGACGGGCTCCGTCACGACGCATGGCTCATGCGGCAGCCCGGAGGGGCCGCATGATCCGGGAGGTGGATCAGAACGCTTCGACCGCGCGGCGTGCCTCAGGGTCGAGGACGCCCCAGCCGATGAGTTCCTCTGTGAGCTCCGTCGGTGACTTGTCGTAGATCACCGCCAGCGAACGCAGGTCCTCCTGCCGGATGGACAGGACCTTTCCGTTGTAGTCGCCCCGCTGGCTCTGGATCGTCGCGGCGTAACGGGCGAGGGGACCGGCCTTGTCCTTCGGAAGCTGCTGGAGTCGCTCGAGGTCGATCACGAGCTTGGGCGTCGGGCCCAGAGGGCTCGGCGCGGCTCCGCCCGGGAGCAACTCGGACACCGGCACGCCATAGAACTCGGCGAGCTCGGCCAGCTTCTGAACGGTGACGGCGCGGTCGCCCCGCTCGTACGAACCCACGACGACGGCCTTCCAGCGGCCACGGGATTTCTCCTCCACGCCATGCAGGGACAGGCCCTGCTGGGTGCGGATGGCGCGAAGCCTCGCGCCGAGAGCCTTTGCGTATTCAGACGGCATCGTGCGGCCCCCAGGCTCACTTTCTCGTCGTCGATATGGCCCCGGGAGGGGGACCCGGACGGGTGGTTCCCGCCTGCCCCGAGACGGGTGTGCCGGTGGGGCGCACTCTCAGCCGGCCGGGGGGCCGACTGCCCGAGGGGTCCATCTCCTGGGATGGTTACGGACAGTGACGGTAAAACGGGTAGCGCTCCAGGTCAAGCTGATTGGAAAAAAGCGGCGAAACAGTCGGCGTCCGCGGGGGCTCCGAAGAGGGGCTCGGAGAGCGCGAAAACCCTTGCGCACCGGGGCTCGCGGGGCCTGGTGACCACGCGTCGCGCGGGTCGCCGACCGCCGGGTAAAAGCTTGCCATACCCACGGCCCGGCGTCCGGCGGCTCGCTTGCGCAGCGTCGTCACCAGCGTAAACGTGCTGGTCCCGGTGTCAGGGGCAGAGTACCGGGGCTGCTAACGTGAGAGCGCCCGACGTCCTTTAAGACCCGTCCAGAGAGGCGGGAAAGGAGGTTATCGAGGTGAGTGCTGCCTCCGTGCCCGCGCACGGACCGTCACCCGATAGTGATGTGAGTCACAAGACCGTTCTCGAGGCCCCCGACATCCGGCGGGCGCTCACCCGGATCGCCCACGAGATCCTCGAACGCACCAAGGGCGGCCGCGACATCGTCCTGCTCGGGATCCCGACACGCGGGGTCACGCTGGCCGCCCGCCTGGCCGGGCGGATCGCCGAGGTCGAGGGCGAGCCCGTTCCGCAGGGCTCCCTCGACGTGACGATGTACCGCGACGATCTGCGCATGCGCCCCGCCCGCGCCCTCGGCCGCACCGAGCTCCCGCCCGAAGGCGTCGACGACCGCGTCGTCGTCCTGGTCGACGACGTCCTCTTCTCCGGCCGCACCGTACGGGCGGCCCTCGACGCGCTGAACGACCTCGGCCGCCCGCGCGCCGTGCAACTCGCCACGCTGGTCGACCGCGGCCACCGGGAGCTGCCCATCCGCGCCGACTACGTCGGCAAGAACCTTCCGACCAGCACCCTCGAGAAGGTCAAGGTGCTGCTCGCCGAGACCGACGGCCGGGACGCCGTCGTGCTGGAGGTCCCCAAGTGAAGCGCCACCTGATCTCGGCGGCCGATCTCACCCGGGACGACGCGCTGCTCATCCTCGACACCGCCGAGGAGCTCTCGCGGATCGCCGACCGCCCGATCAAGAAGCTGCCCACGCTGCGCGGGCGCACCGTCGTCAACCTCTTCTTCGAGGACTCCACGCGGACGCGGATCTCGTTCGAGGCGGCCGCCAAGCGGCTGTCGGCGGACGTCATCAACTTCTCCGCCAAGGGCTCCAGCGTGTCCAAGGGGGAGAGCCTCAAGGACACCGCGCTCACCCTGGAGGCGATGGGCGCCGACGGTGTCGTCATCCGCCACAACGCCTCCGGCGCGCCGCACCGGCTCGCCGGCTGGGTGCGCGGCAGCGTCGTGAACGCCGGTGACGGCACGCACGAGCACCCGACCCAGGCGCTGCTGGACGCCTACACGATGCGGCGGCGGCTCGGCGACCTCGACGGGCGCCGGATCACGATCGTCGGCGACATCCTGCACAGCCGGGTGGCGCGTTCCAACGTGCTGCTGCTCAACACGCTCGGCGCGCAGGTCACGCTGGTCGCGCCGCCCACGCTGTTCCCCGTCTCGGTGGACACCTGGCCGTGCGAGGTCGCGTACGACTTCGACGCCGTGCTGCCCAAGAGCGACGTCGTGATGATGCTGCGGGTCCAGCAGGAGCGGATGAGCGCCGCGTACTTCCCGACCGTCCGCGAGTACAGCCGGCGGTACGGCCTGGACGCCCGCCGCCTGGCCGCCCTTCCGGACCACGCGATCGTCATGCACCCCGGTCCGATGAACCGCGGCGTCGAGATCGCCGCGGAGGTGGCCGACTCGCCGCGCTCGACCATCGTGGAGCAGGTCGCCAACGGCGTGACCGTCCGGATGGCCGTGCTGTACCTCCTCCTCGGCGGTTCGGAGCCGGCGATCGGCGGCGACGCGGCGCGTTCCGGCGCCGTCTCGCCCAACGGGGACGCGAAACGCGGCGGCGACGCATCGAGAAGGGAAGACGCGTGATGTACCTCATCAAGGGCGCGCGGATCCTCGGCGGAGCGCCCGCCGACATCCTGGTCCGCGACGGCGTCGTCGCCGAGGTCGGCTCCGGCCTGACGGCGCCGGACGCCACGGTGGTCGACGCCGACGGCCTCATCGCGCTGCCGGGCCTGGTCGACCTGCACACCCACCTCCGCGAGCCCGGCCGGGAGGACGCCGAGACGGTCGAGAGCGGCACTCGGGCCGCGGCGGCCGGCGGCTACACCGCCGTGCACGCCATGGCCAACACCGAGCCGGTGGCCGACACGGCCGGCGTCGTCGAGCAGGTCTGGCGGCTGGGCCGGGAGGCCGGCCACTGCGACGTCCACCCGGTCGGCGCCGTCACCCGCGGCCTGGAGGGCGAGCGTCTCGCCGAGCTGGGCGCGATGGCCGACTCGGCCGCGCGGGTCCGGGTGTTCTCCGACGACGGGCACTGCGTGTCCGACGCGGTGCTGATGCGCCGCGCGCTGGAGTACGTCAAGGCGTTCGACGGCGTGGTCGCCCAGCACGCCCAGGAGCCGCGGCTCACCGAGCAGGCGCAGATGAACGAGGGCGAGGTCTCCGGGCGGCTCGGCCTGGCAGGCTGGCCCGCCGTCGCCGAAGAGGCGATCATCTCCCGCGACTGCCTGCTCGCCGCGCACGTCGGGTCCCGGTTGCACGTCTGCCACGTCTCGACCGCGGGCTCCGTGGAGATCATCCGGTGGGCGAAGAGCAAGGGCTGGCGGGTCACTGCCGAGGTCACCCCGCACCACCTGCTGCTGACCGACGAGCTCGCCGAGACGTACGACCCCGTCTACAAGGTGAACCCGCCGCTGCGCACCAAGGCCGACGTCGAGGCGCTGCGCGAGGCGCTCGCCGACGGCACGATCGACTGCGTCGCCACCGACCACGCCCCGCACCCGGCCGAGGCCAAGGAGACCGAGTGGGCCCCGGCCGCGATGGGCATGATCGGGCTGGAGACGGCCCTGTCTGTGGTGCAGGAGGCCATGGTCGAGACCGGCCTGCTCGACTGGGCCGGCGTCGCGGACCGCATGTCGGTCCGTCCCGCGAGCATCGGCCGCCTCAGCGGCCAGGGCCGCCCGATCGAGGTCGGCGCCCCGGCGAACCTGACGCTGTACGACCCGGCCGTGCGCACGGCCGTCGACCCGACCGGATTCGTCTCCAAGAGCCGGAACACGCCGTTCGCCGGGCTCGAGCTGCCGGGCCGGGTGCGGGCGACGTTCCTGCGCGGCCGCCCCACCGTTCTGGAAGGGAAACCGAATTGAATCGCGCGACCAAACCGGCGCTGCTCGTCCTGGAGGACGGCCGGACCTTCCACGGCACCGCGTACGGCGCCGAGGGCGAGGCGTTCGGGGAGATCGTCTTCAACACCGGCATGACGGGCTACCAGGAGACGCTGACCGACCCGTCGTACCACCGGCAGATCGTCACGATGACCGCGCCGCACATCGGCAACACCGGCGTCAACGACGAGGACCCCGAGTCCGGCCGCGTCCAGGTCGCCGGGTACGTCGTCCGCGAGCCCTCCCGGGTCGTCTCGAACTGGCGGGCACGCCGCTCGCTCGACGACGAGCTGCGCGCGTACGGCGTCGTCGGCATCGCGATCAACGGCACCCGGGCGCTCACCCGCCATCTGCGGGACAAGGGCGCCATGCGGGCCGGGGTGAGCACCGTCGAGACCGACCCGCAGGCGCTCCTGGAGCGCGTGCTGGACAGCCCCGACATGATCGGCGCCGACCTGGCCCGCGTCGTGTCCACGCCCGAGCCGTACGTCGTGCGGCCCGAGGGCGAGGTGCGGCACCGGGTCGCGGCGATCGACCTGGGCATCAAGGCGATGACGCCCCGGCGTATGGCCGAGCGCGGCTGCGAGGTGCACGTCCTGCCCGCGACCGTGACCGCCGAGGAGATCCTCGCCCTCGAGCCGGACGGGGTCTTCTACAGCAACGGGCCGGGCGACCCCGCCGCCTGCGACTACGCGGTCGAGTCGATGCGCGGGGTGCTCGACACCGGCACGCCGGTGTTCGGGATCTGCCTCGGCAACCAGATGCTGGGCCGCGCGCTCGGCCTGGGCACGTACAAGCTGCGCTTCGGCCACCGCGGCGTGAACCAGCCGGTGCAGGACCGCGCGAACGGCCGGGTGCACATCACCAGCCACAACCACGGCTTCGCGGTGGAGGCGCCCCTCGACGGCCCGTTCGACACGCCGTACGGCCGCGCCGAGGTCAGCCACGTGGACCTCAACGACGGCGTCGTCGAGGGGCTGCGGCTGCTCGACCGTCCCGCGTTCAGCGTGCAGTACCACCCGGAGGCGGCTCCGGGCCCGCACGACGCCACCGGCCTGTTCGACCGGTTCTGCGACCTCATGGAACGCCCATGAGCGAGCGCAGCGAGCGAATCATGAACACAGCACCTTGGGTCTCTCCTCCGACGAAGGAGGGCCCATGACCGATGTCTCCGGCCACGAGGCGGACCACGCCTCCGACACCGCGTCCCACGGCCACGTGCCCGTCGACCCGAACGACGCCGTCGTACGGGCCCGGCCCCCGACACCGCTGGCCCTCATCCTCACCACCGTCGCCGCCGCCCTGACCGTGCTGGCCCTCGTGGCCGTCGCGGTCGCGTCCGGACAGGGAACCTGATGCCCCGCCGTACCGACCTGAAATCCGTCCTCGTCATCGGCTCGGGCCCGATCGTCATCGGCCAGGCCGCCGAGTTCGACTACTCCGGCACGCAGGCGTGCCGAATCCTCAAGTCCGAGGGCCTGCGCGTGGCCCTCGTCAACAGCAACCCCGCGACGATCATGACCGACCCGGAGATCGCCGACGCGACGTACGTCGAGCCGATCACCCCGGACACCGTCGAGAAGGTCATCGCCAAGGAGCGCCCCGACGCGCTGCTGCCCACGCTGGGCGGCCAGACCGCCCTCAACACCGCCGTGGCGCTGCACGAGTCCGGCGTCCTCGAGCGGTACGGCGTCGAGCTGATCGGCGCCAACGTCGACGCCATCCAGGCGGGGGAGAACCGCGAGCGGTTCAAGAAGATCGTCGCCGACATCGGCGCCGAGTCCGCGGCGAGCGTGATCTGCCACTCGATGGACGACTGCCTCGCCGCGGCCGGCACGCTCGGCTACCCGATGGTCGTGCGCCCGTCCTTCACGATGGGCGGCGCCGGGTCCGGCATGGCCTACGACGAGAAGGACCTGCGCCGCATCGCCGGCGCGGGCCTGGCCGCCAGCCCGACCAGCGAGGTGCTCCTGGAGGAGTCGATCCTCGGCTGGAAGGAGTTCGAGCTGGAGCTGATGCGCGACCGGCACGACAACGTCGTGGTCGTCTGCTCCATCGAGAACGTCGACCCGATGGGAGTGCACACCGGTGACTCGATCACCGTCGCGCCGGCCCTGACGCTCACCGACCGGGAGTACCAGCGGATGCGCGACGTCGCCATCGACGTCATCCGCGCCGTGGGCGTCGACACCGGCGGGTGCAACATCCAGTTCGCGATCGACCCGCAGACGGGCCGCATGATCGTGATCGAGATGAACCCGCGCGTGTCGCGGTCCAGCGCGCTGGCGTCGAAGGCGACCGGCTTCCCGATCGCGAAGATCGCGGCGAAGCTCGCCGTCGGGTACACCCTCGACGAGATCCGCAACGACATCACCCGCGAGACGCCCGCCAGCTTCGAGCCGAGCCTCGACTACGTCGTGGTGAAGGCGCCGCGGTTCGCGTTCGAGAAGTTCCCCGCGGCCGACAAGACGCTCACGACCCACATGAAGTCGGTCGGCGAGGCCATGGCGATCGGCCGGTCCTTCCCCGAGGCGCTGCAGAAGGCCCTCAGGTCGCTGGAGAAGTCCGGCAGCTCCTTCTCCTGGGCCCCGAGCCCCGAGGCGCTCTCCGAGGACGAGCGGGCCGCGCGGAAGGCCGAGCTGATCGAGAGCGCCCGCCGGCCGCACGACGGGCGGCTGCGCGCCGTCCAGCAGGCGATGCGCGTCGGAGCGACCGTCGAGGAGCTGTACGAGGCGACCCGGATCGACCCGTGGTTCCTCGATCAGATCGCGGCGCTCGACGAGGTCGCCGCCCCTCTCGCCGAGGACCAGCTCGACCCGGAGGCGCTGCGTGAGGCGAAGCGGCACGGCTTCTCCGACGAGCAGATCGCCGAGATCCGCGGCACCTCCGCCGAGGTCGTCCGCGAGCTGCGGCAGGCCCTGGGCATCCGGCCCGTCTACCTGACCGTCGACACCTGCGCCGCCGAGTTCGAGGCCCGCACGCCGTACCTCTACTCGACCTACGACGAGGAGACCGAGGTGCCCGTGGGCGACAAGCCCAAGGTGATCATCCTCGGCAGCGGGCCGAACCGCATCGGGCAGGGCATCGAGTTCGACTACAGCTGCGTGCACGCCTCGTTCACGCTGGCCGAGGCCGGCTACGAGACCGTCATGGTCAACTGCAACCCCGAGACCGTCTCGACCGACTACGACACCTCCGGCCGGCTGTACTTCGAGCCGCTCACCCTGGAGGACGTCCTGGAGGTCGTGCACGCCGAGCAGGAGACCGGCGAGGTCGCCGGCGTGATCGTGCAGCTCGGCGGGCAGACGCCGCTGGGGCTGGCGCAGAAGCTGAAGGACGCCGGGGTGCCGGTCGTCGGCACCTCGCCGGAGAGCATCCACCTCGCCGAGGAGCGCGGCGCGTTCGGGCAGGTCCTCGCCCGCGCGGACCTGCCCGCGCCCAAGCACGGCACCGCCACCACGTACGAGGAGGCGGCGGCGATCGCCGCCGAGATCGGGTACCCGGTGCTGGTACGGCCGTCGTACGTCCTCGGCGGGCGCGGCATGGAGATCGTCTACGACGAGGACACGCTGAAGGACTACATCGAGCGCGCCGGCGGCGGGCAGTGGAACCCCGAGCACCCCGTGCTCGTCGACCGGTTCCTCGACGAGGCCATCGAGATCGACGTCGACGCGCTGTACGACGGCGAGGAGCTCTACCTCGGAGGCGTCATGGAGCACATCGAGGAGGCCGGCATCCACTCCGGCGACTCCGCGTGCGCGCTGCCGCCGATCACGCTCGGCCGCGAGGACATCGACCGCATCCGCACCTCCACCGAGGCCCTCGCCCGCGAGATCGGCGTGCGCGGCCTGATGAACGTCCAGTACGCCCTCTCCGCGGGCGTCCTGTACGTCCTGGAGGCCAACCCGCGCGCCTCACGTACGGTGCCGTTCGTCTCCAAGGCCACCGCCGTGCCGCTGGCCAAGGCGGCGGCCCGCGTGATGATGGGCGAGAGCATCGCGCGGCTCCGCGCCGAGGGCGTGCTGCCCGCCACCGGCGACGGCGGGCGGCTCCCGCTCGACGCGCCGATCTCGGTCAAGGAGGCGGTGCTGCCGTTCGACCGCTTCCGCACCCCCGAGGGCGTCGGCGTCGACACCATCCTCGGCCCGGAGATGCGCTCCACCGGCGAGGTCATGGGCATCGACACGGTCTTCGGCACGGCGTACGCCAAGTCGCAGATCTCGGTGTACGGCTCGCTGCCCACCAAGGGCCGGGCGTTCGTCTCCGTCGCGAACCGCGACAAGCGAGCCATGATCTTCCCGGTGAAGCGGCTCGCGGACCTCGGATTCGAGATCCTGGCCACCGAGGGGACGGCGGAAGTCCTGCGGCGCAACGGCGTGCGTGCCAAGATCGTGCGTAAGCACAGCGCCGGCCCCGGGCCGGACGGCGAGCCGACGATCGTGCGGCGCATCCTCGACGGTGAGGTCGACCTCATCGTGAACACCCCGTTCGGCAGCCCGGGGCAGTCCGGGCCGCGTCTCGACGGGTACGAGATCCGCACCGCCGCGGTCCTGCGCGGCGTCCCCTGCCTCACCACGGTGCAGGCGCTCGGCGCGGCCGTCCAGGGCATCGAGGCGACCGCCGCGGGCGTCATCGGGGTCCGGTCGCTGCAGGAGCACGCCCAGCACCTCTGGGGTGGCGAGGAGGACAGTTGACCGACTCACCGGTCGCACCGGTACAGGTGCCCGGAACGGTCCTGACGGTCCGGCGGACCGGGGCCTACCACGCGATGACGCTGGTGGCCCCGGGCATCGCCGAACGCTTCCGGCCTGGGCAGTTCGTCGCCCTGGCCGTCGGCGGCGATCGGTCGAGCATGCTGACGCGGCGGTGTTTCTTCGTCCGCGAGGTCAAGCCCGACTACGGCGGCACCGTCGAGATCGTCTTCGCGGTACGGGGCGCCGGCACCGAGTGGCTGGCCGCGCTCCGGCCGCGTGACATCCTCGACGTCGCCGGCCCGCTCGGCCGCCCCTTCCCGCTGCCGCGCCACCCCGTGCGCTGCGTCCTCATCGGCGAGGGGCAATCGGGGGCGGTGCTCTTCCCCCTCGCCGCCGTGCTCCGCCAGCGCGACTGCGCCGTCCACTTCGTGCTGGGCGGCGCCGAGTCCGACCACGTCTACGGCACGCGCGCGGCGCGCCGCGTCGGCGAGTCGACGTCCGTCGTCACCGAGGACGGCTCGCTCGGTCACCGGGGCCGTCCCGAGGACCTTTTGGCGGCCGTGGTCGAGGAGGTCGGCGCCGAGGTGCTGTACGCCTGTGGCCCGACCGAGACGCTGCGCGCGGTGTCCCGGATCGCCGTGCGCTACGACCTGCCCGTGCAGGTCGCGGTCGAGGAGCCCATGTCCTGCGGCGTCGGCGTCTGCCAGGCCTGCGTGCTCCCGGTCATCGACGACGAGGGCGTCACGCACATGGCGCGCTCGTGCGTGGAGGGCCCGGTGTTCCGCGGTGAGCGGGTGCGCTGGGACGACCTCGGCACGATTCCGTTCGACGCCTACGGCGCCCCCCGCTCGGTGCTCCCCGGAAGCCCCACATGACCGAGCGAAGCGAGGGAATCGGTGAGCACAGCATCTTGATCATGAGACCGACGAAGGAGGTCTCATGATCGATCTGGAGACCAGCCTCGGCGGCCTCACGCTGCCGAACCCGGTGCTGACCGCGGCCGGCTGCGGCGGGACCGGCCGCGAATTGGGCCGTTTCTTCGACGTCGGCCGGCTCGGCGCGCTCGTGACGCCGTCCATCACCCCGCAGCCGCGCGCCGGCCGCCCCGCCCCCCGGCTCACCGAGACCCCCTCCGGCGTCCTGAACGCCGCCGGGCTGCAGGGCCCGGGGATCGAGACGTTCCTGCGGCACGACCTGCCCTGGCTCGCCGAGCGGGAGGCCCGCGTCGTCGTGTCGATCGCCGGCGGCAGCGTGGGGGAGTACGCCGAGGTGGCCCGCCGGCTCGGCGACGCGCCCGGCGTCGCGGCCGTGGAGATCAACCTCTCCTGCCCCAACGTCGAGGACCGCGGGTCGATGTTCGCGGCCCACCCGTCGGCCGCCGGCCGCCTCGTCCGCGCGGTGCGCGTGAGCACGCCGCGCCGCCTCCCCGTGGTCGCCAAGCTGTCGGCCGACGTCACCGACATCGTCGGCGTCGCCATGGCGTGCGCCGACGCCGGAGCGGACGGCCTGTCGATGATCAACACGCTGCACGGCATGGCCATCGACACGACCACCCTCCGCCCCCGGCTCGCCGGCATCACCGGCGAACTGTCCGGACCGGCGATCCGCCCCGTGGCGGTCCGCTGCGTCTACCAGGTGCACGCCGCCCTGCCGGAGGTGCCCATCGTCGGGATCGGCGGGATCCGGACCGGCCTGGACGTCCTGGAGTTCGTCCTGGCGGGCGCCTCGGCCGTCGCCGTGGGCACGGCCACCCTGCACGACCCGTCGGCGTGCGTACGCATCCTGCGCGAGCTCGAGGGGGCGTTGAAGGAGCGCGGCATCGACCGGCTCGCCGACCTCGTGGGGCTCGCCCACAAACCGGCGGGGAGCCTCCACCGCCGCATCGACCCGAACGTCGGCCTGGCGGTCGCCGGGGACACCGCCGGCGCGGGCTCTACCGAGCCGATCGAACAGGAGACCACCCAGTGAACACCGCTCCCATCGCCGTCGCGCTCGACGCGGCGGACCTCGAGACCGCCGCGCGCTGGGCCGCGCTGGTCACCCCGCACGTCAGCACGGTCAAGGTCGGCCTGGAGCTCTACCTGCGCTACGGCCCCGACGTCGTCGCCAGCGTCCGCGGCGCCAGCGGCGTCCAGGTCTTCCTCGACCTGAAGCTGCACGACATCCCGGCGACCGTCGCGGGCGCCGCGCACGCGGTGTCCCGCCTCAAGCCGGCGTACCTCACCGTGCATGCCGGCGGCGGCGCCGCCATGATCCGCGCGGCCGTCGAGGCGGCCCCGCAGACCAAGATCGCGGCCGTCACGGTCCTCACGTCGCTGTCAGAGGCCGATCTGGACGCGCTGGGACTGGGCGGCTCGGCCTCCGACGTCGTGCGCCGCATGGCCGCTCTGGCGGTCGGAGCCGGCGCCCAGGCGCTGGTGTGCTCCCCCCGCGAGGTCGCGGACGTCCGGGCGGAGGTCGGGCCCGACATCACGCTCATCACGCCGGGCGTACGGCCCGCGGGCAGCGCGACGCAGGACCAGGCGCGGGTCGCCACCCCGGAGGAGGCCCTCGCGGCCGGAGCCGACCTTCTCGTCATCGGGCGGCCCATCACCGGCGCCCCGGACCCGGGCGCCGCGGCGGCGGGCATCGCGGCGGCGCTCCGCCGCACCGGCGCCGCCTGACCGCTCCGACTTTGCCGGGCCGCACGCGTCCCGCGCCGGCGCTCCACGGGCCTTACGTGTGTCCGCCGGTCGTCCGCCATCCGGCCTTTCGCGGGCCGCACATGGTCCGTGCCGGCCCTTCGCGGGCCGTACGCGGCCCGCGCCGACCCTCCGCGACCCGCTCGTGGTCCGTGCTGGCGTTTCGTGGGCCGTAGGGGCTCGCGCCGGTCCTTCGTGGGCCGTAGGGGGTTCGAGCCGGCCCTTCGCGGGTTGTATGCGGTCCGCGCCGGCCAACCGCCATCGGGCGGGGATCGCCCGGCCGCACGCGG
Organism: Actinoallomurus sp. NPDC052308; assembly: GCF_040679195.1. Taxonomy (NCBI): domain Bacteria; kingdom Bacillati; phylum Actinomycetota; class Actinomycetes; order Streptosporangiales; family Thermomonosporaceae; genus Actinoallomurus; species Actinoallomurus sp. NPDC052308. The sequence continues at coordinate 31,838 of NZ_JBFAUM010000021.1, read as the reverse complement.
GCCGCACAGGGCCGGCGTACGGCCCCGGCGTTCCGAGGGGCGCTCAGAACGCCCGGCCCCCGTACACGGCCCGTAGGAGTCGGCGTGAGCCCCTGTGAGGCCCGGGAGCGGTGTCGCGCTGTTCGGGCCCCACGCGTCCCCAGAGAGGCGCTGGGGGCCGGTATGGGCCACCCAGGGCCCCGGCCGCCACGGGCAACGCGTCTCCGGGGGGAGTGTTGGGGGCCGCGTTGGGCCGCCCGCCGTACGCGCCTCCAGGGGCCGGCGTGGGCCGTCCGCCGTTTGGTGCCGTGGGCGGGGTCCGGCGGGTCGGAGGCGCGGGATCGCGCCGTCCCGAACGGTGTGGGCGATCCGGGGGCACCGGGCGGTCCGGGGGCGCTTGACTGGCCCGTTTTCCGCTCGCAAGAAACGCCAGGCCGTCGTACGGTTCGGGGTGTAAGAACCCCCTACTTTCAATACAGTGAGTGATGAGGACACCGCATAGAGTGACATCGGTAACTTAAAACCGGGCTATATGGCCTTTCACGTTGCTTTATGGGCCCCGAACTCGCTAGGTTCCCAAGCCGTCCGACTCAATCGAGTGGAAACACGAGGTGACCCGGCGTGGCGCTTCCGCCCCTAACCCCTGAACAGCGCGCCGCAGCCCTGGAAAAGGCTGCAAAGGCTCGCAAAGAGCGTGCCGAGGTCAAAGACCGGCTCAAGCACGGGGGTACCTCCCTCGCTGAGGTTCTCAAGGATGGGCAGGCCGACGATGTCATCGGCAAGATGAAGGTGTCGGCTCTGCTGGAGTCCCTGCCTGGCGTCGGCAAGGTCCGTGCCAAGCAGATCATGGAGCGGCTCGGTATCGCCGAGTCCCGCCGCGTGCGGGGTCTCGGTGCCAACCAGCGCGCCGCTCTCGAGCGTGAGTTCGGCGGCGGTGGAAATCGCTGACCGAGCCGCGGACGGGCGCGGCGGGCAGACCGCCGCGGCCGGCTCCGCCATCCCCATGGCGGGCGGCTCCATCCCGTCCAGGCGCCTGACGGTCCTCTCCGGACCGTCCGGCGTCGGCAAGAGCACGGTCGTCGCCGAGATCCGGCGGGCCCACCCGGAGGTGTGGCTGTCGGTCTCGGTGACAACTCGTGCCCCTCGTCCTGGCGAGGTCCACGGTGTGCACTACTTCTTCGTCGACGGAGCCGAGTTCGATCGGCTCGTCGGCGAGGGGGAACTGCTCGAGTGGGCCGAGTTCGCGGGAAATCGGTACGGCACGCCGCGCCGCGCGGTGCTTGAGCACCTCGAAGCCGGCGTGCCGGTCCTGCTCGAGATCGACCTGCAGGGCGCCCGTCAGGTGCACGTGGCCATGCCGGAGGCGCTGTTCGTGTTCCTCGCGCCGCCGTCCTGGGACGAGCTGGTCCGCCGCCTGGTCGGCCGTGGCACGGAGCCCGCCGAGGTGATCGAACGCCGCCTCGAGGCCGCCCGCATCGAACTGGCGGCCGAGAAGGAGTTCGACGTCACGCTCGTCAACACGTCCGTCCAGGACGTCTGCGCCGAGCTGGTAGCCTTGCTGGCTGCACAACCACCGAACTCCGACTAGCGGAAGGCGCAGGAGTGGCATCGAATGCCCCTGGTGCCGAAGGCATCACCAACCCGCCGATCGACGACCTGCTGAAGATCGTCGACAGCAAGTACAGCCTTGTGATCATGGGGGCCAAGCGCGCCCGTCAGATCAACGCCTACTACGCCCAGCTCGGCGAGGGCCTCCTGGAGTACGTCGGTCCCCTGGTGGAGACCCAGGTTCAGGAGAAGCCGCTGTCGATCGCGCTGCGCGAGGTCCGCGAGGGCCTGCTTCACTCCGAGGCCATCGAAGGCGCCTGAGTTGTCCTCCGGCGGCCCCGGGGCGTGTCCCGCCCCCGACCCGCGCGCGTCCGCGGCGTCCCATCGGCGCCGCGCCGTGCCCGGTGAAAGGGCCTGCCGGTGAGTGAGGTCGCGGCGCGGTCCGGGCGGCCCCGCGTGCTCCTCGGGGTGGGCGGCGGCATCGCCGCGTACAAGGTCTGCGAGCTGCTGCGGCGGCTGACCGAGTCCGGGCACGACGTCCGGGTGATCCCGACGCGTGACGCGCTGCGCTTCGTCGGCGAGCCGACGTGGGCGGCGCTGTCCGGCGAGCCGGTGACGACCGAGGTCTGGTCGGGCGTCGCCGAGGTGCCGCACGTCCGCCTCGGGCAGGGCGCCGACCTCGTCTTCGTCGCCCCGGCCACCGCCGACCTGCTGGCCCGTGCGGCGCACGGCCTCGCCGACGACCTGCTGACCAACGCCCTGCTGACGGCCCGGTGCCCGGTCGTGTTCGCGCCCGCGATGCACACCGAGATGTGGGAGCACCCCGCGACCCAGGCCAACGTCGCGACGCTGCGCTCGCGGGGCTGCGTCGTGATCGAGCCGGCCGTCGGGCGGCTGACCGGCGCCGACTCCGGCAAGGGGCGGCTGCCCGATCCGGACGCCCTGTTCGACGCAGCGCGCCTCGTCCTGGCGCGGCAGGACCTGCCGGCCGACCTCACCGGCCGCCACATCGTCGTGTCGGCGGGCGGCACCCGGGAGCCCATCGACCCGGTGCGGTTCATCGGAAATCGCTCGTCCGGCCTGCAGGGGTACGCCCTGGCGCGGACCGCGCTCGCGCGCGGCGCCCGGGTCACGCTCGTCGCCGCGAACGTCGCGCTGCCGGACCCGGCGGGCGCCGACGTCCTTCGCGTCGGCTCGGCGCTCGAACTGCGCGACGCCGTGCTCAAGGCGGCCGGCGAGGCCGACGCCGTGGTGATGGCCGCCGCGGTGGCCGACTTCCGGCCGGCCGGCTACCGCGACGTTAAGATCAAGAAAACGGACGAGGTCGAACCGGACCCGATCCGCCTGGTCAAGAACCCCGACGTCCTCGTCGAGCTCGTCACCGCGCGCCGCCCCGGACAGGTGATCGTCGGATTCGCCGCCGAGACGAACGACGTGTTGCGCCACGGCCGGGAGAAGCTCGCCCGCAAGGGCTGTGACCTGCTGGTGGTCAACGAGGTGGGGGAGCGGCTGACGTTCGGCGCCCCGGACAACGCCGCGGTGATCCTCTCGGCCGACGGCGGCTCCGTCGACGTGCCGCGCGGCTCGAAGGAGGCGCTCGCCGACGTCGTATGGGATCAGGTGGCCGGACGGCTAGAGTGAAGCCGCCGGTCCTCCGTACGCCTCAAGCGTCGCTCGACCGGCCCCGGCTAGACTTCGGCCACCGGAAATGACCACTCTGCTACGTCAGTCAGCAGCCGCTGCAAGGAGTACACCTACGTGTCTCGTCGCCTGTTCACCTCTGAATCCGTGACGGAAGGTCACCCCGACAAGATCGCCGACCAGATCAGCGACGCCGTCCTCGACGCGATGCTGAAGGACGACGCGCGCAGCCGCGTCGCCGTCGAAACGCTGATCACCACCGGTCAGGTTCACGTCGCGGGTGAGGTGACCACCGAGACGTACGTGGACATCCCCGGCGTCATCCGGGAGAAGATCCTCGAGATCGGCTACGACTCCTCCAGCAAGGGCTTCGACGGCCACTCCTGCGGCGTGTCCGTCTCCATCGGCGCTCAGTCGCCCGACATCGCGCAGGGCGTCGACGACGCGTACGAGACCCGCGAGGGCGAGGGTTCCGACGAGCTCGACCGGCAGGGCGCCGGCGACCAGGGCCTGATGTTCGGCTACGCCTGCCGCGAGACGCCCGAGCTGATGCCGCTGCCGATCACCCTCGCGCACCGGCTGGCCCGGCGCCTGTCCGCCGTCCGCAACAGCGGCGTGGTGCCCTACCTCCGCCCGGACGGCAAGACCCAGGTCACGATCGAGTACGACGGCGACCGCCCGGTCCGGCTCGACACGGTCGTCGTGTCCTCCCAGCACGCTCCCGACATCAGCCTCAGCGACCTGCTGAGCCCCGACGTCAAGGAGCACGTGGTCGACCCGGTCCTCGCCGACCTGGACATCGACACCGAGGGCTACCGCCTGCTGGTCAACCCGACCGGCCGCTTCGAGATCGGCGGCCCGATGGGCGACGCGGGCCTCACCGGCCGGAAGATCATCATCGACACCTACGGCGGCATGGCACGCCACGGCGGTGGCGCGTTCTCCGGCAAGGACCCCTCCAAGGTCGACCGCTCCGCCGCGTACGCCATGCGCTGGGTCGCCAAGAACGTCGTCGCCGCCGGTCTCGCCGACCGCTGCGAGGCCCAGGTCGCCTACGCGATCGGCAAGGCCCACCCGGTCGGCCTGTTCATCGAGACCTTCGGCACCGAGAAGCTCCCGATCGAGAAGATCCAGGAGGCCGTCCTCCAGGTCTTCGACCTCCGCCCGGCCGCGATCATCCGCGACCTCGACCTGCTGCGCCCGATCTACTCCCAGACCGCGGCGTACGGCCACTTCGGCCGCGAGGAGCCGGACTTCTCCTGGGAGCGCACGGACCGCGCCGACGCCCTGAAGTCGGCCGCGGGTCTCTGACCCGATCCGCTCCGTACGAGGCCGCCCCGGACACCCGTCCGAGGCGGCCTCGCCGTTTCCCGGCCGGGCGACGCGGCGAGGCGCTGAAGCCGCCGGTCACCGTCCGTGACGAGTCCGAAGCTTGAGAGCCGGTCCGGGCGGGGAGACCAGGACGTACGGACGGCTGGGCGCGCCGCCGTCGTGACCGGGGTCGGGGGGCCGGATGAGTGAGCCGATCGTCTTTCCGTACGAGAATCCGCACTTCCTCGCCGATCCGTACCCCTTCTACCGCCGGCTCCGCGAAGGCGGCCCGGTCCGCCGGGTCGTCACCGTCCGCGGGCTGGAGGCCTGGCTGGTCACGCGGTACGAGGATGCCCGGGAGGCGCTCACGGACCCTCGTCTGAGCAGCGACCTTCGCCGCGCCACGGACCACCGGCTCCTGGAAATGCTGCCCGCCGCGGAGCGGGACGGCGCGATGCGGAGCATGATCCGCCTCGATCCGCCCGACCATACGCGGCTGCGCCGTCTGGTGTCGCAGGCGTTCACGGTCCGCCGGGTGGCGCAGCTCGAACCACGGGTGCAGGAGATCGCGGATCGGCTGCTGGACGCGATCACGCCGGCCGGGCGGGCGGACCTGATCGAGGAGTTCGCCCTGCCCCTGCCGGTCACGGTGATCAGCGAACTGCTCGGCGTGCCGCTGACGGACCGGGACCGCTTCCAGGAGTGGACGAACGTCATGCTCACCCAGCATCCCGACCGGCCCGACGTCGCGGCCGTGGACCGGGCGTGGCGGCAGATGTGGTCCTATCTGGAAGGGCTGCTGGCGGCGAAGCGGAGCGATCCCGCCGACGACCTGCTCGGCGCGTTGATCATCGCCACCGACCGGGACGAGCGCCTCGACCAGGGCGAGCTGGTCGCGATGGCCTTCCTGCTGCTGGTCGCGGGCTATGTCACCACGGTCAACCTGATCGGAAACGGGATCGCGGCGCTGCTCGCCCACCCCGGTCAGCTCAAGCTCCTTCGGGACGATCCCGGTCTGCTCCCGGACGCCGTCGAGGAGTTCCTGCGCTGGGACGGGCCGGTCGACCCGGGCATCCTGCGCATCGCGGCGGAGGACCTCGAGATCGGCGGAGTGCGCGTTCCCCGGGGGGCGACCGTCATCATCGCGACCGCGATCGCCGACCGCGACCCCGCCGAGTTCGACGACGCGGACCGCCTCGACGTCGCGCGTCCGGCCGGCGCCCACCTGGGGTTCGGGCACGGCGTCCACTACTGCCTCGGCGCGCCGCTGGCCCGGCTGGAGGGGCGGATCGCCATCGGGACGGTGCTGCGCCGGCTCGGCGACCTCGCCCTCGCGGTGCCGTACGAGGAGCTGCCCCGGCACATCGGCGGCCTGCGCGGCCTGCGGCACCTGCCGGTGACGTTCACGGCGGTCTGATACCCGACCGGTAATTCATTCACTTATCGGAATATTCACGAATGATCTTGCGCTCTGGGGTAGTAGAGACGCATGTGACCCTTTAGCGGTCACTGTGACGTTCCCCACCTCTGGAGGTCATCAGTGAACAGCAGCATCCCCGAACGCCGGAACCGGTCCGCCGGTCCCCGGCAACATCTGGTCAGGTCGCACTCGTTGCGAGCCCTGGCCGTCGCCGCCCGGCTCGAACGGCATCACGTCCCGGAGGGACCGCCAGGCCGGACCCGCGTGGACGACGCCACTGAGGACGCCGGACTCGCCTGTGCCGCGCCGGACCGCTAGACCATAGGGACCGTGCGGGAGAGGCGGGCGGGAATGGTCACGGTCGAGGACGTACGGCGCGTCGCGTCGGCGCTGCCGCGTACGGAAGAGCATCTGATCAGGGACCGCGTGAAGTTCCGCGTCGGGCGGATCGTCTACGTCGCGCTCTCCGCCGACGAGGAGTGGATGGGCTTCGCCTTCCCGAAGGAGGAGCGCGCCGCGCTCGTCGCCGGAGAGCCGGACAGGTTCCGCCTGCCTCGCCTCTCCGACCAGCGCTTCAACTGGGTCGACGTGCGCCTGGCCGCGCTCGACGAGGACGAGATGCGCGAACTCGTCCAGGACGCCTGGCGCATGGTCGTGCCCAAGCGCGTCGCCGCCGCACATCTCGGACCGAGCCCGGTCACCGGCGTCCCGCGCCGGTGACCGGAGCGCTCAGCCGTGGGTGAGGTGTTCACCGGTGAGGCGGAGCAGCGCGACGGCCCGCTCGGCGGCGAATCTCGGGCATCGCACGGCGGCCTCGTCCACCGCCACCCCCCTCTCCGCGCCCGGGTCGTGCAGCGCCCTCGCGAGTCGCGCCCGGTCCCCGGCCGCCACGTCGACTCCGGGGTGTCCGTCGGGATGCGGGCACGGCGCGGCGAGCGGGGCCTGATCCACCGACTCGAGCGCCCGGTGGTAGAGCTCGGCCGTCTCCGGGGGGATCGCCTTCCACGTCGCGTTCTGCACGGCGAAGCCGACGGTGAGCAACAGCGGCAGCCGCTCCTCCTCAGGGGCGCCCTGGGCCAGCCGGTGGGCGGCCAGGACGCTCGCCTTCTCCGTCAGCCCGGGAGAGCCGCCGTACGCCGCGTCGCCGGCGTCGCGGGTCAGGCGATTGATGCCGGCCCTGCCGTCGGGCTTCAGATAGACGCGTTCCAGGGCGTCGACGTGGATCAGGGGTTCCCGCCGGTTCGCGGCGGCGTCGGCGTCCGTGCGATCTGGTAGGACGGGGGAATGGCGAACGACGGCGGGGGGCTCGGGACCACTCCCCAGATCCCCGGGATGGACGGCTTGACGGCCGCCACCCCTGGCGCGGGTGCGGCCGCCGGTCCGGGCGCGCGCGCCGGCCGCACGACGCCCGGAAAGGCGCCGGCGAAGGGCGTACGGCGGCCCGCGGAGACGTTGAAGGTCGCCAGGGTCGCCGTCGACGTCTCCCTGCCCCACCTGGACCGGCCGTTCGACTATCTGGTCCCCGCCAAGCTCGACGAGAAGGCGGTGCCGGGCTGCCGGGTACGGGTGCGGTTCGCCGGTCAGCTGGTCGACGGCTTCCTGCTCGACCGCGTCGAGGAGAGCGACCACGGTGGGCGGCTGTCCTTCATCGACCGCGTGATCTCCCCCGAGCCCGTGTTGACGCCTGAGATCGCCGCGCTCGTCCGCGAGGTGGCCGACCGCTACGCCGGCACCTTCGCCGACGTCCTGCGCCTCGCCGTCCCGCCCCGGCACGCCCGCGTCGAAGCGGAGCGGAGACCCGATGCGGCCGTGACCGTCAGCTTGGACGAGGACGAGGACGAGGAGAAGGCGACCACGGCCACGGACGCCGGTGGCGCCGAACCCGGCGCCGACCTGGACCGGGCCCTCGCCGAGGCGTCGATCGGCGAGGCCGGCCGGCAAGGGGACACCGAGCCCGCCGAGGCGGAGGCGCACGCCCGGACCGCCGGGCCGGACGCCGAGGCCCCCGGTCCGGTCACTGATGACACCGGCTCCGCCGCTGAGGCCGCCGCCCCGAGCGTCGAGACCGCCGAGCAGGGCGCTGAGCCTGCCGGGCGGGGCGCTGAGCCTGCCGGGCGGGGCGCTGAGCCTGCCGGGCCGGGCGCTGAGCCTGTCCGGCCGGACGCCGAGGCTGCCGGGCCGAGCGTCGAGGTCCGCGGGCCGGGCGCTGAGCCTGCCGGGCCGAGCGTCGAGGCCGCCGGGCGGGGCGCTGAGCCTGTTGGACCGGGCGCCGAAGGCGGCCAGGGGGCTGGGGTGGCCGATGGCGGTCCCGGGCCGTGGGACGCCTACCGGGCGGGGCGATCGTTCCTCGCCGCGCTGCGGGAGGGGCGCGCGCCCCGGGCGGTGTGGACCGCCCTGCCGGGGACCGACTGGACGGACGCGGTCGCCCGCGCCGCGCGAGCCGCCCTGGACGGTGGACGCGGGGTCCTCATCGTGGTCGCGGACGGCCGGGAGGTGGCGCGGGTCGACACGGCCCTCGAGGCCGCGCTGGGCTCGGACCGCCATGTCGCGCTCACCGCCGAACTCGGCCCGGCCGAGCGCTACCGCCGCTGGCTCGCCGTGCTGCGCGGCGAGGTGACCGCCGTCGTCGGGACGCGCGCCGCGATGTTCGCCCCGGTGCGCGACCTCGGCCTCGTCGTGCTCTGGGACGACGGCGACGACGTCCACGCCGAGCCGCACGCCCCGTACCCGCACGCCCGCGAGGTGCTCGCGCTGCGCGCCCACCGGGCCGGAGCCGGCGCGCTGATCGGCGGGTTCACGCGCACGACCGACGCCACCCAGCTCGTGGAGACGGGCTGGGCGCACCCGCTCGTCCCGGACCGGGACCGGCTGCGGCGGTCGATGCCGCACGTCCGGCCCGCCGGTGACGACGCCGAACTCGCCCGCGACGAGGCCGCCCGCACCGCGCGGCTGCCGCACCTGGCGTTCCGGGTGGCCCGGCAGGGACTGGAGAAGGGGCCGGTGCTCGTCCAGGTGCCGCGCCGCGGCTACGTCCCGGCCCTCGCCTGCGCCCGCTGCCGGGGGCCGGCGCGCTGCCAGGAGTGCGAGGGGCCGCTGGCGCTGACCTCGGGGCACGCCGCGCCGTACTGCCGGTGGTGCGGTCGCATCGCCGGGGCGTGGCGCTGCCCGGAGTGCGGGAGCGGGCACGTACGGGCGGTCGTGGTGGGCGCCCGGCGCACCGCGGAGGAGCTGGGCCGCGCCTTCCCCGGCGTGCCGATCCGCACCTCGGGACGGGACGGCGTGCTCGCGACCGTGGGCGCCGAGCCCGCGCTGGTCGTCGCCACCCCCGGCGCGGAGCCGGCGCCCGCGGAGGGGTACGCGGCCGCGCTGCTGCTCGACGGCTGGGTGCTGCTCGGCCGCGCCGACCTGCGGGCCGGTGAGGAGACGCTGCGCCGGTGGACGAACGCCGCCGGCCTCGTCCGCCCCGGCGGGCCGGTCGTCGTGCTCGCGGACGGCGCGCTGGCCCCGGTGCAGGCGCTGCTCCGCTGGGACCCCGTGACGTTCGCCGAACGGGAGCTGGCCGAGCGCCGGGAGCTCGGCTTCCCGCCCGCCGTGCGCATGGCGTCCCTGACCGGCACGCCGCAGGCCGTCCGCGAGCTGGTGGAGGCGGCCGACCTGCCGCCGGACGCCGAGGTGCTGGGGCCGGTGGAGGTCGGCGACGGTCAGGAGCGCGCCCTGATCCGGGTGGACCGCGCCCGCGGCGCCGTGCTGGCCCGGTGCCTCAAGACCGCCCAGGCCGCCCGGAGCGCCCGCAAGACCACCGAGGTGGTCCGCGTGCGGATCGACCCGCTGGAGCTCATCTGAGCGAATCCGGTACCGCGACCTCCGTAGACTGGAGGCTTCAGCCCCAGCACGTCGAACGGAGCCGTACGTGGCAGTCAAGCCCATCCGCCTCTTCGGTGACCCGGTCCTGCGGACCCCGGCGGATCCGGTCAAGGACTTCGACAAGGAGCTCCGGACGTTGGTCAAGGACCTGTCCGACACGATGCTCGACGCGCCGGGCGCCGGGCTGGCCGCGCCGCAGCTCGGCGTCGGCCTGCGGGTCTTCACCTACTACGTCGACGAGCAGCTCGGTCACGTCGTCAACCCCACCCTCGACCTGTCCGAGGAGCAGCAGGACGGCGACGAGGGCTGCCTGTCGCTGCCCGGCCTCGCCTTCCCGACCAAGCGCGCCTTCGGCGTCGTGGCCAAGGGCTTCAACATGTACGGCGAGCCGATCGTGCTGGAGGGCACCGACCTGCTGGCCCGCTGCGTGCAGCACGAGACCGACCACCTGGACGGCATCATCTTCATCGACCGGCTCGACCCCGAGCAGCGCAAGGCCGCGATGAAGGCGATCCGGGAGGCCGAGTGGTTCGGCGAGCCGAAGCCGATCGTGAAGGACTCCCCGCATCGTACGTTCGGCAAGGCCCTGTGAGCGCGGACGGAGACCGCTAGTGCGCCTGGTATTCGCCGGAACACCGGAGACCGCGGTGCCTGCCCTCGAGGCACTGCTGGAGTCCCGCCACGAGGTCGTCGCGGTCGTCACCCGCCCGGACGCGCCCGCCGGGCGCGGGCGCCGGCTCACGCCGAGCCCGGTCGCGCAGCGGGCGGCCGAGGCGGGCGTCGAGGTGCTGAAGCCCGCGAAGGTGAAGGACCCGGAGTTCCTCGACCGGCTGCGGGACATCGCGCCGGACTGCTGCCCGGTCGTGGCGTACGGCGCGCTGATCCCGCGCTCGGCGCTGGACATCCCGCGGCACGGCTGGGTCAACCTGCACTTCTCGCTGCTGCCCGCCTGGCGGGGCGCGGCGCCCGTGCAGCACGCCGTGCTGCACGGCGACGACATCACCGGCGCGGCGACGTTCCAGATCGAGGCGGACCTCGACACCGGGCCGGTGTTCGGCGTCGTCACCGAGCCGATCCTGCCCGAGGACACCAGCGGCGACCTGCTGGGCCGGCTGGCGGGGACCGGCGCGCACCTGCTCGTCGCGACGATGGACGGCATCGAGGACGGCGCGCTGGAGCCCCGCCCGCAGCCCGTCGACGGCGTCTCGTACGCCGCCAAGCTGACCCCGGACGACGCCCGTGTCGACTGGTCCAAGCCCGCCCTGCACGTCGACCGGCTGCTGCGCGCCTGCACGCCCGCGCCGGGGGGCTGGACGACCTTCCGCGGCGAGCGGCTCAAGCTGGGCCCGGTCCGGCCCGCCCCGGACGCGGAGCCGCTCGCGCCCGGCCGGCTGCGGGTCACCAAGCGTGAGGTCCTCGCCGGGACCGGCACCCACCCGGTGCTGCTCGGGCAGGTCCAGCCGCAGGGCAAGCAGCGCATGGACGCGGCCGCCTGGGCGCGCGGCGTCCACCCGACCGACGAGGACGAGCTGACCTGATGCCTCCCCGGCAACCCCGTCGCACGCCCGGCCAGGGCGGCCGGCCCAACCGTCCTCCGCAGCGGCGCCGCCCGCGCGACCCCGTGCGCCGCACCGCGTTCGACGTGCTGCAGGCCGTGGACGAGCGCGACGCCTACGCCAACCTGCTGCTGCCGTCCCTGCTGCGCGAGCGCGGCCTGACCGGCCGGGACGCCGCGCTGGCGACCGAGCTGACCTACGGCACGCTGCGCGGGCGCGGCACGTACGACGCGGTGCTCGACGCGTGCAGCGACCGGCCGGTGGCCAAGGTCGACCGGCCGCTGCTGAACGTCCTGCGGCTCGGCGTCCACCAGTTGCTGCGCACCCGCATCCCCGCGCACGCCGCCGTCGGAACGACCGTCGACCTGGCCCGTTCGGTGGCCGGTCCCGGCCAGGCCAAGTTCGCCAACGCGGTGCTGCGCAAGGTCTCCGCCCGCGACCTCGACACGTGGCTGGGCATCGTGGCGCCCGAGGACGAGACCGGGCGGCTCGCGGTCGTGCACAGCCATCCGCGCTGGATCGTCAACGCGCTGCGCGACGCGGCCGGACCGGCGGAGGTCGAGGCGCTGCTGGCCGCCGACAACGAGCGTCCCCGCGTCACCCTCGTGGCCCGCCCGGGCCGCGCGGCCGTCGCCGAGCTCGGCGGCGAGCCCGCCGCGTACTCCCCGTACGCCGCCTACCTCCCCGAAGGGGATCCCGGCTCCATCCCCGCGGTCGCCGAGGGCCGCGCCGCGGTCCAGGACGAGGCCAGCCAGCTCGTCGCCCTGGCCCTCGCCCGCGTCGCGATCGAGGGCCCGGACCGCCGCTGGCTCGACCTGTGCGCAGGGCCGGGCGGCAAGGCCGGTCTGCTGTCGGGGCTGGCGGGGGAGCGCGGCGCGCACCTGCTCGCCTGCGACGTTCAGCCGCATCGCGCCCGGCTCGTCGCGAAGAGCGTCGACGCGGCGGGCGAGGTGGCGGTCGTGGACGGTACCCGGCCCGCCTGGCGGCCCGGTTCGTTCGACCGGGCGCTGGTCGACGCGCCGTGCACCGGCCTGGGCGCGCTGCGCCGCCGCCCGGAGGCCCGCTGGCGGCGTAGCCCGGAGGCGGTGGCCGAGCTCGGCCCGCTGCAGCGGCGGCTCCTCGCGTCGGCGCTGGAGTCCGTACGGCCCGGCGGCGTGGTCGCGTACGTCACCTGCTCGCCGCACCTGGCCGAGACCAGGGTCGTCGTCGACGACGTCCTGCGCGGCCGGGACGACGTGGAGCGGCTGGACGCGCCCGCGCACCTGAAGGAGGTGCCGGGCCTGGGCGACGGCCCGTACGCCCAGTTCTGGCCGCACCGGCACGGCACCGACGCGATGTTCCTCGCCCTCCTGCGCCGCCGCTCCTGACCCCTCGCCGGGCGCGGTGTCCTGCCCGACCGTCCTGAGTCGCCGGTGGCCTCCAGGGCGGCGGTCGACCGCCCTCAGTCGCCGTCGGCGGTCTCCTTGATCCGTTGCCGCGCGTGGGGGGTCGCCGGGCGCGTGGCCCGGCTCGGGGCTCAGACGGAGGCGGGGACCGCCTCGCGGACGCGGGCGGTCAGCTCCGTCAGCACTTCGGTGGCACGGTCCAGGGCGGCCGCGATCCAGGGCAGGGTGAGCGGGTCGGGCGCGCCGAGAGCGACGTCGCGCTGTTCGGGAGTGTCGCCGTACAGCAGACTGCTCGCCACCCGGAGCCGCAACGCCTCGGGCGGGTCGCCGAACGCGCTGCCGGGCAGCACCCCGACGCCGTGCTCCTCGAGGAGGAGGTCCGCCAGGTCGGCGGAGGTCTCGATCCCGAACCGCTCGCGCAGGTGGTCGCCGACCGGCCCGGCGAACTCCGGATAGCAGTAGAACCCGCCCTGCGGGGTCACCACGCGCGCTCCGGCCCCGGCGAACCGCTCCGCCATCGCGGTCGCCACGGCCGCGTGCAGGCGGCGGCTCGCCGCGACCCGGTCGGCGATCTCGGCCGGCTCGCCGAAGGCGTAGGCCGCCGCCTCCTGGACGGGGCCGGACGCGCTCGACCAGATCTCGCTGGCCACCCCGGCGAGCCGGTCGCGCAGGCCGCACAGGTCCTCGGGCAGCCGGGCCACGCCGATCCGCCAGCCCCCGAGCGCGAGGCTCTTGCTCAGCGCCGTGGTCGTCACCGTGCGCTCCGGCGCGAACCGCGCCGGCGACGGGAAGTCGGCGCGCTGGTCGAACACCAGGTCGCGGTAGATCTCGTCGGCGATGATCACGAGGTCCAGCTCGCGGGCGGCCTCGCAGAGCCCGCGGACGGTGTCCTCCGGGGCGAGCGTGCCCGTCGGGTTGTCGGGGAGCGTGAGAACGACGCTGCGGACGGCGTGACCGGCGGCCCTCGCCCGGGACACCGCACCGGTCAGGAGCTCGGGGTCGGGAACGCCGCCCTCGCCGGGGCGGGTGGGGACGAAGATCGGCTCGGCGCCCATCAGGCGGGTCTGGGCGGCATAGCTGACCCAGCTCGGCTGGGGGACCACGACGCTTCCGCCGATCGCCAGCAGGAGGGCGTACAGGAGGGGCTTGCTGCCGGGTCCGGCCACGACCAGGTCCGGATCGGCGGGCAGCCCCCGGCGGCGCCAGTACCCCGCGGCGGCGTCCCGCAGGGTGGCGCTGCCCGCGACGGGGCCGTAGGCGCCGCGCCCGGCCGCCGCGCCGAGCCGGCGTTCGAGCCCGGGGTGGACGTTCAGCCCGGCCTCCCCGAAGGCCAGGGGAAGAACCGGCAGACCGGCCCGTCGGCGATGGTCGAGCGCTTCGTTGGCGGCGAGAGTCGCGGAGATTGCGACTGACATATCGAACGACTCCAAGGGAGCATTTGGACGGAAAAGTGGTCGTGCGCGGCGCCGTGCCCCTCAATCGTTCAGCTTTCCAGTGCATCACCACAAGCGAGGCTTTCCGCTGGTCTGCATAAGATGCGCTTATGCTGGACGTCCGGCGGCTCCGCCTGCTACGCGAATTCGCCGAGCGCGGCAGCATCGCGGCCACCGCGAAGGCGCTGGGCTACACCGCGTCGGCCGTGTCCCAGCAACTCGCCGTGCTCGAGCGGGAGGTCGGCGCGACGCTCCTCGACCGCACCGCGCGCAGCGCCGAGCTGACCGATGCCGGCCGACGGCTCGTCCGGCACGCCGAGCGCATCCTCCGGATGATCGAGTTCGCCGAGGCCGACATGGCCGAGCCCGAGCCTTCCGGGCACGTGGTCCTCACCGCGTTCCCGACCGCGGCCGTGGCGTTCGCGCCGGCGCTGGCGCACGGTCTGCGCCGGCATTCGGGCCTGACGTTCCAGCTCCGCCAGAGCGCCGGCGACGGCCTGCCGCAGGTGCGCTCCGGTGAGGTCGACGTCGCGCTGATCGACGACTGGACGGGCCGCCTGCCGACGCGCGGGGGCGGCAGCCTGCGGTTCACGCTCCTCATGCACGACCCGGTCGTCCTGGTCGTGCCGTCCGATCACTGGGCGGCCGACCCGGACGTCCGGCTCGACCTGCGGCGTCTCCGGGAGGAGCCGTGGATGGCGGCGCCGCCCGGCGAACCGTCGCGCGAGGCGTTCGACCGGCTCCTCACCGACGTCGGCGGCGCCCCGTCGATGCCGTGGGAGTTCGAGGGCCTCGGCACGATCCTCGGCCTCGTCGCCCGGGGTGTCGGCGTCGCCGCCATCCCCAGCCTCGCCCTCACCTTGGGGGTGCCGGGCATCGCGGTGCGCAGCCTGCCCCGGGCGATGACCCGCTACGTGTACGCCGTCGTGCGGACCGCGAGCGTGCGCCGCCCGTCCGTCGCGGTCACCGTCGAGGCCCTGAAGTCCGCCGCCGCCGACCTCGACGCCCGCCGCCCCGGCGCCCGCACCCCCGAGGACGGGTGAGCGACGGCCGTCGGCGTGAACCGAGCCGCCCGCCGTCGGGGCGCGGACCGCCGTCTTTAAACTTGACGGCATCATGGCCGTGCAAATCGCTCCCAGCATCCTGTCCGCCGACTTCGCCCGCCTCGCCGACGAGGTCACGGCGGTGTCCAACGCCGACTGGATCCACGTCGACGTGATGGACAACCACTTCGTTCCCAACCTGACGCTCGGGCTGCCGGTCGTCGAGTCGCTGCTCAAGGTCACGCCCCTGCCGCTGGACTGCCACCTCATGATCGAGGACCCGGACCGGTGGGCGCCGGGCTACGCCGAGGCCGGCGCGGGCAGCGTGACCATCCACGCGGAGGCCGCGAGCGCCCCGATCCGCACGCTGCGGGCGATCCGTTCGGCGGGCGCCCGCGCGGGCCTCGCCCTGAACCCGGGCACCGCCGTCGAGTCGTACGCCGACCTGCTCCCCGAGATCGACATGATGCTCGTGATGACGGTCGAGCCGGGCTTCGGCGGGCAGTCGTTCCTCGACATGGTGCTGCCGAAGGTGCGCCGCGCCCGTGACCTGATCAAGGGCCGGGACCTCGACGTCTGGCTGCAGGTCGACGGCGGCGTGGGCGCCGAGACGATCGAGCGCTGCGCCGAGGCGGGCGCGGACGTCTTCGTGGCGGGGTCGGCGGTCTACTCCGCCGACGACCCCGCCGAGGCCGTCCGCTCCCTGCGCGAGCGGGCGAGCGGCGCGTACGCCTCCTGACTCACGGCGTCTCGTAGATCGTCACACCGTCGCCGTCCGCGCGGCCGCGCAGCCGGCCCTGGGTGACGAGCACCTCCAGGTGCGCCTGGGTCTCGGTCGTGGCCAGCATCTGGTTGAACAGGTCCAGGTCGTCGAAGGCGCGGCCGCGCCGGGTCCAGGTGAGCGCGCGCGCCGTCTCGTACGCCGTACCGGAGCCGGCGGTGACCGCCGCCTCGCTCGCGTCGAGGCGCTCGGCGTGGTGCTCCAGCAGGGCGTCGACGCGGGCGTGCACGCTGTCGGTGACCGGCCCGTGGGCGGGCAGGAGCCGCAGGTCGGGCATCTCCCGGACGATCCGGAGAGAGTCGAGGTACGCCCCGAGCGGGGACGTGTCCGGCGCGCTCTCGAAGCCGATGGACGGCGTGATGTGCGGCAGGACGTGGTCCCCGGCGAACATCAGCCCGGCGTCGAGGTCGGCGAAGACGAGGTGCCCCCGCGTGTGGCCCGGCGTGGGGACGGCGAGGAGCTCGCGTTCGCCGAGCGGCACCGCGGTGCGGCCGTCGATCCAGTCGTCGGGCATCTCCCAGTCGAGCCGGTCCTGACCGCCCTCCTTCCAGGCGGCCTTCAGCCGCTCCACGAGCGGGCCCGCGCCGCAGGCGAGGAGCCGCGCGAGCTGCGGGGAGTCCTCCCGGCGCACCGGCCGGGTGAGGAGTTCGAGCGTGGGCCGCTCGCCGATGCCGAGGCTGACCCGCGTGCCGAACTCCCGGCGGACCGCGACCGCCTGCGTGTAGTGGTCGCGGTGGACGTGCGTGACGAGGAACCGGGTGATGTCCCCGAGGCCGTGGCCGAGCTCCTTCAGCGCCGCCTCCAGCTGCCGCCGGGACTCCTCCAGCGCCCAGCCGCCGTCGATCAGCACCAGGCCGTCCTCGCCGGTGATGGCGTAGACGTTGACGGCGCGCAGGCCGTCGCTCGGGAGCGGTAGCGGGATGCGGTGCACACCCGGCGCGACCTGGAACGCTCCAGGCTCGATCCACTCCGTTCGCTGCGTCATCGGCCCGCCCTCATCTCTCCAACCAGAACGACATTCGACCTATATGGAACCAGAGGCGCGAGAAGCGTTCGCGCGCCGACCCTGGTCGCGCTACCAAGCGAGCGCTTGCTTGTCCAGATGTGGACGCGTGTGCATCCTCACATGTGGCACGGAATGCCCGGCATGGCACACTGGTTGTGAGTCAGTGAAAGCGTGCTCCGGGGTCGGTGAAAGTCCGAACCGGCGGTGACAGTCCGCGACCCGGCCGAAACCATCGGCCGGTTGACCCGGTGGAACTCCGGGACCGACGGTTAAAGTCCGGATGGGAGGCAGCACGCGGCCGTGTCCTTCGGGGCATGGCCCCTGCGGCCTTGCCGCGCACCCGGAGCCTGATCAGGGAGGCCCGGGTGACCGTTGATCCCGCGCAGGAGCGCGCGATGCGCCGGGCGCTGGCGCTCGCCGCCCGCGCCCGTGGTGAGACCAGCCCGAATCCCGTCGTCGGCTGCGTCGTCCTCGACGCCGCCGGACACGTCGCGGGTGAGGGGTACCACGCCTATGCCGGCGGCCCGCACGCCGAGGTCGTCGCGCTCCGGGAGGCCGCCGGCCGCGCCGAGGGCGGCACCCTCCTCGTCACCCTCGAACCCTGCGACCACCAGGGCCGTACCGGCCCGTGCACCGAGGCCGTCATCGAGGCCGGCGTCCGGCGCGTCGTGTACGCGGTCGCCGACCCCCACCCCGTCGCGGGCGGCGGCGCCCGCCGGCTCGCCGAGGCGGGCGTCGAGGTGGAGGAGGGGCTGCTCGCCGCCGAGGCCGAACGGGTCAACGCCGAATGGCTCACCTGCACCCGGCTGGGCCGGCCGCACGTGACCTGGAAGTTCGCCGCGACGCTCGACGGCCGCTCGGCCGCCGCCGACGGCAGCAGCCAGTGGATCACCGGTCCCGAGGCCCGGCACGACGTCCACGAGCTCCGCGCGCGCTGCGACGCGATCGTCGCCGGCTCCGGCACCGTGCTCGCCGACGATCCCCGGCTCACCGTGCGCGGGGTCCACCGGCACGACCACCGGCTCACCCCGCGCCGGCCGCTGCGCGTCGTCGCCGACACCCTGGCGCGCACGCCGTTGACCAGCCGGGTCCTGGACGACGAGGCCCCGACCCTGATCGCCGTGGCCGAGGACGCCGACGCCACCACGCTGGAGGGCCGCGTCGCCGTCGTACGCCTGCCGCGTGACGACGGCGGCCTCGACCTGACCGCCCTGCTCGCCGAGCTGCGCGAGCGGCAGATCGTCTCCGTCCTCCTCGAAGGCGGCCCCACTCTCGCCGGCTCGTTCGTGGGCGCCGGCCTGGTCGACCGGGTCGTCGCCTACCTCGCCCCCCGGCTGCTCGGCGCGGGCCCGGCGGCCCTCGGCGACGCCGGCGTCGCCACGCTCGCCGCGGCCCACCACCTGGAGATCGACGACGTCACCCGGATCGGCACGGACCTGCGGATCACCGCGGTCAGGCCGGCCGTCGAAACCCCCACCCGGCCGGTAGCGGCCCGAAGGGAGACCTGAATGTTCACCGGAATCGTCGAGGAACTGGGCGAGGTGATCGCGCTCGAACCGGCGGGGGACTCCGCCCGGCTCACGGTGCGCGGCCCCCTCGTCGTCTCCGACGCCACGCACGGCGCGTCCATCGCGGTCAACGGGGTCTGCCTCACCGTGACCGAATTCAAGGACGACGCGTTCACCGTCGACGTCATGAAGGAGACACTGGACCGGTCCAGCCTCGCCGCGCTGGAACCGGGGTCACCGGTCAACCTCGAGCGCCCCGTCCGGGCGGCCGACCGGCTCGGCGGCCACATCGTCCAGGGCCACGTCGACGGCGTCGGGCGGATCGTCTCCCGCGAGCCGGGCGAACGCTGGGAGGTCGTGACGGTCGAACTGCCGCCGCGGCTCGCCCGCTACGTCGTCGAGAAGGGCTCGATCACGGTCGACGGGGTCAGCCTGACCGTCGTCGAGGCGCGCGACGACGCCTTCACGATCGCGCTGATCCCCACGACGCTCGAACTGACCACTCTGGGCCGCAAGGGCCCCGGCGACCCGGTCAACCTCGAGGTCGACGTCGTCGCCAAGTACGTCGAGCGCCTCGTCACCGCGGGAGCGGTCAAGTGAGCTCCTGGACGCAGGCGGGGATCACCGTCCTCGGCGAGAAGGTCCTGTGGACCGACCTCGTGGGCAACGTCCTGTCCCTGGCCACGGTGTGGCTGGCGATGCGGCGCACGCTCTGGACCTGGCCGGTGCAGCTCACCGGCGCGGTCCTCCTGCTGGTCGCCTCGGTCAGCGCGCACGCGCCGGGCAACGCGCTCAAGCAGGTGATGTTCCTCATGCTCGCCTCGTACGGCTGGGCCCGGTGGCTGCGCGGCCTCCGGGAGAGCCGGGAGCTGCCGGTGCGCCCGGCCACCGGGCGGGAGCGCCTGGCACTCGTCGGGACCCTCGCGGTGGGCACCGTCGCGGTCGCGCTCCTGTTCGCGAACATCCCCTGGCTGCAGATCTCGTGGTCGCCGCTGGCCAACGCGTACATCTTCGTCGGCAGCGCCGTGGCGACGTACGCGCAGAGCCGGGCACTCGTCGACTTCTGGGTCATCTGGGTCCTCGTCGACCTGGTGGGCGTCCCCCTGGCGTTCAAGTCCGGGCTGTACGTCTCCGGCGCGGCGTACGGAATCTTCTTCATCCTCGTCCTGGCCGGTTTCCGTGACTGGCTGAAGCAGTACCGCCGGCAGCGGCGGCACACCGAGCCCAAGGTGGTGGCGGCATGAGTCTCGACAGCGTCGAGGAGGCGATCGCGGACATCGCGGCCGGCAAGGCCGTGCTCGTCGTCGACGACGCCGACCGGGAGAACGAGGGCGACATCATCTTCGCCGCCGCCAAGGCGACGCCGGAGCTGGTCGCCTTCACGATCCGGTACAGCAGCGGCGTGATCTGCGTGCCCATGGAGGGCCGGGACCTGGACCGGCTGCAGATACCGCTGATGACGGCGCACAACCACGAGCGGATGCGCACGGCGTACACCGTGAGTGTCGACGCCCGCGACGGCGTCGACACGGGCATCTCCGCCGCCGACCGCGCCCACACGATCCGCGTGCTCGCCGACTCGGCGACCGAGCCGTACGAGCTGGTCCGACCCGGGCACATCTTCCCGCTGCGCTACCGCCAAGGCGGGGTGCTGCGGCGGCGCGGGCACACCGAGGCCGCCGTCGACCTGGCCCGGCTGGCCGGGCTCACCCCGGCCGGGGTGCTGGCCGAGGTCGTCAACGACGACGGCACGATGGCGCGGCTGCCGCAGCTGGAGATCTTCGCCAAGGAACACGACCTCAAGCTGATCTCGATCGAGCAGCTCGTGGAGTACCGCAAGCGCACCGAGCGGATGGTCGAGCGGGCCGCCGAGACCCGCATCCCGAACCGGTACGGCGAGTGGCGCGCGATCGGGTACGCCAGCCACCTGGACGACGGTGAGCACGTCGCCCTCGTGTACGGCGACCTGGGCGACGGCGAGGACGTCCTCGTACGGGCCCATTCCGAGTGCCTGACCGGCGACGTGCTGGGCTCGGAGCGCTGCGACTGCGGCACCCAGCTCGAGGCCGCGATGGGCGCGATCGCCGCCGAGGGGCGCGGCGTGGTGCTGTACCTCCGCGGCCACGAGGGCCGGGGCATCGGTCTGCTCGCCAAGCTGCGGGCGTACCAGCGGCAGGACGACGGCTCCGACACCGTCGACGCCAACCTCGAGCTCGGTCTGCCGGTGGACGCCCGGGAGTACGGCAACGCCGCGCAGATGCTGCTCGACCTGGGCGTCCGGTCCGTCCGGGTGCTGACCAACAACCCGGCCAAGGTCGCGGGGCTGGAGCGCTTCGGCGTCGAGGTGCGCGGGCGCATCGGGCTGCCCGTCCTCGTCACCGAGCACAACCGGCGCTACCTCGCCGCCAAGCGTGACCGGCTGGGCCATGAGATCGGTGATCTCGGATGAGCGGGCGCCTGATGAGCATCGCGCCTCTGGCAACTCCTCGGACCAAGGAAAGCGCATGAGTGGAATCGGACGCCCGGGGGAGACGTTCGTCGACGCCTCCGGGCTGCGGCTGGGGATCGTCTGCACCCGGTGGCACACGCGGATCACCGACCGGCTGCTGGAGCGGGCCGTCGCCACGGCCAAGGAGTGCCGGGTCGCCGATCCGGTCGTCGTACGGGTGGCCGGCGCGCTGGAGATCCCGGTCGTGGCCCAGCAGCTCGCCCGCGACAACGACGCGGTCGTCTGTCTGGGCGCGGTGATTCGCGGAGATACGCCCCATTTCGACTATGTCTGCGACTCCGTCACCGCGGGTTTGACGAGGGTTGCCCTGGATGAGGGCACCCCCGTAGGTAACGGCGTACTAACATGTGAGACGATCGACCAGGCATTGGACCGCTGCGGGCTGGACGACAGCCGCGAGGACAAAGGGATGGAGGCGACCGTGGCCGCACTCGATACGGCACTGACCCTGCGAGGTCTTCGGCACCACGGTCACGCGCGGCATGACGCGGAGCATCTGGGCTCCTGAGCGTCGACGCCGCGAAACCCATCTCTCGAAGAAAGGCCTGCTGAACCGTGCTGTCACTCGTGCTGCCCAAGGGCTCCCTGGAGAAGGCGACGTTCGAGCTGTTCGATGCCGCCGACCTGACCGTCCGCCGGGCCTCCGAGCGCGATTACCGCGCCTCGATCGACGACCCCCGGATCGACCGGGTCCGGGTCCTGCGCCCGCAGGAGATCCCGACGTACCTCGAGCAGGGCCTGTTCGACCTCGGCATCACCGGGCGCGACTGGATCACCGAGACCGACTCCGACGTCGTCTCGCTCGGTGAGCTGAAGTACTCCAAGGCCACGTCCAACCCGGTGCGCGTCATCATGGCCGTGCCGAACGACGCGCCCTGGCAGACCGTCTCCGACCTGCCCGAGGGCGTGCGGATCTCCACCGAGTTCCCCGCCCTCACCGAGCGGTTCCTCGCCAAGCACGGCGTGAAGGCGCGGGTCGTGCCGTCGTACGGCGCGACCGAGGCGAAGGTCCCCGACATCGTCGACGTGATCGTCGACCTCACCGAGACCGGGTCGTCGCTGCGCAAGAACGGCCTGCGCATCCTCGACACCCTCCTGACCAGCTACACCGAGCTGGTCGCCAACCGCGAGGCGTACGAGGACGCCGAGAAGCGCGCGGCCATGGAGGACATCGCGCTGCTGCTGCAGGGCGCGATCCGGGCGCGCGGCAACGTCCTGCTCAAGCTGAACGTCGAGAACGGCGCGCTGCAGAGCGTCCTGGACATCATCCCGTCGATGTCGTCCCCCACGGTCACTCCGCTGGCCGGCGGCGAGATGCACGCGGTGGAGAGCGTCGTCGCCAAGCACGGCGTCAACACCCTGATCCCGGCGCTGAAGGCGGCGGGCGCCCGCGACATCCTCGAGATCCCGATCAGCAAGATCGTCGACTGATCCCGTAAGGCGACTGATTCCGTAAGGCGGCGGCACCCTCATGACCACGGCGACGTGGCGACCCCAGCGGGCCAGGATCGTCCCGTACGTCCTCGCGGCGGTGGTCGTGCTCAGCATGATCGTCCTCGCCGTGGTCATGCCGGCGCCCTGGAGCCTCGGCGACCGGATCGGCCTGGTGGCGATCGGGCTGGCCGTCGCCGGGGTCCTGCACATCCTCGCCCGCAGCCGGGTGACCGCCGACGACGAGGGCCTCACGGTCGTCAACGGCCTGCTCACGCACGAGTACGAATGGGCCGAGCTGCTCGGCATCACGATGTCCGAGGGCGCGCCCTGGCCCACCCTCGACCTCGCCGACGGCTCGACCGCCCCCGTCATGGGCATCCAGGCCTCCGACGGAGAGCGCGCCAACCGGGCCCTCGCCGAGCTGGCCGCCCTGATCCACGAACGCGGCGAGGCCAAGAACCACTGACGCGACGCCCAGTACTCGGGCAGCTCCTCGGCCGGGGCGGAGTCGGTGCTCCAGACGTTGTCGAACCAGGAAGCGGTGTCGGCGGCCGGCGCCTGGATTGCCTGTTCGACCAGGGGCGGCGCCACCCGCAGGCGTTCGTTGTAGCCGGGCGGTCTGGGCAGGTAGGGGAAGATCCCGGCCAGATGAGCCCATCTGCGGTCAGACGGTTCCTGCCGGCAGCCTCGGGGTGTGGTGGGTGGCCTCCGGTGGAAGCGGCTTGCCGCGGCTGCTCGCTCCCGGACTGTAGGGCCTGGAAGCACGGAACAAAGAAAACTTCGAAAGTGAGGAAAGCTCGTATGTCCGAGATTCCTGAAACAAGCCCCTTACCCTCCGTCGGCGCCCGCGCTCGGGTCAACGGTGTCTCTCCGTCGGGCGGCCGGGTCGAGCTGCGGAGGATCTCCGCCGAGGACAGGCGTAGGTTCACCGAGGTGGCCGCCGCCAGCGTCGAACTGCACAGGCCGTGGATCTCCCTGCCGACCACGCCCGGCAGCTTCGACCGCTACCTGGCCAGGTTCGACCACAACACGGCAGCGGGGTTCGTGGTCTGTCGCCGGACGAACCCCACGGACCTGGTGGGGTTCGTCAACATCAACCGCATCGAGTACGCCCCGTACTGGAAGGGCGTGCTGGGCTACGGGGCGTTCATGCCCTGGCACGAACGCGGGTACATGACCGAGGGCGTCGCCCTGGCGGTCCGTTATGGCTTCAAGAGCCTCGGCCTCCACCGACTGGAGGCCGACATCGAACCGGGGAACACGACCTCTCGGAAGCTGGCCGCGAAGGTGGGACTGCGCCAGGAGGGGTTCTCTTCCGGTCTGATCCAGCTCCCCGATGGAGTCTGGCACGACTTCGAGCGCTGGGCGATCAGCGCCGAGTCGATGAACTGAGGGTCACCGGCAGCGGACCGCGGCGAGCGGGCTGCTGGAGACCATGAAACGATCATCATGAGTGCCATTGGCCCTCCGCGATGAACTGACCAAGCGAGTACCAAGACCGGCCCGCCTTCACCGCGCGGGCCGGTTCTCCTGATTGGGAGGATCTGGCGCTCGGCGCCGGTGATGCCCCGCGCGGCCGCCGCCGGGCCGCGGCCGCCGAGCGTCGGGCCGCGCGCGGGAACGCCGTCAGGCTGCCGCTGCCGCCCGCAAGCGCCGTCTTCACGTCGGGGTCCGGCGTCGGGCCGGTGACGGGACGGGGCGCGCTCGCCCCGAGCCCGTGACGATCCGGGATCGCCCGCTCGGTCAGCGGCGGATGAGGCCGAGGTCGGTCGCGGTGGCGACGGCGGCGGTGCGGGAGTCGACGCCGAGCTTGGCGTAGACACGGGCCAGGTGGGATTTGACGGTGCCTTCGGTGAGGTGGAGCCGTCGGCCGATCGCCTGGTTGGACAGGCCGTCGGCGACGAGCGCGAGGACCTCGGTCTCACGCCGGGTCAGGGCGGTCGCGGGGTTGCGCATCCTGTTCATCAGCCGGTCGGCGACGGAAGGGGCCAGCGCGGCGCGACCGGCCGCGGCGGTGCGCACGGCGGCCGCCAGTTCCTCGGGAGGGGCGTCTTTGAGGAGGTAACCGGTGGCCCCAGCCTCGATGGCGGCCAGGGTGTCGGCGTCGGTGTCGTACGTGGTGACGATCACGACGCGGGGGGCTCCGGGGCGGGCGGTGATGGCGGCGGTGGCCTGGGCGCCCGTCATTCCCGCACCGAACCGCAGGTCCATCAGGACGACGTCCACGTCGCCGGCGGCGGCGCGGACGACGGCCTCCTCGGCGGTCGCGGCCTCGGCCGCCACGGTGATGCCGGGCTCGGTCTCCAGCACGGCGCGCAACCCGGCCCGCACCACGGGGTGGTCGTCGGCCAGCAGCAGGCGGATCGGAGCATCGGTCACGGGCGTGCCTCGGATGCGGGGTACGCGGCCGGGACCAGGAGCGCGGTCACGGGCCGGTTCCGGGTACGGGGTCCGCGGCGACTCGGGTCAGGGGAAGCCGGGCGGCCAGAGCGGTGCCGTGACCGGGGGCGGACTCGATGGCCAGGGTGCCGCCGAGGGCGGCCACGCGGGAGCGCATGGCCGAGAGTCCGAATCCGCCGCCGGCCGGGTCGGGGACCGGCGGCCGGTCGGGGTGGAAGCCGATCCCGTCGTCGACGACGTCCACGGTGACGTCGCCGTCGAGGTAGCTCAGGGTGACGTCGACGGTGGTGGCGTGGGCGTGCCGGACGGTGTTGGCCAGGGCGGACTGGGCTACGCGGAGCAGGGCGACCTCCTGGGCGGTCGGCATCGGCACCGGGTCACCGGAGAGGTGGAAGCGCACGGCGAGCCGGTGGCGGGTGGAGATGGTGACGCACAGCCGCTCCAGCGCGCCGGCCAGGGTGGTGCCCTCCAGGGCGGGCGGGGTGAGGGCGGCGACGAGGCGGCGGGCCTCGGCCAGGTTGTCCACGGCGGCCTGACGGGCCTGGTCCACGTAGCGGGCGGCGGCATCGGGTCTGCCGGGCAGCGCGCGCTCGGTCGCGCGCAGCAGCAACTGGATGCTGGAAAAGCCCTGGGCGAGGGTGTCGTGGATCTCACGGGCCAGGCGCTCGCGCTCGGCCAGCACCCCCGCGGTGTGCTGCGCGGCGGCGAGATCGGCGCGGGTGATGGTGAGCTCCTCGATCAGCATCCGGCGCCGTTCGCCCTCCCGGTACAGGGCCTGATACCCCCACACCACCGCGACCGCCACCGCCGCGCCGAGGGCCGGGCCGATCGCGGTGGCGGGGGTGAAGGAGTCCTGATGGGCGGCGAAGGTCATGATCGCCGCGAGCGCGGTGGCGACCACCGCGACCAGGCCCGCGGCTCGGGGCAGCAGGTGAAGCTGGAGGAAGTACAGGGGAAAGGCCAGCCACACTCCGTCGGCGGACAGAACCAGCAGCCCCAGCCACACCACGCCCACGGCGGCGAGCCACACGGCGGCGGCCCGGCGAGACCGGCCGACGCGGGGCAGCAGCGGGCCGGCCGCGTACACCAGCCCCAGCAGCGCGGCCACCGCGACGGCGGCCACGGCGTACGACCCGCCTCCGGCCATGGTCCGGACGGCGGCGAGAGCCAGCAGGCCGGCGGTCAGCACGTGCAGGCACCAGGTCAGGGCCCGGACGGTGACGGTCAGGGTGGGGGCGGTGGTGTTCACGGTCCTTCCAGCCTAGAAGCCGAGCCTCGGCGGAGGCCTCCATCAAAAGTTAGAACCCATCCGCCACCGTTCGAACCGGGAGGTCGTGTCGTGGGCCGGATGTGCCGGCCAGGGGCGACGGCGATGGTGGAGACGTACCGTTCCGCCGTCGAGAGGACAGGTCCAAGCCGTGTTCGTGGGCTGGAGAGATCTGCGGTTCGCCAAGGGGCGCTTCGCCCTGATGGGGACCGTCATCGTGCTGATCACCGTGCTCGTCGGGCTGCTGTCCGGGCTGACCGCCGGGCTGGGCCGGCAGAACGTCTCCGCGATCACCGGTCTGCGCGCCGACCGGATCGCGTTCGACGCGCCCAGCGGGGGAGCGGCCCTGTCGTACGCGAACTCCACCGTCACCGCGAAGCAGTGGCTCCGGTGGGCCGGCACCCCCGGCGTGACGAGCGCCGAACCCCTGGGCATCACCGTCACCCGGGCCGTCGCCGGCGCCAAGAGCGTCGGCGTCTCGGCCTTCGGCGTCCGGCCCGGCTCCGCGCTCGCGCCGGACGGTGCCGAGATCGGCGAACACACGGCGGTGCTGTCCGCCTCCGCCGCCGACGACCTCGGCGTACGGCCCGGCGGCACCCTCACCCTCGCCGGGCGGGAACTGACGGTCGCCGCGGTCCGGGGCGACGCCCACTTCAGCCACACCCCGGTCATCTGGACCAGCCTCGACGTCTGGCGGAAGACCGCGCCGCCCACCGGGACCGCCGAAGGCCCGGCCGCCGGAGGTGCGACCGCCGGAGGCCCGGCCGCTGACGGCCCGACCGCCACCGTCATCGCCCTGACCACGACCTCGCGCGCCGACGTGAAGGCCGCCGACAAGGCGGCGGGCACCAGGACGGTGTCCAAGGGCGCCTCGCTGTCCGCGATCGGTTCCTACACCTCCGAGAACGGTTCGCTGCAGTTGATGCGCGGCTTCCTCTTCGCCATCTCCGCGCTGGTCATCGGGGCGTTCTTCACCGTCTGGACCATTCAGCGCAGCGGCGACGTCGCCATCCTCAAGGCGCTGGGCGCCTCCACCGCCGGTCTGCTGCGTGACGCCCTCGGCCAGGCCGTCGTCCTGCTGACCGGCGGCACCCTCGTCGGCACCGCCATCGCCGCCGCCCTCGGCGCGCTCGTCGCGGGCTCGTCCGTGCCCTTCGTCCTCACCCTCGCCACCGTGCTGGTCCCCGCCGCCGTGATGATCCTCCTCGGTGCGCTCGGAGCCGCCCTGTCCGTCCGCCGCATCACCTCCGTCGACCCGCTGACCGCCCTCGGGAGCGCCCGTTGAGCCTCACCCTGACCGACATCACCCTCACCTATCCCGACGGCGACGGCCGCCTGACCGCGCTGGACCAGGTGGACCTGGAGGTGCCCAAGGGCGGTCTGACCGCCGTGGTCGGCCCCTCCGGCTCCGGCAAGTCCAGCCTGCTTGCCGTCGCCGCGACCCTCATCACCCCCGACGCCGGCACCGTCGCCATCGACGGCACCGTCACGACCGGGATGACGCGCGGTGAGCTGACCGCCGTACGCCGCGCCAAGATCGGCATCGTCTTCCAGCAGCCGAACCTGCTGACCTCGCTCACCGCCGTCGAACAACTCCAGGTCATGGCCCAGATCGACGGTCGCTCCCCGGCCAGGGCCCGGCCCAGGGCGATGGAGCTGCTCGACGCGGTCGGCCTGGCCGGTCAGGCCGATCGGCGTCCCCACCAGCTCTCCGGGGGCCAGCGTCAGCGGGTCAACATCGCCCGCGCCCTGATGAACGACCCCACCGTCCTCCTCGTCGACGAGCCCACCAGCGCGCTCGACCACGAACGCGGTGCCGAGATCATCGACCTGCTTGCCCGCCTCACCCACCAGCGGGCCACCGCCACCGTTCTGGTCACCCACGACCGCACCCACCTCACCGCCGCGGACCGGATCGTCCACGTCCACGACGGACGTCTCCACTTCCCGGCATGAGGCCGCTCAGCCTTGGTTCGGTAATCCCGCCGCCTTTCGGGCCGGTCGTCACCACCACGTCACGGCCGGTCGGCGGCATCGACCCTCACCTGCGCTGACCGGGCCGGGATCGTAGCCCGTCGAGGATGAGCCGGGCGAGGTGTGCCGAGCGTTCGGGACTGGTCTCCGCGCCGGCGTGGCGGATCGCGGCGAAGGCGCCGGCGACCAGTGCCATCACCTCGTCAACGGTGACGTCGTCACGCACGGCGCCAGCGGCGTGCGCGCGGCCGAGCAGGTCCGCGACATGGCGGGTGAGGTCTGCCGCGACGCCCGGGGCGGCGGTGCGCAGGTCGAACTCGGCGGCCGTGAGCGCGCTTTTGACCGCCGCGTTCTCGGCGCCGTTGGCCATCATCCGGGACAGCAGCGTGAACAGGGCCGCGGGGTCGTCCGTGGCGGCGAGCGCCTCCGCCTCCGCGACCAGCCGCTCGAGCTGATCGGTCGCGACGGCGAGATAGAGCGCCTCCTTGGTGGGGAAGTGCCGATGGACGGTGCCGGGACCGACGCCCGCACGGCGGGCGATCTCATCCAGCGAGACGCCGAGACCTTCCGTCGCGAACAGCCGTTGCGCGATCTGAAGCACCCGCTCGCGGTTGCGGCGCGCGTCGGCGCGCAGCCCACGGTCGCTCCCAGGCACCGCCGGGACGGCCTTATGAGGATGGCTGGACATGTCGATATCAGCATAACCGGGGCGGCGCACCGATTATCATCGGAACCGTAACCGGGGCGGCGCACCGGTTATGCGGCCGCGCCGCTCACTACGACCGGACCCATCAGCCGTGAGGAGATCGCCGGTGACTGCACGCGATGAGGCCAGCGCCCTGATCCAGCGGATGCAGGAGTGCTTCAACACCCGGCGATTCGACCAGGCCGCCGACCTGCACACGCCTGGCTTCTTCAGCCATCCGCTCGGCACCACCGGATTCGCGGCGGGTAAGGACGCCTGGCGCACGCTCACCGCCCGCTTCCCCGGCATACGCGTCGTCGCCCAGGACATCCTGGTCGACGGCGACAAGGCCGCCGTCCGCTCGACCGTCGAGGGGATCGAGACCACGGACGGCGTACAGCCCATGCTGTTCGAGATCTTCCGTATCGACGACGGCCGGTTCGCGGAGATGTGGGGCGCCAGCACGGGATTCCCGCCCTTGGTGAGTCCCGAGGAAGTGCTCGGCTGACCCTGAGGGTTGCGCGGCCGGGGCCCGTCAACGAGGTCAAGGCGGTGCGTGCCGAATGCTCGGTTAATCGGCCGCTAAAAGCGGCGAATGCCCGCCTTTCCGCGTCTCCGGCCCACCGCTCACCGAGCTTTTCGCGCCCGAGGTGACGAATATCTGGACACGGAGCGTGCTCGTGTGCGTACGCTGGGGAGCGCTCCACTGTTACCGGACGAATGGGACGCCTCCCATTTCGGGCGAAAGGGTACGGGTCGATGAGCGGAAACCGGATGACGGCACGAATATTCGTCGCCAAAGAGCTTCGCCGCGCCCGCGAGGCGAAGGGGCTGAGCCGGGCAGCGGTCGGAAAAGCCCTCTTCGTTTCGGACTCCCTGGTCGCCGCGTGGGAGGTCCCTCGAATGCTGCCGAGGCCGGAGCATCTCGAACGCCTCATCCCACTCCTCGGCACGAGCGACATCCTGACCCGCATCATCGACGAACTCGTCGCCGGCGAGGTCCCGCCCGAATGGCTCGACAAGTGGCTGGTGGCCGAACGTCGGGCCACCTCGCTGCTGTCATTCCAGTCGACCGTGGTCCCGGGTCTGCTGCAGAACGAGGACTACGCCCGCGCGGTGCTGCGGGCACTTCCGCACGACATCGCCGACCTGGAGGACATGGTCAGCGCACGGCTGGACCGCCAGGCGATCCTCTCCCGGGAGGACTCGCCGCCCGTACTGGTCGCCGTCATCGCCGAAAGCGTGCTCGGCCAGAACGTCGGCGGCGCCAAGGTCATGGCCGACCAGCTCATGCACCTGGCGGCCATGGCCGAGCGGGACAACGTCATCGTCCAGATGGTCCCGGCGAGCGCCGAGGCGTGCGCCGGGTTCACGGGTCCGTTCGCCATCGCGACGCTCGACGACGGGGCCGAACTGGCCTACGTTGACAGTCAGCTCAGCGGAGAGGTGATCGGGAATCCCCACGACGTCGCGGCCCTGCGGCGAATGTTCGAGGTGTTCCGCGCGGACGCCCTCCCCAGGCGGCAGTCGATCGAGTTGATCCGGAGGAAGTCGGAGCAATGGACGACCTGACGTGGCGGAAGTCGACTCGCAGCGGTGCGAACGGCGGCAACTGCGTGGAGCTGGCGGTGATGTGGCGAAAGGCCGCGCGGAGCACGGCCAACGGCGGCGACTGCGTCGAAGTGGCCGTGGTCGAGTGGGGCGGAGAGGGGGCGTCCGACCGTCCATGACGGTCCGGCGTCGTGGTGTGCTGAGGGCTCGGCCGAACGGCGTCTGCGGATGGGCTGGTCCCATCATTTCGAGGTAGCGAGCCGTTATCGACGAGCTTTTCGCTCAGTTGTCCCAATGCTTCCTGGCGAGTCGACGGTGTCGGTCGACTCGCCCTCGAACGTCACCATCACCGCGCGCCTCGGCGACGGCGAGGCGGACAGCACCATGACGCTCACCCCGTGATCCCGGAGACGGCCTGGCCCGTCCAGGCCGTCTCGCCCGGGGGAACCGTCAGTGCCGAGGATGTTCGTCGTCTCAGCGACGAACATCCTCGGCACTGACGATGCTGATCGCGGTCACGCCGCCGGGCCCGGCGCACCCGCCGAAGCGGTTCAGCCGGGGGTCAGATTCTGGAGGCCGACCACGCGCAGGAGTTCCAGCCGCTCGTAGGACTCGCTGCCCGGGCGGGCGGTGTAGACGACCAGCCGCTGGTCGTGCTCGGGGCTCAGCAGCACCTCGCAGTCCAGTTCCAGCAGGCCGACGACCGGGTGCAGGAAGCGCTTGACGTCGCTGCGGCGTACGGCGACGTGGTGGGCGTCCCACAGCGCCGAGAACTCCTCACTGCGGGCGCGGAGCCGGCGTACGAGGGCTGCCAGGCGCGCGTCGTCCGGGCGGCGGGCGAGTGTGGCGCGCAGATCCGCCACCGCCGTGCGGGCGGCGCGGTCACGATCCTCGGCCGGGAAGAGTTCCCGCGCGGCGGGGTCCGTGAAGTAGCGCCAGACGACGTTGTGCTCCGCCTCGGGGCGGGCGGACGCGTCCCCGTGAAGCGCCCTGGCCATCGCGTTCTGCGCGAGGACGTCGCCGCGGTCGCTCACCACTCGGGCGGGGGTGTCGATCAGCCGGTCGAGGACGAGGAGCAGGCCGGGGCGGATGTGCTCCGTGGTCGGCCGGCTGCGTGGAGGCTCCTCACCGGCCAGATGGAACAGGTGGTCTCGTTCGTCGTCGGTCAGCCGCAGCGCGCGGGCGACGGCGGCGAGCATCTGACGAGACGGCCGTGAGCCTCTGGCCTGCTCCAGCCGCGTGTAGTGGTCGGTGGACATGCCCGCCAACTGCGCCACCTCCTCGCGGCGCAGTCCCGGGGTGCGGCGCCGTGCGCCCTGCGACAGCCCCACGTCGGCCGGGGCGAGCCGGGCGCGGCAGTGGCGGAGGAAGTCGGCGAGTTCGCTTCTGTCCACGCCTCCACCATGCCCTGCGACACCGGACGCAGCCAGGGACGGCCCGTCCCCGGATAAGACGTCGTTTTATTTGGCGAGTCGGCGGTAGCAGATGAGGGCGGCAGCGATGCCGACGAACGCCAGGAAGTGGTCGGCTTTGCGTTCGTAGC
>NZ_JBFAUM010000020.1:0-151650 GCF_040679195.1 Actinoallomurus sp. NPDC052308 | reverse complement strand
GATCGTCGGTGTCCTGATCGTGGGCGTCCTGAACAACGGCCTCAACCTGCTGGGCGTGTCAACGTTCTACCAGTACATCGTCCAAGGCGGCGTGCTCATCTTCGCCGTCGGCGTCGATGAGGTGTTCCGGCACACCTGGCGCAACATCCTGAGACGGCAGCGTCTCGAACGGCGCCACCCGAGCCAAGCCCGCAATTAGCGAAGGAGGAGACCCCATGCCCGCCACCCCACGAGAAGTGTCCGAGTCCTACTGGCGCGCCGAAGAAAGCCGGGACATCGCCCGCATCCTGTCCCACTTCCACGAGGACGCCGTCTTCCATCCCGTATCCGGTCCGCTCCACGGCCACGCGGAGATCCGCACCTTCTACGACGCGATGGGCGACACCTTCCCCGGCCTGGAGGTCACCATCACCCACGAGATCGGCTCCGGTGACGAGGCGTGCCTCGAATGGGAAGCGGTCCTCATCGACCACGACGGCGCGCGGATCCCGATCCGAGGCGTCAATGTCGTGCGGGTACGCGACGGCAGGTTCGACTCGGTCCGCGCCTACTTCGACCCCACCCAGTTCCCGACGCCAGGAGGCCGCCGGTGATCGACCTGCACACGACCGTACAGATCGGCGACACCGGGCTGCGCGTGCCACGGATCGGCCTTGGAACCGCCTCACTCGGCAACTTCCTGCGTCCCATCAGCGACGAGGACGCCACGGCGGTCATCGCGCGAGCACTGGACCGCGGCATCCGTTACCTCGACACCGCCCCGCTGTACGGACACGGCCTCGCCGAACAGCGCGTCCGAGCGGCGATCGCCGACATTCCGCGAGACGAGCTCGTGATCTCCACGAAGGTCGGCAGGCTCCTGCGCGAAGGCGCTCCCCGCGACGAGAGCCAGTATTTCGACGGGGAACCCTTCTACAAGGACGTCCCGTCCGCCGGCCCCGTATGGGACTTCAGCGAGTACGGCATCCGCCGGTCCGTGGAAGAGAGCATGCAGCGGGTCGGGGTGGACCGGTTCGACATCCTCCACCTGCACGACCCCGACGACCACTTCGACCAGGCGAGCACCACCGGGTACAAGGCGCTCAGCGAGCTCCGGGCCGACGGCAGGGTTCAGGCCATCGGCGCGGGCATGAACCGCACCCCGGTCCTGACGGAACTCGTCCGCGAGTGCGACCTCGACGTCATCCTCCTCGCCGGCCGGTACACGTTGCTCGACCAGAGCGGGATGGACGAGCTTCTTCCCATGTGCGCCCGGCGCGCCACCTCGGTCGTCGCCGGGGGAGTGTTCAACAGCGGCGTACTCATCGACCCGGAACCGGGCACGACCTTCGACTACGTCCCCGCGTCCCCGGAGGTCATCGACCGCGCGCGCCGCATCCGCGGCATCTGCGATCGTCACGGCGTCCCCCTGGCCGCCGCCGCCGTCCAGTTCCCTCTCGCCCACCCGCAGGTGTGCAGCGTGCTTCTCGGGCCCAGGTCACTCGGCGAGCTCGACATGGACCTCGGGCTACTGTCCGTCGACATCCCCGCGGCCCTGTGGGCCGACCTTCGCGCGGCGGACCTGCTCCGACCCGACGCACCGTGCCCAGAGTAGAAAGGCTCACCCGATGGACGAGCGCACCGAGCGCATCGACGCCCACCACCACTTCTGGGATCCGCGCCGTTACACCTACCCGTGGATGGCCGGACCGGAGATGGACCCTGTACGGAGGGCGTTCGGGCCGCGCGACATGCAGCCCATGGTCGACGCCGCCGACATCACCGGAACCGTCCTCGTCCAGACCGTGTCGGACGAGAACGAGACCCGGGAGTTCCTCCGCATCGCGGCTTCGACACCGTTCGTCCGCGGAGTCGTCGGCTGGGTCGACCTCACCTCGCCGGCCGTGGGAGACGCCCTGGACGCCCTCCTCACCGGCGATGACGGCCGGTTCCTCGTCGGCATCCGCCATCAGGTACATGACGAGCCCGATCCGAACTGGCTGTGCCGCGACGACGTGCGCCGGGGCCTGCGCACCGTGGCCGAGCGTGGTCTCGGCTACGACCTTCTCGTACGGGCGCGGGAACTGCCGGCGACGGTCGAGACGGTCAGGGCGCTGCCGGAGCTGAACTTCGTCGTCGACCACATCGCCAAACCGGCGATCGCCGCGGGCGCCGACGAGCCGTGGGCCGAGTGGATGCCGGTTCTCGCGCGATGCCCCAACGTGACGGTGAAGCTCTCCGGCATGATCACTGAGGCGGACTGGAGTGCCTGGACCCCCGACGATCTCCGGCCGTTCGTCGCTCGTGTTCACGAGTGGTTCGGCGCGGACCGCCTCATGTTCGGATCCGACTGGCCCGTCTGCCTGCTCGCCGGCACGTACGAGTCCGTCATCGAGGGGTTGACCGCGGCCATCGGCACGTTGAGCGCGGCCGAGACCGCGGCGCTCTTCGGCGGCACGGCTCACGCCTTCTACCGTCTGGGGGACCGCCCCACGGGCTGACCAGGAGAGGCCAGGCCCCACGGGCCCGGCCTCATCCGATCTCCTGCCGAAGGCCAACACCCGCAAGCGGGACGAGTGGCCCGGAGGACTTCCTCGGGCCACCGTCTCGGGCCGGGACGCCACGGCTCCCCCTTACACCGATGCGCGCACCTCGATCAGCATGGCCTGTTCGGGGTTGAGCGTGGGCATGGGGACGCCGGTCCGGGAGAGGACCGCGCCGGGAAGGGCGGTCCACGCATCCATCGCCTGGGCGACCCATGCGGGCGGCGCCGCCTGGTGTGCGGAGGGGCGGCCGACATCGGTACGTATCCGTACGCGGTAGTCGCCGGCCGCGTCCAGCCCCGGTAGCCGCACCCGGCCCGACTGGGCCTCGGGGGACGTGGCCAGGCGGGACCAGCAGTACAGCGCGCTCGTCCGGTCGCGCGCGACCACGCCGTGCAGGATGGTCGCGTCGTCACCGGTGTCCGCGCGGACCACCCGCCCGTGGTGCAGGAGCGGACGGAACTCCCGGTACAGCGCCGCCCACGACGCCAGCCGCTCCAGCTCCTCCGGGGAGCACCGCGTGAGGTCCGCCTCGATGCCGGCGTGCCCGAACAGCGCGGTGATCAGGCGGAACGAGTCCGTGGTCACCCGCCGCGTGGTGTGCGCCTCCGCGGCACCGACGTGCGCGCCGACGAGCTCCGGAGGCAGCAGTTGGCCGGTCCAGCGCTGGATCGTCTGGCGTTCGACAGGGTCGTTGCAGTCGGAGGCCCAGACACGGTCGGTCCGCGCGAGGATCCCCAGGTCGACCCGCCCGCCGCCGCCCGCACACGACTCGATCTCCAACGCCGGATGCCTCTCCTTGAGAGCGTCGAGCAGGCGGTACAGCGCCACGGTCTGCGCGTGCACCGCGGGCCGGTCGGCGCCGGTGGCGTCACGGAACACCGCCTCGTGCAGGTCGCGGTTGTGGTCCCACTTCAAGTAGTCGATGGCGTACCGGCCGACGAGCGCGTCGACGCGTTCCAGAATGTGGGACCATGCCTGCTCATTGGCGAGGTTCAGCACGTACTGGTGCCGGGCCGACGGGCCGAGACCGGCGGACGAGCCGAGGATCCAGTCGGGGTGCTCGCGGGCCAGCCGGGACTCAAGGTTGATCATCTCGGGCTCGAACCAGAGACCGAACTGCATGCCGAGCCCGTGGACGTGGTCGACCAGCGGCGTTAGCCCCTGCGGCCAGACATTCTCGTCCACGAACCAGTCCCCGAGACCGGCGGTGTCGTCGCGCCGGCCCCGGAACCAGCCGTCGTCGAGCACGAGCCGCTCGACCCTGATCTCGGCGGCACGGTCCGCCAGGGCGGTCAGCCGGTCCAGGTCGTGGTCGAAGTAGACCGCCTCCCAGGTGTTGAGCGTCAGGGGCCGGGGTCCGGCCGGATGTTCCGGCCGGGCCCGGAGCATGTCGTGGAAGCGGTCGGCGAGCCCGTCCAGGCCGGCGTCGGACCAGGCGAAATGGCAGATGGGCGTCCGGTAGGTCTCCCCGGGGCCCAGCGCGATCTCGCCCGGTTTGAGCAGCTCACCGCCGCCCAGAACGGCCGCGTGCGCGCCCGCGCCCTCCGGCAGCTGCTCGACCAGGTACCGCTGGTTCCCGCTCCACGCGACGTGCACGCCCCAGACCTCGCCGTACCGGAAGCCGAAGCCGGGCACACCGGCGACCATCAGGTACGGGGAGTCGTGGCCCGGCTTCCCCCGCCGGACCTCCCGGACGTGGCCGCCGAAGGCGAGTGGCCGGCGCTGCGGTGCCCGCTCCCGGCACCACTTGCCGGTGAAGTCGAGGATCTCGCCGGCCCGCCGGGGCAACGGCAGGAGAGTGGACACGCCTCCGAGCTGGTAACGTCCCTCGCTCCGCGCCGTGGTACGGCGGGTCACGGCCGCGTCGACGGCCAGAACGCCTGAGGCGCCGAGCCGGTAGCCGACCACGATGTCGACATCGGAGACTTCGTCGGCGAGTGTCATGACGAGCTCGGCGCCGCCGTCGGGCAGCGGCCGGTGCCGCGTGTCGGTGAGGCACGGGCGCGGCGCGGTCGCCGTTCCGTCGAGATGTCCCTCGTGCGCCGGCGTGCCCGACCATCCCTCGGCCTCCGTCGGCCAGATGGACAGGTGCCGCGGTACGTCGGGAGAGTTGTTCAGGACCGCGGGCTCGGCCGTCAGCTTCAGCGCGGCGCGCGCGTCATCGGACAGCTCGCCGAGGTCCGTGCCCCAGTGGAGCACCCTGGGAACCGGTTCGGCCAGCTCCACGACGACGCTGGTGCCGCCCGCGCGCAACTGGACGATCTTCGGGACGTGCATGGTCAAGCCTCTCCCCGAGGTGAAGCCGGATGTGGACTCCTGCGGCGGACGGCCGCAGGGCAGCGCCCGGCACGGTACGGAGCCCTGCGGAGACGCCGTACCGTGCCGGGACGCCGTCGCGTTACTTCTTCGTCAGAATCTGCTGGCTCTTCTGCGCCAGCTCCGGGAAGACGTCGTCATTGCGCTGGTGGGAGAAGTACGCCTCGAGTAGCGGCTTGATCGTGGACTCGATCGCGGCGCCGTTCGTATGCACGACGGCCGGGTACAGCTCACCACGCTTCAGGGTCTGGGTGAAGACCGACAGGTCCACGCCCTGGGAGGCCAGCGCCTGGGCCGAGGCGTCCATCGAGGCGGAGATCGACGGGAAGAACGTGCCGCTCTTGCCGGCCGCCGTCTGGCAGGCCTCTGAACCCATGTAGGAGATCCACTTCCACGTCAGGTCGGGGTTCTTGGTGCCGGCCCAGATGGTGTTGCCGTTGGAGTTGCTCAGCACCGTCCGGGTCTTGCCATCGGGGCCGAGTACGGTCGGCGCGATGCCCACCTTGACCTTGGACAGTTTGGCGAAGCTCGCCACGCTCCACGAGCCGGACGTCTCCATCGCGACCTTGCCGGAGCCGAGCAGGTCGATGTCGCTGATGATGGCCTGGCCGTTCCCCGAGGTGAACTGGCCGAACTTCGGCTCGAAGCCGCGGTCCGCGAGGCTGCGGAAGTAGCCCATGCTCTTGACGAACCGGGGGTCGTCATAGTTGAACCGCGTGGGCCAGGTGTCCTTGTCGCTCATCTTCCAGCCGAGTGTGGAGACGAAGGAGCTCCAGGTCGTCTGCCCGAGGTAGTCGCCGGTGTTCAGCAGGCCCGTCCCGTACGTGGCGATGTGCGACTTGTCGAAGCCGGGCTGGTCGCCGCGCCTGCCCTTGGTGTCGACCGTCAGGTGCGCGACCATCTTGTCGAACGTCCCGCCGTTGTCGGGGTTCCAGGTCAGCGATTCGACGTCTTTAGCGGTGTAGCCGGCCTTGGCCAGCATGTCCTTGTTGTAGTAGATGGCGGTCGCTGCCCAGTCCAGCGGGAGACCGTACTGTTTGCCGTCCGTGTACTTCCACGAGTTGACGCCGACCGAGAACCGGGACAGGTCGAAACGGTCCTTGGCGATGAAGTCGTCGAGCGGTTTCAGTTGTCCCTGGCTCGCGTACATCGGGAAGTACTGCACGCTGTCCTGGAAGGCGTCGGGCGCGTTCCCGGAGACGAATCCAGAGGTCAGTTTCGTGAAGTAGTCCTGGACGTCATACTGGGAGATCTTCACCGTGACGCCGGGATTGGCCTGCTCGAACGCCGTGGCGCACGTCTGATACGCCTGGGCCTGCTTGTCGTCCCACGTCCACCAGTTGATGGTCTTGGCCCCGGACGCGCTGCCGTTGCCGCTGCCACAGCCGGCCGTCGCCAGCGCCACCGCCGCAGCGATCGCGCACAGACTCCGCATTCTCATCGTTCCTCGCTTCCCGCACGACCCGCGTGCGCGGTCATGTCCCCCGACGTCCTTGGATCCCCGAGGCCGGCGTTCATCGGTCCGCCGTCCTTCCGGCCTCCTCCAGGTCCGGCCCGAGCCGGACCTCCTCGTGTCCCGCCAGCGTGAGATCGGCCGCCGCCTGGCCGTGGCGGATCCGTACGGTGCGCGCGCCGCCGGGCACCGTGTTGCGGACGGTGCAGGAGACCAGCGCGCCGCCCCGCCAGGTGAGGTCGACCGCCCATCCGCCGCGGCACCGCACTCCCCGCACCGATCCGTCGGGCCACTCGCCGGGCACGGCCGGAAGCAGCCGGATGGCGCCGCTG
This sequence comes from Actinoallomurus sp. NPDC052308, assembly GCF_040679195.1. Classification (NCBI taxonomy): domain Bacteria; kingdom Bacillati; phylum Actinomycetota; class Actinomycetes; order Streptosporangiales; family Thermomonosporaceae; genus Actinoallomurus; species Actinoallomurus sp. NPDC052308. The sequence goes on along the minus strand of NZ_JBFAUM010000020.1, from coordinate 145,024 downwards.
TGGCTCTGCACGACCATTTCCAGGAGCGCCGCCATGAGGCCGTAGTTGCCGTCGATCTGGTACGGCGGATGGGTGCTGAGGAGATTGGGCAGCAGGCCGCCCCACTCCGAGCCGTCGGCCGGCGCGAGCACCGCCGGGTCACCGGGGAACGGGCGGGTCGCCTCCAGGAACAGGCTCCGGGCCGTCGCGGCGTCGCCGAGCCGGGCGCGCAGCGCGATCTTCCACGACCAGGACCAGCCCATCGCGCCGGGCCCGCGGATGTCCAGCACGCGAGTCGCCGCGGCCGCGAGATCGGGCGTCGTCTCCGGGTCGATCTGCCCGAGCGGATGGACGCCGACCAGGTGCGACACATGCCGGTGGGCCGGATCCTCGTCGGGGTGGTCCGCACCCCATTCCCGCAGCCGTCCGTCCGCCGTGAGCCGCGGCGGGCGCAGCCGCGGCAGCGCGGCCCTGATCTCCGCGCACACCGGATCGTCGTCCAGGCCCGCGATCCGGGCGGCCTCCAGGCACCGCGTGAACAACGCGCGGATGAGCGCCATGTCCATCGTCGTCGAGACCGACAGCGCCTCCGGGGTGCCGTGCCGGGAGATGAAGTGGTTCTCCGGCGACGTGGAGGGCACGGTGTCCATTCCTCCGTCCGCCGCCTCGACCAGCCAGTCGAGACAGAACTCCGCGCAGGCGCGCAGCGTGGGCCAGGCCCGTTCACGGAGGAAGACGGTGTCGCGGGTGAAGTCGAAGCGGTCCCACAGGTGCTGGGCCAGCCAGACGCCGCCCATCATCCAAATCGCCCAGGACGGATCGCTGTGCCCCATGCCCACGGGCAGCGCCCAGCCCCACATGTCGGTGTTGTGGTGCGCCACCCAGCCGCGGCAGTCGTACAGCTCGCGGGCGACGCGGCTCCCGTTCGCGCGGAGCCGCTCGATGAGGGCGAACAGCGGCTCGTGGCACTCGCTCAGACCGGCGGTCTCGGCGCCCCAGTAGTTCATCTCCGTGTTGATGTTGATGGTGTAGTTCGACGACCAGGGGGGTCGCAGCTCGGCGTTCCACATGCCCTGCAGGTTGGCCGGTGGCCCGCCGCCCGGCCGGGACGCCGACGCGAGCAGGTACCGGCCCAGCTGGAAGATCACCGTCGCGACGAGCCCCTCGTCGTCACCGGAGAGCACGTCGGACCGTACGTCGAACGTCCCGGCGCGGCGCGCGCCGACTGTGAGGCTCGTCGTGCCCAGCAGCCCGCGCAGGTCCGCACGGTGCGCGCCGAGCAACGCGTCGGCGCCCGCCGCGCGGGCCGACTCTGCGGCGTGCGCGGCACGTTGGTGGTGCCGCTCCCGCGTGACCGCCGGATCTCCCGCCCAGACATCGGCCGGGCTCGTCGAACTGGCGAGGGTGATCAGGGCACGCGACATGCCGCGCACTGACCAGACGTCTCCCTCGACGGTCACCGTGCCGTCCGTGTCGATCCGGACGGCGGCCGCGCCGAACGGGTCGTAGCCGTCGGGCGGCGTGTCGGCGTAGCGCAGCGGCTCGGCGACGGTCGGCTCGTGGAGCGGCGCGCCGTCGACGGGGAGCTCGACCTCCAGGTCGAAGCCGGACGCGTCCACCGTCCGGCGCACCACCCGGAGCTGGGACGCCAGCTCCAGACTCATGTCGACCACGCCGCCCTCGACGGCGACGGCCACGCAGATCGCCTGGGCCGGCCGGCTCACCCAGGTGGACCGCCGGACCGTACGGGCACCGAAGCGCATCGTCTCGCCGACGACGCCGTCGTCCAGGTTCAGCGTCCGGCCCAGGTACTCGGCGTCACCGTCCGCGGCCAGCGACATCCACAGGTCGACGTACGGCAGGTATTCCTGGGTGTAGCGGCCCTCGAAGGACATCAGCAGGGCCTCGGCCCGCCGGTAGTCCTCCGCGCGGACGGCCTCGCGGACCTCCTCCAGCCGCTCCGGACCGGCGCCGGCGGCGAGGACGTCGGCCAGCCCCGCGTCGGGGCCGGCCGGTGTCCCCGACCAGACCGTCGAGTCGTTGACCTGGAACCTGGCGCGGTGAAGGCCGCCGAACACCATGGCGCCGAGCCGTCCGTTGCCGACCGGCGCCGCCTCGAAGAAGTCGGCGGCCGGCCGCGGCCAGGACAGGCGCAGGTCGCCGGAGTGACGGTCATCCCGTGGTTCGTTGCTCATTTGATTCCCGTGAAGCCGATGGAGTTGACAAGGCGCCGGCCGAAGACCATGAACAGCAGGAGCATCGGCAGCGCGGCGATCAGGGTGGCCGCCATCAGTCCCGCCCAGTCCGGTGCGGTCTGCGGCGAGGACTGTCTGAAGACGGCGAGCGCGAGGGTCAGCGGCCGCACGCTGTCGTCATTGGTGACGAGCAGCGGCCAGAGGTAGTCGTTCCAGGCGGTGATGAAGGTCAGGAGCGACAGGGTCGCGATCGGCGCGGCGGTCATCGGCAGGATGATCCTGAAGAAGACGCGGACCGGACCGGCGCCGTCGATGAACGCCGCCTCCTCGACCTCACGGCTGATGCCCAGCATGAACTGCCGCAGGAAGAAGATGTTGAACGCGGAGAAGAGCGCGCCGGGCAGGACCATTCCGGCGAACGTGTTGGTCAGCCCGAGATTCTTGACCAGCACGAAGTTCGGCAGCAGCAGGAAGATGCCCGGGACCATCAGCGCGGACAGCAGCACGGTGAAGACGACATTGCGTCCCTTCCAGCGCAACCGCGCGAACGCGTACGCCGCGAGCGCCGAGCAGAAGACGACGCAGACGGTCAGGACCGAGGCGTAGATCACCGAGTTGCGCAGGTAGAGCGCCGTGTCGAGGGAGGCGCCGGAGCCGCCTTGCGCGACCGCCTCGGCGGGGCTTGCGATCCCGAGCGCACGTTTGAACGCGCCGAGCGTGAACCCCACCGGCAGCGGCGACGACGGGTCGGTCGGCAGCGCGTGGTTGTTCGACAGCGCCGTCCGCAGGATCCAGTAGAACGGGAATATCGTGACGACGATGACGGCGGCGATGTAGACCCACGCCATGAGGCGGCCGAAGGACCACTGTGTGCGTCGCGCCGTAAGGGCTGTTGTCACGGGCATGGCGGCCTCCTCAGCCCAGATCCGACTCGTTGGCGCGGGCGATGCGCAGCTGCAGGAATGTGATCGCCATGAGCATCACGAACAGGGCCAGCGACATCGTCGCCGCGTACCCGAAGTCGAACTCCCCGAAGGCCTTCCGGTAGATGTACATCTGCAGCACGTTGGAGGCGTTGGCCGGGCCGCCCTGGGTCGTCACCTGGACCAGGTCGAAGACCTGGAAGGAACCGATCATCTGCAGGACCACGACCATGACGAGGATCGGGCGCAGCAGCGGTACCGTGAGGCGCCGGAACATCTGCGTCTCGCTGGCCCCGTCCAGCCGGCCGGCCTCGTACACCTGCTCGGGAATGGTCTGCAGGCCGGAGAAGATGAGCACCGCGTTGTACCCCATCGACTTCCAGACGCTGATCATCGCGATCGAGGGGATCGCCCAGCCGCCCGTGCCGAGGAACAGGATCCGGTGGCCGGTCAGTCGGTGGATGACGATGTTGACGATGCCGAGCTGCGGGTCGAGCATCCACGCCCACACGAGTGCCGCCACGACACCGGAGATGAGGAACGGCAGCAGGATCAGGCCCCTGATCACCGTCGATCTGGTGAGCCGGTGAAGGATCACCGCGGTGACCAGCGAGACGAGGATCCCGAAGACCACCGACAGCACCGCGAAATAGACGGTCACGCCGAGCGAGTGCCAGAAGACCCCGTCGGAGATCAGCTCCCGGAAGTTGGCCAGGCCGACCCACTTCGGCGGCGTGAGCACGTGGAAGTCGGTGAAGCTGAGGTAGACCCCGCGCAGCGTCGGATAGGCGACGAAGAGCAGGAAGCCGACCAGGGCGGGGAGGATGAACAGCCAGGCCACCAGGGCGTCCCGGCGGCGGCCGGCGGCCGGTGCCGCCCGCCGGCCGGTCCCGCGCCCGCCTGACCGGCGTCGCGGAACGCCGAGGGTACCGGTAGTGCCGGTGCCTTTGGCGAGCAGCTTCGCCGGCGCGGGCGCGTCCTGCTCTGGAATCGCCGCCATCGCGCTCTCCTTTCGCGTGAACATGTCGATGGATGAAGGGAACCGGCGGCCCCGCGCAGCCGGAGAGCGGGCGCACCCGGCTTTCGGGCATGCGCGAGCTGGGGCTTAGGACCGAGATTGGTTGCTTGAGGCCGGCGGCGACGTGGGCCTGGGGCGCTCACGCCACGGCCATCGGGGATGCCCCCGGCTCGGGGTGCTGGGTAGGAGCAGATTAGGAGCCGTTTGCTTCCAGTGTCAATATATTATTTCCAGCAGATTAAGCCATGGAGGCGATGAGATTACGAGGGAGAACCTCTCGTTAGCTTCCATTGGAAGGCTATGATCGACGGGTGGAGCTTCCGAACCAGGCACCGGCCGCCACGCTGGTCTTCCGGACCCTGCTCGCCCACGGTCCCCTGACACGGGCCGAGATCGGTCGCCGAACGGGCCTGTCCTCCGGGGCGGTCACCAAGGCCGCGACGCCGTTGCTCGACGACGGCTGGATCGCCGAGCTGGGACGCCCGGCCGGGGATCGTATGACGGGCCGTCCGGCGACCCTGATCGCGGTCCGCGCCGAACGCGCCGGCTTCCTCGGGGTCAAGGTGACCGCGGACGAGCTGATCGGGGTACGCACCGACCTCACCGCCACGTCCCTCGCCGCCCGGCGCGCGGAGCTGGATTCACGCGACGTGGGCAGCGTCATACGCGCCATCGGAGCGATGGTCGAGAAACTGGTGTCGGCATCCGGGACGCATGAGCCCGAGGTTCACGGCCTCGGGGTGACGATCTCCGGAGACGTCGACCGGCAGACCGGTGCGGTGCACCACTCCCCGTTCCTGAACTGGCAGGGAGTTCCGCTGGCGCAACTCGTGGAGGAGGCCACCGGGCTCCCGACCGTGATCGAGAACGACGTTCGCGCGCTCACGGTCGCCGAGCAATGGTTCGGGGCAGGCGCCGAGGTGCGTTCCTTCGCCCTCGTCACGATCGGGGCCGGCATCGGCTGCGGGCTGTCCATCGACGGGCATCTCGTCGCCGGCGCGCATGGCGTCTCCGGCGAGATCGGCCACCTGCCCATCGGCGGCGGTGACCGGGTCTGCACGTGCGGCAACGTCGGCTGCGTCGAGGCGATAGCCTCCACGCAGGCCATCGTCGAACAGGTGCGGCAGGCCACCGGCGACCACCGTCTCTCGATAGGGCAGGCCGTCCGGCTCGCGCACGACGGAGATCCGGCCGCGAACGAGGTGTTCGCCCGCGCCGGCCACGTCCTGGGACTGGCCATCGCCTCGGTCGCCAACCTGGTCGGCCCTGAGCGCATCATCATCTCGGGCGAGGGCGTCGGTTCCTACGACCTGTTCGCCGAGCAGATCCGGCAGACGTTCGCCGCCCAGGCGTTCGGCGCGGCCGCGGAGTGCGAGTTGATCGTGCGCCCGCTGCCGTTCGAGGAGTGGGCGCGCGGCGGCGCCGCCGTCGCGGCACGGGAACTGGTGACGCCGGAGCGGCGGTCGAGAGGCCCGAAGAGCCTCCCGGCCAAGTCACGGAACTGATCTCCACCCTCCGCACATCCCTCACGCGAGGGTGAGGCTCGGCCTCAGCCGGCGCAGTAGCCCGTCCGCGGAGGCGGCCGCGAAGATGAGGACGCCGGTGACGATCTGCTGGTCGTACGAAGGCAGGCCGAGCAGGCTCATTCCGTTGGAGAGGAATCCGAGGAAGAGGACACCGATGCCGGTGCGCAACAGGCTGCCGCGTCCGCCGAACAGACTGGTGCCGCCCAGGACGACGGCACCGACGATGTTGAGCAGCAACGGGCTGCCCATGCTCGCGCCCGCCCCGGCGAGCCCGGAGGTCAGCACCATTCCCGCCATCGCCGAGGACAGGCCGGCCACGGCATAGACGCTCGTCTTTGTCCGGGCGACGTCGACGCCGCTGATCCGGGCGACCTCGGCGTTCGCTCCGACGTACACGACGCGGCGGCCCCACGCGGTGCGCGTCAGGGCGAGTTGCGCGAGGACGTACAGCCCGACGGCCAGCCACACGGCGTACGGAACGCCGCCGGGACCATCGATGCTGAAGTCGATGAAACCGGCGGGCACCGGGGCGATCGTCTTGCCATGGCTGAGCAGCGTGGTGCCGCCGCTCACGACGTACAGGGCGGCGAGGGTCACGGCGAACGGCACCACGGGCAGTCTCGCGACGACGACTCCCACCGCCAGCCCGATCGCGGTTCCGGTGAGCAGTCCCGCGGCGATGCCCACGGCGACGCTGTGGGTGCTGGTGATGATCCACGCGCCGGCGACACCACTGGCACCGATCACGCTTCCGGTGGACAGGTCGATGCCGCCGGTCAGGATCACGAATGTCGCGCCGATCGCCGCGATCGCGACCACCGCCGACTGGCTGAAGACGTTGGTGATATTCGAGGGCGTCAGCAGGCCATCGGTGAAAAGGCTCAGGACGGCGATCAGCAGGACCAGCGCGGGCAGCATCGAGAGGTCGGCCGGCCAGCCGGGACGGCGGGCCGGATCGCGCAGCCATGGCGTGCGCGCCGGCTGCGGGACGGTGTCGGCGACCAGGGCGGGGCGCGCGGGGGAGGGCGCCTGGGCGGGGCTCTCCCCGGGAGTGGACTCAGGCGCCACAGCCCCACACCCGCGCGCTGGTCGTGGCGTAGTCGGCCTGGTTGAGGGACAGACCCTTGCTCTGGACGGTCCGGGGTGTGACGGCCTTCCCGTCCAGGGCCGTGGTGATCGCCGCGACGGCCTGTTCGCCGAACTCGTCGACGGGGGTGGCGATATCGGCGTCGAGGGTCTTGTTCTTCATGGCCTTGCAGCCGTTCTGGTCGCCGTCGATGGTCACGATGAACACGTGCTTGGGATCCCCGATCGGGGCCAGTCGCCCGGCCGACGTGAGCGCGGACTGTACGGATGGCAGGAGGAAGTCCGACGGAACGAAGATCGCGTTGATGGCGGGGTTCTTCTGCAGCGCGTTGGAGGTTCCGTCCAGGGCCTGGGACGGGTCCCAGTTGGTGGGGACCTGGCTGACGACGGTGACCTTCGGGTTGCCGCTGACCGCGGTGTTGAACCCGTCCCGGCGGCCGATCGCGTTCTGGTCGGTCAGCGCACCCACCAACTCCAGAACCTTCAGCGGTGTGGTCTTGGCCGCATCGATGAATTCCTGCGCGGACAGCCTGCCGTCGGCCGCCGGGTCGCCGGTGATCTGGAACGTGGTGTTCGCCTTGTCCGTGACCGCCCGGTCGACCGCGATGAACGGGACCTTACGGGCCTTCGCCAGGGCGATCGAGGAGGCGATCTGCTGCCCGTCCTGAGCGATCGCGATCACCGCGTCGACCTTGCGGGTCTGGATCAGGTCCTGGATCTGAGAGGTCTGCTTCTGCGCGTCCTTGTCCGCGACGTCGAAGACGACGTCGTACCCGGCCGCCTTGGCCGCCTTCTCGATCGCCGACTTCTCCGCCTGCCGGATCGCGTTGAGCAGGTCGAAGCTCACCCCGATTGTGACCTTCTTACCGGATTTCTTCGACCCTCCTGAGCCGGACGTCGAACCGCATCCGGCGAGCACGAGCGAGGACGCCGTGATCACGGCCGCATACCGAATGACTCTGAAACGTTGCATGTTGCTCCCTTTGATCGATTCGCGCCGGCTCAGGCCGTCGACACCGTCCGGCCCTCGTCCGAGGGCGTCGAGGAGCGGCCGGTCGGTCGCATGGTCTGAGCGAGATTCCGCCACCGCGCCGCCGCGGCGATGACGGCGACGAGCAGGACACCGCCGCGGACGATGTCGAAGACGTACGGCGAGGCCCCGGAGAAGACCAGGCCGGTCTGGGCGGTCGTGAGCACGAGGGCGCCGAGCACGGTCCCGGTGATGCTTCCCCGTCCGCCGAACAGGCTGGTACCGCCGAGCACCACGGCCGTGATGACCGTCAGCTCATAGCCCTGGCCGATGGAGGGCTGGACGGCGCCGAGACGGGCGGTCTGCGCGAGGGAGGCGACGGCGGCCAGCAGCCCGGCCAGTACGTAGACCCCGGCGGTCACCGTCCTGACGGGGATGCCGGCGTTCAGGGCGGCACCGCGGTTGGAACCCACCGCCTGGACGTATCTGCCGAACGTGGTCCGGCTGAACACCAGGCCGCCGCCGAGTGCCGCCAGCGCCGCGAGCAGGACCGGCGCGGGCACGCCGAGCAGGGTCCCGGTGCCGATGCCGCGTAGGTGCGCGGGAAGGTTGATGTCCTGCTGGCGGGTGATATGACCACCCAGGCCGCGGTACACCTGCATCGTGGCGAGCGTGACGATGAGCGCCGGCACGCGGGTCAGCGCGACCGCCGCGCCGTTGAGCAGGCCCATGGTCAGCCCCGCCGCGCCGATGGCGACGAACACGATGCCGGCCGGCTCGCCGATCAGCGCGTGGCTGGACTCGATCGCAGCCGCCAGGAAGAGCACGGAGCCGACGGAGAGGTCGATCCCCGAGGTGATGATCACGTACGTCGCGCCGACCGCGGCGATGATCAAAGGGCTCGCCTGGACGGCGATGTTGCGGAAGTTCGCCGTCGTGGCGAATCCGTCGTAGCGACCCGCCAGAACGATCAGCAGGACCACCAGGACCGGCAGCAGGGGCTGCCGTCGCACCACTGCGCGAAGCCGGCCGTACGCCCTTGCCGGCGGCTTCATCGGGCACCGCCCGTGGCGAGGCGGATGACGGCCTCCTGCGTCGCCTGCGACCGGTCGAGGACGCCCGCCAGCCGGCCGTCGTGCATGACGCCGACGCGATGGCTCAGCCCGAGCACCTCCTCCATCTCCGAGCTGATGAGCAGGATCGACGAGCCGGCCTCGGCCAGGTCGACGAGAAGCCGGTAGATCTCCGCCTTGGCGCCCACGTCGATGCCCCGGGTGGGTTCATCGAGGATGATCAGGCGGGGCTGCCTGCTCAGCCACTTGCCGAGCACCACCTTCTGCTGGTTGCCGCCGCTCAGCGAGCCGCCGCCCGCGTTCAAGCCGCCGCGGGCTACCAGGCGCACCTTGTCGGCGAGTTCCTCGGTGAGACGGCGTTCGGCGCGGTTGTCGAGCCGGCCGATCAGGCGGGAGCGGCATACCGAGTCGAGATCGACGATGGACAGGCTTTCGCGAATCGGCCGCTCGAGGAACAGCCCCTCGTGCCGGCGATCCTCTGTGACGAACGCGATTCCCGCTCCGATGGAGGCGCGTACGTCACCGCGCCGCAGCCGCCGTCCGTCCAGCTCGATCCGCCCGGTCCTGCCGGCGAGCCCGAATACCGCTCGGGCGACCTCGGTGCGCCCCGAACCCATCAGCCCGGCCAGCCCGAAGATCTCCCCTCGAGCGACGTCGAACGAGATGTCGCTGACGCGGGCGTCGTCGCTCAGCCCGCGCACCGACAGCGTGATCTCAGGCCGGGGCTGGGGGAGGGCCGGGTAGCCCTGCGCGAGTTCGCGCCCCACCATGAGGGACTCGAGCGTGGCGCGGTCGAGCTCGCTCGTCGGCCGGTCCGCCACGACGCGCCCGTCCCGCATGACCACGACGCGCTGGCTGAGTCTGGTGATCTCTTCGAGGTAGTGCGTGATGTACAGGACGGCGACCCCATCGCCGCGCAGCTGGTCGACGATCCGCATGATCAGTTCACGCTCGGCGAGATTCAGCGAAGCGGTCGGCTCGTCGAACACGATGGCACGCGGCTCGGCCGCCAGTGCCTTGGCGATCTCGACCAGCTGACGCTGCCCGGCGGACAGATCGCGCACGATCGCCTCCGGGCCGAAGCCGGCGCCGACACGCTGGAGAATGGGCGCGGCGGTGCGCCGCAGGCGTCCGGGCCGGACCATCATGGCGCGGGACCCGAGGTGGCCGATCAGGATGTTCTCGGCGACCGTGAGGTCCGGGAACAGGCTGGTCTCCTGGTGCACGGTCGCCACGCCGGAATGCCTTACCCCCTTCACGTCTGCGGTGGCGATCGCGCCGCCGAGGTCGACGTGGCCGGAGTCGGGTCGCAGGGTCCCGCCGATGATGTTCTTGATGGTGGACTTGCCAGCGCCGTTCTCCCCGGCCAGCGCGACGACCTCGCCGCTCGAGACGGTGAACGAGACGTCCTTCACGGCTGCGACACCGCCGAATGACTTCGACACGTTGCCGACTGCGATCGCGGGCGCCGGACTCACCGCCGGTGGCTCCATCCGCGGTGCTCAGACATGATCCCTCCATTGAAGTCCCGGTCACATATACGGTGGTGAGCTCGCGGCCCGTCGGCCGTCACGCTCTCGCAGCCGCCGGTCGGGCCGGCCCCTGGCGCTGCGTCCTGCCTCGCTCCCGACGCGATGTATCCGCCTGTCAGGTGCGGTAGACGTTAGGTCCCGAGATTGCGGGTGTGAAGCGCGTATTCCGGCAGGTGACAATCCGATATTCGAATCGAGCTCTCGCCATCGCCGCACCGATTTCGCCGTGCTCCCAACGGACCCGGCCCGAAGATCGGCAATGCGTGGGCCGGTCGCGGTCACCGTTGCCCGCGACCGGCCCACGCGTGTCCGGAAGGACCCTCGTCAGAGGCTCTGCCATTTCTGGTTGGTGCCGTTCCCGCACGACCAGAGCTGGACGTTCTGGGCGCTGTACAGGTCGGCGTCCAGGCAGAGGTGGGAGTCGACTCCGCGGATCGTCCCGTCGGAGAAGGAGTACCACTGCTGGTTGGAGTTGCCCAGGCAGTCATGGATGATGACATGGGTGCCGTTGGTCTTGCCGAAGCCTTGGGCGTCCAGGCATTTCGTCCCGTTGTAGACGCTGATCTCGTTGTTGGACTGCCTGGTCCATCGCTGGTCGTCGCCGTTCCCGCAGCTCCAGACCTGAAGCTGGACGTCGTTGGCGTGGGACGCGTTGGGGACGTCGAGGCATGCGTTGTAGTAGACGTTTCGCAGTCGGCTCGCGCCCGAGCCGGACCCGCCCCAGGCGTACTCGAGACGGTCGACGGCCGTGGGGTTCGGGGTCCACAGTGGCAGGTTGGTGTTACCGCCGTACAACCCGCTGTAGAGCCGCACGATGTTCAGCGTGTCGTGGTCCGGGCTGGTGGTCCGGCCGCCGATGCCATGGCACCAGATCGCGCCCAGGTGGTAGTCATGGATGACATCCGTGATGGCACGCAGGTATGCGATCTCCTTGTCGCTCGTGCTGGTCGGGGGCGCGTCGTAGTCGTTGCCGGTGTCCGCGTCCGCGCCGAACTCCTCCATGACGGTGCGTGAGGCGCAGTTGCCCATGTAGGTCTTGATGTCGTTGACCCAGTCGTCGTAGGTCCGCGAGCCATAGGGAAAGCCATAGCGGTGCATGGCGAGGTAGGTGCCGTTGAAGCGGGAGTCGCTGCACAGGGGCCTGAGGTCGGATCCCCAGCCGCCGGCGTCCGCTTGGGCGCCCTCGATGAACATTCGGTTCCTGGGTAGGCCGGCCGAGCTCTCGCGGGTGATCCAGTTGGCGGCGAAGCCGAGCCACTGGGCGGTGGTGAAACCGACGGGCTCGTTCATCGGGTCGAAGTAGACCAGGGGGTTGGACAGGTACTTGGCGATGACCGTGTCCCACATCTGGTTCCAGGTGGGCAGGTAACTGTCCGTGATCTTGTTGCTGCCGTCCTCCGACCAGTAGCACAGGATGACCCTGAAGCCTCTGGCGGTCGCGGCGTCGATGACGCCGTAGTACGTGTCCCAGCGTGCGGTGGCGGGGTTGATCGGCAGCCGGACGGTGTTGGCGCCCAGGGAGCTCTGGAACGCGGCGAACATCGCGTCGGCCTTGCTCCTGGCGGAGTTGTAGTCGTCGTCCGGAGACAGCCCCTGCAGCACGAGTCTGTCGGCGGTGAAGTTGTCTCCAAGGCGGGACCAGTGCACGCCGTGGAACTGGCCGGGGTCGAGACCGGTGTCGGCGGCGGCCGGTGACGCCCCGGACACGGTCATGAGCGGCGCCATGGCCAGTACGGTCAGCGCGGCCAGCATCCAGGCCAGCAGGCGGCGGTTGAGGCGGGTACCGGCGGGTGCGGCGGGGTGAGGGTGTGGCATGGTTTCCTCTCCGGCTTGGCGCGCGACAACGGCCGTACGGGGGATCGACTCGGTGAGTAACGCGCCGTTAACCAGTTGGAAATGAACGTAACGACGCCTCTTGGACGCGTCGATCGCGTATTTCAGAACGCCCCGATCCGTCTCGCGAATGGCATGCGGCGTCGACGGCGGACACCTGAGGAACGGTGTGGCCCCAGGGGCGATGGGCCTTCGCCGGTGCCGCCGACCTGGGGCGATCCGAATTTCGGATGGCCTCGTCCCGTTACTCGCGTTTCCTCATGCGGTGTCGGCCGTTCTATGTTCGGCGGTATGGCGATGTCACCTCAGGCCTTCGCGGCCGGCCTTGCGCGATTCCAGGGCGGCCGCTCCGAAATGTTCTCCTGGCGTCTGCACTCGCTGAACGGAGCGAATGAGTGAGTGAGTACCACGGCGGAATCACGGCGGTCCGGTTGGATCCTGCATGACCGGATCGAAGCCGGCCGAGGTCGTCGTGCCGCTGGTCCCGCGGGACGGAGCGGACGACGTCGGCCTCGTCCGTAGCGACGTCAGGCGCGGAACGCTCATCCAGGTCGCGGGCGGGGTGGTCGCCGCGATCGACGACATTCCGGCGGGGCACAAGGTCGCCGTACGGGCCATCGCCGACGGTGCGCCCGTGCACAAGTACGGTGAGGTGATCGGCGTCGCGCGGCGGGACATCCCGCCCGGCGCCCATGTGCACCTGCACAACCTCGGCGTCGGGCCGCACAGCGTCGGTGCCGCCACGGTTCCCGCCGGGCCGTCGGTGTGGACTCCGCCGGCCGCCCCGACGCGCGAGCATTTCCTGGGCTACCGCCGACCCGACGGTCGGGCCGCGACCCGCAACCACATCGCCGTGCTTCCGACCGTCAACTGCTCGGCGACGGTCAGCCGCATGATCGCGCAGACCGCCAATGCCCGCCTCACGGCGCCGAGCGTGGACGGGGTCATCGCCCTCACCCACGATCTGGGCTGCGGCATGGCCGAGGGCACCGCCGGCGACGACATCCTGCGCCGTACCCTGCGTGGCTACGCCGGGCACGCGAACGTCGCCGGGGTCCTGATGGTCAGCCTGGGCTGCGAGGTCAACCAGCCGGAGAACGTCTTCGGCGATGTCCCCGCCGTCGAGACGCTCGCCATCCAGGACCTGGGCGGGACGGCCGCCACCGTCAACGCCGCGCTGGACCGCATCGCGGCGATGGCTTCGCACATCGGGGGCTTGGAGCGTGAGCCCATCCCGGTCGCGGAGCTGACGTTGGGGCTGCAGTGCGGGGGGAGCGACGCGTACTCGGGCCTGACCGCCAACCCGACCCTCGGAGTGGCGGCCGACCTGCTGGTCGCCGCCGGTGGCCGGGTCATCCTCGGTGAGACCCCCGAGATCTACGGCGCCGAGCACCTGCTGCGCGACCGGGCCGCGACACCCGCGGTCGGCCGCCGGATCGACGAGCTGATCGCCTGGTGGCAGGCGTACACGGCGCGCAACGACGCGGAGCTGGACAACAACCCGTCCACGGGCAATCGAGCCGGCGGCATCACCACCATCTGGGAGAAGTCGCTCGGCGCGGTCCTCAAGGGCGGTACGAGCCCGCTCAACGACGTCGTCGCGTACGCCGAACCGGTCACCGCTCCGGGTCTGACCTTCATGGACACTCCCGGATACGACCCGGTCTCGGCGACCGGCATGGTCGCGGGCGGGGCCAACCTGCTGGCGTTCACGACCGGACGGGGTTCGGTCTTCGGGTCGCGCCCCACTCCCTGCCTCAAGATCAGCACGACGACTCGGTTGTACGAGCACATGCGCGGCGACATGGACTTCGACGCGGGCCCGGCGATGTCGCGTGACGAGCAGATCCGCCACGGAATCGTGCTGTTCGAGGCGCTGGTGGACATGGCATCGGGTACGCCGAGCAAGTCCGAGGCGCTCGGATTCGGCACCGAGGAGATCGTGCCGTGGCGGATGGGAGCCGTGGTTTGACGTCGGTGTTCTGGAACGGCCGGGCCACCCTCGGCGAAGGCCCGCTGTGGGACCCGCGGATCGGCACTCTGTACTGGGTGGACATCGTCGGCGGCGTCGTCTTCGCCCAGGTCTCCGGTGCCGACCGGCCGACGCGGATCGAGGTCGGGGCACAGGTCGGTTGCCTCGGTCTCACCGAAGATCCCCAGGTCCTCGTCGCCGGTATGCGCACCGGCTGGCATCTGCTCGACCTCCGTACGGGCGGCCGGACCTTCCTCGCCGACCCTGAGGCGGATCGCCCGGCCTGCCGTTTCAACGACGGATCGGTCGACCCGGCGGGCCGGTTCTGGACGGGTTCGCTGGAGGACGGGGAGACCCGCGCCGTGGGCCGGCTCTACCGGCTGGACGGCAGCGGTGCCTACACCGTGGTCGACCAGGGCTTCTACTGTTCCAACGGCATCGACTGGTCGCCGGACGGGCGCTGGATGTACTTCGTGGACTCTCGTGCCGACGTGATCTACCGGTACGCCTTCGAGGTCGAGTCCGGGGCGGTCGCGGGCCGTCAGGCCTTCGCCGACACGTCGTCGATCCCGGGCATTCCCGACGGGCTGCGGGTGGACGCGAACGGTAACGTGTGGTGCGCCTTCTGGGACGGCGCCCACGTGACCCGCTTCACCCCTGACGGCACCGTGGCCGAGCGGTTGCCGGTGCCGGTCCCGCGCCCGACGAGTGTCGTCTTCGGCGGCCCCGACCTGCGCACCATGTACATCACCTCGGCGTCGATCGGGCTCACCGAGGCTCAGTTGGCGGAGTGGCCGCTGTCGGGGTCGGTGCTGCAGCGCGTCGTCGACACTCCGGGACGGCCGCCGGCCCTTTTTCACCCAGCACGAGAGGTCAGATCATGAGATTCAGCGGGAAGGTCGCCGTGGTCACCGGCGCCGACTCCGGCATCGGCCGGGCGACGGCGATCCGGCTGCTGGACGAGGGTGCCACGGTCGTCGCCGTCGACCTGAAGCACGTCGAGCCGTGGCCGGGCCGGCCTGAGGGGCGTTTGCACCTGGTCGACCTGGACGTCGCCGACCCGGACGCGGGACGGCGGCTGGAGGCGTACCTGCGGGAGGAGTTCCAGCGGGTCGACGTGCTGGCCAACGTCGCCGGGATCCTGCACATCGCGCCGTTCCTCAAGGTCACCCGGGCCGACTGGGACCGCGTCGTCGCGGTGAACCTGACCGGCGTCTTCTTCCTGAGCCAGGCCGCCGCCCGGGTCATGGTGGAGAGCGGTACGCCGGGCCGCATCGTCAACGTCTCCTCGGTCCACGCCGTGGTCTCCGAGCCGAACGCGGCGCCCTACACGGCGACCAAGGGCGGGCTCGAGGCGATGACCCGCACGATGGCCTCCGAACTGGCTCCCCACGGCGTCACCGTGAACTGCGTACGCCCGGGCGCCACCCGGACCAAGATGAGCGAACCCATCTACACGCCGGAGATCGTCCGTTCCTTGCAGGCGAAGATCCCGCTGCAGGAGATCGCGCCGCCGGAGTGGGTGGCGTCGGCGATCTGCTACCTCGCATCCGAGGAGGCGCTCTACACCACCGGCGCCTGCCTCGACGTCGACGGCGGGTACGCCATGGACGGCTCGCTGCCCGGGACGGTGTACTCATGAGCGAGCGGAGCGAGCGAATCGGCATGAGCGCCGTCGCCGTGGTGACCGGGGCCGCCTCCGGCATCGGACGCGCCACCGCCGTGCGTCTAGCCCAGGAGGGCTATGAGGTCGCGATGATGGACCTGGACGCCGCCGGGCTGGCCAGGACGCATGCGCATATCCAGGAGACCGGTGGGCGGGCGCACCCCTTCACGGTGGACCTGTGCGACCCGCTGGACGTCGGCGCGGTGACCCGGGAGATCGCGGTGACGGTCGGCGCCCCGCAGGTGCTGGTCAACGTCGCCGGCATCGGTGTGGCCGCGACCGTGCTGGAGACGAGCGACGAGGACTGGAACCGCGTCCTGGCGGTGAATCTCACCGGGCCTTTCCTCACCACACGGGCGACACTGCCGCTGATGCTCGACCGCGGCAGCGGGGTGATCGTCAACATCGCCTCAGTGGGCGGTCAGGTCGGCCTGGCCCGCCGCGCGGCGTACTGCGCGTCCAAGGCCGGGCTTGTCGGACTCACCCGTGCGATCGCCGTGGACCACGCCCGCGACGGAATCCGCTGCGTGGCGATCTGCCCCGGCACCGTGGAGACCGAATGGATCGGGAAGATCCTGGCGAACGCGCCGGACCCGGTCGCCGCGCGCGAGGCGATGGCGGGACGGCAGCTCGACGGCCGAATGGGAACGCCGGAGGAGATCGCGGCCATGGTCGCCTTCGTCGCGGGCCCGGACGGTCGGTTCGTCAACGGGGCCGCTCTCGTCCTCGACGGAGGGATGACGGCGGCGTGAGCGCGCAGGCGGTCAGGCGGCGTGAGCGCGCAGGCGGCGTCAGCGCGCAGGCGGCCGTCGGCGCCTCACCAGGTCGGAGGGCATCCCGGCGGTGCCGGCCGGGCCATCCTCAGGCGGCGTGACCGGCGGACTTTTCGTTATTTAATGGCAGCCACCGGGTCTCTCCGGCATCGGACCGACAGCGCAGACCCGCGAAGGGGGACCTTACGTGAACGCACCCAAGACGCTGGTCGCGATGGCGCAGGGACCAACGGATCGATGAGCGACGTGCCGTTCTCCGCCGAGCGCGGTCTCGCCACGCCGGAGGCGCCCTGCGACGACCTCGACGCGGTCGACCTGCCTCCGCGCGATCCCCGGGACGCGATGTCGCTGCAGACCGCCTGGTTGCGCAGCTTCCTCGCGGTGGCCGAGAAGGGCGGGTTCGGCGCGGCCACCCTCGTGCTGCACCTGTCGCAGTCGCGGGTCAGCGCCCACATCGCCGCGCTCGAACACGCCCTCGGGGTGACGCTCTTCGACCGCAAGGCCCGTCCTATCTGCATGACCGAGGCCGGCGAACTGTTCCGCGGGCATGCCATGACCGCCCTGCTGGAGTTGCAGCGCGGCGTCGACGCGGCACGCAGCACACTCGACAACTTCGTCGCGCACGTGAGCGTCGGCAGTTATCCGAGCGTCAGCTCCACCTACCTTCCGTCGGTGCTGCAGGAGCTGAAGTCGAAGTACCCCGGCATGACGGTCGAACTGTTCGAGGGGAACGCCTCGACCCTGGAGGAGATGGTCGTCAGCGGGACCGTCGACCTCGCGTTCCGGCCGCCACTGCCGAAGATGCACGAGACGACGCTCTGCCATCGCACGATCTGGCGCGAGGACATCGTCGCCGTGATGCGCGAGCACGACCCCCTCGCCGCGCAGGCCTCGGTCAGCGTCGACGACATCCTGGGGCGGCCGCTCATCGGCAACCCGGCCGGCAGCGAGGAGGACGGCGGCGGGTTCGATCTGCGCCATACGCTCGGCGAGGCCGCCGGGCGAGCCGACATCGTGTACCTGACCGACCAGCCGACCACCCTGGTCGCGTTGGTCCGCTCGGCCTTCGGCATTGGCGTCATCAACCGCCTCGCACTGCGGACCACCAGCACCGAGGGGCTGGCCATCCGCACCATCGACTCTCCCGCCGCCTGCCGGGAGGTCGCCCTGTTCTGGACGCGACGGCGCGCGGACGCTCCCGGCGTCAAAGCGTTCCTCGACGCTCAGGGACGGGCGCCGCTGCCGCCCGGCGTACAGCCGATCCCGAGGAACTAGGGCCTGTCTCAAAGCGGTGGCCGCGAGCGTGCCTGACCGTGCAACGCCGGCCAGTCCGGCCGAACTGACCCCGCCGGCCTGGTCACCGTCCCGACCGGTGCGGCGCTGACTGTGATCGACTTCTTCATCGTCAACGTCGTGTTGCCCACCATCGACACCACGCTGCACGCCGGGGCGACGACGCTGGAACTCGTCGTCGCCGGCTACGGCATCGCCTACGCGGTTCTCCTCGTACTCGGCGGTCGACTGGGCGACATGTTCGGCCGCCGGAGGCTGTTCCTGGCCGGCCTGGCCGCGTTCACGGTGGCCTCGCTGGCGTGCGGGCTGGCGCCGACCGCGACCATCCTCGTGCTCGCTCGCGTAGCGCAGGGCGCGGCGGCCGCGCTCGTCTCCGCGAACATCGCCGGCACCACCTGGCGGCCGATCTTCCTGGTCAACGTGCCCGTCGGCATCATCACGCTCGTACTGGCCAGGCGAACGGTGCCGGAGACCCGGTCGGCCAACCCACTGGGCATTGACCGGCTGGGCACGGCGATCTTCGGGGTGGCCCTCCTGACCCTGATGCTGCCGCTCATGGAAGGCCAGGCCGCCGGTTGGCCGTGGTGGATGTGGGTGCTGCTGGCCATCTCGCCGGTGGCCGGCGCCGCGTTCGTGTTCGTGGAACGCCGGGCGGAGCGCGTCGGGCAGGTGCCGCTGTTGCCGCCGTCGATGCTGCGGATGCCCAGCATCCGCGCGGGAGTCCCACTCGCCGTACCGCTCTACGCCGCGTACGGCGGGTTCATGGTCGTGTACGCGGACACGACGCAGGACGATCTGCGGATCAACGCGCTGGATTCGGCATTGGCGTTGATCCCGATGACGGCCGCGTACTTCGCCGGTTCGCTGTCCTCCAGTTGGTTCGTTGCCCGGTTCGGCGCACGGGTGTCCCCGCTGGGCACGCTGATCCAGGCGGTCGGACTCACCGTGTTGACCGGCCTGATCCTGGCCTCCTGGCCGCGCATGGGCGCCCTCGCACTGACGGCGAGAATGCTGATCAACGGTTTCGGCCAGGGGCCGGCCGCGACCACGTTCTTCCGGGTGGTCCTGTCCGCCGTACCGGTCGAACGCGCCGGGTTGGGCAGCGGTGTCCTGGTCACCACGCAGCAGACGTCGCTGGCGCTGGGCGTGGCCATGCTGGGCACCCTGTTCACGGCGTTGAGCGTGCCGGCCGTGCTCGGCATGCGGGAAGCCTTCGTCCTGTTCCTGGCGGGCCAGGTGGTCATCGCGCTCGTCATCACCGTGTTCGGCCGGAAGCTGCCGGACCTGCGGTGACACTTGTCGCACCCGGCGTGGATGCCTCGCGTAGTGCCCCGATGAGGTGCGTCGTCGGCTGACATGGCGCTAGCGGGGGAGCCGCAGCCCGGACATGCCTCCGTCGACCGCCAGGGACATCCCGGTGGTGGCCCCGGCGGACGGGCCGGCGAGGTGGAGCACGGCGGCGGCGACCTCCTCCGCCGTCACCAGGCGGCCGGTCGGTTGCCGCGCTGCCAGCCGGGCCTTCTCGGCGGACGGATCGTCGGCCTTCGCGAGCAACCGGGCCACCCACGGGGTGTCGACGGTACCGGGCGCGACGCAGGTGACGCGGATCCCGGCATCGATCAGGTCGGCCGCCATCGCCAGAGTCAGCGCGTGCACCGCGCCCTTCGACGCGGAGTACAGCGCGCGTTGCACCAGTCCCGCCGTCGCCGCGATCGAGGAGATGTTGACGATCGCGGCGTGTCGGCTGCGCCGCAGGTACGGCAGCGCCGCGCGGGACGCCCGCGCGACTCCGGTGACGTTGATGTCGAGGACGCGCGCCCACTCGGCGTCGTCGTTCGCGGTGACGTCGCCCACGGCGCTGACGCCGGCGCAGTTGATCAGGATGTCGATGCCGCCGAACGCGCCGGCGACCTCCTCCACCGCGGCGTCGAGCGACGCGCCGTCGGCGACGTCGGCCCGGACCGCGCATATCCCGTCGGTCGACGCCGGCGGGTCGAGGTCCAGGACGCCGACACGGGCGCCCGCCGCACGCAGCGCCGACGCGCAGGCCGCGCCGATCCCCGATCCGCCACCGGTGACGATCGCGACCAGGCCGTCGAATTCCGTCATCTCACTCTCCACGTTCACGAGGGGAAACCGAGTTGCTCGCGTAGGACGTCCACCGCGCGGTCGAACGAGGCACGGTCGAGGACGGCCCCCGCGTACGGGCCGCTCTGGACCGGCTCGGTGAAGAAACGCTCGGGCAGCGTGTCGTGCTCAGGGCCGAGGCCGCGCAGGTGATTGACGCGGCGCTGCAGCGACAGGCGGCGCGCCCCGAGTCCGAGCACATCCGGGCGTTCTCCGGTGACCGCCTCGACGAGGTCCTCGACGTCACCCAGTGTGAGCGGCCGGGTCGGTGTCGCGGCGAACAGGCAGACGCCCAGTGCGTCCAGGCCGCTCCACAGGCGCATCAGGACCGCGGTGCCGGCGGGGTCCAGGCGCCCGAGCGGCCGGGGCACCTCGACGCCGACGCGGCGCGCCTCCGGGAAACAGGCCGGCATCCCGCGCTCGGCGTCGAAGTCGAGATCGTGCTCGACGATGTCGTAGCGCGGTCCGACCGGCGCCACGGCGAACCCGAGGCCGAGATTGGGCTGCACCCGGGGATCGAACGGCGGTAGCTCCACTCCCTTGCCGACCATCGGGGCGTCCGCGGTCGCACGGAGCCGCGCGGCTCCGTCGCCCAGCCCGGTGTCGTCACGTCGGTAGGCGAGGCGTTCCACGGTGTCCGGGATCGCGTCGGACGGGATGCCGGCGGCGGCGAGGGTCCCGGCCAGCGACACCGGGTCGAGGCCGAGCTGAAGGCAGCGTGCGTTGAGCGCCCACGGATCCGGGCCGCCCGCGCCGGGGCCGAGCGCGGCCAGTGACTCCTGGTGGACCGCCGCCCCGGCGTAGACCTTGACGCAGTCGGTCGGGCAGCCGGGACAGGCGGCGACCCGTTCGAGTGCCGGCGCGGCCGTCGGGTCGACACCGCCGGGGGTACGCGTTCCGGTGAAGTTCGCGACGTTCGCGTACCCCGGCTCACCCCGCCAGACCGCGAACCCGGGTGTGCCGCGCTGCCAGGCGGCCAGGGTGTTCTCCGGGACGGCGTCCGCGTACGCCGCCGTGATCCGGGTGAGCGCGTCCGGATCGGCGACGTACGGTTCGGACCTGCCGACGCAGACGACGGCCTTGACCCGCTTCCCGCCGAGCAGGGCACCGAACCCGTGCCGTGGGAGCGGATGGTCGCGGCACGTGACCACCGTCGCGTACCGGACGCCGTGCTCGCCCGCGGGGCCGATGACCGCGACCGCCGCGTCCGCGCCGTGGCGGCGGGTCAACGCGTCGGTCGCCGCGCCGGTCTCCATCCCCCACAGATCGCCGGCCGGGACGAGGGTGACGGTCCCGTCCTGGACGAGCGCCGTCACCGGCTCGGGCGCCCGGCCGTGCAGCACGATGCCGGTCAGGCCGGCCCGGCGCAGTCCGGCCGCGAACGGCCCCTCCGCCCGCGTATCGGCGATTCCGCCGGACAGCGGCGACAGACCGATCGCGGTGATCCGGGCCAGTCCGGGCCCGGCGACACCGGCGACCGGTCCGGCGACGAGCGCGACGGGCGCGTCGACCGGATCGATGTCCTCGCCGCCGTCCGACAGCGCGGCCAGCAGCCCCTCCAGCGCTTCGAGCGGTCCACCGCGCACGTACGCGGGTGCCGCCGGATCGGACGTCGCGGTCCAGGCCGTGCGCGCGGAGAGGTCGACATGCGCTACCGCCATGCGCCGCCGCCCGGGAACGGGCGCCGAGCCCGGCGCTCCGCGATGATCTTCATGGCGCGTCCCTCACGGCGCTGCGCTGGGCGCCGAGTCCGTCGATTTCCACGACCACCGTGTCGCCGTGACGCAGGTACGGGAAGCGGCCGGACAAGGCCACGCCCTGCGGTGTCCCGGTGTTGATCAGGTCTCCCGGCTCCAACACGGTGTACTGCGAGAGGCTCCAGACCAGGTACGCCACGTCGAAGATCATGTCGGCGGTCGTGGAGTCCTGCCGGGGCTCGTCGTTGACCGACGAGCGCAGCCGCAGTCCGTTCGGGTCACCGACCTCGTCCGGCGTGACCAGCCACGGCCCGAGGGGGTTGAACGTCTCGCAGGACTTGCCCTTCGACCACTGCCCACCGGAGACCGCGAGCTGGAAGTCGCGCTCGCTGACGTCGTTCGACGTGACGTACCCCGCGACGTGCTCGAGCGCGTGCTCGGGAGAGTCGAGGTAGCGGGCGGTGCGCCCGATGACGACGCCGAGTTCGACCTCCCAGTCGGTCTTCGTCGAGCCGCGCGGGATCAGCACATCGTCGTACGGCCCCACCACGGTGTTCGGCGCCTTGTAGAACAGGATCGGTACCTCGGGCGGCGGTGCGCCGGACTCGGCCGCGTGCGCCGCGTAGTTCTGGCCGATGCACAGGACCGCGCCCGGCCGCGCGATCGGCGCGCCGATCCGCAGCCCGGTGATGTCGATCTCGGGTAGCGTCTCGGCCGCGATGCCGGCGCCGTCCAGGGCACCGGCGGCCAGGAACGCCCCGTCGATGTCGGCGGTGACACCGGACAGGTCGTGATACCGCTCCCCGGTGCAGACGACCGGGCGTTCCGCGCCGGCCGGCCCCACCCGCATGTACTTCATTTCCCCTCCAGCATGTAGGTGCGCGCCGCGGTGGTGGCGAAGACGTTCTCCGGTCGTCCGCCGAGGATGGTCTCGATCGCGTCCACGACCTGCTCGTAGCTCGCCGCCACCTCGCAGACCGGCCAGTCCGAGCCGAACATCAGCCGGTCCGGGCCGAACAGGCCGAGCGCGGTCTCCACGAACGGCCGCAGGTCGTCCACCGTCCACGTGGCCCAGTCGGCCTCGGCGACCAGCCCGGACAGTTTCACGATCACATGCTCCCGCTCGGCGAGCGGCGCGATGAGGGTCCGCCATTCGGCCAGCCCGTCCGGACCCGCCGCGACGCGTGGCTTGCCGAGGTGGTCCAGCACGAAGGTCGTGCCGGGGACGGCGTCGACCGCGCGGATCACCGCCGGCAGTTGCGATGGCCGGACCACCAACTCGTTGACCAGGCCCGCGCGGGCGACCGTTCGCAGACCGGTCCGGACCGAGGGTCGATCCAGGAAGTCGTCCGGGTGTCCCTGGACCTGGTCGCGGATCCCGGCCAGGTACCGGCCGCCGGCGCCGGCCCGGTGCGCCGCTAGCGTGTCGGCGAGCACGGGGTCCTCCAGCGACGCCCAGCCGACCACGGCCGCGATCTCCGGAGTGTTCGCCGCGAGCGACAGGAACTCGCGGGTCTCCGCGTCGTCGCAGCGCCCCGCCTCGACCAGCACGGTCGCGTCGATACCGGCCGCCCGAAGGTGGACCCGCAGGTCGTCGATCGTGTAGTCGCGCCGTATCGGGGTCAGTGACGGATCCGCGAGCCAGGCGTAGTCGGCGGTCCATAGATGGTGATGCGCGTCGATGATCACGGCGTGGGGACCCCTTCCGGAAGCAGGCCGGCACCGATCAGCTCACGCCACAGCCGCCCGGGGATCTCGACCGAGGCCATCGCGACCGCGTCGTCCACCTCGGCGGGCGAACGCATCCCGACCACGACGCCGGCCACGCTCGGATGGCCGAGCGGGAACTGCAGCGCGGCCGCCCGCAGCGGTACGCCATGCCTATCGCAGATGTCGCGGATCGCCCGCGCCTTGGCGAGCAGCGCCTCTGGCGCCGGCCGGTAGTCGTACGTCGCGCCGTCGACCGGATCGGCCAGGATGCCGGAGTTGTATACGCCACCCGCGATGATCGAGAGGCCTCGCGCCCGGCACTCGGGCAGGAGATCGCCGAGCCCGGACTGGTCCAGCAGCGTGTACCGGCCGGCGAGCAGGAAGCAGTCGAAGTCGCCGGTGCGCGCGAACGCGGTCAGCATCGCCGACTGGTTCATGCCCACCGAGATGGCGCCGACCAGCCCTTCGGCGCGCATGCCGACGAGCGCCGGTCGTGCGGCGCCGATCGCCTCGGCGTAGTGCTCGTCGGGGTCGTGGATGTGCAGGATGTCGACCCGGTCCAGGCCCAGGCGCGCGAGGCTGTCGGCGTACGAACGGCGGATTCCCGCGGCGCTGAAGTCGAAGCGCGGTGTCTCGGGCGTCGGCTCGGCCCACATGCCGTCACGGTCACCGCCTCGCACGAGCACCCGGCCCACCTTCGTGGACAGGGTGAACGCTTCCCGGTCCCGGCGGGCCAGCGCCGCGCCGGCGCGACGCTCGGACCGGCCGGCGCCGTACAGCGGCGCGGTGTCGAAGTACCGGATGCCATGGGCCCAGGCCCGGTCGATGGTCGCGGTGGCGACGTCATCGCCGACCGATCGATACAGGCCGCCGATCGGGGCGAGCCCCAGCCCGAGCCGGGTGACGGTCACGCCCGTCGAGCCGATCGGGACGGTCTCGAACGGATTCATGCGGCGGCCTTCGGTGTGGCGTGGATGAGACGGATGACGGCCTGGCTCATGCGGTCGTAGTCGTGGTCGTTGACCAGCTCACCGCGGAGCGCGAAGTCGCCGATGACGGCGATCCGGTCGGCGAGTGTGACCACTTCGGGCAGGTCGGAGGAGATCAGCAGGATCGCCATGCCCTCCTCGGCGAGACCGGCGATCAACTCGTGGAACGCGGCCTTGGTCCGTACGTCGATGCCGACCGTCGGCTCGTCGATGACGAGGATGTCGCAGTCGGCGGCGAGCCACTTGGCGAGGCTCACCTTCTGCTGGTTGCCGCCGGAGAGCCGGCCGGCGAGCTGGCGCGGTGAGGCCGCACGGATACCGAGCTTGTCGACGTACTCCGCGACGAGATCGCGTTCGGCCCGATCCCGGAGGAGCCCGAGTCTCGCCAGGCGGCGCCAGACCGTGACGCCGACGTTGCGGGCGATGGTCTGCTCCAGGAACAGGCCCTCTTCCTTACGGTTCTCCGGGACATACCCGACGCGATACCGGCGGAGCGCCTCCCCGACGCTTCGGATCCGCGCCGGCGCGCCCTTCACCCGGACCTCGCCGGAGGTGATCCTGTCCAGGCCGAGCAGCGCCTTCGCGAGTTCGGTACGGCCGGCGCCGACGAGCCCGTAGAGCCCCAGGATCTCGCCCGGCGCGACCGCCAGCGAGATGTCCCGATGGCCGCGATCGGTGGAGACACCGCGCAGCTCCAGCGCCGGTGTGGCGTCCGGGGCGACGCGCCGGGTGCCGAGCGTGAGCGCGGCGTGGGCCCGCCCGACCATCAGGTCGACGATCGTGTCCCGCGTGTAGTCGGCCAGCGGCCGGGCCTCGGCGACGCTGCGCCCGTCGCGGAGCACGGTGACCGTGTCCGCGACCGCGAACACCTCTTCCAGCTTGTGGCTGACCAGGACGACGGAGTGCCCCGTGGTGGTCAGCGTGCGGACGATCGCGTAGAGCCGGTCGGCCTCGTCGCCGGTCAGCGACGCGGTCGGCTCGTCGAGCAGCAGTAGCCGGCTGTCCACCGACAGCGCCTTCGCGATCTCGACGAGTTGCGCCTGCGCGACCGACAGCTCACCGACCGGCGTGTCCGGATCCAGGTCGAGGTCGAGCAGATCGAGGCAGCGGCGGGCCTCGGCACGGATCTGTCGCCGATGCACCAGACCGAGCCGGTTCGGCAGCCGGTGCAGCATGATGTTCTCCGCGACGGTGAACGCGGGCACCAGGTTGCGTTCCTGGTGCACGACGCCGATGCCGGCCCGGAGCGCGTCGAGCGGGCCGGTGAACGCGACGTCGGCACCGTCGATCGAGATGTGCCCGTCGTCCGGCCGGTACACGCCGGTGAGGATCTTCACCAGCGTGCTCTTGCCCGCGCCGTTCTCGCCGAGCAGCGCGTGCACGCTGCCGGGCCGCACCTCGAGCGTGGCGCCGTCGAGCGCGCGTACGCCCGGGAAGACCTTGACCAATCCCTGCGCCGACAGTTTCATTTCCTGCTCCGAGTGAGCTTCTGGCGGACAGCGCCGACCAGGACGGCGCCGAGCACGACCGCGCCGACGATCAGGTCGACCCAGCTCTGGCCGATGTTGAACTGCGCCTGGGTGACGTCCACGAGGCGGACCAGGAACGAGGCCAGGCACGTGCCGAAGACGGCCACCACGCCGCCGGCCAGCGCCACGCCGCCGATGATCGGCGCCGCGAAACTCCGCAGCAGCAGGTCATCGCCGACGCTGGCGTTGACCGAGCCGGACAGCGCGAGCGTCAGGACGGCGGCGACACCGGCGAGCAGACCCGAGATCGTGTGAGCGAGCACGATCGACCGGTCGTTGGACACACCGGACAGGCGGGCCGAGAACGGGTTGCCTCCGCTCGCGAGCAGATGGCGACCGGCGACCGTACGGGCGAAGAACAGCCCGACCGCGACCGCGACGACGACGGCGACCAGGAAGATGACCGGCAGCCCGAGCGCCGAGGCGCGGCCGAGATCGACCAGGCCGGGAGAGTAGCCCTGGAACGTGTCCGGGCCGTGGACGCCGTAGCGCAGGCCGTCGACGATGGTCATCGTCGCGAGCGTGACGATGAACGCGTTGATCCTGGTCAACACCACGAGGAGACCGTTGACCGCGCCGACGACCGCTCCGAGCAGGAGCGACGCGGCCACCGCCACCGGCGCCGGCCAGCCCTGCGCGATCATCAGCCAGGCGCCGGCCATCGCGCAGAAACCGGTCAGTACGCCGACGGAGAGGTTCATCTGGCCGATCGCGAGCACGACCATCTGCGACAGGCCGATCACGATCGGCACCGCGAGGAAACGGAAGAACGCGCCGAGGGTGCCGCCTTGGAGCAGGTTGCCGTGGGTCGCGATGCTCAACGCGACGAATCCGGCGACGGCGAGGCAGACGAGCGTGAACTCCGGCGCTCGGACGATCCGCCGCGCGCCTCCGCCCGCCCGCGAGGGGGCGACGGCCGCGGTCATGCCCGCACCCCGCGCCGCTCGGCGAGCACGTGCCGGGCCCGGTCCAGTGACAACGCGGCCAGCAGCACCAGGCCGATGTAGAGCTGGAGTTGATTGATCTGGAACTGCAACAGGTTCAGCCCCTTGTAGATGACCTGGGTGATGCCGGCGCCGAGCAGTGTGCCGAGCACGCTGACCGCGCCACCGGCGAGCAAGGTGCCCCCGAGCACCGGCGCGAGGAACGACGGAAGCAGGAACTGGCCGCCGACGCTCGCGGAGAACGCGCCGTTCTCCGCGGCGAGCAGGAATCCGGCGAACGCGGCGAGGGCTCCGGACAGCGCATGTGCCTGGATGATCCGGGCCTGGACCGGGATGCCGGACAGCTCCGCCGCCTTCTGGTTCGAGCCGGTCATCAGGATCTCCCGGCCGATCCTCGACCAGCGGAAGACGAGTCCGACGATCAGCAGGGCGACCACGGCGAACGGGACGAGCAGCGGTATCGGAGGTCCGCACACGTCGCCGGTGCAGTAGTCGGCCATCGTGTCGGCGCCGAGGCTCGCCATGCCGGCCGGCTGACGTGCGAACGCGACCCCCTGGGTGAAGTGCGAGTACAGCAGCGACACCAGGCCGACGAGCGCGAAGTCCATGGCGAGCGTGACGACGAACGAGTTGACGCCGGTACGCGCGATGACCAGGCCGGCGAGCGCGCCGAGGGCGGCCCCGGTGGCGAGCCCGGCCAGCAGGTCGAGCGGCAGCGGCGCGCCGGTCTTGTCGTAGAGCAGGCCGGCGGCGAACGTACTGATCG
Organism: Actinoallomurus sp. NPDC052308; assembly: GCF_040679195.1. NCBI lineage: Bacteria > Bacillati > Actinomycetota > Actinomycetes > Streptosporangiales > Thermomonosporaceae > Actinoallomurus > Actinoallomurus sp. NPDC052308. Next base: position 117,423 of record NZ_JBFAUM010000020.1, on the reverse strand, counting down.
CGGCGATTCGGGGAACGGCCATGTTCATGTGACCGAGCGAGAGCACCGCGAGCTGCGACAGCCCGACGACCAGGTAGACGCTGACGTCCGACTGCAGGGGGACGAGTGTGAGCCGGGTGTCCAAGAAGGTCGGTCGCAGCGACGTGAACAGGACGATCAGCACCACCAGCACGGCCAGCAGGCCCATTCGGGGGTTGGCCCAGACCGGCATCCGGCCGACGCCGCCGGCCGGCGGCGCCGGGTCCGGCGCCGGGCCCGAGGCCTGCGCGTCGCTCGATGGCGGGGGAGCGTTGCCCGCGCGGCCGAGCCGATTCATCACTGCACTCTCCGATCGTCGATCGCGTCGCGGTCCCAGTCGATGCCGAGGCCGGGAGCCGTCGGGGCGAGGGCCTCGCCGCCGTGGACCTGGATCTCCCGTCGGGTGATCGCCCGCAGTTGGGGGATGTGTTCGAGGTATCGGCTGTTCGGTACCGCGCAGCACAGGCTGATGTGCAACTCCATGAGGAAGTGCGGGCACACCACGACGTTGTGCGCCTCGGCCAGGTGCGCGACCTTCAACCACGGCGTGATGCCGCCGACCCGCGCCACGTCGACCTGGACGACGCCGGCGGCGCCGCGCTTGAGGTATTCGGCGAACTGGCTGATCGAGTACATCGACTCACCGACCGCGACCGGCACGCTGGTCGCGGCGGCGAGCGCGGCGTGGCCGGAGACGTCGTCGGCGGGCAGCGGCTCCTCGAACCAGCAGGGGTCGTACGGCTCCAGCAGCCGCGCGCGGCGGATCGCGTCGGCGGCGGTCTGCGACTGGTTCGCGTCGACCATGATGTCGAAGTCCGGGCCGACCGCGTCACGTACGGCGGCCAGCCGGTACGCGTCCTCGGCGGGTGGCCGGCCGATCTTGATCTTCACGCCGGGCAGGCCGGACACCTGGCTCGCCTTCGCCCCGGCGACCAGTTCGTCGGTGCTGAGGTGGAGCCAGCCCCCCTCGGTGTCGTAGAGCGGGATCCGGTCCTTGGCGCCGCCGGCGAGGATCCACAGCGGAGCGCCGGCGTCGCGGCACCGCCAGTCCCACAGCGCGGTGTCGACGGCGGCGAGCGCGAGCGAGGTGATGGCGCCGACCGTGGTGGAGCGGTTCGCGGCGTACAACTCGTGCCAGATCGCCTCGACCCGGCGCGGATCGGCGCCGATGAGGTGGCCGAGCATGCTGTCGCGCAGCAGCGCGAGGACCGCCTTGCCGCCGGTGCCGATGGTGTACGAGTACCCGGTGCCGGTCCCGCCGTCGTCGGTGGTGATGTCTACGAAGATCGTCTCCTGCTTCGCGAATGACTGGACGGCGTCGGTGCGGACCCGTTCGACGGCGAGGTCGACGAGGTACGCCTGGGCGCTGGTGATGCGGGGCAAAAGGGCTCCTCGGACTGGCTCGCGGAACGACGGACGGTCGTCCCGGAAGCGTCGGGACTTACGTGGCGGAGCAGTTCTTACTTGGCGCGGCAATTCAGGTACTTGGCGTCGAAGTCGGACTTCAGCGTCTTCGTGGTGGCCTGACGCTGGGTGTCGTAGCTGCCGGCGTTTTTCTTGTCGACCACGAACGAGCCCGAGTCGATGGTGAGACCCGGCTGCCTCATCGTGCAGCCGGTGGACAGCTTCATCAGGGCGTAGGAACCGACGTAGGCCTGACCGACGGGGTTCTGGACGACGGTCGCCGCGACCGAGCCGTCGCGAATGTCGGCGAGCACGGTCGGATCGTCGTCGATCGCGACGACCTTGATCGGCAGATGGGCGTGCTTCACGGCGGCGGCGGAGGCGACCGCGGGGTTGTAGGCGGTGTTGACGATGCCGCTCAGTTGCGTGCCCTTCGCGGCGATCAGGTCGGCGACGGCCTTCTGCGCGGTCTGCAGGTCGGTGTCGATGTCGGTGCGCGTCTCGACGAGCTTGACCTGTCCGTGGGTCTCGGTGACGGCCTGCTGCACGCCGGCCATACGACGCTGGGTGTTGGAATCGGTCTTGTTCCCGGTCAGGTGGACCAGGTTGCCCTTCCCGCCCATCGCGTTGATCGCCGCCTGCGCGGCCTTGTACGCCGCCTGCTGCACGTCGGTGGCGAGGCAGAAGTCGGCGTCGTCGGCCGAGCCCGCCGGGCACGACCCGAGGGAGGCCACGTGGAAGCGCTGACGCTTCAGGCTGCCGAACGTGGTGTTGATGTTCTCCGGCGCGACCCCGAACACCCCGAATGCGTTGTACCCCTGCGCGGCCAGGGACGTGAGGACGTTGTTCTGTTTCGTCTGGTCCCAGCCGGAGTTCTCGTTGAAGGTGACGTCGCCGAGACCGAAGTCGGCCTTGGCCCGGGTGCCGGCCGTCTTCCACGGCTGGAAGTAGGGGTGCGAACCACCGGGAACGAGCGCGACCTTCACCTGCGCCGGCTTCATCGTCGTCGAGGACGCCGTCGCGTCGCTCTTCTTGCTGCAGCCGGTCACCGAGACGGCCAGCGCGAACGTCGCGGCGATCGACGCGAGTCGAACCAAGGGTGACATGACACACCCCTCCTGATCGGGGGATCGTGGATCCTATAGGAAGTTTCGTAGATGTATACTCAGCAACCATGAACCAGGTCAAGGGTCTGCTCGTAGGAAACTCGGCCGCATGACCGGCCGCGCTCGGATCTCTCCGGTACGGCGTTCGACGCTGGGCGACGACGTCTACGAAGCGATCAAGACGCTGGTCATGGAGCACACGCTGGCTCCCGGTGACCGGGTCAACATCGATGCGCTGGCTCGCGAGCTGGAGGTCTCACCGACGCCGGTCCGGGAGGCACTCGCCCGGCTGGAGTCCGACGGGCTGGTCCGCAAACGCGCGCTCGCCGGTTACACGGTGAGCCCGCTGCTGTCCAAGCGGGAGTTCATCGACATGTTCGACATGCGGCTCGTGCTCGAAGGCACGTCCGCGCGGTGGGCCGCCGAACGCGCCGATGACGCGACGCGTGATGCGATCGTCGCCGAAACCGAGCAGGCGGCACCGCTGGACGGTCCGGCTCCAGGCGACCGTGCCTCTTACGCCACCTTCACCGCACTCGACGCGCGCTTCCACGACCTCGTCGCGAGCGCCGCGGACAATCCGCTGCTCCGCGACGGCATCACGCGACTGCACGCGCACCTGCACCTCCACCGGCTCTACTTCCCGTACGCGAAGAGCGGGGCGACCGGCGACGAGCACCGTCGCATCGCGGCCGCGATCCGGGCCGCCGACCCGGACGCGGCGGAGGCGGCCATGCGCGCCCACCTGGTCGAGGGTCGCAAACGTCACCTCGTGGCGTTCGACTGAGCGACGCCCTTCCGGGGGCCGGTCGACTGGCGTCGGTTCTCCCGAACCTTGTCGTCGCCCAGGCGCACCGGTGTTCGCCGGAGAACCCTCGTCGAGACAGCGCGCCCGTGGCCGGCGGACGCGCTCGCGGCCAGTGCAGGGGATCCCGGGTGGTCGCTCCTGAGTGTCCGCCCCCTAAGCTGTGCTCGATGGCCAGGTACTTCGATGTGCATCCGGACAACCCGCAACCTCGGGCGCTCCGTCAGGTGGTCGACATCCTCCGCGCGGATGGACTGATCGTCTACCCGACTGACTCGTGCTTCGCGCTGGGATGCCAGTTGGGCAACAAGGAGGGCATCGACCGGATCAGGGAGATCCGCCGCCTCGACAGCGGCCATCACTTCACCCTGGTCTGCAAGGACTTCGCGCAACTCGGCCAGTTCGTCCAGGTCAGCAACGCGCTGTTCCGCTCGATCAAGGCGGCGACCCCCGGCGGCTACACGTTCATCCTGCCCGCGACCAAAGAGGTGCCGCGACGGCTGCTGCACCCCAAGAAGAAGACCGTCGGTGTCCGGATCCCGGATCACACCGTCACCCAGGCCTTGCTGACCGAACTCGGCGAACCGCTCCTGTCCAGCACCCTGCTTCTGCCCGGGGAGAGCGAGGCCATGACCCAGGGATGGGACATCAAGGAAAGGCTCGATCACGCGGTGGACGCCGTCGTCGACTCCGGAGAGTGCGGCGCCGTACCGACGACGGTGATCGATTTCTCCCAGGACGAGCCCGAGATCCTTCGCCGAGGTGCCGGAGACCCGTCCCGCTTCGAATGACGCGGCCGTCGCCGTCTCGGAAGGACGGGTCGGGACGAGTTCGTTCGGTGGCGGCGTTATGCGGGGTGCCGCCGATGGGCCACGGCGCGCCAGCCGAGCATGAACAGCCCGAGGAAGACGAGCGAGACGAGGATGAAGGTGGCCGCCGTCCCCTGACCGGAGAGGACCCGCAAGGCCATGCCCGCGGCGACGGTCACCAGCCACACGCCGACGCCGGTGCCCGCGAGGGCCGCGGGTCGCCGCCAGGCCCGCGTCACCGACCAGCCGATCAGCAGTCCCGCCAGGAACGGCCAGGCCGTGTTCGCGATCCCGGCGATGGTCTCGCCCTCGCTGTGCCCGGCCCGCCCGATCACCACGAACGCCATCACACAGCACAGATCGAAGATCACCGCAGGTACCGAACGCATGCGCCCAAGCGTATCGGCCGAGCATCGCCGCTCCGGCCCTGGCAGGTGTTGCCGCAGAAGGGCCCCAGCCGGACGCGCGGAGGCGTCCGGCCGGGGCGATCACCAGGTGAACGTGGTGAATGTCGGATACAGGGTCAGTTCTGAGTCCACTTCTGGCTGCTTGCGCCGTTACAGGTCCCGAGGACCATCAGGGTGCCGTTCGCGGTACCGGAGCCGTTCGGGCTCAGGCACAGGCCGGACTGCACGCCGGTGATCGTGCCGTCGGCGTTCAGGTTCCACTGCTGGTTCGCGCCGCCGTTGCAGTCCCAGATGATCGCCCGGGTGCCCACGGAGGTGGCGGCGCCCTCGGCGTCCAGGCACTTGGAGCCGTACACCTGCAGCCGCTTGGACGACGTCGACGTCCACTGCTGGTTGGTCCCGCCGTTGCAGTCCCACAGCTCGACCTGCGTGCCGTTGGTCTGCGAGACGTTCGGTACGTCCAGGCACCGGCCGGACGCCGCGTTGACCAGCGCGGACGTCGTCCCGCCGGTACCGCCGCCCGAGCCGGGGGTGATCTTGAGGTTGTCGAACTGAGCGGTCTCACCCTGGCTGGTCCCCAGGCCGATCTGGCCGGTCCCGTAGGTGGAGTCGCTCACCGAGCCGACCGCGGTGCCGTCGACGATGGCGGTGATGGTGCCGCCGGAGAAGCCGAGGGCGAGGGTGTGCCACCGGTTCGTGCCGAGCGCGGAGGTGGTGCCGCTGCGCAGCGTGGTCCACTGCGCGCTGGTGTTGGAGCGCAGGATGGACCAGGCGCCCGTGTCACCGACCCGCAGGTAGTAGGCGTTCAGCCCGTTCGGGTCGCCTGTGCTCTGCGCGCCGGCGCGGCCGATGACCTCGGCGTACCCCGACTTCTCCAGCAGTACGTCGGAGGAGACGGTGTAGTTGTTCCAGTTGGTGTTGCCCAGCAGTGCGTACGGGTCGGAGATCGGTTTCCACCCGATCGCGGCCTGCGTGCCGGCCTGGCGTACGCACATTCCGGAACGGCCGCCGCCGCAGGTGCTCGTCTCGAACGCGCCCTGCATGTCCATGAGGTACTTGGCCTCGTGGCCGGCGGAGTAGGAGTCGAAGTCGTCGCCGTACGGCAGGTTCAGCGCTCCCTGGGCCGGGCCGGTGGCGGTGCCCTTGCCCTGGCCCGTCGTGGTCGTGACGGTGTAGAGGTAGCCGGGCTGGACGGTCAGGGAGAAGTTCCCGCCGGACGGGGTGATGTCGGCGGTGTGCGCGAAGTAGTCGGCCGGGCTGCCGGAGTTGAGGTTGGTCGCCCACACGTGCACCTGGCCGGTGGACAGGCCGCCGGTGACGTTGAGGTTGAGCGTCTGGGCGCTGGTCGCGTCCATGGTCTCGATGATCGTGCTGTAGTCGGTGTTGTTCGTCGACTTCAGCGATACGTAGCTGCCGTTGTTCCGGTTGCCGCCGATATAGCCGCTGGAAGAGTCGAGGTACTTCCATCCCGGGGCGGTGAACTGGGTGGTGTGCGCCAGCGCCCACGTGTCCTTGCCCACGGAGTAGGAGCCCGACCACGGCTGGTTCGCCAGGATCAGGCCCACGGTCGGCCACGGGATGTTCGGCGTGACCGAGGCGATCAGGTCCCAGTTGAGGTAGGCGGTCATCTTCCCGTCGATGTAGGCCCGGTTGATGCCCCGGGCCAGCGGCGCGGCGCCCCCGTTGTAGTCCTGCGATCCGTTCTCGCTCGACCACAGCACCTTGCCGGAGCTGATGAAGTTCGACGGCACCGAGCACGAGTTCTGCGCGCTCAGATACCCGCATGGATAGTGCCCGCTCAGCACGTCGACGTCGGCGCGGAAGGTGGCGTTGCTCGCGACCTGGTCGGCTCCGACCCAGGCACCCGGGTACTGGTCACCGACGATGAGCTTGACGCCCGAGTAGCCGGCCGAGTTCAGCGCGTTGCGCAGGTTGATCGTCCAGTTGACGTCCCAGAGCTTCTCGTTCTGGGCGGCCGTGAGGTAGTCGATCGACAGGTTGTGCTGTTTGGCGCAACCCAGCCAGGACACCAGATAGTTGATCATGTCGGTGGACAGGAACGTGCCGTTGCCGATCCACCCCGGCGCGCCCCAGGCCAGCCCGACGAGCTTGATGTTGGGATTGCGCGCCTTGGCCTGCTCCATGATCCACCACTCGTAGCCGCGGTCGCAGTTCAGGTCGCCGCGGAAGTGGGAGTGACTGGGTTCGGCGCCGCTGGTGGAGTTGGTGTCACCGCCGATCTCGACCTTCAGGATCTGCAGGGAGGCGCCGTAGCCGGGCTTGAACAGGTAGTCGAGGATCTGACCGCGCTGCGGCTCGGGATAGTCGATCAGCAGGCGGCTGTTGCCGCCGCCGCCGCTGACCGCGCCGACGCCGTCGAACGTCCGGCCGCCCGACGTGCCGTTGATCGTGATCGAGGTGGCCGCCCGGGCCGGCGTCGTCGCGGCGCTCACGATGCCGCTCGCGGCCAGGACGACGCCGACGACCACGAGGATCGAGACTTTCAGTCGCCGGAGCAACCGGCTGGTTCCTGACATCAGGGTTCGTCCCTTTCAGGGTGTGGTTGGGGGACGCCGGCGATCAACTCCGAGTCCACTGCTGGTTGGTGCCGCCGTTGCAGGTCCAGATCTCCACGGCGGTGCCGTTCGCGGTGCCCTTGCCGGTGACGTCAAGGCACAGCCCGGACTCGGTGCCGACGACGGTGCCGTCGGAGTTCAACCGCCACTGCTGGTTGGTGCCGCCGTTGCAGGACCAGATCTCCACCCGGGTGCCCGCGGTGGTGGCGTGGCCCGGCACGTCCAGGCACTCGGATCCGCCGAACACGGTCAGCTGACCGCTCGAGGTCAGTGTCCACTGCTGGTTCGCCTGGCCGTTGCAGTCCCAGATCTGCAGGTAGGTGCCGTCGGTCTGGTTCGCGTTCGGCACGTCCAGGCAGCGGCCGGAGCCGACGCCGCGCAGGACTCCGGTGTCTCCGCCGCCGCTGGACTGGGAGCCGGTGCCCGCGTTCGAGATCACGGACTGGGCGCCCGAGGGCCAGGCACTGTTGCTGACCTGGGTGTTGCCGTAGACCGTGTTGCCGCGGTCACCGTTGTTGATGTTCGTGGTGCCGTTGCTGTACCAGTTGTTGGTCACGGTGAGCGTGCCGGTGTTGTTGTTCGCGTTGGCGTTCATCGTGGCCCAGACGCTGCCGGTGGAGGAGAACACGTTGCCCGTGGCGGTGAAGTACCGCGAGCCCTCGTCGAAGTACAGGCCGAAGTAGCCGTTGGTCCGCAGGCAGTAGTTGCCGCTGATGCGCCCGTTCGGGTTCGCCGACAGTGCGTAGATGCATCCGCCGTCGTTCATCTGCTGCATGACGTCGTGCACGTAGTTGTCGGTGATCTGGTTGTTCGACGCCGTCGTGGCGGTGCTGTAGCGCGGCTGGTAGTTGTACAGGCCGCGGTTCGCGTAGTCGTTGCTGCCGCCGGCGTCGTTGGCACCCCAGCCGAATCCGTCCGAGATGCCGGAGTACGGCATGTTGTAGACCTCGTTGTGGGAGATCGTGGCGTTGGTGACGTATGTCGGCAGGAACGAGCTGCTGTCGCGGTAGTCGACGCCGACGTCGTGCACCGTGTTGTAGCTGATCGTGATGTCTCGGTTGATCATCCGCGAGTCGCTGGGGTGGTGCGCGTCGGCCTGCACGCCGCCGGCCAGGATGGCGCCGGCCGCGTCACCGGTGAAGATCGACTTCGTGACGGTGATGGAGCTGGCGCCCAGGCCGACGCCGCTGGCGTGCGCGTTGGCGTCGTTACCGATGCCCATCGCGATCTGGCCCAGGTTGACGAACTGGTCGCCGCTGAAGGTGATGTGGTCGGCGGCCGAGACCTGCACCGCACCCGGCATCTGGCTCCAGTGCGGCCGGGCGGCCTCGAATTGGGTGCAGCCCGAGTTACACGATCCGAACGCCGGCCATGACCAGTTCCCGGCGAGGTAGCCACCGGTCTGCTGGTCCGCGAAGCCCTGGTTGCTGGAGGGTCCCAGCCAGCTCGTCCCGGTGAAGGTGATGCCGGAGAAGGAGATGTCGTGGGCGGGGGCGTCGTAGGTACCGCCGACGTCCAGCAGCGACTGCAGCCGCGGCAGCTCCACGTCGACGTTGCTCATGTTCTGCCCGGACCGCGGAATGTAGTAGAGGGTGCCGGTGCCGGTGTTGAGATACCACTCGGCGGGTGAGTCGAGGAACTCGTAGGCGTTCTCCAGGTACAGCGGGCCCGCGCGGAACGGGTTGGTGAACGTGTCCCACCCGAAGGTGTTGTTGTTCCAGGCCGGCTGCTGCATCGTGATCTGGTTGCCGCCGATGCTCTGCACGGTCACGTACCGGTCGGTCCAGGAACCGATGGCCTCGACCTCGACGCGGTTCTGGTTCGCCAGGTTGTTCAGGTAGCCCAGGGCGTTATTGGAGAAGTGCAGGCCGCTGCTGTTCGCGGTGAAGTCGGAGCGATTCACCTGGGTGCGGGCCCTGATGGCCGGCACGCCGTCGACGTAGAGCTGCCGGGTGTCGAAGCCGGTCCCCACGGTCGCCTTCCAGATGTTCTTGGACGCGTCGGCCAGGCTCCATCCCGTGACCGCCTGGGCGCCGGTGACCACCGGATGCGCCCCGGAAGCGGCCTGCCAGGTCACAGTGTGACCGCCGGTGCCGGAATCGGCCGCGGTGAACCGCAATGGCGTGGTCTGCCGGTAGACGCCGTCGGCGAGCTGCACCACGATGTCGCCGGACATCCCGCCGTTCATCGACCGCACCGCCGACTGCGCGCCCGCCAGCGAACACGGCTGTGCGGAGGTACAGGCACTGCCGCTACCCGATGGCGAGGCGTAGATCATCGTGACGGCCGCCGAGGCGGGGGCCGCCGGGGACACGAGGGCGAATGCCGCGGCCAGTCCGACGGCGGCGGCTCTGACCGCAGCCATCGGCCTGCGGCGGCCGAACGTGGGTGAGGAAGACATGACGGGATGCCTCTCAGGACAGGGACGGCATTGCTGGTGGCCGCCGATGGTCGACCTGTCGAATCGATTCACTGGGATGGATTTTCGAGCGGATGTTATGACCGGTGATCAAGCGGGTCAATGGTCTTTTCATCGGCTTTCGAACCGATTCGCTGCCGCCGTGTCGTTTCCGAGCCGGGCGGGCGTCACCGGCGTGATGCGCAGCCGGGCCCCTCGCCTTACGCGTGAATCGCGGACCTGGACCGTCGCTTGCGAACCACCACCACCGATGCCTCGCTCAGCGCGGCGCGGGTGCCGGTCCGGTGCTGTTCCGCAGCGAGATCGGCGGAACGAACAGGTGCTGCCTGGGTGGTGCGTCCGGGTCGGTGACGCGTTCGACGAGGAAGTCGACGGCGGTCGCGCCCATGTCCACCGCGGGCACGTCGGCCGCGGTGAGCTGAGGATGGAACTGCTCGGCCCAGTACCGCGCGGCGACGCCGGCGACGGAGAACCGGGCCGGGATGTCCAGCCCCGCATCCTCGAGTGCCCGCTGGACGCCGGGCAGGGCCGCCTCGTTGATCGTCGTGATCGCGGTGATCTCGGGATGGGCGCGGAGGATCTCCTGAACGCACGTCTCGCCCGCGGTCGCATCATCGGCGCAGCAGAACTCGACCCCTTCGACGCCGCAGCGGGCGACGGCATCGGCGAATCCCTCGCGAGCCCGGTGCGCGGGGCCGTAGCCGGAGGCGATGAGCTCGGCCGAGCGGTTGATCAGCGCGATGTGGCGGTGCCCGAGGTCGGCCAGATGGTTCACGCATCGGTCGATGAGCGTCGCGTAGTCCACGTCGATCCAGCACGTCCCCTGTGGCCGCGCGGTGCGGCCGATGGTCACGAACGGCAACCGCAGACCCTGCAGCCGTGTGACGCGGGGGTCGTCCAGGCGGATCTCCATGAGGATCAGACCGTCCACCCGGCGGCCGCCGACGATCCGCTCGAAGGAACGGTCGTGGTCGTCGCGGGACGGCGAGAGCAGCAGGTCGAGGTCGGCGCGGTCGGCGGCCTCCATGACGCTGGCGACGAACTCCAGTTGCATGAACGTCAACCGTCGCCGGGTGGGTGGGACGACCAGGCCGAGCGTGCGGGTGCGGCCCTCCTTCAGCGCCCGGGCGGCGGCGTTCGGGCGATAGCCCAGCTCGTCGATGACCGCCTGGATGCGTTGCCGGGTCGCCTCGGACACGGCGCGCTTGCCGCTGAGCGCGTACGACACGGTGCTGCGCGACACTCCGGAGCGGCGGGCGATCTCCCCGATGTTCATCGAGCTCCTTCGCGGCACCGACACGGTCGGCACAGGTCGTCCAGCCGACCGGCTCATTCGACGGTATGAGGGTAACGAGTCGAATCGTTTCGCCTACCTTCCATGAAGTGTAGTCATCCCACTTCTTGGCGGGCAACGTCGTCGGCCGTGCGTCACGGCCGGTCGGCCCCTCGCCGCGCACGCGCACCGGAGCGATCCGCGGCGTGAAGGCCGGGCCGATGAAAGCCGGTGAAAGCCCGGCGGGCGCCGACGGCCGGGGAGAGCTCCGGGAGCAGGGCGAACTCGGCCTGCTGGTCGCGGTCGTCGACGGCCCACGGTCGGGCGTTGACCTCGCCGAAGCCCGGTCATAGCATCCCGGCGGCTTGTTCGAATCGGTTCGAGTAGCCGCCGGGACTTCGTCGTTCACGTTCGGATGGCCTGATCCGACAGTGAAACCTCGTCGCGGCGGCTGCCGGGATCGTCGCAGTCGCAGGACGACGGAGGTTCGTCATGTTCCCAGTTCCCAAAGGCCTACCTTGGGCGGGGCGGCTGCTCGCCGCCTGCCTGCTGGCCGTGGCGGCGGCCGTGCTCTCCCTCGGTACCCAGGCCGCCGTCAACACGGCCTCCGCGGCGTCGCTTCCGTGCGACATCTACGCGGCCGGGGGCACGCCGTGTGTCGCCGCGCACAGTACGACCCGCGCGCTGTTCTCCTCCTACAACGGGCCGCTATACCAGATACAGCGCAAGTCCGACCAGAAGTACCTCGACATCGGCCTGCTGGCCGCGGGCGGGTACGCGGACGCGGCCCCACAAGCGTCGTTCTGCGCGGGCACGTCCTGCACGATCACGAAGATCTATGACCAGACGGCGAACCACAACGACCTGCCGATCTCCTGGGGCGGCTACTGGAAGGGCCCCGGCCCCAACGGCGCGGACATCGGCGCGGACGCCATGGCGCTCCCGATCACCGTGGCCGGCCACCCGGCGTACGGGATCAAGTCCACGCCCGGCACCGGCTACCGCATCGACCACGCCAAGGGGGTGCCCACCGGTTCGCAGCCGGCGGGCATCTACATGGTGACCTCGTCGAACTACGTGAACCAGTGGTGCTGCTTCGACTACGGCAGCGGCGAGAACTCCCACACCGACACCGGAAACGCCACCATGAACGCGATCTACTGGGGCACCGCGTGCTGGTTCGGCGGGTGCACCGGTAGCGGCCCGTGGGTGGAGGCCGACCTGGAGAACGGCATGTACCACACCGGTACCGGCTCCAACCACGACCCGAACAACAGCGGGGTGCACTTCCCGTTCGTCAGCGCGTGGGAGAAGAACAACGGCACCAGTAACTTCACCCTGAAATACGGCAACGCCACCAGCGGCGGTCTGACGACCCCGTACTCGGGTCCGCTGCCCAACGGCTACTCGCCGATGCGCACGGACAGTTCGATCCTGCTGGGCACCGGCGGTGACAACAGCGTCAGCGGCCAGGGCGAGTTCTTCGAGGGTGCGATGACGTCGGGTTATCCGTCTGATGCGACGGAGAACGCGGTGCAGGGGAGTATCACGGCCGCTGGTTACGGGTCGGGTGGCGGCAATGGTGGTGGTTTCCCGGGTGGTTATCACCAGTTGGTGGTCGGTAATGACGGGCTGTGCCTGGATGTGTACGGCAATAGTTCGGCTGCGGGTGCGGCGATCGATCAGTGGACGTGTAACGGGCAGTCGAATCAGCAGTTTCAGTTCCTGCCGGGGTCGAACGGTTTTGGGGAGTTGCAGGCGCAGAGCTCTGGTCAGGTGGTCGGGGTGGTGAACGGCTCGACGGGGCAGGGGAGTCCGGACATCGTGCAGCAGGCGCGCAGTGGTGCGGCGGGCACGATGTGGAAGCCGGTTCAGCAGTCCGATGGTTCCTGGTCCTTCCAGAACCAGAACAGTGGGTTGTGCCTGGACGTCTATGGCGCCGGGAGCAACCTGGGTCAGCAGTTGGACCAGTGGCCGTGCAAGAACGCGGCCGGCACCAACCAGGACTTCACCCCCCGCTAGCGGGATCATTCGGGTACGTCGATAAAGGCAGCCAGCCGAATCTGGAGGACGCGCGGCTGACCAAGAGGAGAGCCCTCGAGGTTCACCAACGTCGAGGGCTCTTCGACGCTGCCATCCGGCGATGGCAAAGGACATCGTCCGCCGGTGCCGACCTACCCGTATCGGTGAAATGCGCGGCACTGCATTGCCGCGTTACTTTCAGTTGTTTTCATGCGTCCCCCGGGCTGGAACCGCCGCTGCCAGCGCCGCAACGATTCGCCGGCACGCGCGAACGTCAGACGCCTTGACTTCGCGGCTGCAGCCCGGATACTCCCGGCTGAATCTTCAGTCCAATATCTCGCACCTTGTTCGAGATACCGAACCCCGGAGAGGTGAGAAGCAGCCGATGCGAGAACCTCGACCCGCCGTGGCGACAGAACGGCGCGGCCACCTGATGTGGCAGGGAGAATCATGAAATCTTCGATCCGGCCTCGCCGGGTGCGGGGGCTGGTCTCGGCGCTGTCGGCCGCCGCCGTGGTCGCCGTGGCCGCCGGGGCCGCGACGCTGGTGCCCGGTTCCGCGCAGGCCGCGAGCACCCTCGGAGCGCAGGCGGCCCAGTCCGGGCGTTACTTCGGTACCGCCGTGGCCGCCGGCAAGCTCGGGAACTCGACGTACTCGACGATTCTCGACCGGGAATTCAACATGATCACCCCGGAGAACGAGATGAAGTGGGACACCACCGAACCGTCCCGCGGCTCGTTCAACTTCGGCCCGGCCGACCAGATCGTCAACCACGCCCTGGCGCACGGGCAGCGCATGCGCGGCCACACTCTGGTCTGGCACAACCAGCTCCCCGGCTGGGTGAGCGGCATCTCCGACGCCAACACGCTGCGCAGCGTGATGGACAACCACATCACGACCGAGATGACCCACTTCAAGGGCAAGATCTACGCGTGGGACGTGGTGAACGAGGCGTTCGCCGACGGCAGCACCCAGCACCGCGGCTCGGTGTTCCAGAACGTCTTGGGCAACGGCTTCATCGAAGAGGCGTTCCGTACCGCGCGGGCCGCCGACCCGAGCGCCAAGCTCTGTTACAACGACTACAACATCGAGAACTGGAGCGACGCCAAGACCCAGGGCGTCTACGCCATGGTCAAGGACTTCAGGTCCCGCGGCGTTCCGATCGACTGCGTCGGCTTCCAGAGCCACTTCGGTTCCGGCGGACCTCCGGCGAGCTTCCAGACCACGCTGTCCAACTTCGCCGCCCTCGGCGTCGACGTCCAGCTCACCGAGCTCGACATCGCCCAGGCGCCGTCGACCGCGTACGGCAACACGGTCAAGGCGTGCGTGAACGTCTCCCGCTGCGCGGGCATCACCGTGTGGGGGATCCGCGACAGCGACTCCTGGCGCAGCGGTGAGAACCCGCTGCTGTTCGACGCGAACGGCAACAAGAAGGCCGCCTACGACGCGGTCCTGTCCGCGCTCGGCACCGGCGTCCCGTACGGCGGCGGAGGTTCACCCACGCCCACGCCAACTCCCACGCCGACCCCCACACCGCCGGGGAACGGCGCGTGCTCGGTCAAGTACACGATCGCCTCCCAGTGGACCGGCGGGTTCAGCGCGAACGTCACCGTCACCAACCTGGGCGATCCCGTCTCGAGCTGGACACTGACCTGGTCGTTCGGGGCGGGACAGCAGATCACCCAGGCGTGGAACGCCGCCGTGACCCAGAGCGGGGCGAACGTGACCGCCCGCAACGTCGGCTACAACGGCTCGATCCCCACCAACGGCAGCACGAGCTTCGGGTTCAACGGGTCCTGGAACGGCAGCAACCCGGTGCCCTCGAACTTCGCGCTGGGCGGCACCGCCTGCACCACCGGCTGATCACCCGGCCGCAGGCGCCGCCCATGCCGGGCCGGACGTGTGCGCGATGCGTCCGGCCCGGTCCCTCGCTCCGCCGGCCGCGCATCATCTCGAGGTGCGCCCCCCGCCGAAAGGTCCCCGTCATGCCTCCGTACCAGTTCCAACTGAGCCGCCGGCGCCTTCTCACCACGGCCGGCGCCACCGTCGCCGCCGGCCTGCTGGGATTCCGTACCGCCGGAGCCACCACCGGCCCGAGTAGTTACACGGCGAGCTGGTCGTCGGTCGATCAGCACCCGCCGGCTCCCGAGTGGTACCAGGACGCCAAGTTCGGCATCTACTACCACTGGGGCGTGTTCAGCGTTCCCGCGTTCGGTAACGAGTGGTATCCGCGGAACATGTACATCAGCGGATCCGCCGAGAACAACCACCACAAGAGCGTGTACGGCGATCCGTCGGTATGGCCCTACCACAACTTCATCAACGGCGCCCGCGACAAGGCCGGCAACTGGGTGCAGTTCGCCCCGAAGCTGAAATCAGCGGGCGGCAACTGGGACCCGAACGCGTGGGCGCAGCTGTTCGCCGACGCGGGCGCGAAGTTCGCCGGGCCGGTCGCCGAGCACCACGACGGCTACTCGATGTGGAACAGCACCGCCAACGAGTGGAACTCCGTCGCCACCGGGCCCCGGCTCGACCTGCTGCGGCAGCACGCCGACGCGATCCGGTCCAAGGGCCTGAAGCTGTACGTGTCCCTGCACCACGCGTACCACTTCAACGGCTATTACGACCACGTCCCGGCGCAGACGACGACCACCCTCAAGAAGCTGTACGGCCAGCTCGGGTCGGCCGCGGAGAACCAGCTGTGGTACGACAAGCTCAAGGAGGTCATCGACGGCTACCAGCCCGACATCATCTACCAGGACTTCGACCTGAACCTGGTCCAGGAGTCGCTGCGGCTGCAGTTCCTCGCGTACTACTACAACCAGGCGGTCGCCTGGAACAAGGATGTCGTGGCCACCTACAAGGACGGCTTCGACAACAAGGGCGAGGTCTACGACTTCGAACGCGGTGGCCCGGGCGGCATTCAGACGCCCTACTGGCAGACCGACGACAGCGTCTCCAGTTCGAGCTGGTGCTACACGGTCGGCATCGGCTACTACTCGACCAAGGCCATGATGCACGCGCTGATCGACCGGGTCAGCAAGAACGGCACCATGGTGCTCAACATCGCCCCGATGGCCGACGGCACCATCCCGGCGGGGCAGCAGGCGATCCTGCAGGGAATGGGGGACTACCTCAAGCGGTTCGGCGAGTCCGTCTACGCCACCCGCGCCTGGGCGTCCTTCGGCGAGGGGCCGACGCAGATGGGCGGCGGCTCGTTCACCACGCCGCGGGAGGGAACCGCGCAGGACGTCCGGTTCACCCGCAGCAAGGACAACACGGTGCTGTACGCGACCGTGCTGGGCTGGCCGGGCAGCACCCTCACCATCACGACCCTGAACTCCGGTCAGATCAACCTGAGCAGCCTCACCTCGGTCCAGCTCCTCGACCAGACCGCCGGCTCGTACGTCAACCTGCCGAACCGCAGCCAGGACGGCGCCGGGCTGCATATCTCGCTGCCCTCGTCCAGCGCCCCCTTCAGCGCCCTGGCGTACGTCGTGAAGCTCACCTTCTCCGGCCAGATCCCCGCCCTGGGCGGTGGCACCACCACGGGATGGGTGAAGATCGCCAATGTGACCAGCGGCCTGGTCCTCGACAGCGGCGGCAACGTCTCGTCCGGATCGGTGCTCAAGCAGTGGAGCTACGACGGCTCCACCAACCTTCAGTGGCAGCTGGTGGACCTGGGCAACGGCTACTACCGCATCGTCAACCGTACCAACGGCATGGTGGCCGACAGCTGGGGCAACACCGCCAACGGCGCGAGCTGCCTGCAGGCGGCCTGGAACGGCGGTAACAACCAGCAGTGGCGGCTGAGCGACGCCGGCAACGGCCGCTACCAGATCATCAACCGCGGCACCGGAACGGCCCTGGACGGCGCGGGCAGCACCACCATCGGCGCCACCACCGTGCTGTGGACGCCGAACTCCAGTACCAACAACGAGTGGACGATCACCGGGGTCTGAGCGCCCCGGCCGCACGGCCCGCCCTGACACGGGTCACGGGCCGCGTACCCCCGACTCCTGCCCGCGCACCCCTCATCCGCGATGACGGAGGTCTTTCGATGTCCCCACTTCCCGTCCGCCGCCTGCGGTCGGTGCGGCCGGTCGCCGCATCCCTGATGGCCGTGGCGGCAGCCGTGCTCGCCCTCGGCACGCCGGCGGTGACCAGCCCCGCGTCCGCGGCGTCGCTGCCCTGTGACATCTACGCGGCCGGCGGCACGCCCTGCGTGGCGGCGCACAGCACGACCCGCGCCCTGTACGCCTCCTACAACGGCCCGCTGTACCAGGTACGGCGTTCCTCGGACAACACCACCCGCGACATCGGCCTGCTGAGCGCCGGCGGGGTCGCCGACGCGGCGGCGCAGGACTCCTTCTGCGCCGGCACGAGCTGCGTCATCACCGTCATCTACGACCAGTCGGGCCGAGGGAACAACCTGACCCAGGCGCCCGGCGGCGGCGCGGCGGGCGGCCCCGACAATCTCGCGGTGGCGACCGCCGCGCCCACCACGGTGGACGGCCACGAGGCCTACGGCGTGTACGTGGCTCCGGGCACCGGCTATCGCAACGACCATACGAACGGCATCGCGACCGGAGACGCGGCAGAGGGGGAGTACGCGATCTTCGACGGGACGCACTACAACGGGGGCTGCTGCTTCGACTACGGCAACGCCGAGACCAGCAACAACGACACCGGCAACGGCCACATGGAGGCCATCTACTTCGGCAACATCAGGGTCTGGGGCTACGGCACCGGCAACGGCCCCTGGATCATGGCCGACCTGGAGAACGGCCTGTTCTCCGGCGTGAACGCCGGCTACAACGCCAACGATCCGACGATCAACTACCGGTATACCACCGCGATCGTCAAGGGGGAGCCGAACCACTGGGCGATCCGCGGCGGCAACGCCCAGTCCGGCGCCCTGTCCACCTTCTACAACGGCGCCCGCCCCAACGTCGCCGGCTACAACCCGATGCACAAGGAAGGCGCCATCATCCTCGGGATCGGCGGCGACAACAGCAAGGGCTCCGCCGGGACCTTCTACGAGGGCGCGATGACGTCGGGTTATCCGTCTGATGCGACGGAGAACGCGGTGCAGGGGAGTATCACGGCCGCTGGTTATGGGTCGGGTGGCGGCAATGGTGGTGGTTTCCCGGGTGGTTATCACCAGTTGGTGGTCGGTAATGACGGGCTGTGCCTGGATGTGTACGGCAATAGTTCGGCTGCGGGTGCGGCGATCGATCAGTGGACGTGTAACGGGCAGTCGAATCAGCAGTTTCAGTTCCTGCCGGGGTCGAACGGTTTTGGGGAGTTGCAGGCGCAGAGCTCTGGTCAGGTGGTCGGGGTGGTGAACGGCTCGACGGGGCAGGGGAGTCCGGACATCGTGCAGCAGGCGCGCAGTGGTGCGGCGGGCACGATGTGGAAGCCGGTTCAGCAGTCCGATGGTTCCTGGTCCTTCCAGAACCAGAACAGTGGGTTGTGCCTGGACGTCTATGGCGCCGGGAGCAACCTGGGTCAGCAGTTGGACCAGTGGCCGTGCAAGAACGCGGCCGGCACCAACCAGGACTTCACCCCCCGCTGACCACTCCGTCTGACCCGCCTCTGTTCGCCGGCGGGCGGGCGCTCCGACGCCATGTCGCGTCCGCCCGCCGGACCAGGCGGCGGTCCGGACGGCCGTCGCCGAACGATCCACTCCCTGCCCCACGAATCTCCACACGATCGCGGGCACCCACGGGCCCGTGAAGAAAGAGAGGAGCGATGAGACGGCTCACCAAGACGCTCGCCGGCTTCGTCGTCGCGGCACTGGCCGTGGCGCTGTGCACGGTCACGGCTCTCGTGCCGCGAGCGTCGGCGGCGTCCCTGACGCAGGTGTCGAACTTCGGCGCCAACCCCGGCAACATGCAGATGTACGTCTACGTCCCCGGCAGCGTGCCCGCCCACCCGGCCATCCTGGTGGCGATGCACGGCTGTAACGGCTGGGCGCCCGGCTTCTATCAGGGCTCCGAGTTCGCCTCGCTGGCCGACAGGTACGGCTTCATCGTCATCTATCCGCAGGCGTCGCACAGCATCAACGGCATGTCGAACTGCTTCGACGTGTGGTCGGACGCGGCCCTGCACCACGGCGCCGGCAGTGATCCGGTTTCGATCGTCGACATGGTGACCTACGCGGAGCAGCACTACGGCGGCGACCCGCAGCGCGTGTTCGCCACCGGCTTCTCCTCGGGGGCCATGGAGACCAACAACCTGCTCGCGACCTATCCGGACGTCTTCAAGGCCGGCGCGCCGTTCTCCGGCATCCCGTACGGATGCATGGCGGGCGGCGGCATGTGCGGCGACAAGACGCCGCAGCAGTGGGGCGACATGGTCCGTAACGCCTACCCGGGCTACACCGGTCCCCGGCCGCGGGTGCAGGCGTGGCACGGCACGTCCGACTCCGTGCTGCCGTACTCGATGCTGCAGGAGGAGGTGGACGAGTGGACGAACGTCTTCGGGGTGAGCCAGACGCCCACGTCCACCGACACCCCGCAGTCCGGGTGGACCCGGCGGCGGTTCGCCGACTCCTCCGGCACCGTGGACGTCGAGGCCTACACCATCGCGGGCGCGGGCCATGACCTGCCGCATCCGGGGATGGCCGCCTACGCGATTCACTTCTTCGGC
The DNA here is from genome assembly GCF_040679195.1 of Actinoallomurus sp. NPDC052308. Taxonomy (NCBI): domain Bacteria; kingdom Bacillati; phylum Actinomycetota; class Actinomycetes; order Streptosporangiales; family Thermomonosporaceae; genus Actinoallomurus; species Actinoallomurus sp. NPDC052308. Next base: position 97,930 of record NZ_JBFAUM010000020.1, on the reverse strand, counting down.
CTGGACGGCGGTGACGGCGGTGGCGGAGGTACCGGGGGCGGGTCGTCCGCCTGCCGCGTGACCGCGACGGTCGGCTCATGGTCCGGTGGCATGACCGAGAACATCACGATCGCCAATACGGGCAGCTCGGCGATCAACGGCTGGTCTCTGGCGTTCACGCTGCCGTCCGGGCAGACCATCACTTCCGGGTGGAACGCCACCTACAGCGGCAGCAGCGGCCAGGTCACGGCCAAGAACCTGAGCTACAACGCGGTCCTGGCGCCGGGCGCCTCGACCGGCATCGGGTTCCAGGCGAACCAGACCGGCAACGCGGCGGCGCCGACCGGATTCACCCTCAATGGCACCGCCTGCGACGTGAGCACCTCGGGCTGAACGACACCGACGCAATGGACCTCGGGATCGGCGATGGAGGCCGAACGTGACCGTCAGAAGAACCTTGATCGACCCATGTAGGGCCCGGCTCGGCGGTATCGCCGCCCTCGCCGTGGCCGCCGTGATGATGTTGGCCGCGGTGACCGGCACGGCGCTGCCGGCGCGGGCGGCGACGTCCCTGCGCGGCCTGGCCGAGGCGAAAGGCCGTTACTTCGGTACCGCACTGACCGCGGCCGACCTCGGCGTCAGCGGCGAGACCGGCATCGCGGGGGCCCAATTCGACATGGTGACCCCGGGCAATGAGATGAAATGGGACACCACCGAGCCGTCGAACGGGTCCTACAACTTCGGCCCCGGCGACCGGATCGTGTCCTTCGCCCAGTCCCACACCATGCGGGTACGGGGCCACAACCTGGTCTGGCACTCCCAGCTGCCGTCCTGGGTCAGCGGCCTGCCATTGAACCAGGTCCAGGGGGCGATGGAAGCTCACATCACCACCGAGGCCACGCACTACAAGGGCAAGGTGTACGCCTGGGACGTCGTCAACGAGCCGTTCAACGAGGACGGCAGCCTGCGCACGGACGTCTTCTACAACGCCATGGGCAGCAACTACATCGCCGACGCGCTGCGCACCGCGCATGCCGCGGATCCCAACGCCGCGCTGTACCTGAACGACTACAACATCGAGGGACAGAACGCCAAGAGCAACGCGATGTACTCGCTGGCGCAGTCGCTGCTGTCCCAGGGCGTGCCGCTGAACGGCATCGGGTTCGAAAGCCACTTCATCGTCGGCCAGGTGCCCTCGTCCATGCTGTCCAACATGCAGCGGTTCGCCGCCCTGGGGCTGGACGTGGCGGTCACCGAGCTCGACGATCGCATCCAGCTGCCGGCCGGCAGCAGCACCCTGCAGCAGCAGGCCACCGACTACGGCGCCGTGACGAACGACTGCCTGCAGGTCTCCCGCTGTGTGGGCGTCTCGCAGTGGGGCGTGGACGACGGGCACTCCTGGATTCCCGGCACCTTTCCCGGCTACGGCGCGGCCACAATGTACGACTCCAACTACCAGCCCAAGCCCGCCTACAACGCCGTCGTCACCGCGCTGGGCGGCTCCTCATCCGGCGGCGGTTCCACGGGCGAACTGCACGCGGTCGGCGCGGGCAAGTGCCTCGACGTGCCGAACGCCGCCACCGCTCAGGGCACCCAACTGCAGATCTACGACTGCTGGGGCGGGTCCAATCAGCTTTGGACGCGAACCTCCGGCGGGCAGCTGACCGTCTACGGCGGCGGCTCGACCATGTGTCTCGACGCCTACGGCAACCAGACGTCCCCGGGCACCAAGGTCGAGATCTGGCCCTGCAACGGCCAGGCCAACCAGCAGTGGCAGGTCAACTCCAACGGCACCGTCACCGGCGTGCAGTCCGGCCTGTGCCTGGACGTGAGCGGAGCGTCGACGGCCAACGGCGCCCTGGTCCAACTGTGGACCTGCAGCGGCCGGTCGAACCAGCAATGGACCCTCGGATGAACCGCTCCGCACCACGTCGGCTGCCAAGGAGCAGGACATCTACGCCTCGTGGGCGGCGCACGCCGACGGCCGTCGCCGCTCACGTCCTGGCGATGCTGGTCACGGTGCTGGCGGCCGTGGTGACCTGGTCGGTGCCGGCGCCGGCGGCCGGTACCGGTCCCTGCGACATCTACGCGTCGGGTGGTACGCCGTGCGTCGCCGCGCACAGCACCGTGCGCGCGCTCTACGGCTCGTACAGCGGCAACCTGTACCAGGTCAGGCGGTCCTCGGACAACAAGACCAGGGACATCGGCGTGCTGGCCACGGGCGGTTTCGCCAACGCCGCGGCCCAGGACTCGTTCTGCACCGGCACCTCCTGTGTCGTCACCCTCGTCTACGACCAGTCGGGGCACGGCAACGACCTCTGGTACCAGGGCCCTGGAGGAGTCGGCGGCTCCGACACTCCCGCGAACGCGACGAGCGAGTCGCTGACCGTCGGCGGTAACAAGGCCTACTCGCTCTACATCAACGCCGGCAACAGCTATTGGCGGAACGGCTCGTCGTCGGGAGTCCCGACGGGTAGCGCGCCCGAAGGCATGTACATGGTGACCAGCGGTACCCACGTCAACGGCGGCTGCTGCTTCGACTACGGCAACAGCGAGACGGACCGGAAGGCCGACGGTCCCGGCGCCATGGACGCGATCAACTTCAGCACCTCGTGCTGGTTCGGCGGGTGCTCCGGGTCCGGGCCCTGGGTCCAGGCGGATCTCGAATGGGGTCTGTTTCCCGGCGGGAGCACCTCCTGGAACCCGAACCAGCGGGCCTTCACCAGCAGGTACGTCACGGCGATGCTGAAGAACAACGGCACATCGCGATTCGCGATCAAAGGCGCCAACGCCCAATCCGGCAGCCTGACCACCTTGTGGGACGGGGCGCTTCCCAGCGGATACAACCCGATGAAGAAGCAGGGCGCCATCATCTTGGGAAGCGGCGGTGACTGCTGCAACGGCAACACCAACTTGAGCGTGGGGACCTTCTACGAAGGCGCCATCGTCTCCGGCTATCCGTCGGATGCCACCGACAACGCCGTGCAGGCCGACCTCGTGGCCGCCGGTTACGGGTCCGGCGGCGGAGGGGGTGGTGTTCCGAGCGGCTATCACCGGCTCGTCGTCGGCAGCGATGGTCTGTGCCTGGACGTGTACGGCAACAGCGGCGCCGCGGGCGCGGCGATCGATCAGTGGACCTGCAACGGCCAGTCCAACCAGCAGTTCCAGTTCCTGCCGGGCTCGAACGGCTATGGGGAGCTGCAGGCGCAGAACTCCGGTCAGGTCGTGGCGGTGGCCGGCGGCTCGACGGCGCAGGGGATCCCGGACATCGTGCAGCAGGCCCGGAACGGGGCGGCGAACACGATGTGGCAGCCGATCCAGCAGTCCGACGGCTCGTATGAGTTCAAGAACCAGAACAGCGGTCTGTGCCTGGACGTCTACGGGGCCGGCGGCACCCTCGGCCAGCAGCTCGACCAGTGGCCCTGCAAGAACGCCCCTGGCACCAACCAGGACTTCGGCTTCGGCTGACGCCTCGATCCGGGTTCGGCCGGCCGCGTCTTCGGCTGCATCAGCCGAAGACGCGGCGCTGGATCTCGCGCCGGTAGTCCTCGAGGGTCTTGTCGAGGTGGACGGCGGCGGCCTGGGCCGCGGCCTCCGGGTCGCCGTCGCGGATGGCCTGGTAGATCGCGGTGTGCTCCTCGATCGCCTCCTCCGCGTGGCCGCCGACCGTACCGTGCAGGCCGATCGTGCTGGACTGGTGCTGCAGGCGGCGGGCCTCGCGGACCGCCGCGACGAGGAACGGGTTGTGCGAGGCGGCGGCGATGCCCAGGTGGAAGGCGTCGTCACCCTGGTCGAACAGCGCGGCCCGCCCGGTCACATGCCCCTCCCGGCACGTCTCCGCGGCGGCCTCGATGGCGCGCAGCTCGGCGGGAGTGGCCCGGGTCGCGGCGAGCCGACTCGCCGTGGTCTCCTGGACCCGGCGGAACTCGAAGAGCATGTAGACGTGATCGAGGTCGGTCGGGAGAAAGAAACCCCCCCAACGCGATGAGCCCAGCATCCCCTCGTCGTCGGCGACGTAGAGTCCGCGGCCCTTCTGGGCGCGAACCCGGCCGATCGCGGAGAGGATCTTGACGGCCTCCCGTACGACGGTCCGGCTGGTGCCCAGGCGCGCGGCGAGCTCGTTCTCGGTGGGCATCCGGTCGCCGGGCTGCAGGCGCAGGTCGGCGATGAGCTGGAGGACCTGCTCGGCCACCAGTTCGTAGCGTGGCCGGTACGCGCCGGTCCGCTGCGTGTCGCCGTCCTGCTCCGGGGTCGGCGCCTCGGTCGCAGCCGGCTTGGGCGTGCCGTCCACCGGCGGGCCTCCTTCGTGGCGGTCCACCCGAGAGTGCGACTGACCCTCGGCTGTGGGAAAGCATACCTCTCAACCGAGGCGACGAAAGATAAGTATGACTCATTCGCCCAGTCGGATATGGACACACCAGGTAAACCGGGCGATCAGTCTTAAATATGTCTCTCGCCGGTAACGCAGCCGTAAAAATAAGCCCGCTCATCCTCTTGACGCGACAGCGCTCCAGCGCTCTGATGAGGGCCACGGCGGCCATCCGATCTCAGTTGGTCGCAGGGGTGGTCTCCGCATCGTCGGGGACCGCCTCGACCATCCGAACCTCGCACGATGAGTCAGACACATTCCTCCTCTGCCCGCCCCATCCAAGCCGGCGGGCCCACGACGTCAGTGGAGCAGCCGATGACGATCAAGGTTCGCGCCGACGGCGCGAGGAGACCAGGCAGAAGCCGCCGCCGCGCAGTGCTGCCGGCCCTCGGCGGCACTATGGTGCTGGCGGCCGTCACCGCCTGCGGCGGCGGAGGGGGGACCGCCGGAGCGCAGGAAGGTTTCAGACAGGCGCCACAGACCGGCGGGCCACTGACGGTGTGGGTGGACTCGACTCGGCTGGCGGCCGCCCAGCTGTACCAGAAGCACCATCCCGCGGTGAAGATGAACATCGTCACCTATGACGGGGACGCCAACGGTTCGAACTACCTCCAGACCAAGGTGAGCCTGTTCAACCGGACCCGCAAGGGATGGCCGGACGTCGTCTTCAGCTCGCAGAACAACGAGGTCTCCTGGGCGGTGCGGGCGGGCTTCACCGCCCCGCTGAACAAGGGTCTGCTCCCGCAGTCCACTCTGGCCGGTTGGGCCCACGGCGCCAACGACCCGTGCACGGTGAACGGCACGCTCTACTGCCTGCGCAACGACCTGTCCCAGACCGTGCTCTGGTACAACGCCGGCCTCATGAGGAAATGGGGCTACAAGGTCCCGGCGACCTGGGAGGACTACCGGGCACTGGGCGAGAAGGTCGCCGCCGAGCACCCCGGGTACCTGGTCGGTTCCGCCGGCGACAACTTCACCCCGGAGATCTACATGTGGGCCGGCAAGTGCGGCGCCAACCAGATCACCGGTCCCAAAGCGGTGACGGTCAACACGACGAGTCCCAACTGCACGCGGATGGCCTCGCTGCTGGACACCCTGATCAAGAACCGCACGATGTCGACGAGCAGCGTCTTCAGCTCCGACTTCGACAAGAACCAGGCCGGCAAGATCCTCATGCTGCCCGGCCCGTCCTGGTTCGGCGGTTCGCTCTTCCAAGGCACCTTCAAGACCCCCGCCGGCCAGATCGGGGTCGCTCCGATGCCCCAGTGGTCCGGCGACCCGGCCCCCTCCGTCGGCAACGTCGGCGGCGGCACCTGGCTGCTGTCGGCGCACAGCGCCCATCTGAAGGCCGGCACGGACTTCCTCACCTGGGCGACCACCTCGAACGACTACCAGGGCAAGGTCGCACCCGGCTACCCGGCGTACACCGCCGCGGCCCAGGCCTGGCTGGCGAACCAGGCCTCCTCCCACTACTACGTGGGCGACATCGCCGGGCCGCTCCAGGCGGCGGCCGGGCAGGTGTGGTCCGGCTGGGGGTACGGCCAGTTCAGCCAGGAGGCGATCTGGGCGGCCACCGTCACAACGGGCGTGACCAGGGGCAGGTCGATCGTCTCGCTGCTCCCCGCATGGCAGACCGCGATCGCGAACTACGCGCGGTCCGACGGATACAAGGTCGGCCGGTGAGCGGGCGGAGCGACGGCCGGGCACGACGGGTGTCGTGGCCCGGCCGGGCCGGTCACGGTTTCGTCGCCCCGTACGTCGTGCTGCTGATCGCGTTCGGACTCGTGCCCACGGTCTACGCCATCTACTTCGCCTTCACCGACGCGAGCGAGCGCTTCGCCGGGCTGTCGAACTTCACCACCGCGGCGGCCGACTTCCGCTTCCTGCCGGCCATCGGCCACGTGGCGCTCTACCTGCTCGTCTGGCTGGTCTCGCTGGTGGTCCTGGTCGTCGGGCTCGCGCTCCTGCTGCACGGCGTGACCGCCCGCGCGGCCGACAGGACCCTGCGCTTCCTCTACTACATCCCCGGAGCGCTGGCCGGAGCGGCGAGCGCGATGGTCTGGCTGTTCATGCTCGACCCGACGGTGAGCCCGGTGGGGTTCCTGCTGCGCGCCCTGGGCTTCGACACCTTCGGCCAGGTCATCGCCCCCGGGCACCTGCCGATGCTGCTGGCCGTCATCGCGTTCTGGACGGGCGCGGGCGGCTGGATCGTGGTGATGTACGGCGCGCTGAACAACATCTCCCCGGACCTGCTGGAGGCGGCCCGGATCGACGGGGCCGGGCCCTGGCGGATCGCGCGGCACATCCAGCTTCCGCTCCTGCGCAAATGGATCGTCTACATGGTCATCCTGTCGTTCGCCGCGGGCACCCAGCTGTTCGTCGAGCCGCAGTTGCTGTCGCAGGCGAGCAATGGCGTGGCCGGCCGGGACTATTCGCTCAACCAGCTCTCGTACGACTTCGCCTTCCAGAACGACAACGTCGGCTCCGCAGCGGCCATCTCGGTCGAGCTACTGCTCGTCGGGCTCGTCGTCGCCGGCCTGTTCGTCGCCAGATCGGGGTTCTTCGATGCCGACTGACACCCGGCGGCCCGCCGGGGCCGCCCATGCCGGCACGGCCGTGGGATCGACTGCCCGCAGGGCCGGGCGGCCGAACCGCGCCCCACGCCGCAGGCCGCCGAACCCTCTTCGCGCCATGGTGCTCGCGGCGTTCCTGCTGTTCTTCGTGGTCCCGGTCCTGTGGCTCCTGCTGGCGGCCACCAAGACCGACGAACAGCTCGTCCACGGCGACCCGCTCTCGTTCGGGTCCTGGTCCGCGCTGCGGCACAACTGGGACGCGCTGACGTCGTACCAGGGCGACGCGATCCTTCTGTGGCTGCGCAACTCCGCGCTCTACTCGTTCCTCGCACTCGCGATCACACTGGGCGTGACGATCCCCGCCGGATACGCGCTCGCGATGACCGAGTTCCACGGCCGCCGCACGCTCCTGGTGGCGACCCTCGTCGTCATGCTCATGCCGAACGCGACGCTCGTGGTGCCGTTGTTCCTGGAGGTCAACGCCGTCCATCTGGTCGGCTCGATGTGGTCGATCATCCTGCCGTACTCGTTCTATCCGTTCGGCGTATACCTCACCTACATCTACTTCAGCACCGCGATGCCCAGGGAACTGCTGGCCGCCGCGAAACTCGACGGCTGCTCGGAGTTCGGAGCCTTCCGCCGTATCGCCCTGCCCCTCGCCGCGCCGGTCGTCGCGCTGGTCGGGTTCTTCAGCTTCGTGACCAACTGGACGAACTACTTCCTTCCGTACGTTCTGCTGCCCGAGAGCGACCAGTTCCCGGTCCAGGTGGGCCTGGGCACGTTGCTGAACAACGTTCCCCAGTTCAATCCGACCGTCGGCTCGCTCGAGGTTCAGCGCCCCGAACTGGCGCTGGCCACGCTGCTGGCGATCACTCCCGTACTCGTCGTCTTCCTCTTCTCCCAGCGCTTCCTGGTCTCCGGAATGCTCGCCGGCGCGACCAGGGGCTGATCTCAGATCGCGCCGCGGGCAAGACCCGTGTCTTCCGCCGTACGGCGGCACACACCCAGGTGCCCCGCTGACCGCGGGCGCGACCGCGCCCTGAAATGGAGAACTCCCGGATGCACCCCGTCATCACGGCCTCGGTGCCGCTGCTCGAACCACCGGGCTGGGCGATAGCGCAACGCCGGCTGTTCGAGTTGCTCGACTATGCCTGGCGCCGGTTCGAACGCGACTTCACCGGCCCGGACGGACGCCTGCTCTACCACGGCCGGCTCACCTCACGCGACGGCGTGGACGACTTCTACGAGGCCTTCTTCAACTGGCCCCAGCTCTACCTCCTCGGCGGGGCCGACGACCTGCTCGCCGCGTCCGAACGGCACTGGGAGGGAGTCACCCGGCAGCTGACCGAACTGGGCATGCTGCGGGACGAGTACGAGCGCGGTTACGACTGGTTCCATCAAGGCGAGAGCCTCCTGCTGTTCTACTTCCTGTGCATGGCCGCCCCCGAGCGCTGGACCGAGCGGGCGCTGCGGTTCGCGGACCTGTACGTCGATCCCGCGCACGGCAACTACGACCCCGAGCACCGCGTCATCCGCCGACCGCACAACGGCGCCGACCCACGGCGGGAAGGGCTCTTCGACGGTGACGCCTATCCCTGGCTGTCCGAAGAGGCGCGGATGTATGGCTTCCCGCTGGAATGGGTGCTGCCGGCCGATGCGGAGCCGGAGCAATCGGACCGCGACCCGCGGCTCGGCGAGGAGATGCGCCGCAGGATGGGCACCGGAGACACCGCGGTCAACCTGGCCGCCTCGGGCCTCGTCCTCAACGCCCTGATCCTCTCCGGCGAGCCGCGCTACCGCGACTGGATCGCCGAGTACGTCGGCGCGTGGCGCGAGCGGGCCGCCGCCAACGACGGCGTCCTGCCCGACAACGTCGCCCCGGACGGCACGGTCGGCGGCCTGCTGGAAGGCCGCTGGTACGGCGGCCACTACGGCTGGTCCTGGCCGCACGGCTGGTACAGCGTCGGGCACGCCGCGATCGTCGGCGCCCTCGCCGCGGCCGCCGCCACCGGCGACGATTCCCATCTCGACCTCGTACGTCCGGCGCTGGACGAGATCATCGCCCACGGCAAGGTGATGGCCTTCACCGAGGCCGACTCCAGCCTGGGGTCCAAGTGGACCGTCCAGCTCGAAGACGACGTCCACACGCCGACCCTGCACGTGCCGTTCCGGTACGGCGACCGCGGCTGGTTCGACTACAACCCCATGCTGATGGCGGTGCCCACCGCGCTTTGGCACCATTCCGCCTCTCGCGCCGACCGGGACCGCATCGAGCGCCTGCGCGCGGCCGCCGGTTACGACTGGTGCACGGTACGCGCCTTCCGCAGCAAGGAGGAGGCCGGGCACGAGGAACCGTGGTTCGCCTTCCTCGCCGGCGACGACCCCGGATACCCGGAGCGGATCCTCGCGGCCGCACAGGCCCAGGTGCGGCATCGGCTGGCACGCATGGAGCGCTACCGCGGCATGGACGTGCCCGAAGCCGACATTCACGTGTGGCAGCAGTCGAACCCGGTGGTCACCGAGGCCCTGGTCCAGCTGACCTGGGGCGGCCCGCAGGTCGTCTACAACGGCGGCCTGCAGCAGGCGCGGGTGCGCTACTACGACGCCGACGCGCGGCGCCCGGGCCTGCCCATCTCGGTGGCTGCGCTCGTGTCCCGCATCGACCCGGAGGCGACCGTCGTCGACCTGGTGAACCTCGACCCGCGGTCGGCGCGCCGCGTCATCGTGCAGGCCGGGGCGTTCGCGGAGCACACCATCGGCACGGTGCGCCACACGGTCTGCGACGACCCGTCCTGGATCGGTGACATGTACGACTACGGGCACGGCCGGCCGGCGGTGACGTCGGCAGAGACACGCGTCGACGGTCCCTGGCTGCTCGTGGTGCTGCCCCCGTCGACCCGGATCCGACTGACGCTGGGACTCGACCTGCGCACGCGCCCGCCGTCCTATCGGACGCCGTTCGACGCGCAGTCGTCCGGGGAGCCGTCATGACGAGACGACCGCCCGCCGTACCGCCTCCTCCCTTCACAAGGAACACGAAAGGACCCGTAGTGACGCGCTCAGCCCTGTTCGTCCCGACGCGGCCCGCCCGCCCCGAGGACGAGAACTGCCCGCACGCGGCCTCGCCCCGCGAAGGGGAACCCGCATGAACGCTCGACGCGTCGCCTACGCCGGGGCACGGCGGCTGGCGATCGAGACCGCCGGACTCACGCCACCGCCGCCGGGGCACGTCCGTGTCGACGTCGCCTACACCGGAATCTGCGGTACGGACCTGCATATCTTCCACGGTGACATGGACGGCAGGGTGGACCCGCCGTGTGTCATCGGCCACGAGATGTCCGGCCGGATCGCACAGGTCGGCTCCGGTCTCCGCGACTGGCGGCCGGGCGACCACGTCACCGTCATGCCGCTGGTTCCCTGCCGGACCTGCCCGGCGTGCCGGGCGGGCCACGCGCACATCTGTCACCGTCTGGTCTTCCTCGGAATCGACGCGGCCGGATCCATGCAGAACAGTTGGACGGTCCCCGCGGCCGCACTGGTCCGGCTCCCTCAGGACCTGGCCCTGGACCAGGCCGCTCTCGTCGAACCCACCGCCGTGGCCGTGCACGACGTACGGCGCGCGGAGTTGCGGCCGGGGGAGAAGACGATCGTGGTCGGCGGCGGTCCGATCGGGCTGCTCATCGCGATCGTCGCCCGCCGGTCCGGTGCCGACGTGTTGCTGGTGGAACCCGACCCGTACCGCCGCTCCGTGGCCGAAGGGCTGGGGCTGACCGTCGCCGACCCGAGCGGAGCGGGCCTCACCGAGATCGTCGAACGGTGGACCGGCGGGGCGGGCGCCGCGGTGGCGTTCGAGGTCTCCGGTGCGGCGGCCGCCGTCGCAACCGCCGTCGACTCACTGGCCACCCGCGGCCGGATGGTCCAGGTCGCCATTCACCCCGTCGCGCGCGAGATCAGCCTGCACCGCTTCTTCTGGCGCGAGCTGACCCTGCTGGGCGCCCGCCTGTACGACCGGGCCGACTTCGAGACGGCCGTGGGCCTCATCGCGGAGGGCGAGATCCCCGCCCGGACGCTGATCTCGCGGATCGAACCCCTCGACCGTGCCGCACAGGCCTTCGCGGCGCTCGAATCGGGAGCGGGCGTCATGAAGGTCCTGGTCGACTGCAGGGCGAACGGCAAGGCGGACGCCCGATGACCCGACCCGGCCCGCAGGCCTTCGACCTGAGCGGGAAACTCGCGGTGGTCACCGGCGCGCGCCGGGGGATCGGCCTCGCCATCGCCGAGGCGCTGGCCGCCGCCGGGGCCGACATCGTCGCGGTCAGCGCGCACCTGGAGCGCTCCGGAAGCGACGTGGCGGCCCGGGTCACCGCGCTCGGCCGCGGGTGCCTGGCGCTGAGCGCCGACTTCGCCGACCGTACGGCCGTCGCCGACCTGGCCGCCCGGCTCGCGGAACTCGACCGCCCGGTGGATGTCCTGGTCAACAACGCGGGCACGATCGTCCGCGCTCCCGCCGCGCGGCACTCCGACGCCGACTGGGATCACGTCATCGCCGTGGACCTCAGCAGCCAGTTCACGCTCACCCGCGAGGTCGGCCGCCGGATGCTGGAACGCGGACAGGGCAAGATCGTGTTCACCGCGTCGCTGCTCAGCTTCCAAGGAGGGATCTCCGTACCCGGATACGCTGCCGCGAAGTCGGGGATCGCGGGCCTGACCCGTGCGCTCGCGAACGAGTGGGCCGGGCGCGGAGTGAACGTCAACGCGATCGTGCCCGGCTATGTCGAGACCGACAACACTCGCGCGCTGCGGGAGGACCCGGCCCGCCACGCGGCGATCCTCGACCGGATTCCGGCCGGGCGCTGGGGACGGCCCGAGGACTTCGGCGGCGTCGCCGTGTTCCTCGCCTCGGCCGCCTCCGACTATGTGCACGGCGCGCTGATCCCGGTCGACGGCGGCTGGCTGGGCCGGTGAGCGGGCCGACGCCGTACACCCCTCGATGAGGGGCCTTGAAACGGCGTTTCCTTTCAGCGGTGGACGGGGACGCGCCGGCGAGACGTCGGCATGGTGGGCTTGGGCGGGCGCCGACGGGAGCTGCTCCGCGGAGGCGCCCCTCCCGGGCGGGAACCTGGTCGACTCGACACCGTCGGTTCCTTCCCAGGAGGGGCACCGGGCTCACCTACACGCCGGCGGCCACCATCGCGCGATCACCGTGGATCACGCAGGCTAGCGCTGCAGCGTCAGCAGACCCGGACGCCACGGCAGTTGGTCGTAGGGGCCGCTGGCGCTGGGGGACTTGCCCTGGTAGAGGAACTGCAGGTTGCAGGGATCGATGGTCATGGTCTGGTCGGGGTTGCTGCGGACCAGGTCACCATGGCTGATGTCGTTGGTCCAGGTGGCCCCGCTGTTGGCCTTGCCCGCGAACGGATTGCTTTCGCTGCCGGCCTGCGGAGTCCACGAACCGCTCAGGCTGGAGGCCGTGAACGAGCGGAAGTACCGCCCATTCGCCCCCATCGCCTCAACGATCATCAGGTACTGGTTCTGGCCCTGGACCTTGTAGACCTGGACCGCCTCGAACAGGTTGGCCGTCGAGTCGCTCATCACCGTCGTGTACGACGAGCCGAAGCTACCCGGGAAGTTCCCGATCGGCATGCTCGCCCGGTAGATCTTGCCGTTGTCGCCGGCGAAGAACAGGTACATGTTCGAACCGTCACCGATCAGCGTCTGGTCGATCGGGCCGGTGCCGGAGCCGGAGATGCTACCGGTGAACAGCGCCTGAGGCGAGGACCAGCCGTTGGGGTTGGTGGGGTCGCTCGACGTCCGGTAGATGAAGGGCCACGCGCCCCACTGGTACGCCAGCACCCAGATGTTCTTGGGCGCGAAGTAGAACAGCGTAGGCGCCACCGTGGCCTGACTCATCCCGATCTGGCCGGCCGAAGCCATGTCAGACCAGTTCGTGAAGGGACTGAACGCCATCGAACCGTACGACGATCCGGACACGTTCGACGCGTACACCAAGTGCTTGCCGTTGTAGACGACGTTGGTGAAGTCCTTGAGCGAGACCCACCCGTTCTGCGGCGTCGCCAACGCACCCGTCGACGTCCAGCGGTACGTCGACGGAAGAGAGCACGTGCCGCCGGTCGGGGTCGGGGTCGGGGTCGGAGTCGTGCCCGACAGGCCGGTCCACTTCTGATTCGAACCGCCGTTGCACGTCCAGAGATCCACCGCGGTGCCGTTGGCCGTACCGGCGCCCGTGACGTCCAGGCACAACCCCGACTCCACGCCGACCACCGTGCCGTCGGAGTTCACCCGCCACTGCTGGTTGCTGCCACCGTTGCAGGTCCAGATCTGCACCCGGGTACCGGCAGCGGTCGCGTGGTTCGGCACATCCAGGCACTTGCCGCCGTACACGGTCAGTTGGCCACTGGAGGTCGACGTCCACTGCTGGTTCGCGCCGCCCCAGCAGTCATAGATCTGCAGGGATGTACCGTCGGTCTGGCTTTGGCCGGACACATCCAGACACCGGCCGGAACCGACGCCGCGCAGGGCACCGGTGACGTCGGCCCGAGCCGGGTCGGCCACCAGGGTGAGCGCGAGGACGACCGCGCCCGCGGCCACCATGACCAGCGCCGCCGTCAGCGCGCGGCGCCCCTGCCCGATATGTGTTCTGTACATGGCTACCTCCTCCCAGGCCGGTTACGGGAACACTTCTGGTTGCCGGCGCTGTTGCGAGTCCGGATCTCCACTGGGGCCGTGACGGCGATGGAGCCGGCGGTCAGGACTTTCGGCCGGATGGTGCGGGGTGGATGTCTCATACCGATCCTTGCGTGAGACGGTGCGGGACGAATGAGGCGGGCAACGGGTTCACCGTCAATCGGAGGACACCGTTGGGGCACGGGTGAGGAGTGGATGACCGAGACCCGCCACAGATGTGTTACCGGTAACATGGGCCATCGCCTTACGTCTGTGCCAACGGTTGTCAATTGGGTGGTGACCGGCTGACCGGTCCTTGGCGGGAGTGGACTTTGACAGTGTCGGAGACGCGCCGAAGGAGGCCGCGGTGATGACGCCCTGGCGAAGGCCGCCGACGACCGCGTCGCCGTTGCCGCCACCGGTACCCGCGCTGATCGAAGCGCCGGATGCGCCATCAGGCGCGGTAGGCGGAATGTCATCGCTGTCGATCCGGGCGGTCGATCGAGATCCTTTCTTCAGTGGGTCGGTCGAAGGTGGTGTGGGGCGGAGCAAATATGAGCCGGGGAGATGTGTCAAGGGCCCCGATGTGCATCCTGAGAGCGTGACGGTGCTGAGTGTGGCTCATCTGGCGTTATCTGCGAAGCTGCGCCTGGCCGGTGAAGCGCCGTGATGAAAGCTTTCATGGCGATCCGCGCTCAGGAGGAGAGCGTCGAAAGGTTTCGGTAGCGCACTTGCCCACTGGAAGAGGTGGGTGCCGAGGGGTGGGTCGTGATAGGCATTCGAAATCTTTTCGAAAGCCTTGACATGTTTTCCGGGCGTTACTCACACTGAGTCCCCGATACGGTCGGGCCTGCCAGGCGTGGCAGCGCCCACAACTGGCGACGCCTTGGTGGTGTGCGTTCCCGGCGAAGGGACGCGGCGTCGAATCCGCGGGGGCGTCCCCGCGTTTCCGACCTTTCCCATGCTCAGTTATGGAGGCTCAGGAGTGAGCGCCAAAGAAACACCCTCGCCCGGAACCCGGCAACCCGTCCGCCGCTTCCGCCGGGCCCTGGTCGCCCTCGCCCTCGGCGTCGTCGGGACGACGACCGTCGCGCTGGCGGTGGCGGTTCCTTCGAATGCCGCGGCGAGTACGCTCGGCGCGGCTGCCGCGCAGAGCGGGCGGTACTTCGGCACCGCCATAGCCGCCGGCAGGCTCGGCGACTCGGCGTACACCACGATCGCGGGCCGGGAGTTCACCATGGTGACCCCCGAGAACGAGATGAAGATCGACGCCACCGAGCCCCAGCAGGGCCAGTTCAACTTCAGCGCCGGCGACCAGGTCTACAACTGGGCGGTACAGCACGGAATGCGGGTCCGCGGTCATACCTTGGCCTGGCACTCCCAGCAGCCCGGCTGGATGCAGAGCCTCAGCGGCAGCGCGCTGCGCCAAGCGATGATCAACCACATCAACGGCGTGATGGCCCACTACAAAGGCGAACTCGCCTACTGGGACGTGGTGAACGAGGCCTTCGCCGATGACGGGTCCGGGGGCCGACGCGATTCCAACCTTCAGCGCACCGGCAACGACTGGATCGAGGTCGCCTTCCGCACCGCGCGGGCGGCCGATCCGAGCGTCAAGCTCTGCTATAACGACTACAACATCGAGAACTGGAACGCCGCCAAAACCCAGGGCGTCTACAACATGGTCAAGGACTTCAAGTCCCGCGGCGTCCCGATCGACTGCGTCGGCTTCCAGTCCCACTTCAACAGCGGCGACCCCTACAACAGCAACTTCCGCACCACCCTGCAGAACTTCGCCGCCCTGGGCGTCGATGTGGCCCTTACCGAGTTGGACATTCAGGGCGCCTCGGCCACGACCTATGCCAACGTGACCAACGACTGCCTGGCCGTCTCGCGCTGCGTCGGCATGACGGTCTGGGGCGTACGGGACAGCGACTCCTGGCGGTCCGGCGACACCCCGCTCCTCTTCGACGGCAACGGCAACAAGAAAGCCGCCTACACCTCTGTCCTGAACGCCCTCAACGCCGGATCATCCTCCACTCCGACTCCGACTCCGACTGTCACGCCGCCCGGTGGCGGCGGACAGATCAAGGGCGTCGCCTCCGGCCGCTGCCTGGATGTGCCCAACGCGAGCACGACCGACGGCGTTCAGGTGCAGCTGTGGGACTGCAATGGCAACGGCAACCAGCAGTGGACCTACACCTCCGCCAACGAGTTCAAGGTCTACGGCAACAAGTGCCTGGACGCCGCCGGCACCGGCAACGGCGTCAAGGTACAGATCTACTCCTGCTGGGGCGGCGACAACCAGAAATGGCGCGTCAACTCCGACGGAACCATTGTCGGCGTCCAATCCGGACTGTGCCTCGACGCCTCCGGCCAGGGCACCGGCAACGGCACCCAGCTCCAGCTGTACTCCTGCTGGGGCGGCGACAACCAGAAATGGACCTGGGACGGCGGCGCCAGTTAAGTTCCCGCGGTGCGTTGATGTCTCATGACTTCGCGGGCATGGCTCGGTGCGGATCGCGCGATCCGCACCGAGCCGGAAGGCCCTCACCATCACAAGACCATCTATCCCGCGTCGCCGTCACGGACCTCCATGGTCAGTACACCTAGTGCTCTGACCGGGAAGGTTCGCCGGGGCAGCCTTCGTCAGTCTTGGCGCTAGCCGTGCATTCTCCTTCTGAGCGGTGGTAGCAGGCCCGAAAAACGGATTGCCTTGGGGACGGCGCTCACGTTGGCTGGGCAGCATGGCTGAACTGCGTACCGATCGCCTCGTGCTCCGTCGATGGCAAGATTCCGACCTTGAACCGTGGGCGGCAATGAATGCTGATCCTGAGGTCCGGGAGCACTTGGGCGACCTGCTCACCCGTGAACAGAGCGATGCCTCCGTGGCGCGGTTCCAGGCTGAGTTCGACCAGCGAGGCTACGGATGGTGGGTAGTTCAATTGCAGGCCACGGGCGAGTTCATCGGCTTCGCGGGCTTGGACCAGGTGGATGATGGCATGCCGTTCACGGGGGTAGAGATCGGTTGGAGGCTCGCTCGCTCGGCCTGGGGCCGGGGTTACGCCACTGAGGCCGCCTTGGCTGGATTGGCCTTCGGCTTCGAAACGCTTGAACTCCCCGAGATCCTTGCAGTGACTACTGCCACCAACCTCCGTTCCCGAGCAGTGATGCGCCGGATCGGCATGACCCGAGACCCGGCCGACGATTTCGACGACCCCACCGCGCCTGAAGGGCCACTGCGTCCGAACGTGTTGTACCGAATAGCGCGTGGTGTGAGGGTCTGACGCTCTCGGCTCGGTCGCTTGGTCAGGCCGCGGCGGCGAGCGGGCGTCCGCCCTAGCGAGTGCCCTTCTCGCTGCGGATGCGGGGGCGTTCGCGACGCTCATCATCGCGCGCCGGTACCGCACCGAACTGGTGCTGCCACGACGCACGATCTGCTGCAGCTTCTGACCCTCCTGGTCGGTCAACCTGCGCACACGGACAGGCTCAGCCACCACACCCCCGACGGTCGGATCGGGCGCCTCCGGACATCCAATCGTTGGAACCGCCGACCCGGCGAACCTTCCCGGTCAGAGCACTAGCGGGCCGTGAGGGTCCAGAGGTGATCTGCGGTGCCGTTGTCCTCCCACTGGATGACCTGGGCGCCGGGGGCAGTGCTCATGTTCGTCACGCCGAGCAGGAGACCGCTGTGGTGATTGGTGATCTTGTAGTGGCCGTTCCCATCGGCGGTGAACTGCCACAGGTGGTCGGCGGTGCCGTTGTCGCTCCAGATCAGAGCGGTCCCGCCGTCGCTCTTGCTCATGTTCGTGATGCCGAGGAACAGCCCGCTGGCCTTGTTGACGATCTTGTAGAGGCCGGAGCCGGCATCAACGAGGGTCCAGGTCTGGGTGCTGCTGGACGAGGAAGCGGCCTGGTCGACCAGAGTTCCCTGGGCGGTGCCGGAGCCTTGGGTGTCCAGGGCCAGGCCGCTGTTCGCATTCTTGATCTGGTAGGTGCCGGCCAGTGAGGATGATCCTCCGCTGCCCGGAGTGACCACCAGGTGGTACCCGTAGTTGGCGTTCATCCCCGAGATGGGCACGGTGATGGAGCCGTTGGTCACGGCGTAGTTCGACTCGGCCAGCGTGCTGGGCCCCGAAACCGCCACCGTGCGGCCGGGGGAGGGGGCGTACTCCACCTTCACGTGGACGGTGCTTCCGAAGGCGCCGAGTCCGTTGATGGTCACGGCGCAGTCCCCGGAGCCGTGACCGACGATGACGCTGAGCTGGTTGCCGGCGCTGTTGACCGCCGCCGCGCCGTCGATTCCGGTCTGTGCGGGTGGGGTGGTGACGACCATCTGGCCGTTCATGTCGGCGTACCACTTGTAGAGCCAATAGGCGCCGTTGGGCGAGCCGCCCTGGCCGGTGAGCAGATCGCCGAGCGCGCCGGACTGGTTCCAGAACGCGAGTTCGGCGTCGTGGACGCCCAGTCGCTCGAACTTGGCGATGTAGCCGACCAGCGGACCGGGGATGCCGACCTCGGACGGGGCGGCGTACTCCTCGATGGCGATGGGGCGGGGGCTGATTCCGAGGTTCTTCTCGATGGCGGTGACGTTGGCGACGTCACCGGCGATCTTGGCGGAGTTCGACAGCTCATGCCAGGCCAGGATGTCGGGGACGGTGTTGGTCGCGACCGCGTTCTGCAGGAAGTTCTGCATGTCGCTGATGTTGTCCGAGAAGCTCGGGCCCTGGATCGGGGTCGTCGCGTCCTTGGACCGCACTTCGCGGTAGGTCCTGGTCCAGAAGTCCTCGAAGGTGCCGTTGGAGGACGACCAGGTGCCGTCGGCCTCGTTCCACAGCGCGTACGCGGCCAGGTTCGTGATCCCGGACGCCTTGACCTGCGCGATCTGCTGATCGACGAGGCTGAACCAGTTGTTCCAGCTGAACTGGTACGGCCAGCCGGCGTAGATGTCGGAGAGCCGGTCCACGACCTTCGCGCCCGCTCGGGCCGCCTCCGGCGCCACGGTCAGGACGTCACCCGTGGGTTGCTGCTTGCCGCCCTGAGGCTTCTGTACGAAGGTGTTCGGCTTGATGGGCTGGACCAGGTTGTCAGCCGGCGTCGTCGCGTTCGCCAGGCCGTACAGCGAGCCGGTCGCCACATGCGTCACCGGACGCAGGACCTGGTTCGCGTTGACCACCAGGGTGGTGGCGGCGTGCGCGGGTGTGGTGGTGAGGGCGGCACCGATCGCGGCGAGTGTCAGCGAGGTGAGGAAGGCAGCGGCTTTTCCGCCTCTGGTTCTGGTTGTGTTCACTGCGGCTCTCTTGATGAGTAGGGAGCAAAGGGCTGTGGCCGATGATGCGGATTCGGACGGCGTGTGAGTCGCTAACCCACGGTCCATCGCTGGTTGGAGCCCCCGTTGCAGGGCCATAGCTCGACCGGCGTTCCGTTGGCGGTGCCGGCACCGGTCACGTCGAGGCACAGCCCGGACTGGACGCCGGTGATGGTGCCGTTGGAGTTGATCCGCCATTGCTGGTTGGCTCCGCCGTTGCAGTCCCAGATCTCGACCTTGGTGCCGGCCGTCGTCTGGTTGTCATAGGCGTCGAGGCACTTGACGCCGTTGTAGATGGTGAGACGGCCGCCCGAGGAGGCCCAGATCTGGCCCGTGCCGCCGTTACAGTCGAAGATCTGTAGCTGGGTGCCGTTGGTCTGGGTCGCGTTGGGCACGTCAAGGCACTTGCCCGCGCCGACGGCGTGGATCTCGCCGGCCGGCCCGCCGCCGGTGGTCCCGCCGGTGACCCGATACATGACGGCGCCGTGTGCCGGGACGGAGGCGCTGATGGTGCCGCTGGTCGTGGACGTGGCACCGGTCCACAGGTCGGTCAGCGTGTAGCCGGAGGATCCGGTCTTGCCGATGGCGGATGCGGTGGTGGAGATCGTGGCGGTCGATCCGGTCTCGTTGAACAGGACGACGGAAACGTCACCGTTGGCGAGGGGCTTGGCCAGCACATCGTGGCCGTTGGAGGAGGACACCTGGGTGCCCTGCTTGCCGAGCGAGTCCTGGTCGACCGCGATCACTGCCTTGTTGGTCAGGACGGACAGGGTGGAGGAGCCGGGGTTGACGAGGTTGCCTCCCTCGATCAGCGGTGCCGCCATCTCGGCCCACAGGCTGAACTCCGCCTGGTTCTCGGTCGCGGTCATGCCGTTGCCGATCTCGAGCATGTCCGGGTCGTTCCACGCGCCGGGGCCCGCGTGGTCGGCGAGCCCGACGTTGACGTGGAAGTTGTTCAGCATGCTGGTGAAGTTCGGCTGGATGTCGACTGTGGTGCGCCACAGGTTCGCCACCGGGCCTGCCCAGTTCCACGGCTGCACGCTGGAGTCCCAGCCGTTGCACATGCTGAAGGCGATGGAGCGGCCGGTCGAGGAGAGCGCGTCGCGCATTCGCGTGTAGAGGGTCTGGGCGACCTGCTGGTGCGACTGGCCGGAGAAGTCGCCGAACGGGATGTTGCACCAGTCCTCCTTGAGGTAGTCGACCCCCCAGGAGGCGAAAAGCCTGGCGTCCTGCTGCTCGTGTCCGTAGCTGCCGGGGTATCCGGCGCAGGTCGCCGTGCCGGCGTCCTCGTAGATGCCGAGCTTCAGGCCGAGAGAGTGGACGTAGTTCGCGACCGCGGCGATCCCGTCGGGGAACTTCCCCGAGTTCGCGACCAGGTTCCCGGATCCGTCACGGCCGGAGGCCATCCAGCAGTCGTCGATGTTGACGTACTGGTAGCCGGCGGCCTGCATGCCGTTGTCGTGCATCGCCTGCGCCGTCTGCTCGACGAGCTGTTCGCTGACGTTGCAGCCGTAGGCGTTCCAGTCGTTCCAGCCCATCGGCGGTGTCAACGCCAGGCCGTTGCCGAGCGCCGATGCCGGCGGCGCGGACGTGAGCGCGATCACCGGTGTGACGAGCAAGGCGAGCGCGGTGGCCAGGCCGAGCCTGGCCAGGCGGGTCGCCCGGTGTGCCGTCGAGCGCCACCCGGCGCCGGATTCACGATCAGTGGGACGTGTCACGTGTCACCTCATAAGGCGTGCGGGAGTACGGGGCTGTCAGCCGGCGGTACAGGTGAGCGCGGGCACCTCGCCGCCGGATCCGGATCCGGTGAACCCGAAGTCGGTGCTCGCGCCGGCGCCGAGGGCGCCGTTGTAGCCCACGTTGTGGGCGGTGATCGTCGATCCGGAGCTGTTGACGGTCGCGTTCCAGGCCTGGGTGACGCTCTGTCCGCCGGAGTAGTGCCAGGGGACGGTCCACCCGGCGATCGCGCTGCTCCCCGCGGTCACCGTGACCGAGGCCTGGAACCCGCCGGACCACTGGCCGACCACGGTGTACTTGGCGCCGCAGCCGCCGGGCGGGGGAGTGGTGCCTCCGCCGTTTCCTCCACCCGCGTCACCGATGCTGCCGGGTACCGACTTGAGCGCGCTGTACCAGGCCGCGGCCATCTTGTCGTACCCGGTGGCGTTCGGGTGGATGCCGTCGGCCAGGTCCGCGGTGGTCAGCGCGGCGTGCATGTCCACCAGATGCAGGTGCTCGCCGGCGTTGACCTTGCTCTGCACGACGCCGGGGATCGCGGCGTTGAACGTACGGGCGTTCGTCTCCTGTCCGGAGTCGGCGAGCGGGATGATGGTGGCGACGAAGACCTCGGCGGAGGGCACTGCGGCGGTGATGTGGTCGATCAGCGCCGACAGCCGGACGGGGGCGTTCGCCAGGTCGTGGTTCTGGAGGACGTCGTTGGTTCCGATGTGGAGCAGGACGGTGTGCGGCGTGTAGGTGTGCAGCCAGCCGGCGATGTTCGCGTCGATCTGGTCGATGCGCCAGCCGGAGTGTCCCTCGTGGTCGTGGTCTCCGAGGCTCGCCGGCCCGTTGGACAGCGACCCGACGAAGTCGACCCTGTATCCGTCGTTCGCGAAGCGCTGCCACAGCCCGATCCGGTATCCGCCCGGCACCGTGAACCCATCGGTGATCGAGTCGCCGAGCGGCATGACCCGCACACCGCCGTTCGACTCGGCGTAAGCGGAACCGACACCGACAGCGGATAAAGCGCCGGCAACCAGGAGCAGCACGGCAACCGCGCCGGCCCACCGCGGGAAGACTCTGCGCATCGTCCACCTCTCAGCGAAGGAGCGGGGCACCGGCGCGCGGCCCCGGTACCTCGCCGAGGCGATCGCGTCCGGCCCCCGCCCAAGATGTCGAGATATCGAACTAGGTACGGAATGCTGGACACCAGCTCAGGCAGGAGTGTGCGCCGATGCAGTCATATGTCAAGCGAGCCGGCGGTCACGGGTGACAGGGGATCGTTCTGGCGCAAGTCGGGGCGATGGACGGCCGGCGTGACGTCCGCTGGGCTTTCACTCCGCTTTCATCGACCGGGGACGATCCTTCGCCGCCCCACCGTCTGAAGGCATGGCGAAGCGGTGCGAAGCGCCTGAGTGCGTGCTGCATGGCGCCGTCGTCGGCGGTCGGCGCTGATGAGAAGCGGCCCGGCCGAGGGTACGGTTGTCTGCGCGAATATGATTCCTGAGGGTGATGTCCGCTCTTTGAGGGCGGCAAAGCGGTGCTGCTTGGAAACAGGTGAGCTCCGGATCTGGATTGAGGGCCGCGTGTGAGTGACGGTCATCGTTGATCCGTTCCTTCGCTAACGAAGGGCAGGGGGTGTCATCGGTGATCTGGAAAGGCACACGAAGAGGTCGTCGCTCTGAAGCTGGGAAATCGCCGGTCAGATTGACCTGTGTTCGCAGGTATCGGTTACGTCGCTGGTGAGGGCGGCCGCCCGAAAAACGGAACCGTTATCCCAGCGCTGTCTGGCGCGTTACTATGATCGTGCACCGTGTGCGCGTAGAGCCGCGCTTTAGAGCATGACCGGTGATCGTTAGCCGTGATCTGGAAGTAGCGCGCGGTGCTACATTGGCTACAACCGTTAACGGGCATCCGCCGAGGAAGGACTGAATATGGCTGAGCAGGTCATCAAACGACTTATCGACGATCTGGATGGCAGCGAAGCGGAAGAGACGGTTTCGTTCGCCATTGACGGGGTCACTTATGAAATCGACCTCAGTGCCGAGAATGCGGGAATACTGCGTGATCGTCTGTCGCCGTTCGTGGAGCGCGGGCGGCGGGCCGGCGGTGTCCGGCGCCCTCGAGGACGTGCCGTGTCCAGCCGCCAGCGCAGTGCGGACATCCGCGCGTGGGCGAAGGCGCGTGGGATCGAGGTCAGTGAACGCGGGCGTATCCCGGCGACGGTCATCGAACAGTACGAGCAGGCGCACTGACCGCGCGGCTCTTTCGCGGCCGCCTGTTCTCGCGGAGCCCCAGGCAGGCCGCTTCCCGGTCGCGAGCGTGTGACGGCGGCGGTCGCGGGATGGGCCTACCTCGCCGATGAACTGGTCGACTACGACGTTTTGCGGGCCGCGCTGGTGGAGATCGCCGGCTCGGCCCTGCTGTCGATGGTCTGTGATGGCTGTTTCGCCGAGGTCATCGGCGTGCATCGTTCGACCTTGCGGCGGGCGGACCGCCTAGGCGACCGTGAACGGGCTGCAACCCGTGTAGTGGACGACCTGCGTCGGCGTTTCGCGAGCTCGTCGTCGAATCGATGCATATTTGACTCAATCAACTAAATGTCTGACTGGGTCAGTGATAACTGATGTGCGGCACGGCTGTCCACCCCGCGAGGACCGATCAGAGCCCGAGTTCTTCGGCGACCCGGCGCAGGTGGTCGATCATGGCCATCGCCGACGGCAGCCGATATGGGCCCGCAGGCGTGGCCGCCGAGACCGTACGGGTCAGCGCGGGGTCGCTCAGTGGACGTATGACGAGGTCGGACGGGACCGCCGGCAGGGTGAGAGACGGTGCCAGGGCGACCCCGAGGCCGGCGGCGACCAGCCCCCGTACGGTCATCTGGTCGTCGGTGCGGAACGCGATCCGCGGTTCGAACCCGGCCTTCCGGCAGGCGCGCGGCAGGACGTCGATCGTCGAACCGTGGTGCACGCCCTGGATCCACCGGTCTTCCGCCAGATCGGTGAGACGAAGGTGCTCGCGGTACGCCAGCCGATGGTCGGCCGGAAGAGCGACGTGCAGCGGATCCACGAGCAGTGGACTGAGCTCGACGCTCGGCGGGATCCGCAAGGACACCACCGGGAACTCGTACACGAGGGCGAGATCCAGTTCGTGCGCGGCGACCGCCGCCGTCGCCTCGTCGGTGTCGATCTCGACCAGCTCGAGCTCCACCTGCGGGTACTGCCGCTGGAACGCGCGCACGGCCCGCGGCATCAGCGTCGCGTTGGCCGTCGTGAAGGACCCGAGCCGTAGGCGGCCTCCGACACCGTGCGCGATCGCGGCCAGCGATGTCTCGGCCGCGCGCAGTTCGGCGATGATCACGTCCGTGTGACGAATCAGGGCCCACCCGGCCTCGGTGAGCCGTACGCCACGGGCATGCCTTTCGAGGAGCCGGGTGCCCGCCTCCCGCTCCAGCACGGTGATCTGCTGGGAGACGGCGGAGACGGTGAACGACATGGCCGCCGCGGCACCGGTCAGCGAGCCGTGCCGGGCCACCTCACGGAGCACCCGGAGCCGTGCGACATCGAGCATACGGCAATGCTAAAGCCTTCCTTAAGCAACCTTCGATTGTGCTCAACTCCTGACCCGACCTAGATTCCGGCGGCAGGAGGTCGGAACGCATGAGTCAACAGCTGGTGGAACCGGAAGGCATGGCGTTCGGGACGCCGTACCCCTGGGTCTTCGTCGACGGCGCATTCGTGCCGGCGGAGGAGGCCCGGCTCAGTGTGCTCGCGAACGTGGTCTCCTACGGCACCGGAACCTTCGACGGGATCCGCGCCTACTGGAACGCGGCGCACCAGGAGCTGTACCTGCTGGAGGCCGCGGCGCACTACGAGCGGATGCGGCGATCCGCCCGCATCCTGGGACTGGACCTGGCCGTCGCCGACCCGGTGCCGGCCACGGTGGAACTGCTGCGCCGCAACGGCGTGCGGCGCGACGCGTACGTGCGGCCGCTCCTGTTCCTCGCCGGTGAGCAACTCGCGGTCCGGATGCACGACTCCGAGACGCGATTCTGCGTCGCGGCGACCCCCGTACCCGGGGACTACATCGATCCGCGCGGGGTCCGCTGCATGGTCAGCAGCTGGCGGCGCGCTTCGGACGTCGCCATGCCGAACCGCGCGAAGGTGATCGGGAGCTACGTCGGCCCGGCTCTCGCGAAGTCCGAGGCGATCAGGAACGGCTTCGACGAGGCGATCCTGCTGACCGGCGACGGGTACGTCGCCGAGGCGACGACCTCGAACATCCTCATCCGTACCGGAACCGAGTGGGCCACCCCGCCGGTCACCGACGACATCCTTGAGGGCATCACCCGCCGTCAGATCATGGACCTGCTCGGCGAGCGGTTCGGGCTCGTGGTCACCGAACGCCGGATCCAACGCTCGGAGCTGTACGCCTGCGACGAAGCGCTGCTCTGCGGCACCGCGGCCGTGGTCGTCCCGGTCGTCGAGGTGGACGGTCGTCCGGTCGGCGTCGGCGGTCCCGGTGAGACGACCGTGGCGCTGCAGCGCGGCCTTCAGGCGATCGCCCGCCGCGAGGACCACCGCCACCACGAATGGACGACACCCGTCTACGAGGAGCTGACATGAGCGAGCGGAGCGAGCGAATCACGACCGCGCTGAAAGACCTGGGTTCGATCCCGCCGTTGCCCATCTGGCCGGGCGTGGTCGCCCGCGTGGTCCAGGGTGCCCGCATCACCCTGTCCGTGGTCGAGCTGCCCTCCGGAGGCGTCGTTCCCGAGCACCGGCACGAGAACGAGCAGATCGGAATCTGCGTCACCGGATCGCTGACGTTCCGGGTGGGCGCCGAGAAACGCGACATCGGCCCCGGCGGGACCTGGCGCATCCTCGCCGACGTCCCGCACGAGGTCGAGACCGGACCCGACGGCGCGGTCGTCATCGAGGTCTTCTCCCCGGTCCGGGACGACTGGAACGCCATTGAGCCCGCGCCGCAGGCACCGCCACGATGGCCGGCCGAAGCATGAGAGCGATCGTCGCGACGGGCGACGCCGACCTCGTCGGCGTCGCCCAGGTCCCCATGCCCACCGCGGGCCAGGACGAGGTGCTGGTCGACGTGCGGGCCGTCTCGGTCAACCGCGGCGAACTGCACCGGATCCTGGACGCCGTTCCCGGATGGCGGCCGGGCTGGGACTTCGCCGGCGTGATCGGGGAAGAGGCGGCCTCGGGTGCCGGACCGCGCGCCGGCACCCGCGTGTTCGGCATCGCACATGGGCAGAGCTGGGCCGAACACCTCGCGGTTCCCGTGCGGCAGCTCGCGGTCATCCCGAACGGCGTCTCCTGGGAACAGGCGGCGGCCCTGCCGACCGCGGCGCTGACGGCGCTGCGCATGCTCCGGCTCGCCGGCGACCTTTACGGTCGCACCGTACTGGTGACGGGCGCGGCCGGTGGGGTCGGGCGGTTCGCCGTTCAGCTGGCGCGGGCGGCCGGTGCGAAGGTCACCGGCATCGTCGGGCGGCCCGACCGCGCGTACGGGCTCGACGCGCTGGGCGCCGACGACCTCTACGTCGGCATGGGCGGCGTCACGCCCGGATTCGACCTGATCCTCGAGTCGGCCGGAGGCGACTCGCTCGCCCAGGCGTTCACGCTTGTCGCCCCCGGCGGAATGATCGTGTCCTTCGGCAACTCCGCACGGGCGACAACGCGGTTCTCGGTCAGCGACTTCTACCCCAAACAGGCGATTCTCCGTGGGTACTACGTGCTCGATGACCTAGACGACGATCCTCCCTCAGACGATCTCAGCGACCTGGTCGCCCGATACGCCCTCGGTACGCTGCGGGCCGGGATCGCCACCGTCGTCGACTGGCGGGAGGCGGAGGCGGCGCTGAGGGACCTGTGCGCACGCCGGCTGCCGGGCAAGACCGTGCTACGGGTATCGGCATGACGTCCAACCCGCCGGAACAGAAGAGCGGCGTGCGTACTCGCCGGTGAGTTTTCACGCCGTTTTCAACCGTCGGCCGCGAAGCGGGCCGGACGGGCCGCCCGCGGTGACAATTCGTCGCGGGACCCGCGGGGGCTTCGGAAGGCGACCCGACCGACCCGGCGCCGGGGGCCTGGCCCCGGCTCGTTGGCCAGCGCAGGACAGGCATCTCGGGCACATAGTTAAGAACAACTTATTAAGTTACCGTAAGCAACTATGTCGGAGATCGACGCGTCGGCTGCGGACGCGGACGAGGTGGACGCGAGTGAGATCGCGGCGGCGCTGCGCCTGAGCGTGGGGCGGATCGCCCGGAAGATGCGGCAGGCCAAGGGATCCGTCGGCGGCCTGGCGCTCTCCGAGATATCGACGCTGGCCAGGCTCGACCGGGAAGGTCCGAGTTCACCGAGCGCACTCGCCGCTGTCGAAGGCGTACGGCCCCAGGCCATGGCGGCCACCCTGGCCGCCTTGGAAGAACGCGGCCTCGTCGACCGGAGCCCGGACGAGAGCGACGGCCGCCGGGCGGTGATGACGATCACCGAGGCGGGCCGTGGACTGGTCGCCGACCGGCGCTCGGAATCCATACGGCGCCTGGCCGCCCTCATCGACGCGGAGTTCACGCCGACCGAGCGGCGGGCGCTCCTTCCGGTGCTCGCGCTGCTCGACCGACTGGCGGAACGGCTGTGACGGACGGAGACGAGAGACGGATGGGTTCTGCGGACGACCGCGAGCGCGCGCACGAGGAGAACGGGCGCTACAAGTGGGTGGCACTGTCCAATACGACGATGGGCGTGCTCATCGCGACCATCGACTCCTCGATCGTGATCATCTCCCTACCCGCGATCTTCCGCGGCATCGGACTGGACCCGCTCGCACCCGGCAACATCGGCTACCTGCTGTGGATGATCCTCGGCTATCTGCTGGTCTCCGCCGTGCTGGTGGTCGCGCTGGGCCGGCTGGGCGACATGTTCGGCCGTGTCCGGATGTACAACGCCGGCTTCGCGATCTTCGCCGCGGCCTCGATCGCCCTCTCCCTCGATCCGTTCAAGGGCGGCGGCGGCGCCCTGTGGCTCATCGGCTTCCGGATCGTGCAGGCCGTCGGCGGCTCGATGCTCACCGCGAACTCCGCCGCCATCCTCACGGACGCCTTCCCGGCCCGGCAGCGCGGCATGGCGCTCGGCATCAACCAGATCACCGCGCTCGCGGGCCAGTTCATCGGGCTCCTCGCCGGAGGACTGCTGGCGGCCATCGACTGGCGCGCGGTGTTCTGGGTGAGCGTGCCGATCGGCGTGGCCGGTACGGCATGGTCGTACCGCAGCCTGCGTGAGATAGGCTCTCGCCGGCCCGGCCGCATCGACTGGATCGGGAACCTGACCTTCACCGCCGGCGCGGGTGCCCTCCTCGTCGGCATCACCTACGGCATCCAGCCGTACGGCGGCCACTCGACCGGGTGGACGAACCCGTACGTGCTCGGCGCGCTGGGCGGGGGCCTGGCGCTGCTCGTCATCTTCTGCGTCACGGAGACCCGGATCAGAGAACCGATGTTCGAACTCGGGCTGTTCCGCATCCGTGCCTTCGCCGCGGGCAATCTGGCGGCGCTGCTCACCGCGATCGCCCGCGGCGGCCTGCAGTTCACGCTGATCATGTGGCTGCAGGGCATGTGGTTGCCCTTGCGCGGTTACGACTTCGAACGCACTCCGCTGTGGGCCGGCATCTTCATGCTCCCGCTGACGATCGGGTTCCTCCTGGGCGGGCCGATCTCCGGCTGGCTGTCCGACCGTTTCGGCGCGCGGCTGTTCGCCACGACCGGGCTGCTCGTGGTGGCCGGGGCCTTCGTCGGCCTTCTGCTCCTGCCGGTCGACTTCCCGTATCCCTTGTTCGCGGCCATGCTGCTGCTCAGCGGCCTCGGACAGGGCATGTTCGCGGCGCCCAACACCTCCGCGATCATGGGCAGTGTCCCGCCGGACCAGCGCGGAGTCGCCTCCGGGATGCGCTCGACGTTCCAGAACTCCGGCACCGCCCTGTCGATCGGCCTGTCCTTCTCACTCATGATCACCGGTCTCGCGGGCTCGCTCCCCGGCGCGCTCGACAGCGGCCTGCGGGCGCACGCCGTGCCCGCGGGCACGGCGGCCCAGGCGGCGAACCTGCCGCCGGTCAGCAGCCTGTTCGCCACTTTCCTCGGCAACAACCCGATCGGCCATCTGCTCGCGCCGAGCGGAGTCCTGCGCACCCTGCCCGCCGGCGACGTCCACACCCTCACCGGCACCCGCTTCTTCCCGACCCTGGTGACCGGTCCGTTCCATCACGGCCTCGTCACCGTCTTCACCGTGGCCACGGTCCTGGCCCTGGTCGGCGCGCTCGCCTCCGCACTGCGCGGCCGACACCGGCGCATCGCCCCGAGCACAGGGCCCGACCCGCGGAAGGGGGAGCAGACCAGGTCCGAAGCGCGTTCCTCCTGAGCGCCGTCCAGGCACGGTTCGAGGATCACACCACGTGCTGATCCCTTCGTGGCATTCCGTTACGAGGCGTGCGCGCCACGCCGGCGAGCCCCCACCGGCCCACCCCGTCGAGGTCATCGGTCAGTACATCGCCGCGATCAACCGTTCCGCAGACCTACGGCCGAGCCGACCGGTTGTCGGTCTTCCCGACCCGCCGACCGGCCAGCGCTGACCGCCGGCCGAGGCTACGGCCGGGCGGGGCCTCGGCCTCCTATCCCTGACCCACAGCGCAAAGGAGGGCGGGATCTGCCCGGTATTGGCTTTATGCTCCCCGCAGCACCTCATTCTGGGAGATCACGTGGCCACCTTCGTACTCGTTGAGCGCAACGATCTGAACGTCGCGCTGGTCGCCCACAGCCATGCGGCTGCCCCGATCGACACAGCCGTCTCCTGACCCCGCCGGACCACGAGATACACGGCCGATGCTTGACCAGGAGAGCGTCCGCAGGCTGCGGGCCCATGCTCAGGCACTGGCCGGCGGTACACGGGAGGCCTCTGCCGAGGCCGTCGTCCGACGGGTCTTCGCCATCCAGGCCCAGGACGCCACGGCCGCCGACCTGGGCATCCGGGTACGCGGGCAGGACATCACTCCTCGAGAGGTCCGCGCAGCGTACGAGGAAGAGCAGAGCATCGTCCGCGGCTGGTACATGCGCGGCACCCTGCATACCATCCCGAGCGACGACGCCCGCTGGGTCCTGCGACTGCTCGCCCCCAGGATCCTCGCCGCAACCAGCCACCGCTACCGGCAGCTGGGCCTGAACGACGATCTGCGGCAGCGCACCGACCATCTCCTTCGGCGCGTCCTCACCACGCACGGCCCGCTTACTCGACCCGAGCTGACCGAGCATCTCACCGCCCT
The DNA here is from genome assembly GCF_040679195.1 of Actinoallomurus sp. NPDC052308. Lineage (NCBI taxonomy): Bacteria > Bacillati > Actinomycetota > Actinomycetes > Streptosporangiales > Thermomonosporaceae > Actinoallomurus > Actinoallomurus sp. NPDC052308. Next base: position 67,974 of record NZ_JBFAUM010000020.1, on the reverse strand, counting down.
CGGCATCCCACCGGACGGACAGGCACCTTTCCACCTGATCCGCCACGCCGCACTCACCGGCACTCTTTGTTACGGCCCGCAACGCGCTGGTGAAGCCACGTATGTGCTGCTCGACGACTGGCTGCCCACCACCGGGGGCGGCCGGCGAGAGGGAGACGCCGCCCTCGCCGAGCTGGCCCGCCGCTACCTGGCCGCGCACGCCCCCGCCGCCTTGGAAGATTTCGCCGCCTGGTCCGGGCTGCCGGTCACTTGGGCCCGCAGGGCCTGGAAAATGCTGGCGGAATCCAGCGTGATCATCGAGTACGGTGCCTTGACCATGCTCGCCGGGCGGGTGGAGGAACCCACGGGCCCGCCTGACACCCCAGACGTTCGCATGCTGCCCGCCTACGACAACTACCTGGTCGGCTACCGCACCCGCGATGTGTCGGTCCCCGCTCTCCACCAGGCCGACGTGTGGCCGGGAGGCGGCTTCATCCGGCCCACCGTCCTCGCCGACGGGCTGGCCATCGCCACCTGGACCCGTGGCTCCGGCGCGCGCCGCATCCAGGTAGACGCGTTCGGGTCCATCCCGCCTCAGATCGAGCTGGGCATCGACATGGAGAAGGCGTCCGTCGTTCGCTTCCTGCAGCCCACCGCATAACCGAACCGCATCCCAATCCAATCCACGTCGGCCACGTCGTCGCCGTCTCCGAGGTGGACGCCGTCCGGATCCTCGTGGCGGCGCGGATCGCCCGCGGCGGCGAGGGGGGATCTTCGGGTGCGCTAGTATCGTTAAGGTCTCATCAAATACGTGCGGCATATCATATCGGGCTAGGAGGATGTCGATCATGGCGTCCACCACTGGTGAGGACGCCGGCTCGGCGCGAGATCGACGGCGAACGACCAACACGATCAAAGAGTCCCTGCGCGAGTTGAGCATTCAGCTGTCACTGCTCAACCATCAGATCTGTGACCACGTCGCCATCAAGGACGTCGACCTCTTCTGTCTCGACCTGCTCAACCGGCACGGGCCGATGAGCCCCAGCGTCCTCGCCCGCCGTGCCGGTCTGCACCCCGCCACGATGACCGGCATCCTGGACCGGCTTCAGCGAGGTGGCTGGGCCGTCCGCCGGCGCGACCCGGACGCCGCCGACCGCCGCGCCGTGACCGTGTACCCCCTGCGTGACCGCGTCCCGGAGCTGTTCGAGCTCTATTCCGGGATGAATACCTCGATGGACGGCATCTGCGCGGACTACACGGACGGCGAACTTCAGACGCTCGCCGTCTTTCTGCGGCGCGTCACCGACGCCGGTCAACAGGCGACCGAGCAACTGGCCGGCGACTGAGTCACCGGGAGAATAGAGGGCCATGTCATCCGCGGATGTCGAAGAAGTCAGCACTGTGAAGTCGTTCGACTACGGTGCTCGTGAAACGCCGGAGAACATCGTCGTGTTGAAGGACGGCACCATCTGCACGACGCTGTTGGCGGCCGGAACGGTCTGGCGTTCGACGGCCGGCGCGGAGCGGGTCGTCCGGCAGTCCGACGACGTCATGGCGGTCGGGCTCGCGTCAGACGCGGACGATCGGCTCTATGCCGCCGTGCGCAGCGGTGCGGAGACCGTGGCGGGAATCTGGAGAAGCGACGCCGCCGGGCGCTGGGCTCGGTTCGCCGCCGCCAAGGCCAGTGCGGGGCTCAACGGCATCACGTTCGACGATGAGGGCACTCTGTTCGCGGCGGACTCCGTGAACGGCGAGATCCTTTACCTGCCTCGCGGCCACGATGATCTGCGGCTTTGGCTGGCCGATGACCGCCTGAAGCCGACGTCGTTCGACGACCCCGTCTCGGGAACAGGGGTGAACGGCATCAAGTTCGTCGATGGACGTCTCTATGCCACGAATACGGCGCAGGCCACCGTACTCCGCATCGATGTGCGGGCCGGCCGGCCGTCCACGATCACCGAGGTGCATTCAGGTGTGCCCGCGGACGACTTCGCCTTCGACGCTTCCGGGAACATCTATCTCGCGGTGCATCCGGAGAACACCGTCCAGCGGATCGCCCCCGACGGGGCGGTGACCGTTCTCGCGACGGCCGACGATGGACTCGACGGGCCGACGGCCATCGCCGTTGTCGAGGAAGGCCTTCTCGTGACGAACCTCGGCATGCTGGGGACCAGGCACGCACCCAGTCTTCTCCGGCTCTCCATGAAGGTGGGCGCGCCCGTACTGCCCAGGCCGAAGCTCTCCTCCTGACGGCCCGTCGCGGCCGGCGGCCCGATCGCCGCCGGCCGCCGGGCGGAGCCGGTCAGCGCGTCGAGCCGATGAAGCCGTCGATGACCGCGGCGAGCTCCGGCCCGCGGTCCTCCTGCACGAAATGGCCCGCGTTCGTGATGGTGGGGTGCGCTCGTCCCGCCGCGCCGGGGATCCGCGTCCGCAGCATCCGCTCGCCGTCACCGACCCCGTAGTCCTTGTCGCTGAAGGCGCAGAGGAACGGTGTCCGCAGCGTCTCGAGGACGGCCCATGCCGCGCGGTTCGCCGGTGCCGCGGCGTCGAAGGGCGCGATGGGGACGAGGAGCGGGAACTGACGGGCGCCCTGCACGTACGACTCATCGGGGAACGGCGCGTCGTACGCCGCGCGCACCGCCGGGTCGAGCTCGGTCACGGTGCCCCGGTCGACGACCTGGCCGGGCTCGAAGGGGTTCGCGCGCTGACTGAGTTGCAGCCAGGTCGCGTACGCGTCGCCGAGGCTCTCATCTCCCGTCGGGAAGAGGGTGTTCGTGGCGACCACGCGGCGGAACCGGTCCGGGCTCGCGGCCAGCAGGCGCAGTCCCAGCAGGCCGCCCCAGTCGTGGCACACCATCGTCACGCCGTGCAGGTCGAGACGGTCGAACACCGTCTCCGTGAGCCAGTCGACATGACGCTGGTAGGTGTACGCGAAGCGGTCGGCGGGCTTGTCGGACCTGCCGAACCCGACGAGGTCGGGGGCCACGCAGCGGTGCCCGGCCGCGACCAGCGGCGGAATGACGTGGCGGTACAGGTAGCTCCACGACGGTTCGCCGTGCAGCAGCAGGACCGTCTCCCCGGAGGCCGTGGCCGGATCGCCCGGTCGTTCGTCGACGTAGTGGACCCGTAGCCGGGTGCCGGCGCCGTCACCGGCGTCGATCTCGACATAGTGCGGTGCGAAGGGGTGGCCGGGCAGATCCGCGAACCGCTCCTCCGGGGTGCGCAGCACGGCCATGGCGTCCTCCTTCGTCGGAGAGTCGACCCGTGGGGCTGTGCCGTCGATTCCCTCGCTCCGCTCGGTCATGGCCCCGGTCGAGGCCGGGTGCGAGGTGTGGGCGGCCGCGCCGGAGCGCGCTTCCGTGCCGGTCATGCTGTCTCCTCGGTCCTGATCGGGGCGCCGTCAGCGCTGGAAGGCGGCGGCATGGTCGGCGACCCATTCGGCGTACGTGCGGGCGGGGCGGCCGAGGATCCTCGCCACCTCGTCGGTGACGGTCTCGGCCGGCCCGGCACCCCGGGCGTACCTGGCCATCAGGGCCTCGACGAAGGGCCGCGGGAGACCCCGCTCGACCAGGCCTCGCGCGAACGCCTCCGGAGGGATCTCCGCATAGCGCAGCGGCCGTCCGATCACCTCGCCGATGACGGTGACGAGCGCCGCGTGGGAGAGGGAGCGCGGGCCGGTGAGCCGGAGCCGGCGGCCCGCCAGGTCGGCGCCGAGCAGCGCGCGGGCGCCGACCTCCGCGACGTCCCGCTCGTCGATCAGAGGCTCGGCGAAGGCCGCGTACGGGCCTCGCACCACGTCACCGGCCCGGACCTGGGGCGCCCACGTACGGAGGGTGTTGACGGCGAAGGAGGCGGCCCGCAGGCTCACCCACTCCAGGCCGCTCGCGACGGCGGCGTCCTCGACCTCCTTGTTCCGGTCGCCCTGGAAGCGGGAGGGCTGCTGCGCCGGATCGTCGTCCACGTTGATGGCCGAGAGCACCACGACCCGCTCGACGCCCCGCTCCCGGGCGAGCGCCAGCAGATCAGCGGCGGCGTCTCCGGCGGCCCGCGGGTGCAGGAGCACGGCGGTGGCCCCCTCGAGGTGCGGGACGATCGTGCCGGGCCGTGAGGGGTCGCCCGCGACGGCCTCGACGCCCGAGGGCAGACCGGCGGCCTCCGGGGCGCGGGTGACGGCGCGGACCTTGGCGCCCTCCCGAACGAGCAGGTCGATCAGTGGGCGTCCGATGGTGCCGGTCGCTCCGGTCACAAGAATCATGATCAGTTCTTTCCGTGTGAGATGCCGTGGCCCGGATGTCAGGCCGTCGCACGCGGTCCGCCGGGATCCGGATGCCGCTCGACGACCTTCCGCTCGCGAACTTACATCAGTTTCATATCATATGAAAATCATACTTCTGTTGACACGTCGCGCCTCCGATGTGCGGCGATCGCCCGGACGGTGGAAGCTGTGGCCATGGGATTCGCGGCTGATGAGGCACCGAAGGCGGGGTACCGGCGGTCGGCGGGGTCGCCACGTGGCGAGGCCAGGCGCCGGGAACTGCTCGAGCGTGTCACCGAGGACGTCGCCGCGAACGGGCTCGTGGACTTCTCGCTGCGGCGTGCGGCGCGGGCGGCCGGTACGACGCACAAGGTGCTGCTCTACCACTTCGACGGCGTCGAGGACCTGCTCCGCCAAGTGGTCTTCAGGCTCCGCGCGCGGCGGATCGACAACGCGATGGCCGCCGCGCGCGAGGCGTCGGGGCACGAGACCCTGGCGGCGCGGATCCGCGCCGTGTGGCCCACCCTCCTGAACGAGGAATCCCGGCTGAGCCGTGTGCTCGACCAGGCCATCGGCCTGGCCATGTACGACCCCGAGCGCCATTCCGACCTCGCCCGGGAGGCGTCCCGGCAGTACCTGCCCGTCCTGGAATCCCTCTGCCCGGCGCAGTGGTCCGACCGGCGGCGGCGCGAGGTCGCCGAGATGGTCCTCGCCACGTTGCGCGGCTTCCTGCTGGAGCGGCTGACCACCGGTGACGCCCCCGGCGTCGCCGCGGGGTTCGAGGCGCTGATCCGCATGCTGGAGCGCGAAGAGGCCGCCGGCGGATAGCCGCCGCCCAGCCGGAGTCCCGGACGCGGACCCGCCGTGGACGACATGTGAACCGCGTGGTTCACTTGGGCTCGTTGATCCAGTCCATTCGACGGAGGGTCGGGATGCGGGTTTCCGCGCAGCGGGAGAAGGTTCGTTTCATCAGCGACGGCACCGAGTGCGTCGCATGGCACTATCCGGGCCGCAACGGCGCCTGTGTGGTCATGGGGGCCGGCGGTGCCGTGACCAAGGAGCCGGGCACCGATCCGTTCGCCGGGCCCTTCCACGAGGCGGGGTTCAGCGTGCTGGCCTTCGACTACCGCCGGCTCGGGGAGAGCGGAGGGCGACCGCGCCAGGTCCTGCGGATGGGGGAGCAGCTCGCCGACTGGCGGGCCGCGATCCGCTTCGCCGCGACACTGCCCGAGGTCGACCCGGAAAGGATCGCCGTCTGGGGATTCTCGCTCTCGGGCGGTCACATCTTCCGGGCCGCGGCCGGCGAGCCGCGGGTGGCGGCGGCGATCGCGCAGATGCCGCTCGCCGACGGCCTGGACGCCACGTCCAAGGCCGGGCGCCACCAGAGGCCGCCGGCGATGCTGCGGTTCACCGGCCGGGGTCTCCTCGACGCAGTGGGCGGTCTCTTCGGCCGTTCTCCGCTGCTGGTACCGCTCGCCGGCGAGCCGGGGACCATCGCGATGCTCACCACTCCGGACGGTCAGGACGGAGACCGGGCGCTCAACCCGGACAACCGCCATCCGGACTGGCCGCAGGTGATCGCCGCCCGCTCGGCGCTCCGCATCACGCTGTACCGGCCCGGCCGGCACGCCTCCCGCGTGCGCTGCCCGCTGCTGGTCGTGGTGTGCGAGCAGGACCAGACCGCTCCACCCGGCCCCGCGATCCGCGCGGCGCGGCGAGCGCCCAGGGGCGAGCTGGTCCGCGTGCCCGGCGGGCACTATGCCCCGTTCCTGGACGCGCACGAGCAGGCCCTCGACGCCGAGCTCTCCTTCCTCCGTCGGCACCTGCTCGACCGCGCGGAGCCGGAACGCCGCGCCGCGGAGTCCGCGGCGCCCCGAACGGGGCGGGCATGAGGACCGTCGAGCTGTCCGCCGGAACGATCGAGTACGAGGACACCGGTGGCGACGGTCCGACCGTCGTGCTGTTGCACGGGCTGCTGATGGACGCCTCGCTGTGGGACGGACCGGTCGCGGAGCTGTCCCCGGACCACCGATGCGTGGCGCCGACACTGCCGTTCGGGGCGCACCGTCACGCGATGCGCCCCGACGCCGACCTCTCACCGCACGGGCTGGCCCGGCTGGTCGGGGAGTTCCTCGACCGTCTCGACCTGCGCGACGTCACCCTGGTCGGCAACGACACCGGCGGCGCCCTCGTCCAGCTCCTCATGGCCGAGGGCGCCGAGCGCGTCGGACGGGTCGTCCTCGCCTCATGCGACGCGTTCGACAACTTCCCGCCGGGTCTGACGGGCCGGACGCTGCTGCTCGCCGGGCGGCTTCCGCCTCGCCTGTTCGGGCTGTTCATGCAGCAGATGCGGCTCCGCCCGGTCCGGCGGCTCCCGCTCGCGTTCGGGTGGCTCACCAAACGAGGAGACGCCGCCACCGCCCGCTGGATGATACCCCTCCTGACCCGGTCGGACATCCGCCGCGACACCGTAGGGATCCTGCGCGCGGCGGCGGCGGACACCGGGTTCCTGCTCGCCGCGGCCGAACGCCTGCCGGACTTCGACCGCCCCGCCCTGGTGGTCTGGGCGAGCGCGGACCGGGTGATGCCGCCCGAGCACGGCCGCCGCCTCGCCGGCCTGCTCCGCGGACGGCTGGCCGAGGTGGAGGACACCTACACCCTCATCCCCCTCGACCAGCCGACGAGACTGGCCCGGCTCATCCGGGAGTTCACGCACGCACCGCGTACCGGATGAGCGATCCGCGGGCGGCGATCCTCAGAGTCGCCGCGGGAGCGGGTTCCCCGACTCCCGTACGCCGCGGGGAACGTCCACGGTGACCAGCAGCGCGAAGCCGACCACGAAGAAGATCACCAGCGAGACGAGTGCGGTGCGGTAGCTGTCGGTCCACTGCAACGCCGCGGCGAACACCAGCGGCCCCAGCCAGCTGGTCCCCTTGTCGCTGATCACGTAGAAGCCGAAGTACTCCGCCTCGCGGTCGCGCGGCAGCAGGTGGGAGAACAGCGACCGCGACAGCGCCTGCGTGCCGCCCAGGACCACACCGATGGCGGCGGCCAGCGCCAGGAACTCCGCCGCCGACCCGCGCCGCAGCCCGTACGCGGCCAGCACGACGGCCGTCCACAGGACCAGGGAGGTCAGCACGACCCGCTTGGCGCCGTACCGCCGGGCGAGCCGGCCCAGCAGCAGCGACCCGCCGCAGGCGACGAACTGCACCAGCAGCACCGCCGCGATCACGTCCGTCTGGCCGAGCTTCAGCTCCTCCGTCGCGAACGTCGCCGACATCGTGATCACCGTCTGCACGCCGTCGTTGTAGACCAGGAACGCCAGGAGGAACAGGAGCGCGACCGGCCGGCCGCGCATGTCCCGGAGCGTGTCGGCCAGCCGGCCGAACGCGGAGCGCACGGCCGCGGGCAGCGGTTCGGCGGCGGGCGTGCGGTGCCGGTCGCGCAACGCGCGCAGGGGGATGAGGGTGAACGCCGCCCACCAGACGCCGGCCGAGGCCAGGCTGATCCGCACCGCCTCGGTCTTGGTCACCCCGAAGGCGTCGTGCGCCAGGAACAGCACGAGATTGAGCACGAGCAGCAGTCCGCCGCCGAGGTAGCCGAGGCCCCAGCCGCGCGAGGACACCGCGTCGCGTTCGTCCGGAGCGGCGATGTCGGGCAGGAACGCGTTGTAGACGACGGTGGAGGCGCCCAGCGCCAGGTTGCCGACCACGAACAGCGCGACGCCGAGCAGGTACCGCCCGCCGCCGACGAAGTACAGGCCCATGGTGGCGAACGCCCCGATGTAGGCGAACGCCCCGAGCAGCGCCCGCTTGCGTCCGGTGTGGTCGGCCAGCGCGCCCGCCAGGGGCAGGACGAGCACCTGCAGGACCACCGACAGCGTGACGGCGAGTGGGTAGACCGCCTTGGCCCGGAGGTCGGCGCCCAGCGGGTGCACGAACCCGTCGGCGTCGGCCGCGGCCTTGGCGATGTCGCTGAGGTAGGGCCCCAGGAACACCGCCACGACGGTGGTGTCGAAGGCGGAGTTGGCCCAGTCGTAGAAGTACCAGCCGCGCTGTTCGCGCCGGCGGTCGCCGGGGGTCGTCTCGACGGGGGTGCCGACGGGCGCCAGGCCCACGCGTCCTCCTCGGCCGCCCGGGGGATGTCCGGAGTCAGGCCGACGCGGCGGCCCACTGCGCGCGGGCGGTCATGACATCGCGCAGCACCTCGATCTCATCGGTGATGATGCCATCGACGCCGAGGTCGAGGAGACGTTCCATCTCCACCGGGTCGTTGACCGTCCAGACGTGCACCTGCAGACCGAGCCGGTGCGCGGTCCGCAGGAACGCCTCGGTGACCAGCGGGGTCCGGCCGACGCGCCGGGGGACCTGGGCGCACGGCACGCCGAGTTCGGCCAGGCGCACCAGCCGGCCGAGCGGGCCGCCGACGGATCGGGCGCGCAGCGTGGCGACGCCCAGCGGGCTCAGCGCGGTGCACACGTCCCGGCCGGACAGCAGGCGCATGCGGGCGCGTACGTGCCGGAGGCGGCGGGAGGAGAAGGAGGTGACGCACACCCGGTCCCAGGCGCGGGCCCGGTGCAGGACCTCGGTGAGCGGGCCGATGGCGTTCTCGGCCTTGACGTCGATGTTGAGGCGCGCGCCGGGCCAGGCGTCGAGGATCTCCTCCAGCCGGGGGATGGGCTCACGGCCGGCGATGCGTGCCTTGGCGACCTCGGCGTGACCGAGCCGGGCGATCGGGCCGGTGCGGTCGGTGACCCGGTCGAGGGTCGCGTCGTGAAAGGCGACCAGGACGCCGTCGGCGGTGGCGCGCACGTCGGTCTCCAGGTAGCGGTAGCCCAGCCCGATGGCGCGTTCGAAGGCGGCCATGGAGTTCTCACGGCCGTCGAGGGATCCGCCGCGGTGCGCGAAGGGGATCGGGCCGGGATGGTCGAGATATGTGTACACGGATGCACCTGTCGTACTAGGGGCGGCTGGAGCTGCTCCTGCTCTCCACAGTAGTGACCTTACTACGTAAAGGCGGCGGCTCGATCAACCAACGGTCTATCCGGTGCGGTGGAACCCCAACCCACCGACACGACGCCCACCAACCATCAATCCACCCCAAGCCGGGCGTCTCTTCCACTAGGTTGTCTCGCGTCGTGGCTCGGGAGAGCCGTCGTGACCCTCAAGCGGAAGGCCGGAAATCGTGCCGGACACCAGCGCCTACGCGGCGACGTTCGAGATCGTCGATATCAACAAGGACGGGCGCGTCTCCGCGCCCGAGCTCAAGCAGCTCATGAAGGCCCTCGGGGAGGACGTCACCGACGAGACGGCGGCCGAGGTCGTCCGCCGGATGGACTCCGACGGCGACGGCGAGATCTCCCTGGAGGAGTTCGCCGCGTACATGTCCAACGGCTGACCGGTCTCCGGGTCGGCGGGCCCGGCCGTGCGGCGCTCGCCGTTCAGCGCGGCGACGCCCACAGCGGTGATCACTCGGCGGGCTTGCGCGCGACGGGGCGGCCGGCCGCCAGGCTCGGCGCGAGCTTCCACGTCTTCCCGCCGCGCCTGGCCGCGGGTCTGCTGATCGGCAGGCCCGTGTCGTAGGTGCCTCCGCCGCGATGGAGCCGGAGCGGGCCCGTACGAAAGGCGTTTACCTTACTGCGTAAAGGCTGCAGGCCGTTTGCCTACCGTCGGTTCCTCAACCCCCGTGTACCGGCTCGCCCATGACCGCCTCCGATGCCCCGGCTGCGGCGTCCTCCGCCAACTGCACCAGGGTGCGCGTGGCCGCTCCGGTGCCGCCCGTGGCGGTGTATCCATAGGGCGCGCCCTCATGAAAGGCCGGTCCGGCGATGTCCAGGTGGGCCCAGGGGATGCCGCCCGGTACGAACTCCTTGAGGAAAAGGCCGGCCACCAGCGCTCCCCCCATCCGCGCGCCTGTGTTGGCGATGTCGGCCACCGGCGAGTTCAGGCTCTCGCGCAGCTCGGCCGGCAGCGGCATGGGCCACGCCTGCTCGCCGGAGCGCCGGGCGGCGTCGATGACCCGGTCGCGGAAGGCGTCGTCGTCGGACATCACGCCGAACACGCGGTCGCCCAGGGCCATCTTCATCGCGGCGGTCAGGGTCGCCACGTCGACGATGGCGTCGGGCCGCTCCTCACCCGCCCGAACCAGAGCGTCGGCGAGCACCAGACGGCCCTCGGCGTCGGTGTTGAGTACCTCGACGGTCTTTCCGCCGTACATCCGCAGCACGTCCCCCGGCCGGGTGGCCGAGCCGGACGGCATGTTCTCGGCGAGCGGCAGCCAGCCGGTGACGTTGACTCCCACGTCGAGCCGGGCGGCGGCCACCACGGCGGCGAACACGGCGGCGGCGCCGGACATGTCGCGCTTCATGATCTCGTTGAAGCCGACCGGCTTCAACGAGATGCCGCCGGAGTCGTAGGTGATGCCCTTGCCGATGAACGCCAGGGTCGTCCGCGCCGCCGCATGGGTGTGGGCGATCCTGACCAGGCGCGGCGGTGCGGTCGAGCCCTGCCCGACGCCGAGGATGCCGCCGAAGGAGTGCCGGGCGAGTGCCTTCTCGTCGAGCACCTCGACGTCGAGCCCGTACTCCGCGCCGGTCTTCGCCACGATGGCCGCGAAGGTCTCAGGCGTCAGATCGTTCGCCGGCATGTTGACGAGGTCACGGGAGCGGTTCACCTCCTGGCCGATCACGGTGCCGCGCCGGACACCGGCCGTCACGTCCCTTCGGGCCGGTTCGGTCGTGAGGATCGCCAGCTCGCCGACGGGGCCCCTGCCGCCGACGGGACCGCGGTAGGCGGTGAAGGCGTACGCGCCGAGAAGGCCGCCCATGGCGATCGCCTGTGCCGCCTCGACGGTGTCGCCCGGAAGGGCCAGGACGGTCCGCCTCGTACCCGCCAGAGCGCGGGCGGCCACTCCCGCGGCCCGGCGCAGCGCCTCGATGGAGGGCCCGCCTCCGGCGGTGGCGCCCAGACCGACCGCAAGGACCACATCGGTCTCCAGACCTGCCGGCGCGAGCACCTTCAGCGCCTCGCCTTCGGCACCGGTCATGCCGAGGACGTGGAGCGTCTCGGCCGGCCCGCCGGCGAACGCCCGGCTCACCGCGTCCGCGGCGCAGGCCGGGACCGGCCCCTCGGGGCTCATGGCGACGCCGATCACGACGCAGTCCGGACGCGGCGACGCCGCGATCGAAGTGGTCACGGTCAGGACGGTCAACTTCGGTGTTCCTGTTCTCTCGCGGTCCGGTGGCGGTCTCGGGCTCAGGACGGGTCCGACGTGACGACGGCGGCCGGGGTATGGGCCGATGCCGCCGAGGCCGCCTTCACCCGGCGTGACATGCCGACGCCGATGAGAACGACCGCCATGCCCGCGGCGACCCGGAGGCTGAAGGGCTCGTCGAGCACGATGGCCCCCAGCCCCACCGAGACCACCGGCAGCAGGTAGCCGACGGTCGCGGTGTTCGTCGCGCCCTCATCGGCGATCATCCGGTAGGTGAGATGGAAGGTGATCCCCGTGGCGCAGATCCCCAGCACCACCACCGCGATCAGGCCCGTCGGGTGGAGGCCGATCGGTGTCAGTCCACCGGCCGGGAAACTGAGGGCGGTCAGCGCGGTGGCGGCCATGAGCTGGGCGGTGGAGAGGGAGATGGTCGCGTGTCCCCGCCCGACGAGGTGGCGTCCCATGTAGGCGAAGCCGACCGCGTAGCTCGCCGCCGCGGCGACGATGGCGAGCGCGCCCCAGCCGACCTGCGCGTGTCCCTCCCACGGAGCGAAGATCAACGTCACTCCGCCGAACCCGAGCAACAGGCCGCCCAGGCGTACAGGGCGGATGCCGCGTTCGGCGCCGATCGCGATGCCGAGCAGGAGGGACCACAGCGGAGTCGTCGCGTTGAGCACGCCGGCGAGCCCGGAGCCGACGGTCTGTTCGCCGAGGCTGTACATCGCGAAGGGCAGAGCGTTGCAGAAGAAGGCCGCCACGAAGAGGTGACCCCAGGTGGCCCGGCCACGGGGGAGACGCTGCCGTGCCGTCAGGCACAGGACCAGCAGCGCGCCGGTCCCCAGCAGGCAGCGGGCGAGGGTGACCTGGACCGGAGACAGTGCGTGCAGGGCCAGTTTGATCCACAGGAACGTCGAACCCCACAGCAGCGCGAGCACGCCCATGCGGGCCAGCCCCAGAGTCCTGCCCACCGCACCGTCCATCCGCGTTCTCCTTCCGTCGCCCATGAACGATGCCGCGTACCCATCGTTAAGGACAATCGATGATTCCTGGATCACTATTAAGCTGAGCTACGTGATCGATGTGAGACGGATGCAGATTCTGCGGGCGGTGGTCGCGAGCGGGTCGGTGACGGCGGCCGCGGCGCATCTGGGATACACCCCGTCCGCCGTCAGTCAGCAGGTGGCGGTGCTGGAGAAGGAGGCCGGGATCGCCCTGCTCGAGCGGGTGGGGCGCGGTGTACGGCCAACGGCGGCGGGCCGGCTCCTCACCGAACACGCCGCGGTCATCGGCCGCAGTGTCGCGGAGGTGGAGACCGCGCTGGCCGACCTGCGATCCGGGCGAACGGGCCGGCTGGCCGTCCGCTATTTCACGTCGGTGGGGCCGACCCTGGTGGCCCCCGCGCTGGCCCGGCTACGGCATGAGCATCCGGGTGTGCAGATCGATCTCAAGCTGGCCGACCCCGAAGATCCGCTGCCGGAGGTGGAGAAGGGCGCCGCGGACCTGGCGCTCGTCGTCCGGCCGGGGGAGGGGAAGCGCCAGGGGATCCGCCTCGTTCACCTCCTGGACGACGCGTACCAGGCCGTGCTGCCGACCGGGCATCCACTCGCCGCACGACGGGTGCTCGATCTGGCCGATCTGGCCGACCAGCAATGGGTCGGCAGCGAACCGCCGGGCTCGTGTCTCGACGTCATGCTCGACGCCTGCGCTGCGGCCGGTTTCAGCCCGAACTTCGTCGCGGTGAGCGAGGACTACGCCACCGCACAGGGCCTGGTCGCGGCCGGCCTCGGGGTCGCGCTGATCCCCGGGCTCGGGCTGGGCGGCCGTCGTCCCGGCGTCGTCATGCGCAGGGTGCGGCGTCCTCGGCCGATCAGGGCGATCTACGCGGCGGTACGCGAGGCCGCGCTGGCCCAGGCCGCTCTGCGCACGCTGCTTGAGGCGCTCGAGGCGGCGGCGAAGCCGTGAGGACACCGACCCATGCACTTACCTTACTGCGTAAAGGCGGTGGGCTTGTTGTTATGCCATCGACCCGGTCCGACCCCGATCGACCCCCGACCTGCTCAACGATCCCAAGCCGTCGTCGCCGCCGCGCCGGCGCGCGGATCGTCCACGACGAGGATCAGCCGGTGGTCGTGGTCGGAGTAGAGCACCTCGATGTTCACGCCGGCGTCGGCGAGGGCCCGGGTGATCGCCCCCAACTGGCCCGGCCGGTCCTGGTCCAGACGGCGGGCCAGGACCGGCCGGCAGGCCGTGACCCGCAGACCGGCCGCGCGCAGCGCCGCGCTCGCCGCCTCGCCGTCGTGGAACAGGAAGTGCGCGACGGCCCGCCCGCCGACGACGAACATGCCGCCGCCCTCCACGCTGACGCCCGCGGCGCCGAGCGCCTCGCCCATGGCCGCCAGCGCGCCCGGCTCGTCGTCGAGGTCGATGGTCAGGTCGTACATGGAGATTCCTCCTTGTCGTGGGCGCGGCGGCTGTCGGCGGGGGCCTCTCCGCGGTCGCGCGGCCCGTAGTCGCGGATCACCTCGGCCATCCGCAGCCGGTAGTCGGTGAAGAACCGGTGCCGGCCCAGCGCCTGCGCGCGCCGGTGCGCCGGGGTGTTACGCCACGCGGCGACCGCCTCCTCGTCCCGAAAGTAGCCGATCGCGACGAACCGCCCTGGATCGGTGTCGCTGGTGAACCGCTCGATCCCGTGGAAGCCGTCCAGGTCCGGGAGCAGCTCACGCAGCCGCGCCGACTCCGCGAGGTACTCCCGGTAGGCGGCCTCGTCACCGGGATCGAACCGGTACTCAAAGATCATCGCTATCACCAGGTGAACGTATCCCGGTGACGGTTGCGCCGCCGTCGAAGTGTCGGCGCCCTACCGCGACTCGCCGAGCCGTACGACCCGCAGCCGGGAGCGCTCGGGACGCCAGGTCGCCACCAGCGCGGCGGCCAGGAGGAGCTCGGCGACGTCCCCGCCGTAGTACATGATCACCGCGGCGTCCCGCAGCTGGGGGATCGGGGCGTGGACCTGAACGAGGAACCCGCCGTACAGCAGCTGCGCGACGGTGGCGTGCGCCGCCACGGCCACCCCGAGCAGCACGAGCCGCGCGCGCACGCCCGGACGGGCCGGCGCGGGATCGGGCCCGGCCACCACCCAGGCGAACAGGTAACCCGACGCCAGGAAGTGGGCGTGCAGCAGCCAGTGCGCGGCGGGCCGGACGGCGATCGCGTCGTACAGCGGCGTGAAGTACAGCACGCCCAGGCTGCCGGTGCCGAGGATGAGGGCGGTGACCGGGTGGGCGAGCACGCGCGCGGGACGGGCGCGCAGCAGGCGGGTCACCCGCCGCGCGTGGCCGCCGGGCAGCGCCCGCAGCAGCGTCGTCAGGGGAGCGCCGAGGACGAGGGCGAGCGGCGCGTACATCCCGATGATCATGTGCTGCAGCATGTGGTGGCGGAAGTCGCCATGAGCGGCGACGGGTGGCAGCAGCGCGACGGTGAGCAGGGCGCATCCGCCGAGGAAGCTCGCCGTCCGCAGGTGGTGCCGGCCCCGGCAGGGGCTCCGGTCGCGGGCCCGCGCGACGAGCCACAGGTACGCGGCCGCCGCCAGGACCGGGGCCAGGGCGATGAGCATGCCGGGCGTCGTCTGCCCGGCGTGGTGGAGGTGGCCGTCCATCAGGCGGGGACCGTCCCGGCCGGGACCGGGCCGACGGGCCGGGCGCCGCGCCGCAGCAGCGTGCCGGCGGCGACCAGCAGTGCGCCCAGCGCCAGGAAGCCGATGTCCCACCACAGCCGGTTCGGGCCGCCGCGGACGTGGTGGATGGCGAGGATGTGGTGGTCGAGGATCCCCTCGACGAGGTTGAACAGGCCCCAGCCGACGAGGACCCAGCCCCACAGGACGCGGGAGGTCCACACGCGGCGGCGGTCGCGGGTCACGCGGGAGTACAGCACGGCGAGCCCGGTGAGCACCGACAGCCAGCACACGACATGGAAGATCCCATCCCACACGGTGTTCATCCGCAGCCCGGACACGGTGTTCGGGTCGTAGTACCTCACGCCGATGCGGTCGCCGTTCGTGCTGGAGAGCATGTGGTGCCACTGCAGGAGCTGGTGGAGCAGGATGCCGTCGACGAAGCCGCCCAGGCCCACTCCCAGCAGGATTCCGGGCAGCCGGATGCTCCGGGCCGGCGGGTGGACCTCGCGCCCGGTCGTGCCCATCGTCGGCCTCCGTCCCCCCGCCCGCGTGATCCACGCGGGTGGGGTCCTTCCCTCGCCGCGTACCCGCCACACAGGCACCGCGCCGGCGGGCCCGGGCGCCCGCTTCCTCCCCGCCGCCGAGCCGGGCCGCCCGGGTTGAGTCTCAAGGGACTTGAGGCTCCATAGTCTCCGCGTCGGCCGAACCCCGGAATCGAAGGAGTCACGATGAGCGAAGGAACCGACCATGTCGTGTCCCGCGGAGGTGTGGACATCGCCGTTCGCGACCACGAGGGAACGGGCGCGACGGTCGTCCTGCTGCACGGCGGTGGCCGCGCCATGGACGACTGGCGGCGGGTGACCCCGCTGCTCACGGCGGCCGGGCTGCGCGTGGTCACCGTCGACCTGCGCGGGCACGGTGCCTCCGGGGCGGCCCTGTGGTCCTGGCCGGACGCGATCGACGATCTCGCCGCGGTCATCGACCATCTCGGGCTGGACGACCCGGCGGTGGTCGGGCACTCCCTCGGCGGGATCGTCGCCGCGCTGTGGGCCACACGGCGCCCGCGCTGCCCCCTGGCCGTCAACCTGGACGGGCACACCAACCCCACCGGGCCGTTCGACCTGGACACCGGCGCCGCGCGGGCGGCGGAGCAGACGATGCGCGGCTTCCTCGACGCGGAGGTACGGCGGGCCGGCGATCCCGCGCTGGCCCGGCTGGTCGCCGAGCTGGGCGCCCTGGACCTGTTCGCGACCTACCGCGCGACGCGCTGCCCGCTCGTGGTGGTCCAGTCGGCGGGCCAGGACCTGGAGGAGCTGCTGCCGCCGGAGGTCGCCACGGTGTTCGCGGCCTACCGGCGCGGGTTCGCGCGCGAGCTGGCGGCGGTCGCGGCGGCCACGCCGCTGCTGACGGTGGTGGACGTAGCGACCGGCCACGACGTTCACCTGGAGGCGCCCGGCCGGGTCGCCGACCTGATCCTGGACCGGCTGAGCCCGGCGGGGGACGGGTCCCGTCCGGCGGATCGATGAGCCAGGCTGGACGGCATGCACGAGGGTCTGCACACGATCGGCGAGATGGCCCGGCTCAGCGGGCTTCCGGTGGCCACGATCCGGTACTACTCCGATCAGGGACTGGTGCCCCCGGTCGCCAGGTCGCCCGGCGGATACCGCCTGTACGACGATGAGGCGCGGGCCCGGCTTGAGCTCGTCCGCACGCTTCGTGATCTCGGTGTCGGTCTCGCCACGGTCGCCCGGGTGCTCAGTGGGGCGCAGAGCCTGGCGCAGGTCGCCGACCGGCAGGCGGCCGCGCTGGAGGCACGGATCCAGGAGCTGCGGGTACGGCAGGCCGTGCTGCGGCACGCCGCCTCCCACGGCGCGGATCCGGCTGCGGTCACCCGGGCGCACCGGCTCGCCGCGCTCGCGGCGGGGCAGCGCCGCCGGATGGTGGCCGACCTCATCGGCGAGGCGACCCGTGGCCTGGACATGGATCCGGGCTTCGCCGCGCGGCTGCGCTCGATGGTGCCCGACCCGCCGGACGACCCGGCGCCCGCGCAACTCGAGGC
This sequence comes from Actinoallomurus sp. NPDC052308, assembly GCF_040679195.1. NCBI lineage: Bacteria > Bacillati > Actinomycetota > Actinomycetes > Streptosporangiales > Thermomonosporaceae > Actinoallomurus > Actinoallomurus sp. NPDC052308. Next base: position 50,796 of record NZ_JBFAUM010000020.1, on the reverse strand, counting down.
GTGGGTCGAACTGGCGTACCTGGTCAGCGATCCGGACTTCCGGGCGGCGGTACGCGCCGGGTTCGAGCGGCACGCCGCCGATCGGGCCTCCGGAGCGGACCGCGGCGATCCGGCGAGCTGGCGGCGGGCCGAGCGGGCCGTCCTCGACCTGGCCGGCGCGGCGCTCGCGGAGGGCGTCCCACCGGGCTGCGCGCGGGCTCGGGCGGTCGTGGCGGAACTGGTCGCGGTCTTCGCCGACGCGCACGGCCGCGACGACGACGCGGAGTTCCGGCGCTGGCTGGCCGAACGGGTCCGGGTCGGCGCGGACGCGCGGGTCTCGCGGTACTTCGCGCTGCTGGCCGTGGTCGACGGCCGGCCCACCGGGCCCGACCCCGTCCCGGAGGCCCGGTGGTTCCTCAGTGCGCTGGAGTCCTCGGCCGCGCAGCCGGTGTGAGCGGCCGGGGCGGCCCCGGCCTGCGACGACGCACCGTGGATCTTCAAGGTCTCGGTCATCCGCGCGGTCGCCCCGTGGCGGGGAAGGCCGGTGCGTCATCGCGCGGCGTGGCCCGCGAGCGCCGTACGGCGTGGGCGAGGCTCGCCGTGGCCAGCGCCGCGGCCACCAGCAGGGCGCTGACCCACAGCGGCGAGCGGTAGCCGAGCCCGGCGGCGATGGTGGCGCCGCCGATGGCGGGGCCGGCGGCCGCGCCGACGTTGAGCGCCGCGGTCGCGAACGAGCCGCCGAGTGAGGGCGCCCGGGTCGCCGCGTACAGGACCTGGGCGATCAGGGTCGAGCCGACGGCGAACGAGAGGGCCCCCTGGACGAAGATGAGCAGGACCGCGGCGACCGGGCTGGCGGCCGTGGCCGTGAAGAGCGCCCACCCGGCGAGCAGGGCGATCCCGCCGGGAATCAGGACCCGCATCGGCCGGGTGTCGGACAGGCGGCCGCCGAGGGTGACCCCGGCGAACGACCCGAGACCGAACAGCGCCAGCAGCGCGGGCACCCAGCCCTCGGCGAAGCCGCTGACGTCGGTGCTCAGCGGGGTCAGGTAGGTGAAGGTGCAGAAGGTGGCGGCGTTGACCAGCGCCGCCAGCAGCAGCATGACCAGCAGCCGCGGGTCGCGCAGCGCCCGCAGTTGGTCCCGGGCGCCGGGACGGGCCTCGTCCGGGTCGTCGGCCGCCCGGACGGTGTCCGGCACCGAGCGCAGGATGGCGAGGACGGCCGGCAGGGAGACGAGGGCCACCGCCCAGAACGCCGACCGCCAGCCGAGGGTCTGACCGAGCGCGGCGCCGGCGGGTACTCCCGCGACGCACGCGAGTGTGATCCCGCTCAGCAGGACGGAGGTCGCCCGTCCCTTGGCGTCCGGCTTGGCCATGCCGGTCGCCGTCGCGAGTCCCACGGCGAGGAAACCGGCGTTGGCCAGTGCCCCGAGCGTCCGAGTCACCAGGAGGACCGGGAAGCTGGTGGTGATCGCGCCGACGGCGTGCACGATCACGAACGCGGTCAGGAAGACCAGAAGCGCCCGCCGGCGCGGCCAGCGCAGGCTGAGGACCGCCATCAGCGGGGCTCCGACGATCATCCCCGCGGCGAACGCGGATGTCAGCGTGCCGGCGGCCGAGATGGAGACGCCGAGGTCATGGGCGATGTCGGGGATCAGCCCGGACAGCATGAACTCGGACGTCCCCTGGGCGAAGACCGCCAGTCCGAGGATGTAGATGGCGAAGGGCATGGGCAGGAACTCCACGGTCGCGTCGAAAAGGCATCGCGGGCAGGACGCGGACGCACCATCGCGGCGTCCCGGGCAGGCCGCGGGAAGGCGGGCGGCTACCGGGGACGCGCGGGTGTCATCGCGTGAGGGAGACCGGGCTCGGCACCACGAGGGCGGTGGAGCTCACGGAATCCCGGGGAAGAACCGGTCCGGACGACGGTGATCGGGCGGCGGGGGAGGCGTGGCCTCAGCGACGGCGCCGCCGCGTGTCATCACGAGAAGCCACCGAAGGACCGGTGGCTAGCGTCTGGATGCCTCGGGACCGGACATGAGCCCACACGATAGTGAGGGGGCACCGGACTCGTCCACTCGAGCTCGTGGGTCTCCAGTTAAATGATGCCTGCAGGTTATCGCTGGAGATCGAACCGGTCTTGGACATCAGAGGCGTCCGCCCTCAAGAATCAACAGCGTGATTAAGCACACGATGATCGTTTCCTTCGATCAAGCCTTGCCCGACACCGAGCTCGATCAGTACCTCGCGGACATCGAACGGGTCATGCTCGACTCCGGTTTCGTGCAGTCGGTCGTGACCCGGCGCCACATCCCCCTCCCCGGCGAGGAGTCCATCCCGGCGCTGATCGCGACCGCGATCGTGCAGGCCGCCGTGGCCGACCTCGACGCGTTGGCGAAGGCGTTCACCGCGCCCGGCGTGCACGAGGTCATCGACCACTGGCAGTCGCGGCACCCGTACAAGGTCGCCTGGGCGAACCACGGGCCGCTGGCATGAGCGCGATGTCCGGGAAGGTGGGGCTGGTGACCGGCGCCGGCAGTGGGATCGGCCGTGCGGCGGCGCTGGAGTTCGCCAGGAGCGGTGCCACGGTCGCCGTGCTCGACATCGAGGAGAGCACGGCGACCGAGACCGCCGAGATGATCAGGAAGGACGGTGGGGAGGCGCTGGCCGTGACCGTCGACATCGCCGACGAGCGCTCCGTGCGGGCGGCCGTCGAGCGCACGGTCACGGCGTACGGTGGCCTCGATTTCGCCGTCAACAACGCCGGTCTGGCCTCGCACCACCGGCGGCTCGATCAGATGACCTTGGAGGAGTTCGAGCGCGTCGTCCACGTCAACCTGGCCGGGACGTTCCTGTGCATGAGGTATGAGCTGCCTCTCCTTCGGCGGCGTGGTGGCGGCGCGATCGTCAACGTCGCCTCGAACGGAGGTCTGTACGCGATCCCGACCGCGCCCGCCTACGTGGCGGCCAAGCACGGCGTCGTCGGGCTCACCAAGGTCGCCGCGGTCGACTACGCGCCGGACGGCATCCGGGTCAACGCCGTCTGCCCCGGCCCGACCCTCACGCCCGGGTTCGAGGAGGTGGCGGCCGGCACCGACATGATCGCGCGGCAGGCGGCGATCACGCCGCTCGGCCGGCTGGCCACGCCGGAGGAGGCCGCGGCGGCGGCCGTCTGGCTCTGCTCGGACGCCGCGTCCTTCGTCACCGGGATCGCGTTGTCGGTCGACGGCGGGCGGCGGGCGTGAGGGAGGACCCGGCGGCCGCCGTGGCCTTCCTGCGGGACGTGCCGCTTTCCGGCGATCAGCGGACGGCGATCGGCCGCCGCACGGCCGAGCGCGTGTTCGGTATCGCCTAGGCCGGCCCGTATCGAGATCGCCTCGCCGCAGATCTCGATACGGGCCTTCTCGCGGTAGGACCTGTCCACCTGTCTCACCAACACTTGTTCGGCCAGAGGATGGATCATCATGCGCATCGCCGTACTCGGCGCGTCCGGGAAGGTCGGCCGCCTGCTCGTCGACCAGGCACTCGAGCGGGGACACGAGGTCGTGGCCCTCGCCCGTACTCCAGACCGGGTCACCGTGCCCACGTCGCGGGAGGTCGACGTCCGGCGGGCGGATGTCTTCTCCCCTCGGGACTTCCCCGACCTGGACGACGTCGACGTGGCCGTCTCGGCCATCGGTATCAGTAAGGGCGACCGCCCGGGCGCACTGGTCGCCGGGGCCGGGCTGCTCGCCGCGGCGCGCGTTCGCACGGTGTGGCTCGGTGCTCTGGGGTCGGGCGCGTCGAAGGGCGCGGGCGGGCTGATCTACTCGGCGGTGATGCGGATGTTCGTCGGCGCGGAACTGGCCGAGAAGGCCGAGGCCGACCAGGTCGCCCTGGACGCCGGTGCCACGGTGTTCCACGCTCCGGACCTCACCGACGGGCCCGTCGGACCCGGGCGTCGCGTCGTGCCGCTCGCGGAGCTACGGCGCCCCCTGCTGCCGCCCCGGATCTCCCGCGCTTCGGTGGCCGCCCTCATGCTGGACGAGGCGCAGACGGGCGACCACGGTGGCGGAATCGTCGTGCCGCTCAGCTGATCGGCGGCTACCGGGAACCGGCCGACGCCGCGGCGGGGGAGGGCCGCCGGTCAGCGGGCCCACTCGCGGCGGCGGGCCTCGGCCAGGGCGATGGCGGTGGCGACCGCGACGTTGAGGGATCCGACCCGCCCGATCTGGGGGATGTAGGCGACCGCGTCGGCGGCGGCCAGCAGGGCGGGGGAGCAGCCGTGGTCCTCTCCGCCGACGGCCAGGCAGACGTCGCCGTCCAGCGGCGCCTCGTGCAGGGGCGTCGCGTCGCCGGTCAGCTCGATCGCCACGATCCGGAAGCCGTCCTCGCGTGCGGCGCGCACGGCGTCGGCGACCGGCACGGGAGGTTCCCAGGTGATGAGGCGTTCGGTGCCGAGCGCGGTCTTGTTGACGTTCGGGTGGGTCAGGGGAGTGGCGTTGCCGGCCAGCCACACGTGGTCGACGCCGAACGCCGCGGCGGAGCGGGTGATCGAGCCGATGTTGAACGGCTGGGTCACCGACTCGACGAGCAGCGCGAGGCGGTCCTCGGTGCGCCTGCGCCACGTGCGGTTCAGGCGCTTGACGTCGGTGGGGCGCAGTTGCCGGCGCGCGTCCGTGGTCACGATGGTTCCTTCGGGTCGACGGCCAGGACGCGGTACCCGGCGCGGGAGGTGAGGCGTTGGGTCGGGTGGCCCTGGTCGGTGAGCCAGCGCTGCAGGGAGTCGGAGCCGAGATTTTTCTGCACGACCAGGTGGGCGCGGCCGCCGGGGGCGAGCCTGGCCAGCCAGGTCTCCAGCAGCGCGCGCAGAGCCTGCTTGCCGATGCGGATCGGCGGGTTCGACCAGATCGCGGCGAACCGCAGCTCGGGGTCGATCCGGTCGGCCAAACTGAACCTTACATTGTCAAGGCCGGCGGTTTGGGCATTACGCTCCGCTATGGTCAGGGCACGTTCATTAACGTCCACGCCCCAGACCATCGCCTGCGGCGATCGGCTGGCCATGGTCAAGGCGATGGGCCCGTACCCGCAGCCCAGGTCGAGCAGGTCTCCCCGTGGCGGGGGAGGGGGCACGGTCTCCAGCAGGACGCGGGTGCCCAGGTCGACGCGGTCGGGGGAGAACATCCCCCGGTCGGTGGCGAGCCGCAGATGAAGATCGGGCAGGACGAGGTCGACGGTGCCCGGTCTGCTGTCCGCCTGCGGCTGTCGCGCGAAGTAGTGCTCCCCCACGTCGGCTGACCGTACCAGCGTTCGGGTGGGGGTGACCTCAGGGGCGGGTCGGGGGAATCCCCGATGGCCTTCCCGCCGATCCTGGCGCATCATCGCGATATGACGCATCAACCGGATGTACCGAGCCGGTCGGAGACGACCTGGATCGCCATGTCGGCGGCCTCCGAAGGGCCCTGGACCCTCGCGCTCGCCGGGGGAGCGGCGGTCGGCGTGGCCGACTTCGCCCTGCACCTGCTGGGCTGGCACCTGAGCCTCGCCGCCCCGATCGCCCTCGGCCTGTCGGTCTTCTTCCTCATCGGCGCCGGCGGCGCACTGCTGCGCCGCGGCCATGACCGCGCGCGGGCGTGGGCGCAGGCACACCCGTGGTCGTACGCGGCGGTCCCGGCCGCGGGCACGGCGCTCACGGTGTTCGCGACCTACGTGTTCCTGTCCGGGCACGGCCTGTTCGGCAGCATGTGGGAGGGACTGTCCGACGGCCTGGGCGTCCTGGTCCTACTGGGCATCATCGGGTACGTCGCGCGCGGCGTCCGCCCGGCCGCCCGCCGCGGCTGAACCCCGGACCGGCGGCCGGGCGCCTCACACCCTGAGAGCCCTCAATGCGGCCCTGAGCGGCAGACCCGCTCTCAGCCGGGAAGCGAGGCCGGCAGCCCGAACGACGGGAGCACGCCGGCGTCGAAACGGGTAATGGCGCGGATCCGGTCGCCGGCGAGGGTGAGGACGACGAGACCGATCCCGTGGGCGACGCCGGTCGGGCCGCGAAGGTAGGTCCCGAGCGCCGGCTGGCCGTTCGCGCGCGTCGGCACGAAGTCATAGGTCCAGTCCTGGCGGAGGATGGTGGCGTAGAAGCGGGCCACGTCGGCACGGCCCTGGTATTCGAGGGGGATCGGCGGCATGGACAGGTGGATGTCGTCGGTCAGCAGGGCGACCAGGGCGTCGATGTCACCTGACCCGTATGCGCGGACGAACCTGGCCACGAGCGCCTGCTCGGCGGGTGAGCCCGGAGGGGGCGGCGGTTCGCCATCGCCGGACGGCGACAGACGACGCTGCAGCCCGGCGCGGGCCCGTTTGAGCGCGCTGGTGACCGATTCGACGGTCGTGTCGAGCATGTCGGCGACCTCGCCCGCGTGGAACCCGAGTACGTCGCGCAGGATGAGCACGGCGAGCTGGCGGGCCGGCAGGACCTGGAGCGCGGTGACGAAGGCCAGCGAGATGGCCTCGCTCTGCTCGTACCGGGCCGCAGGGCCGAGCGTGCTTTCAAGGAGCACGTCGGGAAACGGTTCAAGCCAGACCGCCTCCCCGAGCCGGGTCGGCTCGGGCGGTTCGACCTGGGGGATGTCCCACGGCACGGCCGGGCGGCGGCTCGCCGAGCGGAGCGCGTCGAGGCACCGATTGGTGGCGATCCGGTACAGCCAGGTGCGGATCGAGGCACGTTCCTTGAACGCCGCGATGCCCTGCCAGGCGGACAGGAGCGTGTCCTGCAGGGCGTCCTCCGCGTCCTGGAAGGACCCGAGCATCCGGTAGCAGTGCACGTGCAGCTCTCGACGGTATGGCTCGGTCAGTTCCCGGAACGCGTCGCCGTCCCCGGCTCGCGCCCTGCCGATCAGATCGGCGGTTGCCGTCCCCACTCTGGGGTCACCTCTCTCCCGCGGGTCGTGTCGTACGCAGTATGGACGTCGGCCAAGGCGCGAACTGGGCGCTCGGCGGGCGCCCAGTTCGGTGACTTTGCCCCGTCTGCATCCTCGACGGCTCGGACGGCCGGGGTACGCCGCGGACCGTCCGTTTTCTCAGGAGGACGCATGTCGATCGCAGGCAAGACCATTCTGGTGACCGGGGCCAACCGTGGTATCGGGCAGGCGCTGGTCGAGGAGGCTTTGAGCAGGGGAGCGGAGCGCGTTTACGCCGGTACGCGCCGGCCGCTGCCGCACACGGACGGGCGCGTCACGCCACTGACCCTGGACGTGACCAGCACGGAGGAGGTTCAGGCGGCGGCGGAGAGCGTCGCGTCCCTTGACGTCCTCATCAACAACGCCGGGCTGGCGCTCTACGAAGACCTCAGCGACCGGGCCGCGCTCGAACGGTTGCTCGCCGTCAACCTGTACGGCACGTACGGCGTGACCCAGGCGTTCCTGCCGCTGCTGACCGCGTCGAAGGGGGCGATCGTCAACGTCCTGTCGCTGGCGGCCGTCGCGGCCGTGCCGGTCATGCCGGCCTACTCGGTTTCGAAGGCGGCCGCGTTCTCGCTGTCCCAGTCGATGCGGGCGCTGCTGGCCGGGCGGGGCGTGCGGGTCCATGCCGTGCTGAGCGGGCCGGTCGACACCGACATGACCCGGGTGCTCGACGTTCCCAAGGCGGCTCCGGATTCGGTCGCGCGGAGCATCTTCGACGGGGTGGACAAGGGAGAGGAGGACATCTTCCCCGATCCCCTGGCGGAGTCCGTGGCCGACGGCTGGCACGGCGGGGTGGCGAAGGCGCTCGAACGCCAGAACGCGACGCTCCTGGGGGCGGCGCCCGCCGCTTCGTAAGGGCGCCGCTTCGGACGGCCGGTCAGGGCAGGCGCTGGAACCACACCAGCGACAGCCCGCCGGCCGTCAGGGCCAGCAGCAGCGCGCCGAAGATGTACTGCGAGGCCGCCTCCTGGCGTTCGATGCGGTACCCCAGCGAGCTGCCGATGTGCCGGTACACCTCCGACAGCTCGGACCCGGCCTGCGCCTCGTACGCCTTGCCGGACGTGTCGTTCGCGAGGTTGCGCAGCGTGGTCTTGTTGACCTGCACCGGCACGGTCTCCCCGTCGATGTCGACGGTGCCGTACGGGGTGCCGAACGCGATCGTCGACACCGGTACCTTCGCGGCGCGGGCCGCGGCGGCGGCCTCGGTGACCGACCGGCCGCTCTGGTTGTCGCCGTCGGACAACAAGACGATGTGCGAGGGCGGCGGGTCCTGGTTCGCGCGGGCGTCGAACGACCGGATCGACTGCAGGGAGGTGAACACCGCCTCCCCGATCGCGGTGCCCTTGCCCAGCTGCAGCCCGTCGACGGCGTGCCCCACCGCCTCCCGGTCGAAGGTCGGGGCGACCACGGCGGAGGCGCTGCCGGAGAAGCTGACCAGACCGACGTTGAACCGCATCGGCAGGTCCTGCACGAACTTCTTCGCCGCGGCCTTGGCGGCGTCCAGGCGGGTCGGGGCGACGTCCGTGGCCTTCATCGACAGGGACACGTCGATCGCCACGATGATCGTGGCGCGCTCCCGCGGCACCTTCACGGGCTTGGCGGGCCGCGCGAACCCGACCGTCATCAAGATCACCGAGAGCAGGAACAGCGTCGCCGCCAGGTGCCGGCGCCATCCGGGGCGGCGCGGCGCGATCTGCGACAGCAACGCCAGGTTGGAGAACCGCACCGCGGCCTGCCGTCGGCGGGCCTGCATCAGCAGGTACGCGCCGACCAGCAGCGGCACGAGCGCCAGCAGCCACAGGCGTCCGGGAGACAGGAATGTCATGGGCGGGCTCCTCCCGGCTGCGGACGGCCCGCGACGCGCCGCTGCTGCAGCGCGAACCGGGCCACGTCGGTGATCCAGTCACGGTCGGTGCGCAGCACCAGATGGGACGCTCCGCTGCCGCGGATCGCCTCGCGGATCCGGGCGCGCTGGGCGGCCGCCGCAGCCGCGTACGCGGCACGGACCCGACCCGACAGGATGATCTCGCGGGTCTTGCCGGTCTCCGGGTCGGTCATCATCACCGGCCCGACGGCGGGCAGGTCCAGTTCCCTCGGGTCGATGATCTCGACGGCGATGACCTGGTTGCGGGCGGCGAGTCGGCGCAGCGGACGCTGCCACGCCAGCTCCCCGCCCGTGCTCTCTTGCCCGTCCAGGAAGTCGGAGATGACGACGCGCAGGCCCCGTTTGACCTGGCCGCGGGCCAGCCCGGAGATCCCCTCGGCCAGGCGCGGACCGGGCGCGCCGCCGGATGCGCGGGGGGTGTCCAGCAGCGCCTGCAACAGGGCGTACGTGGCCGCGCGGCCGGTGCGGGCGGGCCAGCGGCGCACCGGACCGCCGTGCATGATGTAGGCGCCGAGCCGGTCTCCGAGGCGGGCGGTGAGGAACCCGACGGCGGCCAGGGCCGCGACGGCCAGGTCGCGTTTGGTCATCCGCGCGGTGCCGAAGTCCATGCTGGGCGACATGTCGACCAGCGCCCATGTCTCCAGCTCATGGTCGGCGATCAGGTCCCGTACGTGGGGGACGGTCGTGCGGGCGGTGACGGCCCAGTCCATGTGCCGGATGTCGTCCTCACCGGGCTGGTAGAGGCGGGCCTCGGCCAGGTCGCTGCCGGGCCCGGGCAGCAGGCCCAGGTGCTCACCGTGCAGCAGGCCGTCGAGGCGGCGCGTCACCTTCAGCTCCAGCCGCCGCAGGGACTGCTCGGGCGCGAGCCGGCTGAGTTTCGCTGATCTGCTCATGAGGCGTGCTGGTGGTTCCAGACCACGCGCGGCGGCGGGACCGTGGCCAGGATCCGCTCGATGATCGTGACGGGGTCGACGCCGTCGGCGACGGCGTCGAAGGACAGCAGGACCCGGTGGGACATCACGTCGACGGCCACGGCGCGGACGTCGTCGGGCAGCACGTAGTCGCGCCCGCGCAGCAGCGCCAGCGCGCGGGCGGAGGCGACGAGACCGAGCGTGGCGCGGGGGCTGGCGCCGATCTCGATGACGCCTTTGAGGTCGGGCAGGCGGTACTGCTCCGGTTCGCGGGTGGCCATCACGAGGCGCACGATGTAGTCGGCGACCAGTTCGTGCACGGCGATGTCGTCGGCGGCGCGCTGCAAGGCGATGAGGCCGTCGGGGTCGAGGATCCGCGTCGCGTCCGGCGGGTCGACGCTCATCCGCTGCAGGATCTGCATTTCCTCGCTCGCGCCGGGGTAGGCGACGTTGACCTTCATCAAGAACCGGTCCCGCTGCGCCTCGGGCAGCGGGTAGACGCCCTCGGACTCGATGGGGTTCTGTGTGGCGATCACCACGAACGGCTTCGGCAGCGGGTGGGTCCGCCCGCCGAGGGACACCTGACGCTCGGCCATCACCTCCAGCAGCGCGGACTGCACCTTCGCCGGGGCGCGGTTGATCTCGTCGGCGAGGACGAAGTTGACGAAGACCGGGCCGAGATCCACGTCGAATTGCTCGGTGGACGGATGGTAGATCCGGGTCCCGACGATGTCGGAGGGCACCAGGTCGGGGGTGAACTGCAGGCGGGCGAACGATCCGCCGACGACGGTGGCCAGGGTGCCGACGGCGAGGGTCTTGGCGACGCCGGGAACACCCTCGAGCAGACAGTGGCCGCGCGCGAGCAGGGCGATGACCATGCGCTCGACCATGTGCTCCTGGCCGACGATGACCTTTTTGACCTCCGCCACGCTCTGCTGCAGCAGAGCCGCCGCCTCTTCGATGTCACCTATGGCGATCGTCATCTATTCCCTCGGGTCAGGGGCGTGCGCCGACGCTGACGACCCTATGCGATTCAGGCGAAAAGTCGTCTGATCCCCTAGCTGTTAGGGTGTCGCGCGCGACACGGTCACGCCGGGGGAGGGGGCATCGATGCCCAAACCGCTGCAGGTCGGCGATCCAGCCGAGCTGGGGCCGTTCCGGCTGCACTCCCGGCTGCGCGAGTCCGTCGCCGGGATCGTCTATCTGGGCACCGACCCGAACGGCCGATCGGTGTCGGTGGCGTTGCTGACCACCGCCGCGGCCGGTGACGCGGCCGCCCGGGACCGGTTCCGCGCGGCGATCGCGCGTGAGACGCCGCCACCGGATTCGGTGCCGCGGGTGCTGCCGGAACCCGGCGCGGGCGGGCCCGCTCCGGTGATCGCGGCGCTGACCGAGGGCGGCGCGCCGTGGGTGGCGACGACGTACGAGGAGGGCGGTCCGGGCGCGGAGCGGTTCCTGGAGCCGGTGCTGCCGCAGCGTGGGTGGACGGGCCGGACCCGTCGGGGCCCGCAGTTCCAGGCGCACTGGGTGTCCGGCCCGGTCGATCCGGCGGTCGGTGTCGAGGGCCCGCCGGTCGCCGGTCCGGTGGCGGCGTTCGGTGATTCGAAGGGGCTGGCCGCCGCGGTGCTGTCCCTGGCGGCGCTGCTGGCGTTGCTGGCTCTGCTGGTGCTTCTGCTGTTCTCGTGCGAGCCGACGCAGCCGACCCCGCCGATCCCGACGGAGACCCCCACGTCGTCGCCGGGCAGCCCGGAGCCGTCGCCGTCGCTGACGTCGCCGCGGCCGTCGCCGTCCCCGGGCCGGTCCACGCCGGGGAGCCCGCGGCCCACGCCCAGCGGCAGCCAGGACACCGGGAACCCTCCGGGTGGCCCGCTGGCCGGCGTCGGGGGCGGCTGAACCGGCGCGTTGAGGGGACGACGCCGAAGGGGTCACCGGCCGGGTACTCGGCGTCGGCGGCGGATCGGCCAGGCGGACTGGGTCCTCGTCTATGTGAGGTCGAAGGGGGCCGGGTCGTGTCGTTCCCAGATCCGGCGCGAGGTCTCTTCCGGGTAGGGCAAGGTCTTCGACTCGATGTCCAGGACGCGAGTCAGCCGTCGTTCGGGCCGGTGGGCGGGCCACCCGGGGTCGCCGGTCGTGGCGAAGCGGACCCATGCCCGCTGCAGTTCCCGGGATACCGCCGAGACCTCCGGCGGTGGCCGGTCGCCGAAGAGGTGCCGGCCGGCGGGGCTGTCCAACGTGGCGAACGCCAGGGGGACGTCGAGGCTGTGGCAGGCGCCCAGGGCTCCGCCGGACGCCGGAGCCGCCAGTCGCAGCTCGAAGAGGAACGACGTGCCTCCAGCGGCTTGGTTCGCCTGGGCCAGTTGCAGTGAGGGCATGCGGAAGAGGGCATCGGAGTACACCAGTTCGAGCAGCTCTTCAGGGGTGGCCTGTGGGTAGGCGGCACGGTAGGCGTCGGCGCCGTCTGGTGCCGGGGCGAACAGCTCCAGGGCCGTATGGGCCTCGTCCTCGGTGAAGGTGCCCAGCCGCCCCATCATGACGCTGAACAGCCGGAATTCATCGCGAGTGTGGCCGACGAGGAGCTCGGTTCCGCCCGTACCGCCGCCGGCCAGCGCCCTCCAGGGCGTTTCGGTGAGCACCACGCCGTCGAGGACCGGGCATACGGCGACACCGAGCTGCGAGAGCCGGCCCCAACTCTCGCGGTGGCGGGGAAGGCCGGCACCGAGGGCGGTGAGCTCGCCGGCCAGGCGCAGGGGGTCGATGCCGGAGAGGGCTTCAGCGTCAGGTGCCGCCCCGACCCGGCGCGCGAGCGCGGCGGCGACTTCTTCCGCCAGCGCGCGGGTGCACAGCGATCCCGGCACCGAGTGCGCGATGGCCCTGCGGAACAACCCGTGCGCCCGCTTCATCGTCAGCAGGGCCGCGATCGACCCGGCCCCGGCGGACTGTCCCGCTACCGTGACCTGGTCGGGGTCTCCGCCGAAAGCGGCGATGTTGCGCTGTACCCATTCCAAGGCCGCGATCTGGTCGAGGAACCCGCGATTGGCCGGGGCGCCCTCGATGAGAGCGAAACCCTCGACCGCCACCCGGTAGTTGATGCTCACCACGACCAGGCCCGCGCTGGTCAGGGCCGCAGGGTCGTACATCGGATCGCTGGAGGCCCCCGCGATGTAGGCGCCACCGTGGATCCACACCAGCACGGGCAGCCCGGCCGTCCCCGGGGCCGGGGTGCTGACGTTGAGCGTGAGCCAGTCGTTCCCGATCGAGGTCTCGGCCGTCGGTCCCGCCTGCGGAACCACCGGGCCGAACCCGGTCGCCTGCCTCGTCCCGTCCCACCCCTTGACCGGGGCGGGTGCCTGGAAGCGCAGCGGTCCGACCGGCGGCTGAGCATAGGGGATGCCACGGAACACCGCATGCTCTCCCCGCCGGCACCCTTCGACGAGGCCCTCCGCGGTCCGTGCTCGTGGTCGTCCGGACATGCCCACCCTTTCTTTCGTGAACGGGCTCCCAACTTTTATCGGTCAACTGTAATATGTCAACTGTATTGGAACAGGGGGGGCGACGATGCCCAAGCAGGTGGATCACCGCGAACGCCGCGAGACGATCGCCCGAGCGCTGTGGCGCGTAGTGGAACAACGCGGCATCGCGCACGCGAGCGTCCGCGAAGTCGCCCAGGAAGCGGGCATCTCCCACGGCGCGGTGCAGCACTACTTCGCCAACCGAGAGGAGATGCTGGTCTTCGCCATGGACTTCGCGTCCGAACGGACATCACGACGCGTCGCCGAAGGCGTCAGAGAACTCGGCGACCCACCACACCCCCGTGACGTGCTCCGGGTGATGCTCGCGGAGATGCTCCCTCTCCACCCCGACGCACGCGCGACGAGCCGGATGAGCGCCGCCTATGTCCTGGAGGCGCTGCACGACGCGAACATCCGTACACGCGCACGCGACGGGTTGGCTCACGGCCGCGGCCTCGTCGAGCGGATCGTCCGCCAGGCGATCGCCGATGGCCATATCGGCCCCGACCGTGACCCGGCGACAGAGACCAACCTGCTTCTGGCACTCACCGGCTTGACCCCGCTCATCGAACTGAACGTGATCGGGCCCCAAGAGGCCCTGACCGCCGTCGACCAGCACCTCGACCGACTGTTCACCAACAAGGCCTGACCGCGCCCGATCGCCGGCGGTCACGTTCCGGGAGCCGCCTCAACCGCCGTTAACGGGTTGCCGGTGCCGGCGCGCGGCCGTGATCATGACGGCATGCTGCAGAGTCTGCTCGTGTTCGTCGGCGCGGCGTTCCTCGTCGCGATGGTGCCCGGGCCCAGCACGGCGGTGATCGTGCGCGAGTCGGTGCGGTCCGGTCGCCGGGCGGGTGTGGCGGTGATGCTGGGCAACGAGATCGGGGTGCTGCTGTGGGGGGCGGCGGCGGTGTTCGGCCTGTCGGCGCTGCTGCTGGCCTCCCGGATCGCCTATGACGTGATGCGTGTCGCCGGCGCGGTGTTCCTGATCTGGATGGGGGCGCGGGCGCTGTGGCGGGCGCGGCGGGAGGGCGCGCCGGCGGGGGAGGAGGACGTCCCGGCGCCGGCGGTTTCGCGGGGGCGGCTGTTCCGGCTGGGGGTGCTGACCAACGCCGCCAATCCCAAGGCGGGGGTGTTCGCGGTGTCGTTCCTGCCGCAGTTCGTGCCGCACGGGGTCGCCGTCCCGCCGATGCTGGCGCTGCTGGTGGTGGTGTGGGCGCTGGTCGATGTGGCCTGGTATCTCGGGGTGATCTGGCTGGCGGGGCGTGCCGGGCGGCTGCTGCGCGGACCGCGTGTGCGGCGGCGCATGGAGCAGGTGTCCGGTGTCGTGCTGGTGGGGCTGGGCGTGCGGCTGGTGACGGACTCCCGCTGAGAGCGGTCGTCCCGGGGCCGTCCACAGCGTCATCCCCAGCCGGCCGCCCGGATCGTGGCGCGGCGCGGCATTCGCCGGGCGGCCCGGAGCCGGGTTTTCCACAGGTACGGAACTGTCGTGTCGTCGGAGCGCCGAGGACCGGCGTCCCGGAGAGTTCTTCGAAGAAATCCGGGAGGCGGTGTCGGATCGGGGCGGTGGTGTTCGTAGCAGGGGTGAGGACGCCCACGAGGGGCGGCGCCAAGGCAGAGGAACCGCGATCATGAAGCTGACGACCGTGACTCAGGTCAGCATCGATGGAGTGACCCAGGGAAACGGCGGCGTGTCGGATGAGGACCGCAGGAACGGCTTCGACGGATGGGCCCGGGGGAAGGGCGACAGCGAGACCCACGCGTTCATCAACCAGGCATAGTCGCGAGTCGGCTCCAAGGGCGTGACGATCCAGGTCCACCGGCCGGCCGGGCGCCCGCAGTACGCGCCGACGCCGTGACGTCCCTGACCACCGGACCACGCCGTCTTGACACCACAGGAGATGAGCTTCAGATGCAGTACCTGGTTTCCGTGATCGACGACAAGAGCAATCCCGGCAGCACGGACAGGCAGCCTGCCATCAGCGCGTTCAACGAACGACTTATCGCCGAGGGTTATTGGGTCTTCGCGGGCGGACTCGCGGACACCGACGCGGCCACGGTCGTCGACAACCGGGGCGAGCAGGCGGTGTTCAGCGACGGGCCTTTCGTGGAGTCGAAGGAGTACCTCGCCGGCGTCTGGGTGTGGGAGGCCCCCGATCTGGATGTGGCGCTCAAGCTCGCCACCGAGGCGTCGAAGATCTGCGATCGGAAGATCGAGGTGCGGCCGTTCCAGTGAGCGACGTCGAGGTGGCGGTCACCCGGGCCCACCACGAGGAGTGGGCCCGGGTGGTCGCCACCCTGACCAGGCGCTTCGGTGACCTCGACATCGCCGAGGAGGCGGCCGCCGAGGCGTTCGCGACCGCCGTCGCGCGGTGGCCGGCCGACGGCGTTCCCCCCAACCCCGGCGCCTGGCTGACCACCACCGCGGGCCGCAAGGCCATCGACCGGCTCCGCCGCGAGAACAAGCGCGCCGACAAGCACAAGGAGGCTCAGATGGTCTACGACGCCGACCCGCCCGAGCCCGTCGGAGCCATCGACGACGACCGGCTCCGGCTGATCTTCACCTGCTGTCACCCGGCGCTGGCGACGCAGACCCGCGTGGCGCTGACGCTGCGCATGGTCGGCGGTCTGACCGTGCCCGAGATCGCCCGCGCCTTCCTCGCGCAGGAGACCGCCATAGAGCGGCGGATCACCCGCGCGAAGGCCAAGATCAAGGCGGCTCGCATCCCCTACCGGGTGCCGTCCGCCGAGGATCTGCCGACGCGCGTCTCCGGCGTACTCGCCGTCCTGTACCTGGTGTTCAACGAGGGCTACCTGGCCACCGGCCCCGGCACCGATCCCCTGCGTCACGACCTGACCGCCGAGGCGATCCGGCTCACCCGCCTGATCCGCGCACTCCTGCCGGACGACGGCGAGGTGGCCGGGCTGCTGGCGCTGATGCTGCTCACCGAGGCCCGCCGCACCGCCCGCGTCTCGGCCGGCGGCGAACTGGTCACGCTCGTCGAGCAGGACCGTGGGGCCTGGGACGCGGCGCTGATCTCCGAGGGCCATCGGCTGGTGCGCGAACGCCTCGCCGCTGCCGCCGCCGGGGTGGCGCCGGGCCGCTACCAGATCCTCGCCGCGATCAACGCCGTGCACACCTCCGCCCGCGACATGCGCGACACCGACTGGTCGCAGGTCCTCGCCCTCTACGACCAGCTCGTCCGCCTCGACCCATCGCCGATCGTCGCCCTCAACCGGGCCATCGCGGTCGCCGAGCTCGACGGCCCGCAGGCGGCCCTCGCGGCCGTCGACGGTCTTGAGCACAGGTTGTCCGGCTATCACGCCTACCACGCCACCCGCGCCGACCTGCTGCGCCGGCTGGGCCGTGGTCATGAGTCGCGTGCGGCCTATGACAAAGCCATCGAACTGGCCGGCAACACCGCCGAGACCGCCTACCTGACCCGCCGCCGCGACCAACTGCGGTAGCGCCCACAGATCCCGATCAAAACCCCGCGCGCAGCGGCGGCCGGCCCCGGGGCGCCCTGCCGATGGTGCCGCGCGGTCCCCGGTGGGCCGCGGCGCGCCCCCCGCCTCCGATCACCGGTCGCCCGCGCAGATCGGAGTGTCCACCGGCCGTGCCGCATCCGCGCCGGCCCGCGGTGCCGTACGGGTCCGCGCGGCGTACCGCGTGACCGGGCCCATCGCCAGCCCCGCCGCCAGGAACGCACCCCCGAGCACCAGCCAGCCCGGCCCGCCCCAGCCCAGCAGCAGCGTCGTCAGCACCAGCGGGCCCACCATCCGCGCGAACTGCGGCGCCATCCCGTAGAACCCCTGGTACTGCCCGTGCCCGCCCTCCGGCGCGAGCGCGAAGCTCAGCTCCCAGCCGCCGGCGCCCTGCAGCATCTCACCGAACACCTGCAACAGGGCGGCCACGACCAGCACCGCGACCGTCGCCACGACTCCCGCGCGAGCGCCCGACAGCGCGTACACGGCGCACGCGGCAGCCAGCAGCGTCCCGGCGCGCCGCGTCGCCCGTGCCGCGGCCACCGGCCCGGTCACCGGCCGGGCCACCCGCACCTGGAACACCACCACGCTGAGCATGTTGACCACCAGCAGCACCGCCGCCACCGGCGCCGGCGCGCCGGTACGCCGCACCACCCACAGCGGCAGGCCCAGGCTCAGCAGCGGCATGTTCAGGTACATCACCGCGTTCAGGAACGTGACCAGCGCGTACGGCCGGTCCCGCAGCACGGCGGGCCGCGGGCCGTTCGCCCGTGGCGCGGCCGGCGCCTCCGGCAGCCGCGCGAGGATCAGCGCGGCCGCCCCGAACGCGACCGCGTCCATCCCGAACACCGCCAGATACGCCGGCCGTGTCCCGAAGCACAGCGCCAGCGCGCCCAGCCCGGCGCCGACGGCCAGGCCCGCGTTCGACGCCGACTGCACCCCCGCCCGTACGCCGGTGCGCTCACCGGCCGGCACCAGGCCCGCCAGCAGCGCCTGCCGCGCCGACGTCAGCCCCGCCTGACCGCACGCGTACGCGGTGAAGGTCACCGCGAACAGCGGGAACGACCGCACCACCAGGAACGCGGCCAGCGTCCCCGCCGTCGCGCCCGCCAGCGCCACCGCCGTACGCCGTGGTCCCCGCCGGTCGGCCAGCCGCCCCAGCGGAACCCCGGCGAGCATGCCGACCGCCCACCCCAGCGTCAGCGCGAACCCCACCCGCGTGGGCGACAGCCCCATCACGCGCGTGAAGAACAGCACCGAGCAGGCGTAGAACGCCCCATCGCCCACCGAACCGACCAGCTGCGCCAGGGCCAGCGTCCGCGCCGGCCCGGAACCCGCCACGATACGGAACATCTCCGGCCGCTCCTCATCCCACCGGGCGGACACGCCACCCGGTGACCCTCGGCCAGCGAACCGCAGCCGATTGGCCGCCGGAAGAGCCAATGACCGTACGATCGAACGGGCCAATATAGGGACGTGGACCTGCACATCGCCCTGGACGGCCCCGGTGACCTGGCCGCCCGCATCTACCGCCAGCTCCTGGAGGCGATCCTCGACGGCCGGCTCCGCCCCGGCGAGCGCCTGCCGGCCAGCCGTGAACTCGCCCGCGGCCTCCAGGTCTCCCGCAACACCGTCTGCGTCGCCTACGAGCGCCTGACCGCCGAGGGATTCCTGGTCGCCCGCGTCGGAGCGGGCACCTACGTCGGTGACGCCCAGCGCGCCCGCGTACGGCGCCGCGCCGCGCCGACCGGCGGCACCGTGCGTCCCCGCCCGCCCTGGGACTCCCTGGCCCCGGCGCCGCACCCCACCGGCCCGCCGGCCCCGTACGACTTCGGCGTCGGCATGCCCGACAGCGCCCTGTTCCCGCTGGCCACCTGGCGGCGCCTGCTCACCGCGGAACTGCGCTCCTCGGCGCTGCGCGTCGCGGGGTACGGCGATCCCGCCGGGCATCCCGCGCTGCGCGCCGCCATCGCCCGATACGTCGGGGTGTCCCGGTCCGTACGCGCCGACGCCGAGGACGTGCTCATCACCCAGGGCGCCCAGCAGGCCCTCGACCTGCTCGGCCGCGTCCTCATCGCCCCCGGCGACCAGGTCGCCGTGGAGGAGCCCGGCTACCCGCCGGCGCGGCGCCTGTTCAGTGCCCTGGGCGCCCGTGTCATCGGCGTGCCCGTCGACGCGGAGGGCCTGGACGTCACCGCGCTCC
Organism: Actinoallomurus sp. NPDC052308; assembly: GCF_040679195.1. Lineage (NCBI taxonomy): Bacteria > Bacillati > Actinomycetota > Actinomycetes > Streptosporangiales > Thermomonosporaceae > Actinoallomurus > Actinoallomurus sp. NPDC052308. The sequence continues at coordinate 31,891 of NZ_JBFAUM010000020.1, read as the reverse complement.
CGGACGGCGCCCGCGTCGTGTACGTGACGCCCTCCCACCAGTTCCCGCTGGGCGTCCCGATGTCGGCGGCCCGCCGCACCGCGCTGCTCGCCTGGGCCGACCGTCACGGCTCGGTGATCGTCGAGGACGACTACGACAGCGAGTTCCGGTTCTCCGCCCGGCCCCTGCAGCCTCTGCAGAGCCTCGACCGCACCGGGCGGGTCGTCTATGTCGGGACGTTCTCCAAGACGCTGTCGCCGGTGCTGCGCGCCGGGTTCCTGGTGGCTCCGGCCGCGCTGCGAACGGCGCTGCGGGCGGCCCGGCAGCTCACCGACTGGCACGGCGATCCGGCCGCCCAGGCGGCCCTGGCCCGCCTCATCGACTCCGGGGAGCTGTCGCGTCACGTCCGCAAGGCCACCCGCGTCTACGCCGCCCGTCACGAGCGCCTGACCACGGCACTGGGGGAGGGCTTCGCCGGCCTGCTCACCCCGGTGCCCTCGACGGCCGGCCTGCACCTGTGCGCCCGCCTCGCCCCGGACGTGCCCGCCGACCCGCGCGCCGTACAGGCCGCGGCCCGCCGTCTCGGCGTCACCGTCGAGACCCTGGCCGCCTACTGCGCCGACCGGCCTCAGGCGGGCCTGGTGCTGGGGTACGGCATGATCCCGGCCGAGCGCATCCCCGAGGGACTGCGTCTGCTGCGCCGGGGTCTCGAGGAGGTCCTGGCGGCCTGAGCCGTTGCCGGCGGCCGGTTCACCGCGTGGATCCCAGGGCCTGGATCGCGGCGTCGATCGCGGTGGCCAGGCGTTCGGGGTCGTGGCCGGCGCGTTCCCGTACCCGTAGTCCGAGCACGGTAGTGAACAGCAGTTCCACGGCGGCGTCGATGTCGAGGTCGGTGGACAGTTCGCCGTTGTTCCGGCCCTCGCGCAGCAGGGATCGCAGTGCCTGGCGGGTGACCTCGAAGGCGGCCTCGGTCCGCTGACGGACCTGGGCGTCGGTGGTGCCGAGTTCGGTCGCCGTGTTGACCACGAAGCAGCCTCGGCCGGACTCGCCGTCGGACGGGCAGGAGACCAGCCACAGCATCCAGTCCCGCAGTACCCGGCGGACCGGGCGGCCGGCGGCGTCCAGCCGCTGCCCGGCCTGCGCGGAGTCGGTGGCCCGGTAGTGGTCGAGCGCGCGCAGGAACAGCGTGTGCTTGTCGGTGAACGTCCGGTACAGGCTGCTGGGAGTGAGCTGGAGTTCGGCGCCGAGATCGCGCACCGAGGTGGCGTTGTAGCCGCGACGCCAGAACAGGTCGGTCGCCCTGATGACCGCGTCCTGCTCGTCTGCCGATCGGGCTGCTGACCGACGTGGGATCGGCCCTGTCGGTCTCCGAAGGGACGGCCGGGCTGATGGTGACGGTGCCCAGCCTCGTCGCCGCGGTCTCGGCACCCCTGGTCCCCGTGCTCGTCGGCCGAATGAACCGGCGGCTCCTGCTGCTCGGCCTGATGGGTCTCATGACACTCGCCAACGCGGCCTCGGCCCTGGCCCCGAGCTTCGCCGTCCTCGTGTCCTCCCGGGTGCTGGTCGGAGTGGCGATCGGAGGCTTCTGGGCCGTCGCCAGCAGCCTGGCCGTCCGGCTCGTGACCACCGCGAACGTGCCACGGGCCACCGCGATCATCTTCGGCGGTGTCGGAGCCGCCAACGTGTTCGGCGTCCCCATCGGCACGCTGCTCGGCGGGTTCTCCGGCTTGCGGATCGCCTTCGCGGCGCTGAGCGCCCTGGCACTCGTCGCATTGCTCGCCCTGCTGGCCGTACTGCCGCCGCTGGCCGCCTCCCAGCCCGTCCGCCCGCGGCTCCTGGCCGAGCAGTTCCGCAACCCCGGCGTACGCGTCGGCATCCTCGCGACATTCCTCATCGTGACCGGCCACTTCTCGGCCTACACCTTCGTCAGCCCGGCACTGCAGAAACTGTCGGGAACCGACGAACGACTCGTCGGCCCGCTGCTGTTCGCCTTCGGCCTGGCGGGCATGGCCGGCAACTTCGTCGCCGGCGCCGCGCTGGCGCGCAACCCGCACCGGACCGTGCTGGCCATCACCGTGACCCTGGCCGCCGCGATGCCGCTCTACCTGCTGCTGGGCCGCACACCGGCCGGCGGCGCCGCACTGCTGATCGCCTGCGCCCTGGCGGCCGCACTGGCGGTCCGGAGCGCACGCACCAACGAGAACCTGCGCTGACCAGGATCCCTGGCCCCACGCCCCCGAGGCCCGGCTTCACCCTGACCTGACCGCCACGACCAGGCCACAGCCGCCGCGACCAGGAGGACGGCGCCGCCCACGACGGCCACGTGCCTACCGCGGGCCGCCGGCCTCCCGGTCGCCGAGCAGGGGATGGGCGCGCATCGCCGCCTCCAGCTCCCCGGGCAGCTCATCGCGGTACCGGCCCAGCGTCGACAGGTCCGAATGCCCCAGCACCCGCCGTACGGCGTCCATGTCCGTCGCCGCGGCCAGCAGATGCGTCGCGGTCGTATGCCGCAGCCCATGCGGCGTCACCGAACGCCGCCGGTCCGGATCGACCCGCGCCAGCACCCGGTCGATCACCCCCTGCACGTCCCCGCGCGCCAGCCGGCGCCCCCGCCATGACAGCAGCAACGCCGCAGTCTCCACCACCCGGGCGCGCCGCTGCGCCAAGTAGGCGTCCAGCACCTGCGCGACACCGTGGGGGAGCGGCACGTCACGGGTACGACCCCCCTTGCCGAAGATCCGCCAGTAACGCACGCCGTCATTGGTGAAGAAATGGTCCACGTCCGCGCGCGTCAGCTCCGACACCCGCGGCCCGACCGTCGCCAGCAGCAACACGATCAGAGCATCACGCAACTCGGTGCGCTGATCGGCCCGCTTACCCTCCTCCGGCCCCGCCGACGCCAGCACCCGCGCCGTGCCCAGCAGCCCCTCCGCCTGCTCCCGGGTCAGCGCGCGCCGCTCCGGACGCAGACCGCCCCGCTGCCGCGACGTCACCGTCACCGCCCGCATCGGGTTCAGCTGCACCCACCCGGCCACGGCGGCATGCCGGAAGAACGCCGACACCGACCGGCGGAACCGCGCCTGGGAGTGCGCGCTCTGCAGCGGAGCGGACCCGTCGGCGGCCACGGGCGACTTCCGGCGCCCGTCCGGCTTGCGGGCGAACCTCAGCAGCACCTCGTCGACGTCCTCACCGGTCAGATCGTCCAGCACCCGCTCCCCGCCGGCGAGGGCCGCGAACGTGTGGACGTCACGCGTGTAGATCTCCGCGGTGCTCGCCGCCAGCGCACCGGTGACGGTCTTGGCCCGCACCATCTCCGCGTAACGATCCGCGGCTTCTTCCACGGTGATCCGTTGAACATCGGCAGGACGCACCCGCCGGACCTTACCGAGCCCCTACGACAGAAGACCGCCGCACCGGACGGACGGCGGACGGCCGCTCTCACTGCGAGCGATCACGGCCGGAGCGAGGGCGCGCTCGCCGTCCCCGACGGCGATCCGGCGCGCGGCGTCCAGCAGGGCTGCGGCAGCGCGCGGCGCGGCGGAGAGCCTCACGCCTCGGGCACGACCCCGCTGGTGAGGGCGTCGAACAGGCGTTCCAGGCGGGCCCGGTGGTCCTCGGCGACGGCGTCAGCCGGTTCTTCGGCGATCAGGCGCCGGGCGGTCTCCACCAGCACGGTGGTGTAACCGGCGATGAAGAAGGCGGCGAGCAGCGAGGCGTCGCCGTCGAAGGACGGGTCGTCTTCGAGCTCGCCTGCGAGCGTCTGCTGGAGGTCGGAGGCGATCTCCCTGGCGCGCGCGACGAGGGCGGGCGAGGCCGCGACGGTCCGGAAGAAGGGGACGGACCCGTCCTTGAGGCCGGACAGGGAATGCCGCTCCTCGAGGAGCCGGAACGTCATGTCGTGCAGCGACTGGAGTGCCCCGGCCTCCGGAGCGCGGTCGCGCACCGCCGAACGGAGGAGCCCGACGGCGTCGACCTCACGGTCCAGCAGGAGGTCCTCTTTGCGCGGGAAATGCTTGAAGACCGTCACGGCCGAGACCCCGGCCTCCCGCGCGACCTCCGTGACCGTGACGGTGTCGAACCCGCGTTCGAGGAAGAGCCGGGTCGCGACCTCCGAGATCTTCGCGCGCGTCCGCGGTCCGCCTCGCGCTCCGGTCCTGGGCATCCCGACCTCACTATCTTGTGTCACTTAACTTAGTCACATAACCTAGTGGTGTGTCCTTCACACAGATAACCGTCATTCTCGCCGGAACAGGTCCCAGCGGGCCGCGCGCCACCCCGGCCGCGTCCCGCGCGGGGCGAAGGCGGCCGGCCCGCGTGAGCGGCCGGATCGCCCCGTTCCCGGCCCCGCCCACGCCCGCGCAGATCAGGGTCCCCGCCGGGAGCACGACGTGAAAGGGGCCCTCCAGGATGAGACGGCCGCGGGCCGGCCCGGTCGTTCTCCCCGTTCACTGGGGGAGGCGTGGGTCGCATTGGCGGGGCTGGCGGCGGTGTTCCTCTTCGAGATGCTGGACAACTCGATCCTGAACGTCGCGCTGCCCGTGATCGGACGCGAGCTGCACGCCTCCACGACAGCGCTGCAATGGGTGACGGGCGCCTACGCGGTCGCGTTCGGCGGGCTGATGCCGGCGTTCGGCGCGATCGCCGACCGGTCCGGCCGACGGCGGATCATGCTGATCGGGCTGGTCCTGCTCGGCGCTGCGAGCCTGGCGACCGCCTTCGTCACCACCGCCGGGCAGCTGATCGCCGTCCGGGCGGCGATGGGGGCCGCCGCGGCGATGACCACCCCGGGCTCGATGGCCCTGGCGTTCCGGCTGTTCGACGAGGACGGCCTGCGCGTCCGCGCGCTGACTCTCATCTCGACGGTGGGCCTGGTCGGGCTCGCGATCGGCCCGACGGCGGGCGGCCTGGTGCTGGCGATCGCGCCCTGGCAGGTCCTACTGCTGGTGAACGTGCCGATCGCCGCGCTCGCGTTCCTCGGCGTGCGGTCCGGCATCGCCGCCGACGACCCGGCCGGTCTCCACCGCGACCCCCTCGACGTCCCCGGAATGCTGCTGGGCACGGCGACGATCGTGCTCGCGCTCCTGGCGCCGACGCTGTTCGTGGACGAGGGCGCCGGTTCCCGGGCGCCCTGGGCGGCCACCGCCGCGGCCACCGCGACGGCCGTCTGCTTCGTCCTGCGCGAGCGCCTGGCCCGCCATCCGCTGCTCGACCTGAAGCTCCTCGCCCTCCCTCTGGTCTCCAGCGGCCTGGCCTACAAGGCCGCCGCCGGGCTGGCGACCGCCGGACTCGGTTACCTGGTGACGCTGCAACTGCAGCTCGACTGGGGCTGGACGCCCGCGCTGGCCGCCATCGGCATGCTGCCGCAGGTCGCCGTCCTCATCGCGGGCAGCGCCTTCGTCAACCCGTTCGTGCAGCGCGTCGGCCTGGACCGCGCCGCATGGATCAGCGCCGCGGCGGTCGTGTCCGGCCTCGCCGTCTACGGCCTGCTGAGCCGTTTCGGGTACCTGTGGGTCGCGATCGCGCTCGTAATCGTGGCCGCCGGGATGCGCGTGGTCGGCGTCGTCGCCGGGCTCAACGTGGTCCGCGGCCTGCCCGGGAACCGGACCACGATCGGCGCCGCGCTCGTCGACACCGCCACCGAGGTCACCTCCGGTGTCGGCATCGCCGTCACCGGCACGATCCTCGCCGCCCTGTTCACCGGCGACATCGCCACCTCGAACTGGAGCCCGCAGCAGACCGGCGAGTTCCACCAGGCCGTCACGCTCGCAGGCCTCGCCCTCGCCGTCGTCGCAGCGGTCCTCGTCGGCTGGGGCATCGCCCGTACCCGGCGGGCCGCCGGCGACCAGGCGGCCACCCCCGTCGACGACACCGTCCCCCAGGACGCCTGACACCCCGATCGAGGTGATCCACCACCCGCCGGTCAGGGCACGGGTCCGTCCAACCGGGCGCGGATCCCGGTGAGAAGCAGGTCCAGCCCATAGCGGAAGTGCTCCTGCGGATGCGGGGCCGCCACATCGCCCGCCGCGGCATGCATGACCGGATGACGGTCGGGGTCGAGCGCCGACCTCAGTCGCGCGACGGCCGACCGGCCGCCGTCGGGCACCGCGGCCGCCAGCTGTTCCTCGGTCGCATGACCGACGACGTAGTAGGTCAGAGCGTCCACGGCCCAGACGGCGTCACGGAGCGCCAGCCCCGCCTCCCGCAGCGTGGCGGTCATGGTCTCGCCGTAGGCCAGGGCGTTGGGCAACGGGAAGAACACCCCGGCGAACAGCCGCGCGCCGTCCCGGCGCGCCAGCAGCGCACCCCGCAGGCGGTGCGCGGTCTCGGCGATCCGCGCGTCCCAGGACAGGCCCGGGTCCACGGTGGTGGTCACTTCCTCGAGCATGCGGTCGGCCATCGCCTCCAGCAGCGCCTGCTTGCTGGAGAAATGCCAGTACGTCGCGCCGTTCTGCACGCCCAGCGCCGCAGCGAGCCGGCGCATCGTCAGCTTGTCCAGGCCGACCTCGTCGAGCAGGTCCAGACCGCCGGCGACCACCTGGTCACGGGTCAGCCGCATCCGTGTCCCTCCCGTTAATCCGTTGACGAACCCCAGCCAGTATCCCGCAGACTTCAACACCGTTGAACTTTAACAATGTTGAAGTCCTGAAGGGGAGGAGGCCGGATGCTGATCAGGAACACGCCGTGACGCAGTCCCGCGCCGGGCACCGCCCGGCGCACGCCGACACAACGACCAACGAAGGAGGTCGGACATGCGCACCGGTCCGTTTCCACGAGCACGGCGGCCCAGAGGTACTGCAGATCGATGAGGTCCCCGCACCCGAACCCGCAGAGGGGGAGATCCTCATCGACGTCGACGCCATCGGCGTCACACTGCCGGTCGTCCGCCTCACCCGCGGACGACCCGGCGTGCCGCTCCCGCACATCCCCGGCGGTGACATCGTCGGACGGGTGACACGGATCGGCCGGGAGGTGACCGGCCGGCGGGTGGGGGAGCGGGTGGCCGGACTCGCCTTCAGCGGCGCGTACGCCGAGACCGTCGCGGTCCCGGCCGCCATGACGACGACCGTGCCCGACGAGGTCGACAGTGCTCATCCAGTACCGGTTCTCGGCAATGGCCGATCCCGGAGAGCACATCATGTATGGCGCTGTCGTTCCGCTCCGTGCTGGACCCGCGCGCCGAGAACGCTGCGTACACCGACGGGCTGGTCCTGGCGAGCGAATCGTTCGCGTCGGCGTTCCGGCTGGCCTCGGTCCCGCGCGGCACGGCGATCGCCGTCACGCTGGGTGGACGCACCGCGGAACTACCCGCGTCCGGACCGAACCGCGACGCCTCCGACTGGATTTACGCGCGGGCCGCCGCGCTGGCATGGACGTCCCGTCGGCAGGCCGATCTCGCGATCCTGGCCGAGTTCAACGCCGACGACCTTCACTCCACGATTCCGGACACCAACTCCTACGCGCACGCGTGCCACGCCGTCCTGCGCGGACAGGACCCGCGTCCGCACCTGCGGAACGCACTGGCCAAGACCTCCGGCGACGAGGACTGGGAGTGCCTGCGCAACCCCCGTGCCCGGCTACTGGAGCGCATCGCCGAGAACGACGCCGACGGCTTCAACGCCGTCCTCGCCGACGCGCTCGGCCTCCACCGCGACTACTACAGTGCGGGCGACCGCATCGACGACCCGGACGGGCAGCTCTCCTTCGACGCGCTCGGACTGGCCTGCCTCGCCCACGACCGGGGCATTCCGGTGCGGGTCGAGTCCGACTACCTGCCGCGCGCGGTGATCGAAGGGCTCAGCCCACACTGAATACCAGCCACCGCGAAGCCGTAACCGACACAGCCCCCAACCCCATATCGGACCGGTGGGCGGCACCGCCCGACGCCGCCGGAAAGGGCAATGGTCATGTCGACCGTCTCACCGAGTGCGGCGACGCGCCAAATGAGTTGATGCGAGCTGAGCGCCTGCGTCATCTTGATGCGCACACCTGAGGGTTGCGGGGGAGCGCGGACGGAGATCATGGGAAGCGGTGGCTCGTATCGGAGGGCGCTTGCCAGTCCAGGCGCGCTGCGGTTCTGCGCGGCGGGGTTGGTCGGACGGATGCAGATCGCCATGGCCGGCCTGGGAACCGTGCTGCTGGTCACCTCGAGCACGGGCCGGTACGGGCTGGCGGGTGAGGTAGCGGCGGCCGGGTCGGCTGGATATGCGCTGGTGTCACCGCTGGCCGCCCGGCTCGCCGACCGGTTCGGCCAGGGCCGGGTGCTGCCACCGCTGACACTGCTCTATGGGGCGTCAACGGCCGGTCTCATCGGCTGCGCGCACCTACGCGCGCCGGGCTGGGCGCTGATGGGCTGCAGCGGGCTGGCCGGTGCCGCCACCCCGCAGCTCGGCTCGATGGCTCGAGCTCGGTGGAGCACGCTACTGGGTGGCTCGCCGCTGCTGCAGGCTGCGTTCTCGCTGGAGTCGGTGGCAGACGAGGTGATCTTCGTGGCCGGGCCGGTGCTGGTCACCGTGCTGGCCACCGAGGTCTACCCGGCGTCGGGGCTAGAGGTGGCGGCGGCCACGTGCGTGGCCGGCTCGCTGCTGCTGGCCGCGCAGCGTGCCACCGAGCCTCCGGCGAGCACGGCAGGCGTGCGGCGCGGTGTCCGCGGGCACCTGCTGCCCGCGCGGGGCCTGGTCACGCTGGCACCGGTGGGCTTGTTCTTCGGTGCGATGCTCGCCGCGATCGACCTGGCCACCGTGGCCTTCGCCCAACAGCACGGGCACAAGCCGCTGGCCGGCTTCATTCTCGGCGGCTACGCCCTGGGCAGCGCGGCCAGCGGACTATGGTACGGATCGCGGACCTGGCAGGCCTCGCTACGGCGCCGTTTCACGCTGAACCTGGGCGCGGCCGCGGCTGGAACGGCCACGTTCTGGGCGATGCCCGGGCTGACCGTCCTCGCCGCCGTAATGCTCTGCTCCGGGCCGGCTGTCTCACCGATGCTGATCAGCGGGTTCAGCGTCATCGAGCGACAGGCGCCGCCGAATCGGCAAACCGAGGCCATGGCCTGGCTTACCTCGGCGATCTCGGTCGGCACCGCCGTGGGCTCGACCGCCGCCGGCCAGATCATCGACACTGCCGGCGCCCGCTGGGGATACGGTCTCGCCGCCACCTTCGCCGTCGCGGCCGTGCTCACCTGCCTGCTCGGGCTCACCAAGCTCACCGTCCCCACCGTTGCCCCCACACCGTACGAAACCCAGCGGATTCAGTGAGGCGCCGGCTCGCCGCCAAGCAGATTCGGTGAGACAGGACATCAGGTCCCGAGGTGGCCAAAAGTGATGAAATGCCCATACCGGACAGAAGCTGGATTCTGTCCGGTATGGGCCGGGTTGGAGCGACTTGACCGATCCGGGGGGCGGGCGGCGGGGCGAGGCGGGCGGCGGCCTGGTGACGCGGCAGTTGGTACCCGCGCCACCGGCGGTGCGGCCGCGGCCTGGGTCGGGTCGGGTCGTTCGAGGGTGCGGATATCGGAGGCCTTCTAATCGTCACAGGCCGCACGTAGGCCGGGTCGATCTCGGCGCTCCGGCCCGAGCGTTCCAAGATCGTCGGTAGGCGCCCGCCGTCCGTCCGGTCGTCCTGCGGCGCCTGCTCGACATCCCGGAGACTTCACGGCGGCACGCCTCGCATCGCGCCACCCGGCGATGGCGCATTCGCTTGAGCCGCCGGACTCGCGGCGGCGGTCGACGGTTGTCGCAGTCCGCTCTCTGCCCTCTGGCTGATGCTCGATAAGGGACATTATGTCAAGTAGAGGATCTGGAATCACGCCCGTGTGATCCCCCGGCCGTCCTGCGTCAAGGATGTCGGCCGAGGCCGCCGCGGATGGCGGGACGCCATGCGATCCGTCATCCGCGGCGGCCTCGGCCCGGCCGCTGGGCTACTTGATCGAGACGCTGAGCCCGGACTCCCAGGCGACGCTCTGGCCGGGACGGAGAATCCAGGCGGGCCAGCCCTTGCAGTCGGGCTTATTGAAGATGAGGGCAGGGTGGTCGGTCTTGTTGCTGACCCGCAGCGGTCCCCTGTCGCTGCCGTAGCAGCCGCTGGGGTTCTTGTACGTCTTGTGGCTGATGATCAGTTTCCCGTCGGCCGCGTGTGCGGCCGTGGGGACCGTCAGGGTGAGAAGGCCGCCGAGTGGCAGGGCGCCGAGCGCTGTGACGATACGTCGCATTGGGGGTGTCTCCTCGGGTGGCGGGGGGCGCCGTGCGCGCTTCCCGCCGAACCTAATACCCTACGCTACTGATCGATTTCCCTGAGTGTTCATTATGGCCGGCATCGATCCTGTATGCGCCACACCCCTTAAGCGGCTGCGGGTCCGCCTCTCCCCCGGCCCGGGCGGCCGCTCCGAGGGCGGTGATCAGCTGGGGAACCACTCCGCGCCGGTGGACACGTCCGATGTTCGGCGTCCGTTGTGTCGTTGAGCGTGCCGGTTTGACCGGTATTCGGTGGTGACACGGGCAGGAATGATCATTATCCTCTCATTGCCTGACACTGCGTCGGTTATCGCCCTGCCCGGCCGACGGAAAGGAGGACGGCGGTCCCGCGAGACAGACCACCTCCCAGGCCTGTCACACCCCCGAGTCATCGGTTCTCTCTCGCGGTCCTGGCTCGATCCGCAAGGGGAGGCGTCAACCCGGCTTGGTCGAACCCGCGACGTCCGGCGGCCCGCTCGTATCAGTGAGCGTTCAGGAGTAACGCATTGAAGATCAAATCGTTCGCGGCTGGTGTGGTCGCATTCGCCGCGGCGGTGGCGCTGCAGCTGCCGGGTTCGGTGTCGGCGTTCGCCGCCGCACCGGCCGGCCCGGCCTCCGGCGGCCCCGCCGGTGGCGGCCCCGCCCTCGATGACACCCACAACGTGCCCACCAACGCGGTCTCGGGCAACGTCACCTTCATCGACAACGTCAAGGGTGTCAGCGGCTACTCGGGGCTGAACTTCATCAGCTACAAGAACTACGGCTACGACTTCATGTTCGCCAACGGCACCGGTGGCCTGGCGATCTGGTCGCTGAAGGACCGTAAGCACCCGGCGCTCGTCGGGAAGCTCACGGCCGCCGATCTGCGCCGTCCCGGCGACACCCAGGACCGGTTCTGGGAAGGCGAGAACATGACCGTCGACCAGAAGCGGAAGCTGGTCTTCTTGAGCCGCGACCCGCGCGGCTTCGGCGGCACTCTCACCACCGGCCAGTCCGGCTTCTACATCATCGATGTGAAGAACCCCTGGCAGCCCAGGATTGTCACGTTCCAATCCGTTCCCGCCGGTCACACCGCCACCTGTATCAACGACTGTGACTACCTGTGGTCGGTCGGGCCGTACAACACCGGCACCAAGGGGAACGACCCGAGCTGGCACGGCGTGCCGGTCTGGGTCACCGACATCCGTGACATCAACCATCAGAAGACCCTTGCGCAGGCGCTCGACCTGAACCGGTTCGATCAGACCACCGACTACGTCCACAGCGTGGACGTGGACAAGAACGGCGTCGCGTGGACGTCCGGGGCTGGTGGCGTGCGCGGCTACTGGACGACGGGCCGGCACTACGACCCGGTCAAGAAGGTCAAGCGCACCGCGACGGCGTACGACCCCGTGCCGTACGCGGGTGGCACCGTCGTGGACCCCGCCCCGGTGTCGTACTTCGACCACAACTCGTACCACAACACCGAGAAGCTCGGTAAGTACGACAAGGGCGAGCTGCTCTACATCACCGAAGAGGACATCCGTACCTGCTCCGACGCCGGTGCGCTGATGATCGCCTCGACCAAGGGCAGCTACAACGGCGAGAGCTGGAATTCCACGCCGGAGAAGCCGTTCCGCCTCAACCTGGTCAGCAGCTGGACGGCGTGGGGCCAGGAGGGCTCGGACACCTCGGCCGCCAGCTGCTCCGCTCACTGGTTCACGGTGAACGGCAACATCATCGCCCAGGGCTGGTACGCCCAGGGCACGCGGTTCATCGACGTCTCCGACCCGAAGCACCCGAAGCAGGTCGGCTACTTCCGCATCCCGTCCGGTACCGCGAACGTGACCGCCGGGTCGGCCTCGGCCGCCTACTGGCACAACGGTTACGTCTACGTCGCCGACTACAGCCGCGGCGTCGACGTCCTGCGGTTCGACGGCAAGCTGGCCGGCAAGCCCGACAAGAAGATCTGCTGGAACTCCTGCGACAAGTGACATCACCGATCATCGCCCGCCGGCGCGTCGCGCCGGCGGGCCCGACCGGCCGGACGCGGTTCAGGACCGGTGTCCCGGCGCATGCGTCTGGGCGGTTCGACCTCGTCGTCGCCGTCGTACGAGGCGACGCGTCCGTCTTGGCCGGCGAGCCGCGCACAGATTGATTACCACTTGACCTTCATGTTTCGCGCGGCCGAACGCGGCGGTCACCACCGGCGGGTTCTGCGTGTCCTCCTCGTCGCGGCGCTGGCCGTGGGCTGTTTCGCCGCCGAGGTGACGTTCGGTGCGCTGTTCCGCCCCGCCGAGGCCCACGCCGTGCTCATCGAATCCTCCCCCGTCGACAACGCGGTCGTCGGCTCCGCGCCACGGCAGGCGGTCCTTCGCTTCAACGAAGCGGTGACGCTGACTCCGGAGTCGATCCAGCTCCTGGACCCCAACGGCGACAAGGTCCGGGTCGGTGCTCCCGTGCACGCGGCGGGCAAGGCGAACACCGCGGCGGCGGCGCTGCCCGCCGACCTGGCCAAGGGGACCTATACGGTCGCGTGGCGTGTCGTGTCCGCGGACTCGCACGCGGTCTCCGGGGCCTTCCGGTTCAGTGTCGGCGCGCCGAGCGCCGCGGTCGCCGCCCCCCGGACGGGGACCGGCCGGGTGACGCCGGTGGTGCACGCCGTCGGGCGTGGCCTGGCGTTCCTGGGGCTGGCGCTCACGCTCGGGGGTGTCGTCTTCCTCGGCGTCACCTGGCCGGGCGGGCTGCGGCGGCGTCGTGGCCGGCTCATCGTCTGGGCCGGGTTCGCCGCGCTGGGTGTGGGAACCGTTGTGGTGTTCCTCGCCCAGGGCCCCTACGGCACCGGGAGGTCGCTGGCGACGGCGTTCGACCCCGGCGTCCTGCGGCTGACCCTGAGCACGCGTTTCGGCCATGCCCTGTCGGCGCGCCTCGGGATCGCCGTCGTGCTCGCCGTCGTCTTCGCGGTCGTGGTCCGGCGCCGGGGCGGGGCCGATGGGGGGGACGGTGCGGAGGCGCGGGTGCCGGTGGCCGCGCTCATCCTGGGCGCGGTCTGCGGGGTCGCGCTGGTGCTGACCTGGCCGCTCACGGACCACGCGCACACCGGCTCACAGGCGTGGCTGGCCGTTCCCGTCACCGGTCTGCACCTTCTGGCCATCGCGGTGTGGTTCGGCGGTCTGGTCCCGCTCACGGCGTGTGTCGTCGGTCCGGCCGCCGGCCGCCCGGAGCGCGTGCGGGACCTGCGGCCGGCACTCCCCCGTTTCTCCGGTCTGGCGCAGGTCTGCTTCGCGGTGATCGCGGTGACCGGCCTGTATCTGGCGTGGCGGCAGGTGGGGACCTTCGGCGCTCTCGGCGGTACGACCTACGGTCGGCTGCTGCTGGTGAAGTTCGGTCTCGTGCTCCTCGTCGTCGCGCTCGCGGCGCGGGGACGGTCGTTCGTCCGGCGCCGCGGGTCGGAGCCGGCGGAGGACGTGCCCGCCGGAGAGTTGCGCCGGTTGCGTGTGTCGGTGGCGGCCGAGGTCGTTCTCGGCGTCGTCGTGCTGTCGGTGACCTCGGTCCTGGTCAACACGGCTCCCGCCCGCAGCAGTCACGCGCCGCCGGTACGGGCGACGGTCGCCGTGCCGGCGATGGCCGGGACGCACACCGGCCTGGACGGCGGTCATGTCGAGCTGAGGCTGACGCCGGCGAGGCGGGGGTCCAACGTCGCCGACATCTATCTCGTGGCGAAGGGCGGGTCGCTGGTCAACGTCCCTGAGGTCTCCGGCCGGCTGGCACCGGTCGGCAAGGACATCGGCGCGCTGCCGGTCACGGTGTCCGCGGCGGAACCCGGCCACTATGTCGCGAGCGCGATGTCCATTCCGTACCCGGGCCGGTGGGACCTGTGGCTCAACATCCGCACCTCCGACTTCGACGAGGTGCCGGTGCACTTCTCGTTCACGGCGCGTTGAAAGGATCGCAGACGAAATGAGGCTCGCGGGTCTTCGTGACAGGCTGAGGCGGCGTCCCGTGGTGGCGCTGGTGGCCGGTGCGGCGGTCGTGGCGTCGGCCGCCGTGGGCGGCTGTGGCTCGGATTCGGGTAAGAAGCTCACCCATCCGCCGTACACGGTGAAGTCGATTCAGTTGGGGTTCGTCACCGTCAGGGACATCGGTAAGGGCGCGATCCAGGTTCAGGATTCCGATCACGGCTCGCATGTGATCTACACGCCGCCGAACAGTGTGCCGACCTGTCCTTACGTTCAGCGTGCGGACAACATCACCGTGGCGGTGCAGCCGGACGTCGAGCCGGTGGGCGGCAATTCGACCGGTCGTTTCATCGTCGGTCCGCCCAACGCGGAACAGTCCTCGCTTCCCGTGGTCACCCAGGGCGCGGTGGTCTTCACCACCGACGCGCTGGCGGACACGGGGATGAAGGCCGTGCTGGCCGAGTCGGCGAAGTGTCCGGCGTCGTTCACGATTCTCGGCGGGCCGCCGATCATCGTCGGCGACTACAAGATCCACAGTCGTGCGTTCAAGTCGGGGGGCTGGACGGGGTTCGCGCAGCAGCTCGCGCACACGGCGCCGCCGGACCTGGGCACCACGACGTACGACGATCTGACGACCATCGTCGCGCACAAGGCGAACGCCGTCATCTATTTCGGCTACGCGGAGATCCACAAGATCGGTCAGCGCGCCGACTCCAGGGCTAAGGCCGAGAAGCTGGCGAAGACCACGCTCGGCCGGCTCGGCTGAGCCGGCTCATCTGATGATCAGTGGGAGAACATATGTGGCGGCATTCCGTCCGAGGCGCGGTCATCGCCGTCGGGGCGGCGCTTGTGGTCGGGTTCGGGGCCACCGCGGCCTCGGCGCACGTGACGGTCGCTCCGGAGACCGCGACGCAGGGCGACTATGCGGCCTTCGTGTTCCGTGTCCCGAATGAGCGGGACGACGCGAACACCGTCAAGGTCGACGTTCAGTTGCCGTCGGGTGTGCCGCTGGCGTCGGTCCGCGTCAAGGCGCATCCGGGCTGGTCCTATGAGATCAAGAAGACGAAGCTGGCCACGCCGGTCGAGTCGGATGGTGTCAAGGTCACCGAGGCGGTCAGTGAGATCATCTGGACCGCGCAGGACCCGAAGGCGGGGATCAGACCGGACGAGTACGACGAGTTCGCCGTGAGCGCGGGGCCGCTGCCGAAGGCCGATTCGATGACCTTCAAGACGCTGCAGTACTACGGCGACGGTCAGGTGGTGCGCTGGATCCAGGAGCCGCAGCCGAACGGCCCGGAGCCGGAGAACCCCGCTCCGGTGCTCAGGCTCCTGCCCCCGTCGAAGACCGGCGCCGGACCGGCCGTGGACGCGCCGGCGCGGGTCTCCCGCGGCGCCGTGGTCGTCGCGCTCGCGTCTGCGGTGATGGCGCTCCGCACGTCGCGCCGCTGAGAGTCCGCAAGGGCAAGCGTGTCGGCGCGGTCCGGGCATCCGGCCCGTGAGCCGGAAAGGGTGCAGCCCCCCGCCTGATGGCGGAGGGCTGCTGTGGTAGGGAGGGCCCGCCTCAGCGGCGGCTGCTTGATGCGATCATCCAGTCATCAGGCAGCCGACACGGGAAGCGATGGCCTGGAGCCAGCTGGCGTTACCGACGGGGCGGCACGACCCGCTGGGGCGGCGGGAGGGTCGGCGTCCCCGGCGGGAGCGGCGGCGTTCCCTGCGGAAGCGGCTGCGGCCGGGGGTCGATCCGCTCGGTCATGGTGTACTCCTTCGTCTGCTCTGCGGTCAGCGTCCGCTTCTTTGGCGCGGACGGGCCCGGTCCGGATGGAGCGGGTCGATCTTGACCGTACGGGGGTCGGTGTTCGGCGCAATCGTCCTGGCGCGGGAATTTCGCGGGTCCTGTGGGGGGAACGGTCGGGTGCTACGGCTCCCCCGCTGCCGTGGCCGGGGGTCCGCCGGCTCGAGTGGGGGCCAGGCCTTCCAAGCCGGTGCGGGGGCCGGTGACGTCTTCACCGGTGGCGGCGATGGTGCCGGTGAGGCGCGCGCCGGCGCGTACGGTCGCTCCGGGCAGGATCAGGGACCGGTTCACTTCGGCGCCGGGTTCGATGACGCAGCCGGGGAACAGGACGCTGGAGCGGACGACGGCGCCGGGTGGCACGGTGACGTCCGCGCCGACGAGGCCGCGGGGGCCGTCGAGGCGTGGGGGCGTGTCGGTGAGGGTGCGCGGGAGGGTGTCCGGTGGGAGCGGGAAGGGCCGGTGCAGGAGCTTGAGCTGTTCGAGGTGGTAGCGCTCGACGGTGCCGATGTCGGCCCAGTAGCCGCTGATCGGGTACGCCTGGACGCGCCGTCCCTCACCGATCATGAGGGGCAGGACGTCGCGGCTGATGTCGTGCTGCCAGCGGTCCTGCCCGAGCGCGGCGAGTGAGTGCAACACGTCGTGGAGGACGTCGGCGCGGAACAGGCAGAACGCGGTGAAGACCAGGTCGGAGGTCGGCTCGGCGGGTTTTTCGACCAGTTGGCGGACGCGCAGGTCCGCGTCGACGTCGACCATGCCGAACAGGTGCACGAACCGTCGTTCGATGCGCTGGACTCCGATGGTGGCGTCCGCGCCGGCGGCGCGGTGCGCGGCGACCATGGGCCCGTAGTCGTGGACGTAGACGTGGTCGGCGTGCTGGATGAGGATGTCGTGGGCGCCGGGGGCGAAGACGTGGTCGGCGTTGGTGAGGAGGGCGTCGGCGGTGCCGGCTTCGGGTGGGCGTGGCGGCAGGGGTTCGCCGGGGGTGAGGGCGCCGGAGCGGATGAGGTGGTCGTGGGGGCCGTAGTTGATCCGCACTCCCCTGCCGTCCCAGTGGCCGCGGAGGTGGTCGATGAGGTCGCGTTCGCGGTGCAGGGACAGCAGGACGATCTCCGGTATTCCGGAGCGGGCGGCGTTGGCGACGCTGAAGTCGACGAGGCGGCAGGACGCGGCGTAGGGGACGAGGGGTTTGCAGAGGGTGTCGGTGAGGTGGCCCATGCGTTCACCGAGGCCGCCGGCGAGCAGGGCCGCGCGTACGTCGTGCAGGGTCATCGGGTCCTCCTCCGGCGTGGGTGCGGGCGGGTCACCAGGTGCGTCCCTGTGGGGCGTGCTGTGGGAGCAGGTCGCGCAGGAGCCGTGTCGAGACGTGGACGCTTTGTTCGCGGGGCAGCAGCGCGTCTTCGTGTTCGACGTACAGGGTGCCGTGGAAGTCCTCGTCGAGCAGCGCGGAGATGATCGCGGGCCAGGGCAGTTCGCCGGCGCCGAGGGCGCGGAACCGGATGGGTGGTCCGGGGCCGTAGCGGGACCAGCCGGCGCCGTGGGGGGCCTGGGTGGTGGTCCAGCGTTGCAGGTCTTTGGCGTGTGCGGCGGCGAGGTCGGTTCCCCAGCCGCGTACGGCGTCGACGGGGTCGTGGCCGGTGGCGGCGAGGTTGGCGGGGTCCAGGCAGATCCGTACGGTGGCGCGGGGTTCGGTGCGGGCGGCGGCGTCGAGGAGCCTGCGGGTGCTGGCGCGGTCGTAGGCGACCTGTTTGGGGTGGGGTTCGATGAGGAGGGTCACGCCGTGTTCGGCGGCGAGGGTGAGGATGGGGTGGGCGCGTTCGCACCAGGTGGTGATGTTGTCGTCCCAGGTGACGGGGCTGTGCCACCAGGAGAGCCAGCGGGTGAGGTCGGGGACGCCGAGCATGAGGCGGGCGTGGGGCGCGCCGAGGTCGGCGGCGAGGCGGATGGTGTCGCGGGCGTGGCGGAGGGCGTGGTCGTGTTTGGCGTGTTCGGTGCCGTGCAGGACGGGGTCGGTGTGGGGGCCGTGGGGGCCGAGGAGGAGTTGGGTGTCGCGGCTGTTGCTGACGCAGCCGACGTCGACGCCGGTGAGTGCGGTGCGCAGTTCGGCGCGGTAGGTGTCGTCGTGGGACCAGCGGTTCAGGTCGAGCAGGCCGGTGGTGGCGTCGGTGGGCAGGTCGAGGGTGTCGGCGCCGGTCTCGGTGGCGTGCTGGAGGGCGGTGGTGAGGTCGGAGCCGCCCCAGGCGGCCAGGCACAGTCCGATGGTGATCGGCGGGTCGCCGATGCGGGGGCGGCGGGTCGGGGGTGCCGGTCGGCGGGGCCGGGGTGGCGGCGGGTCCAGGTCGATGAGCCAGGCGGCGGTGCCGGCCGGGCCGCCGGGTGGGTGGAGCCGGCCGTCCTTGAGGGTGTGGCGCAGGGCGGCGTGGACGGTGGCGGCCGGTTCGGTGATGGGGGCGACGTGGGCGGCCCCGAGTTCGTTTCGCAGTCTGCGGTCGAGTTCGGTGAGCATCTCCGGGCAGCCGCGCAGCACTCCCCCGCCGGCGGCGGCGGACCAGGGGCCGGTGAGTTCGGCGCGGTCGTGGGCGGCGCGGACGCCGAGGATGAGTTCGTCGAGTGCGGCGGTCACGAGGGCGGTGGCGGGTTCGTCGCCGTCGAGCCAGGCGTCGCAGACGGCGGGGGCGAGGGCGGCGACGGCGGTCTTGGGGAAGGCCGCGGCGGCGAGGCTGCGGGCGAGTTCGGCCGGGGGCCGGCCGTGCCGGGCGGTGAGGCGGGCGCCGATCGTGGTGGCCGGTCCCCGGCCGTCCTCGGCGCGGACGGCGGCGCGCAGTCCGGCCATGCCGAGGTCGAAGGCGCTGCCCTCGTCGCTGCCGAGGTATTCGCAGCCGCCGACGCGGGCGAGGCGGGGGTGGTCGCCGGCGGCGATGAACCCTGATCCGGTGCCGCAGACGAGGGCGACGCCGCGGCCGTGCAGCGGTGGGGCCAGGAGCCAGGGCAGGGCGTCGTTGGACAGGATGAGGCTGCCGTGCAGGCCGGCGTGGCGGGCGAGTTCGCGCAGGCGGTCGGGTTCGGTGCCGGGGGTGGTCAGGTCGACGGTGGCGGTGGCGAGCCATCCGGTGCCGGGCCGGCCGTCGAGGGCCTGGGCGATGTCGTGGAGGAGGGCGCGCAGGTTGTGGTCGGCGGTGTCGCCTCCGGTGGAGGCGGGGTTGATGGGGCCGTGGGTGGTGATGGCCCCCGGATCCGGCGTCGGGAGGATCGCGGAGGTGGTGGTTCCGCCGGCGTCGACGGCCCACAGTGCGGTCATGGGCGGCCTGCCGGGAGGTCCTCGGCGGTGGCGCGCAGGAGGGCGGCGCGTACTTCGTCCTCGGTGACGTCGTCGGTGATGAGGGTGGTGCCGAGTTCGACGGGGAGGACGAAGCGCAGGCTGCCGTCGCGGATCTGCCGGATCTTGCCGAGTGCGGTGAGGACGTCGTCGATGGGGGGTACGGCGCGGAGCTGGTGGAGGCGGACGGGCAGGTCGAGGTCGGTGAGCAGGTGGGTGATGCGGTCGGCGACGGCGGGGTCGAGCAGGCCGCGGGCGCGGGCGATGTCGACGGCGATGGCCATGCCGAAGGCGACGGCCTCGCCGTGCAGGACGGGGCCGTATCCGGTGGTGGTCTCGACGGCGTGCCCGACGGTGTGGCCGAAGTTGAGGGGGCGGCGCAGGTCCTGTTCGTAGGGGTCGCGTCCGACGAGTTCGGATTTGATGGCGCCGGCCGCGCGGACGAGTGTCTCGGTGGCGGGGCGGCGGTGGTGGAGGAGGTCGTCGGCGTGGTTCTCGATGAACTCGAACAGCTCCGGGGAGGCGATGACCGCTTTTTTGACGGCTTCGGCGAGGCCGGCGCTGGTCTGCCTGGTGTCGAGGGTGTCGAGGTAGGACAGGCAGGAGATGACGGCGCGGGGCTGGTGGAACGCTCCGACGAGGTTCTTGGCGGAGTTGTGGTCGACGGCGACCTTCCCGCCGATGGCGGCGTCGACCTGGGCGAGGAGGGTGGTGGGGACGTTGATGTAGGGCACTCCGCGCATGTACGCGCTGGCGACCCAGCCGACGGTGTCGAGGATCACGCCGCCGCCGAGGGCGATGACGACGTCGCGGCGGGCGAGGTCGAGCTGGGTGAGCCAGTCGATGAGGAGGTAGGCGGTGTCGAGGGTCTTGCTGCGCTCCCCCGGCGGGACGGCGATGTTGCCGAGCAGCAGGCCGTGCTCCTGGAGGGTGCGGGTGAGGTCGCCCGGTGGCAGGGCGGCGACGGTGCGTTCGGTGATGACCGCGGCGCGGCGGCCGTCGAGTTCGGCCAGGAGCGCCTGGGTGGCCGCTGCCGGATCGGCTGCGACGTGGATGCGGTAGGTGTCGTTTCGTTGGTGAGTGACCTCAATGGCCGACGGGGTCGTGGACAACGGGATGCGGTCGTGAACGACGTGACCGTTTACGGCCATCTTTCTTCCCTTACTTAGATCGACCAAATGTGTCGGGGTTACCCCACCGGTCCGCACCATAACCTTTTAACGGATGTGTTTGGCAAACACCAGATTTGTCAATGATCAGTCCCGATGCGTAAGTGTGCGGATGCCCGGCGGGCCGGGCGGGCCGGCCCTGACGGGGACGCGGGGCGTACCCGGACGCCGGGGGTGGCGGCGTGCTGACGATGGTGGTGGGCAGCGGCTACCTCGGCGGCCGCATCGGCGCCCGGATCCGCGCGCTGGGCGGCAGGGCGGTGCTGTGCTCGCGGCGGCCGCCTGCGGCGCGGTCCGCGGCGGGCCTGGAGTGGCGCGAGCTGGACGTGCGGGACGCGCGGGCGTGCCGGGACGTCGTGCGCGGCGTGGCGCCGGACTCCCTCGTCATCGTGCACGGCCCGTCCGACATCACCTGGTGCGAGGAGCATCCGCGGGAGGCGATGGCCGCGCACGGTACGGGCGCGGTGAACCTGGCGGCCGCCGCCGGGCGGCTCCCGGTGCTGCTGGTCTCCACCGACAACGTCTTCGCGGGAACGCGGGACAGCTACGGCGAGTCCGACCAGGTCGCGCCCGCCAACGCCTACGGCCGGGCCAAGCTGGCGGCCGAACAGGCCCTGCTGGACACCGGGGCGGCGCTGGTGCTGCGGGTGAGCCTGGTCTACGGCTGGGACCCGGACGGGCACCGCCCCAACTACTTCACCACCTGCGTGCGCTCGCTGCGGGCGGGGCGCGCGGTCGAGGCCCCGGACGACCACTGGAACACCCCCGTGCTCGTCGACGACGTGGCGGCCTGGTCGGCCGAGCTGGTGCGGACCCGGCGGACCGGGGTGCTGCACCTGGCGGGGCCCGAGCGGCTGTCCCGGTACGCGTGGGCGCGGCGGATCGCCGCCGGCCTGGGCCTGGGCGAGGACCTGGTCCGGGCCGTCGGCAAGGCCGGCACGGCGTACGCGTGCCGGCCGAGCAACGCCTGCCTGCACAGTGAGCACGCGGCGGACCTGCCGGAGCTGGCCGGGCTGTGGCCGGTCGACGTCGATGAGGGCACCCGGCGGCTGGCCGCGGTGGCGCTCGCCCCCGAAGGACCTCCTGCCGTCCCCGCCCCCCGATCCGTGGAGGAGTGAGAGTGAGCAAGCGCGTCTTCCTCGCCAGCAAACGCGCGGTCGTCAGTTACGCGCCCGAGCCGGAGACCGGGCGGCTGCGCGCGTGGCTGGCACCCGGCGGCACCGGGAACGTGGTCGCCGAGCAGGCCGGGTACCTGGACGTGGCGTGGATCGTGAGCGCGGACAGTGACGCGGACCACCAGGCGGCCCTGGAACATCCGGACGGGATGCGGATCGAGCTGCCGTCGGGGCGGGGGGTGCGGCTGCACCAGCTGCGCCACGACCGCGACACGTTCCGGATCGTGCAGGACTTCTTCACCGCCGAGCTGATGTGGGCGGGCAACAACTACGGGTGGGACCGGTGGACGCGGCCGTCGTTCGGGGCCGAGACCCGGGCGGCGTGGGAGCGGTTCGGGGAGTTCACCGAGGACTTCGCCGGTGAGCTGCTGCGGCGCTCCGAAGGTGAGCCCGACCCGGTGTTCCTCGTCCATGACTACCAGCTGGTGCGGGTGCCGCAGCGGCTGCGGGCCGAGCGCCCGGACGCGCCGATCCTGTTGTTCGTGCACATTCCCTGGCCGGCCGCGGACTACTGGCGGATCCTGCCGAAGATGATGCGGACGGGGGTGCTGGAGGGCATGCTGGCGGCCGACGTCATCGGGTTCTTCGCGCGCCGCTGGTCGGCCAACTTCCTGGCGTGCGTGGCCGACCTGCTGCCGGACGCCGAGGTCGACGTCGCCGCCGGCACCGTACGGCGGGGCGGGCACGTGACGAAGGTGTGCACGCAGCCGCTCGGCTACAGCCCGGAGACGCTGCACCGCAGGGACGCGCGGCTGCCCGAGGGCGTCGCGGAGTGGGCCGGCGACCGTCCGCTGGTGGTGCACTCGGGCCGCACCGACCCGATCAAGAACGGGGAGCGCGCCGTGCGGGCGTTCGTCGCGGCGGTCGAGGCGAACGAGCGGTTGCGCGGGACGCGGATGCTGGTGCGGATGAACCCGAACCGGCTGTACGTCGAGGCCAACGCCGAGTACCAGCGACGGGTGGAGGCTGCGGTGGCCGAGGCGAACGCCGCGCTGGGCGCGGGCACGGTCCGGGTGCACTGCGACAACGAGGTCGGTCACACGTTCGGCTGTTTCGAGCGGGCGGACCTGCTGATGTTCAACTCGACGGTGGACGGCCAGAATCTGAGTGTCTTCGAGGCGCCGCTGGTGAACGAGCGCGACGCCGACGTGGTCCTGTCGGAGCTGGCCGGGGCGGCGGAGATCCTGGGGCCGGTGTGCCGGACGGTGAACCCGTTCGACCTGGTGGAGCAGAGCGAGGCGATCGCCGCGGGGCTGCTGGCCGGGCCGGGCGAGCGGGCCGAGGCGGCGCGGCGGCGGCGGGAGACCGCCCGGCCGTGGACGCTGGAGGCGTGGGTCACCGCGCAGCTCGAGAGCCTGGGCGTCCGCTGATGGAGGCCGGTCCGGGGGCGTTCGCGTACTACGAGCTGGGCGAGGCCCGGCTGGTGCGCGGTGAGGGCGTGCGGGTCTGGGACGAAGGCGGCCGGGAGTACCTGGACTGTGTGGCCGGGACGTTCAACCTGGTGCTGGGGCACAACCATCCGGCGGTGCTGGCGGCGGTGCGGGGACAGCTGGATGATCTGGTGTTCGCCAGCTCGTCGTTCCGTACGGAGCCGACCGACCGGGTGATGGAGCTGCTGGTGGAGATGAGCCCGCCAGAGCTGACGCGGGTGAACCTTCGCAGTTCGGGCGGGTCGACGGCGAACGAGGGCGCCATCAAGATCGCCCAGTGGGTGACCGGGAGGCGTGATGTGATCGTGCCGTTCCGGGGGCATGTCGGGCAGAGCGTGGCCGCGACCAGCTACAACGGGACGTCGCGGATGCGGGCCCCGTTCCCGTACCACCTGCCGGGGGCGGTGCACGTCCCCGACCCGTACTGTTTCCGCTGTTTCTACCGGCAGACGCCGGACCGGTGCGGCATGTGGTGCGTGGACCGGATCGAGGACTTCATCACCTACGCCAGCTCCGGCAGCGTCGCCGCGATGATCATCGAGCCGATCAGCGGGGTGGGCGGGAACGTCGTCCCGCCCCCGGGCTACCTGCGGCGGCTCAAGGAGTTCTGCGACGAACGCGGCATCATCCTGATCTTCGATGAGAACCAGACGGGCCTGGGCCGCACGGGCCGGCTGTTCGCCGCCGACCACTTCGGCGTGACACCGCACATGATGACGCTGTCGAAGGGGCTGACGGGCAGCGGGTTCCCGCTGGCCGCGATCCTCACCGAGGAACGCCTGGTGGGCATGCCGCGCTCGATGCACGGGTTCACCTACGGTGGCCACACCCTGTCGGCGGCGGCCGCGGTGGTGACGCTGCAGGAGGTCCGCCGCCCGGAGTTCCTCGCCGGGGTGCGCGCGTCGGGCGCGGTGCTGCTGGAGCGGCTGCGCGCGCTGCGGGCGGACTTCCCGTGCGTCGGGGACGTGCGCGGGGTCGGGCTGATGCTGGGCGTGGAGCTGGTCGAGCCGGACGGGTCCCGCTCCCCCCGGCTGGCCACCGCGTTGAACAAGGCCCTGTACGAGCGGTCGGTGATCACCCGGGTGTCCGAGCACGGCCTGGGCAACGTGATCGAGTTGCGGCCGCCGCTGGTGCTGTCGGTGGAGGACGCCGGCCTGGTCGCCGACCGGTTCGGTGAGGCGCTGGAGACGCTGCGGCCGTGAACGCCCTTCCGGGAACCGGCCCGGCGCCGCCGGGCCCGCTGAGCGTGGAGCTGACCGGGTCGGGGCCGCGGCTGTCGCGTGCCCGGCCCCGCCGCCCGGACGGCGCGCACACGGTGCTGGTCGAACCGCTGGTCGTAGGCGTGTGCCGTTCGGACCTGAAGGAGATCGCCGGGCAGCGGCCCGGGCCGAGCCAGTTCGGCCACGAGCTGGTCGGGGTGGTGGCGCGCAGTTCGACGCCGCGGCTGCCGGTGGGCGCCCGGGTCTGCCTCGACCCGAACGTCCCGGTGCTGCGGGGCACCGGGTTCGCCCGCGCGATGTGGGTCGGCGGGGACGACGAGCCGCTGGCGCGGGCACTCCCCCTGGCGCCCGCCGGGGTTCCGGAGCGGCGGCTGGTCTTCGCCGAGCCGCTGGCGTGCGCGGCGCACTGCCTGACCATGGCCGGGCGGCATCTGGGCCGCGCCGGCCTGCGGGGCGCGGCGATGTGCGTGCTGGGGGCGGGGACGGCCGGGGTGCTCATCAGCCGGCTCGCCGAGGCCGCCGGCGCCGGTGTCTCGCTGGTCAACCGGGACGCCGACCGGCTCGCGTTCCTGTCGGCGCGGCGGATGCTGCCGGGCGCCGGCGGGATGCGCCTGGCCGAGGCGCCCTCCGGCGGCCACGACGTCGTGGTCGTCGCCACGAGTTTCGTGCTGCCCGAACTGCTGACACACGCGCTGCGGCTGGTCCGCCCGGGCGGGCTGGTGATGCTGTACGGCGGTACCGCCGCCGGTGACGGGCTCCCGGGCCTGGACTGCGACCTGGATCGGGTGCGGCGCGGCGAGCTGGTGGCGGCGGCGCGGTGGCGGGGCAGGCCGGTGCGGGTGGGCGGCAGCTATGGCACCACGCCCGCCGACTTCGCGCTGGCGCTGCGCGCCCTGGCCGGCGCACCGGACGGGCTCGGTGTCGAGCGGCTGATCACCGCCGAGGTGGCCCTGCCGGAACTGCCGGACCTCCTGCGCCGGATGGCGGCCGAGCGGTGCTTCGGGAAGGTGCTGGCCCGCCCGTGACGGGCCCGCCCGGGCGCGGGGCGGCGGCGCGCGGCCGGGACGGCCGACGCCGGTGCCGGTGCCGGGACCGCGGTCCGGGTCCGGACGGTCAGCGGACCAGCCGCAGGACCGCGGCCAGGCCCCGCGCCGCGCCGGCGGACCGCTCGCTGGGCAGCAGGTAGACCGGCAGCCCGGCGCGTACGGCCGCGCCGTCCTTGGCGGGGTCGTCTCCGACGTACAGGACCCGTCCCGGGGGCGTGCCCAGCCGCTCACACGCCAGGGCGAACAGCGCGGGGTCGGGTTTGGCGAGGCCGTGCTCGCAGGACAGCACCACGGTGTGCAGGGCGTCGAGGACCTCGACGCGCGCGAAGGCCGGCCGGATGTCCCAGCCGATGTTGCTGAGCACTCCGGTGCGCACCCCGGCCTCCCGCAGGGCGCGCAGCACCGGGACGGTGTCGGGGTAGGGCAGCCAGGCGTGGGGGTCGGTCAGGCAGGCGTAGAGCGCTTCGACGAGCGGGGCCTCGAACGGGCCGGCGTCGGCGATCAGTGTGGTCCAGACCCTCCGGTGGGCCTGCGGTGACAGGTCGCATCCCTCCCGGGCGGCGAAGCCCTCGGGTGAGTCGACGTGCCGCAGGGTCCGCCGGATCACCTCCGCGGCACCGGTCTCGTCGAGTCGTACGCCGTGGCGGGCGGCGGCCGCGGCGAGGGCGGCCGGGTCCAGCACGCCGGTGTCGTCGAACAAGGTGCCGGAGAAGTCGAACAGGACTGCTTCGGCCCGGGCGTCGGCGAGTTGATCCACGGGCGCCAGCATAGGGCGGCGGGCGGGCCGGGATGGCGTCCTGCTCCCGAACGTGTCCCCAGCCCCAAAGTGGCGGTCTGGGGGCGGGCGTTCATCTAACGAGCGTTTGACGAACGCCCGCGCGGGCCGCGCCCGGCGTACCGCGGTGTCCCGATTCGGGCGTTCATTTTGCCGTTCATTTCCCGATAATGACCTTGGCTCCTGACCTGCATCAGATCGAGGCCGGGGCGGAGATGTTCGAAACGGGGGAGGCACAGCAGTGAGAGACCAGCTCCTCGGGGACCGATACCGGCTGGTACGACAGCTCGGCGAGGGCGGAATGGGCCAAGTATGGGAGGCACACGACGAAACGCTGGGCCGGCCTGTCGCAGTCAAAGTGATCTCCCTGCTCGCCGGCGGCGGAAGCCGTGGCGACGAGGCACGCGCCAGGTTCCTGCGTGAGGCCCGGATCACGGCTCGTCTGCAGCATCCGCACATCGTGACCGTCCACGACCTCGGCGAGAGCGGTCCCGAGAACGGCAACGCCCCGTTTCTGGTGATGGAACTGGTCCGGGGCGAGGGCCTGGACGCCAAGCTGGCCCGGGGCGACGTCAGTCTGGAAGAGGCGGCCCAGTGGGGCGCGCAGGTCTGCGAAGCCCTGGCCGAGGCGCATGCGGCGGGCGTGATGCACCGGGACATCAAGCCGTCCAACGTCTTCATCACGCACACCGGTGCGGTGAAGGTCCTCGACTTCGGCGTTGCGCGGGCGGCCGACCCGTACGCCACCGCCGACCGTCTCACCCAGACCGGGTTCATCGTCGGCACGCCTCCGTACATGGCCCCCGAGCAGGCACGTGGCTACCCGGAGCCGGGCAGCGACCTGTACGCACTCGGGTGTCTGCTGTTCGAGCTGATCACCGGCCGATTGCCCTTCCAGGCACCCGACAGCGTCGGCTATTTGACGGCCCACCTCAGCCAGGAACCACCCGCTCCCAGTTCGGTGCGGCCCGATATCCCCGGCGCGTGGGACGGTCTCGTACGCAGACTCCTGAGGAAGGACCCGGCCGAGCGGTACGAAACCGCAGGTGACGTCTCTCGTGCCCTGCGGCAGCTCGACCGGGCGGCAACCACCAGGGTGCTCACCCGGAAGGACGACGTCTCCCCGTCTTCGGCCACTAGGAGCACGTCAGTGGGCGGCCCCTGGCTGCCGGGCACCGTGTGGCTCCTGACCGTAGTGGCGACCGCGGTCCTGGTCTCGATCAACGTGAACGGTGTCTCCGACGCCCGCGACGCAGCGACAGGCGCCCTCGCGGTCACTCTCGCCACCGCCTGGCTCATCGGCTATTTCGTTCTCATGTCGCGTCCGGGCTGGCGTGCGGCGGTGACGAAAGTGACCCGGTTCGTCCTGCCGCTGCTCGTGTTCGGCATCTACGGCATGGTGATCGCCAGGACGGCCAAGGACTACGGGGGCTATGGGCTGTACTGGTGGAAGCTGGGCATCTCCACCGTCGCTCTGGCGAGCCTGCTCGCCCTTGCCGCCGCCCTCACACCGCGGACTGGACTCTGGACCCGCAGAGTGGGCTATGCACTCGTGGCCTTCAACGCCATCGCGCTGGTCGACACCGGAGCCGCTCAGTTGGACATCTCTGTCTCCGTCACCCACTACATCGCCTTCGTCGACCCGCAACCGGGCACGGCCCCCGCTGCCGTCCTGGCCGTCGCGATGTACTGCATCCGCGAGATCGCGACCCGCCGGGCGGCGGACGGTCAGCGCTTGTCCCACACCGAGGTGTCGTTGCGGTAGTGGCTCCAACGGCCTACGCGTGGACGGTCAACCAGAACTGGCCGAGCAGAAGCACCGCGCCCTGCACGCCCTGGATCACGTCCTGCGCGGCACGGATGCCGCACAGACGGCCGAGGGCGCCGCGCTGGTGCAGAGCTACGCAGTGTTGGTCGCTCGTGCACGGCTACACCACCCTCGCACTGGAGGGAGCGATCGACGAGGAAGCCGCCGACCCGTTGACGAGCGACCTGCTCCCCGCGATGCTCCGGCTCGTCGATGTACACCCCGGAGACCGGCGGTAATCGACGAAGGCTCCACGTCGTGGCAGCGCAGCCTCACTCGCCGGCCCCAACGCAGCCGTGCCCAGTCCGTGCTCACTGTCGACTCCCGGAATCCCAGCGCCTCGCGGACTTGCCCCCGGTGGTGACGCCGGGATCAGGCGTCGGCGCGCTCGGGCGCCGGGCGCGCCGACGGGGCGGTGAACCCGCTCAGGCGCAGCAGCGGCGGGGTCAGCGCGACCAGGGCGGCGGCCAGGGCCGCGACCGCGACCATCGCGCCGCGCAGGCCGGTGGCGTCGGCCCACACGCCGACGTAGACCGGGCCGAGGAGGAAGCCCATGTAGGACACGGTGCCGACGATCGAGGTCGCGCGGCCCCGGTAGGCCTCCTCGACGTTGCGTGACACGACGCCCAGGAGGGTGGGGAACAGCACGGCGGTTCCCGCGCCGCCCAGGATGAGTCCCACGGCGGCCAGGAGCAGGTTCGGGGAGACGGAGATGACCAGCGCTCCCAGCGCGGCGGTGGCGGCGCCGCCGAGCAGGACCGGCCGGGCGTGGGCGTCGTTGAGCCCGCCGAGGCAGAACCGTGTGATCGCGACGGTCCCGGCGAACACGGCGGGGGCGACGGTGGTGAGCCACGCCCCGGCGTGCAGCTCGTCCTGGGCGAAGACCGCGCTCCAGCTCTGGTGGGCGTTCTCGCTGGCGAAGGCGAGCGTGCCCAGCACCCCGACGAGCAGGAGGGGCAGGAGCCGGGACCGGGTGACCGGGGCGAGCCGCGCCGGGGCGGCCTCCCCCTCGTCCTGGCCGGCGGCGCCCGGCGGAAGGGTCGTGAACAGGGCCGCGCCGGCGGCGACGGACAGGGCGGCCACCACGGCGAAGGGGACGGCCAGCGGCAAGGATGCGGCGGAGGCGGCGCCGGTGCCCAGGCTGGTGAGGACGACCAGGGCGGAGAAGGTGCCGTGGGCGCGGGTGATGACGGGCCGTCCGGCGAGCTTCTCGGCCCGCCCGGCGACCGCGTTCATGGCCACGTCCGCGGCGCCGCTGGAGGCACCGGCGACGGCGAGGCCGACGCACAGGGCCGGCAGGTCCACCGCGGTCAGGGCCAGGCCGGCGCCGACGAGGCCGAGCAGGG
This sequence comes from Actinoallomurus sp. NPDC052308, assembly GCF_040679195.1. Taxonomy (NCBI): domain Bacteria; kingdom Bacillati; phylum Actinomycetota; class Actinomycetes; order Streptosporangiales; family Thermomonosporaceae; genus Actinoallomurus; species Actinoallomurus sp. NPDC052308. Next base: position 2,675 of record NZ_JBFAUM010000020.1, on the reverse strand, counting down.
CGATGACGGCGGCCGAGACCCTCAGCCCCCACCGGTCGAGCACCCGGCCGACCAGAATCATCGCCGGCAGTGCGCCGGCGCCGACGAACAGCAGGGCGAAGCCGAGTTCGCCGTCGGTGACGTCGGCCTGGTCCTGGACCCGGGGCACCGAGGCGCCCCACACTCCCCAGAACGCGCCGAAGGCGGCGAAAGCCGTGAACGCCGAGACCACCAGGCTGCGTGGCGAGGTAATGACGTACTCCTTCGGCCCGTGTCGGTGCGCGTCGCGGACGATCACCGTACCGAAGCGCGCCGTTGCCCGTAAGCCGATCCGCCGCCCCGGGCGTCCCCGGCTCCTTTCGGAGGGGGCGGTCAGCGGCGTACGGCGACGGGGCAGTCGGCGTGGTGCAGGACGGCCTGGCTGACCGAGCCGAGCAGCAGGCCGCGGAAGCCGCCTCTGCCGCGGGAGCCGACGATGAGCAGGTCCGCGGCCGCGGAGGCGTTGATCAGGGCCTCGGCGGGATGGGCGGGCACGGTGACGAGGTCGACGGGCACGTCCGGGAGGCGCCGGCCGTGCCGTTCGATCGCCTCGATCAGAGCGGGGTCGGCGGTGACGGTCGCGTCCTCGACGGCGTGGACGGCGGTCAGTTCGGCGCCGCGGAGGGCCGCCTCGTCGAACGCGTAGGCGAGGGCGGCCAGGGAGGGGTCGGAGCCGTCGACGCCGACGACGATCCGCTGCGCCTTGTGCGGGCGGCCGCGTACGACGACCACGGGGCAGGGGGCGCGGGCAGCGAGTTCGACGCCGGTGGAGCCGACGAGCAGTCTGCCGACGGCGCCGATCCCTCGGGAGGCGACCACCATCAGTGAGGCGTGGGCGGCCTGCTGGAGCAGGACGGGGATGGGTGCGCCGTCGAGGACGGTGGTCTCGACGGGCAGCTCCGGCGCGCGGGCCTGCGCGCGGCGCTCGGCGGTGCGGGCGATCTGGTCGGACGTCTCACGCAGAGAGTCCAGCTCCGAGCCGAGCAGGGGCGGGCCCAGGGGTGCGTACAGCATCGGCAGGGTGAAGACGTGGACGATGCGCAGCGGTGCGTGGCGCAGGCGTGCCTCGTCCGCGGCCCATTCGACGGCGGTGAGGCTCTCGTCGGAGCCGTCGACGCCGACGGTGACGGGACCGGTCCCGGGCTGGTCGTGCATGTGGACCTCCTCTTGGTCGTCTCCAGCTCATCAACGGCGGGGCGGGGCCGGGCAGGGACCAACGGCCCGGAACGGCGGCCGACGGCCCCTTCTCCGGTGCGTCCGGTGGTGGTGCCTCGCAGGCGACCGGCGCCAGGGCGGGAATGTCGGGGATATCGGGGAATGCCGTCTCCAGGACGGCGGAGCCGGTCGCTCGACAGGGTCGTTGGTCCCTGATTTGCGGGGCGTGCCGCCCTGTCGCCCGGATCGAGTCCAGGTCTACGGTGGTGCGTCGCATCGGATCAGGAAGCGAGGCGGATATGACCGTCCGGGTGTTCTTGCTGGACGACCATGAAGTCGTCCGGCGCGGGGTGGCGGCCCTGCTGTCCTCCGAGTCCGACATCGAGATCGTCGGTGAGGCCGGCAGCGCGGAGCAGGCGCTGGCCCGTATCCCGGCGGCCCGCCCGGACGTGGCCGTGCTGGACGTGCGGCTGCCCGACGGTGACGGTGTCAGCGTGTGTCGGGAGGTCCGGTCGCGGATGCCGGAGGTGGCGTGCCTGATGCTGACGTCCTTCTCCGACGAGGAGGCGTTGTTCGACGCGGTGATGGCCGGGGCCGCCGGATACGTGCTCAAGCAGATCCACGGATCGGACCTGGTCAGCGCGGTCCGTACGGTGGCGTCCGGGCAGTCGCTGCTGGATCCGCGCAGTACCGCGCAGATGCTGGCGCGGCTGCGGGAGCGGCAGACCCGCAAGGATCCGCTGGCGGCCCTGTCGACGCAGGAACGTCAGATCCTCGAGCTGATCGGTGAGGGCCTGACGAACCGGCAGATCGGCGAGCGCCTGTTCCTGGCGGAGAAGACGGTGAAGAACTACGTGTCGAACCTGTTCGCCAAGCTGGACATGCGCCGGCGTACGCAGGCGGCCGCGTTCGTGGCGCAGCTGAAGGCGGCCGAGGGCCGCGAGTCCCGTGCCGAGTGACGGCGTGCTGGACGCCGGCGGCCTGGAGGTCCTGGGCCGGCAGGAGTGCCTCGCGCTGCTCGGCGCGGCCCCGATCGGCCGGATCGTGTTCACCGACCGGGCGTTGCCGGCGGTGCAGCCGGTGAACTTCGTGCTGAGCGGCGGGGACATCGTCATCCGCACCACGGCGGGGTCGAAGCTGGCGGCGGCGGCCCGTGGCGCGGTCGTCGCGTTCGAGGCCGATGAGTTCGATCCGCGGACCGGGACCGGCTGGTCGGTGGTGGTGACCGGGCAGGCCCGTGTCGTGTCCGAGGCCGGTGAGCTGCAGCGGTTGCGCGGCCTGCCGTTGCCGGTGTGGGTGCCCGGCGAACGCGGCGACTACATCGCGATCACTCCTGAGCTTGTGTCGGGGCGGCGGATCCCGGCGCGCGGCGGCTCGGCGGCCTGAGGGCCGCTCCCCTCCCCCGCGGCACGCCGCCTTGGACGATGTACTGGTAGAACGTTGACACGCCCAGCAGGTTGAGGCCGTTGTTCAGGACGCCCACGATCAGGACACCGACGATC
>NZ_JBFAUM010000019.1:0-154155 GCF_040679195.1 Actinoallomurus sp. NPDC052308 | reverse complement strand
GCCGTCGTCAAGGCGGGCGCGGCGTACCTTCCGGTCGACCCGGATCACCCGGCCGACCGGGTCGCGTACGTCCTCGCCGACACCCGGCCGACCGTCGTCGTCACCACGGCCGGGGTCGCGGACCGGCTGCCGGGCGAGACGCCATCGCTGATCATCGACGATCCGGAGGTGGACGAGGAACTGGCCGGGTTCGCCGACACCGCCCCGGTCCGTACGACGACCCCGGACGACACCGCGTACGTGATCTACACGTCGGGTTCCACCGGACGCCCCAAGGGCGTCGTCGTCCCGCACGCCGGGATCGTCAACCGGCTGCTGTGGATGCAGAGCGAGTACGGGCTGGGGCCCGGTGACCGGGTGGTGCAGAAGACCCCGGCGACGTTCGACGTGTCGGTGTGGGAGTTCTTCTGGCCCCTGCAGACCGGTGCCGCGCTCGTCATCGCCCGGCCCGACGGCCACCGTGACGCCCGCTACCTCGCCCGGCTGATCAAGCGCCAGGACGTGACGACCGCGCACTTCGTCCCGTCGATGCTGGCCGCGTTCCTCACCGAACCGGAGGCGACAGGCTGCACGGGGCTGCACCGGGTGCTGTGCAGCGGCGAAGCGCTGCCACCGGAACTGGCCGCACGGTTCCACGAACTGTTCCCCGACACGGAGCTGCACAATCTGTACGGGCCGACCGAGGCATCCGTCGATGTCACCTCATGGCGCTACGAACCGGGCTCCGCGAGCGTTCCCATCGGGCGGCCCATCTGGAACACCCGCGCCTACGTCCTCGACGCGGCCCTACGGCCCGTCCCGCCCGGCGTGCCCGGCGAGCTGTACCTCGCCGGGGACCAACTCGCCCGCGGGTACCACGACCGGCCCGCCCTGACCGCCGAACGGTTCATCGCCGACCCGTACGGAACCGGACAGCGGATGTACCGCACCGGAGACCTCGCACGCTGGAACCACCACGGCCACCTCGAATACCTCGGCCGCACCGACCACCAGGTCAAGATCCGCGGCGTCCGCATCGAACTCGGCGAAATCGAGAACACCCTCGCCGGCCACGAGGACGTCGCCCACTGCGCCGTCGCCGCCCGGCCGTACGGCACGGACGGGGTCCGGCTGGTCGGGTACGTCGTGGCGCGGGCGGCCGAGACCGATCCCGCCCGGCTGAAAGCGGACCTGCGTGCGCATGCCGCTCGCAGCCTTCCCGAGGCCATGGTCCCGGCCGCGATCGTGGTCCTCGACGAGCTGCCGCTGACCCCCAGCGGCAAGCTGGATCGCCGGGCGCTGCCCGAGCCCGAGTTCTCCGCCGCCTCCTCGCGGACACCCCGGACGGCGACCGAGGAGATCCTGTGCGGGCTGTTCGCCGAACTGCTGGGGGTCGACCGCGTCGGCCCGGAGGACGACTTCTTCGCCCTCGGCGGCGACTCGCTTCTGGCGATCCGCATGGTCAGCCGGATCCGCGCCGTGCTCGACGTCGAGGTCGGTGTGCGGACCCTCTTCGACGCCCCGACCGTCGCCGCGCTGGCCGAGCGGCTCGACGATGCCCGCCACGGCTCCCAGCCGAAGCTCGGGCCGGCGTCGCGGCCGGATCGGCTTCCGCTGTCGTACGCGCAGCAGCGACTGTGGTTCCTCGACCAACTGGAGGGCCGCAGCGCCACGTACACCATGCCGCTGGCGCTCCGGCTGACCGGCGAGGTGGACGTCGACGCGCTACGGTCGGCACTGACCGACGTGGTCGCCCGGCACGAGGTGTTGCGGACCGTCTATCGGCAGGTCGACGGCGAACCCTGCCAGGTGATCCTTGATGACGTGCGGCCCGGGCTACGGGTCGCCGAGGTCGATGGCCTGTCGGCCGCGCCGGTCCGGGACGCGGCCGCAGGCTTCGATCTGTCGGTGGAGATCCCGATCCGCGCTCACCTGTACGTGACCGGGCCCGGCGAGCAGGTGCTGTTGCTGGTGCTGCACCACATCGCCGCCGACGGCTGGTCCTTCGCGCCCCTGGCCCGCGACCTGATCACCGCCTACGCCGCTCGCACCGAGGACCGGCCGCCCGCCTGGGAACCGCTGCCGGTGCAGTACGCCGACTACGCCCTCTGGCAGCGGAACCTGCTCGGCTCCGAAGACGACCCCGACAGCCTCATCTCCCGACAGATCACCTACTGGCGCGACGCCCTCGCCGACCTCCCTGAGCAACTCGACCTGCCCACCGACCGTCCCCGCCCCGCCCAGGCCTCCTACCAGGGCAAAAGGGTTCCGGTGGACATCGATCCGGAGCTCCGCGCCGGGATCGCCGCGTTGGCCCGGAGCGCGCACAGCAGCGTGTTCATGGTCGTGCAGGCCGCTCTCGCCGCGCTGCTCACCCGCCTCGGCGCCGGCACCGACATCCCCATCGGCACGCCCATCGCCGGGCGCACCGACCAGGCCCTCGACGACCTCGTCGGCATGTTCGTCAACACCCTCGTCCTGCGCACCGACACCACCGGAAACCCGACCTTCCGCGAACTCGTCGACCGCGTCCGCGACACCGACCTAGCCGCCTACCAACACCAGGACCTGCCCTTCGAACGCCTCGTGGAAATCCTCAACCCACCCCGCAGCCTGGCCCGCCACCCGCTCTTCCAGGTCATGCTCGCCTTCCAGAACAACCCGCGCGCGCGGCTCGACCTCCCCGGCCTCACCGCCGAACCCCTGGACGCGGACACCGCGACCGCCAAGTTCGACCTGCACTTCGTGCTGGGGGACGGTGACGGGCTGAGCGGGGTGCTGGAGTACGCGACCGACCTGTTCGACGAGGCGACCGCCGAGACGATCGTCACGCGGTTCGTCCGGCTGCTCCGCGCGGCCGTCGCGGATCCGGACGTCGCGCTGCGCGACCTCGACGTCCTCGACGAAAGGGAACGGCATCGGGTCCTGGAGGAGTGGAACACCACGGCCCGTCCGGTCCCCGACGTCACGCCCCCCGAACTCTTCGAGGCGCAGGTGGCCCGGACGCCGGACGCCCCGGCGCTCGTCGCGGGCACGCTCGACGACCCGGCCGCCCCGGTGACGTTCACGTACGCGCGGCTGAACGAGGAGGCGGACCGGCTGGCCCGCCACCTGGTCGAGAAGCACGGCGCGGGCCCCGAACGGCTCGTCGCCCTGGCCCTGCCGCGTACCGCCGAACTCGTCGTCGCGCTGCTCGCCGTGCACAAGACGGGCGCGGCCTACCTGCCCATCGACATGCGCTTCCCCGCCGACCGCATCGCGATGATGATCGAGGACGCCCGGCCGGTCGCGGCGGTGACCTGCGAGGCGACGGCGCACGTACTCCCCCGCGGGCTGAGCTCGGTCCGGCTGCCGCTGCGACCGGACGCGCCCGCCGGGCCCGTCGCCGCGCGGGACTCGCGGCCGGACCACCCGGCGTACGTGATCTACACGTCCGGGTCGACCGGACGGCCGAAGGGCGTCGTCGTGCCGCACGGCACCGTCACGAACCTCCTGCTCTCGATGGCCGAGCAGGTTCCGCTCACGCCGGACGACACGCTCGTCGCGGTGACCACGGTCGGCTTCGACATCTCGGTGCCGGAGATCTACTCGCCGCTGCTGGCCGGGGCCCGGGTCCGGCTCGCGCGCGAGGAGGAGGTCGCCGACCCCGCGCGGCTCGGCCGGCTCCTCGCGGACGCCACCGTCATGCAGGCCACCCCGACCCTCTGGCAGGAGCTCACCAAGCTTCCCGAGCCTCCCGACCTCGGCGGGCTCCGGGTGCTCGTGGGCGGGGAGGCGCTGCCCGCCGGGCTCGCCCGCGCCCTGCTCGAGCGCGGCTGCTCGGTCCGCAACCTGTACGGCCCGACCGAGACGACGATCTGGTCCACCGGCGTGGAGCTCGACGAGGCTTCGGCGGCCCGGCCGCCGATCGGGCGTCCCCTCGCGAACACACGGGTCTACATCCTCGACGCCGCGCTGCGGCCGGTGCCGCCGGGCGTCCCCGGCGAGCTGTACATCGCCGGGGCGGGGCTGGCGCGCGGGTACCTCGGCCGCCCGGACCTGACGGCCGAACGGTTCACGGCCGACCCGTACGGGCCCGGCCGCATGTACCGCACCGGCGACCTCGCGCGGTATCGCGCCGATGGGCGGATCGAGTACCTCGGCCGGGTCGACCACCAGGTGAAGATCCGGGGGTTTCGCATCGAGCTGGGCGAGATCGAGACCGTGCTGACCGCGCACGAGTCCGTCTCGCAGGCCGTCGCCGTCGTGCGGGAGGACCGGCCCGGCGACCGGCGCGTCACCGCGTACGTCGTCGGGCCGGCGGACCCGGCAGAGCTGCGGAAGTTCGCGGGGCAGAGCCTGCCGGACTACATGCTGCCGTCCTCGATCGTGGTCCTGGAGGCGCTGCCGCTGACGCCCAACGGCAAGGTCGACCGCCGGGCGCTGCCCGCGCCGGAGGTCGGAGCGTCGTCGCGCGGCCCCCGGACGCCGGTCGAGGAGGTCTTGTGCGGGGTCTTCGCGGAGGTGCTGGGCACGCCGGTCGTCGGAGTCGACGACGGATTCTTCGAACTGGGCGGGGACTCACTGCTGGCCACCCGCGTCGTCGCCCGCGTCCGCGCCGTCCTCGGCGTCGAGATCCCGGTCCGGGCACTGTTCGAGACGCCCACGGTCGCCGGCCTCGCCGAGGTCGCCGAGGGAGCGGACACGGGCCGACCGCCGCTCACGCCATCTTCCCGCACGGCGGCGGCCCCACCGCTGTCGTACGCGCAGCGACGCCTCTGGTACCTGGCCCGGCTCGAGGGCCGCAGCGCCACGTACGCGATGCCGCTGGCGTTCCGGCTGACCGGCGAGGTGGACGTCGACGCGCTGCGGGCGGCACTGGCCGACGTGGTCGCCCGGCACGAGGCGCTACGAACGATCTTCCCGGAGTCGGACGGCGCCCCGTACCAGGTGATCCTGGAGGACGAGCGGCCCGAGCTCCGGGTCGAGGAGACCGACGATGTCGCGGCGGCTCTGGCCCGGGACGCGGCGTACGGCTTCGACCTCGCGGTGAAGATCCCGATCCGCGCCCACCTGTACGTGACCGGGCCCGGCGAGCAGGTGCTGTTGCTGGTGCTGCACCACATCGCCGCCGACGGCTGGTCCTTCGCGCCCCTGGCCCGCGACCTGATCACCGCCTACGCCGCTCGCACCGAGGACCGGCCGCCCGCCTGGGAACCGCTGCCGGTGCAGTACGCCGACTACGCCCTCTGGCAGCGGAACCTGCTCGGCTCCGAAGACGACCCGGACAGCCTGATCTCCCGGCAGGTCGCCTACTGGCGCGACACCCTCGCCGACCTCCCCGACCAGCTCGACCTGCCCACCGACCGCCCCCGCCCCGCCCAGGCGTCCCACCAGGGCGGACAGGTGCCCGTACGGCTCGACGCCGAGAGGGTCAGGGCGCTGGCCCGGCGGACGAACGCCAGCGTGTTCATGGTCGTGCAGGCGGCCCTCGCCGCGCTGCTCACCCGCCTCGGCGCCGGCACCGACATCCCCATCGGCACGCCCATCGCCGGACGCACCGACCAGGCCCTCGACGACCTGGTGGGCATGTTCGTCAACACCCTCGTCCTGCGCACGCGTACCGACGGCGATCCGACGTTCCGCGAACTCGTCGACCGCGTCCGCGACACCGACCTGGCCGCCTACCAACACCAGGACCTGCCCTTCGAACGCCTCGTGGAAATCCTCAACCCACCCCGCAGCCTGGCCCGCCACCCGCTCTTCCAGGTCATGCTCGCCTTCCAGAACAACCCCTCGGCCGAACTCCGGCTCTCCGGCGGCGGCACCGCCGAGCCGCTACCGCTGCACGCCGGGGTCGCCAAGTTCGACCTGACGCTGAGCCTGGAGGAGAGCCTCGAGGGGGTGCTGGAGTACGCGACGGACCTGTTCGACGCGGCGACCGCCGAGGCCATCGCCGCGCGACTGGGCCGTCTCCTGATCGCCGTCGCCGCCGACCCCGATGCCCGCATCGGCGCGATCGACCTGCTGGACGACGGCGAACGCCGCCGGATGCTGGTGGAGTGGGGCGACACCGCCCGGCCGGTGCCGGACGCGACGCTGGCCGAGCTGTTCCGGGCGCAGGCGGCCGCGACACCGGACGCGACGGCGGTCGTCTTCGAGGACGAGGAGCTGACGTACGCCGACCTGGCCGCGCGTGCGGCGGAGCTCGCGGACCGGCTCGCCGAGCTGGGCGCCGGGCCGGAGCGGATCGTGGCGATCGCCCTGCCCCGGTCCGTCGGCCTCGTCGTGACGGAGCTGGCCGTCGCCATGACCGGCGCGGCGTACCTGCCGATCGACATCACCTATCCGCCGGACCGCGTCGCGTACCTGCTGGCGGACGCCGACCCGGTGTGCGTGGTCACCGAGGAGGGCGTCGAGACACCCGACGGCCCGCCGAACGCCGTGCCCTCCCGGAGCGGTCGGGTCGACGGCGCGGCGTACGTGATCTACACGTCCGGGTCGACGGGACGGCCGAAGGGGGTCGTCGTCACCCACCGGGGGATCGCGAGCCTGGCGGCGACGCAGCGCGAACGTCTGGGGATCGGCCCGGGGAGCCGGGTGCTGCAGTTCGCGTCGCCGGGCTTCGACGCGGCGTTCTGGGAGCTCGCCGCGCTCCTGTCCGGGGCGACTCTCGTGCTGGCGCCGGCCGACCGTCTCGTCCCCGGCGCGCCGCTGGCCGAGCTGGCCGCCGAGCGGCGTGTCACGCACGCGACGCTGCCGCCGGCCGCGCTGCCCACCCTCGACGGACTGCCGCCGGGACTGACACTGGTCGTCGCCGGTGAGGCCTGCCCGCCCGAGCTCGTGGAGCGCTGGTCGCGCGACCACCGCATGATCAACGCGTACGGCCCGACGGAGACGACGGTGGCCACCACCGTCAGCGCGCCGCTGTCCGGCCGGGTCGTCCCGCCGATGGGCGCCCCGGTGGCGAACACCCGCGTGTACGTGCTCGACGAGTACCTGCGGCCGGTCCCGCCCGGCGTGCCCGGAGAGCTGTACGCCGCCGGTCTCAGCCTGGCCCGCGGCTACCTCGGCCGGCCGGACCTCACGGCGGACCGCTTCGTCGCCGACCCGTACGGCGCGCCGGGCGAGCGGATGTACCGCACCGGCGACCTCGTCCGGCACCGCGCCGACGGGCGGCTGGAGTACCTCGGCCGTACGGACCACCAGATCAAGATCCGCGGCTTCCGGGTGGAGCCGGGCGAGGTGGAGTCCGTGCTGACCGGGCACGAGGCCGTGTCCCAGGCCGCCGTGCTCGTCCGGGAGGAACCGCCCGGCGGGCGGCGTCTCGTCGCGTACGTCGTGGGCGACGCCGACCCGGCCGAGCTGCGGGCGTTCGTCCGCGACCGGCTGCCGGAGTACATGGTCCCGGCGGCCGTCGTCCCACTGCCCGCACTGCCGCTCACCGCTAGCGGGAAGCTCGACCGCGCGGCGCTGCCCGCGCCCGAGTTCCGCGCGTCGGGCCGCGCGCCGCGCACGCGGGAGGAGGAACTGCTCTGCCGGCTGTTCGCCGAGGTCCTCGGCCTGGACGGGCCGGTCGGCGCCGACGACGGCTTCTTCGACCTGGGCGGGGACAGCATCGTCGCGATCCAGCTCGTCGCGCGGACCCGGCGCGAGGGCCTCGTCGTCACGGCGCGGGAGGTGTTCCGGCACCGGACGCCCGGGGCGCTGGCGGCGGTCGCGCGGCCCGCCGGCCAGGACGGCGCGACGCCGGAGCCGGAAGGGGCGGGCGTCGGGCCGGTGCCGCTCACGCCGATCATGAGCTGGTTCGCCGGGCTGGGCGGCTCACTGCACCAGTCGGCGCTGCTCACCGTGCCGCCCGGCCTGGGCCTGGACCGGCTGACGCGGGCCGTCGAGACGCTCGTGGACCACCACGACGCGCTGCGCCTGCGGTTCGACGGGCGACACGCCGAGATCACGCCGCCCGGTACGGGGCGGCCGCACGTCACCCGGGTCGAGGGCCTGGACGGCATCGCGGAGCACGCGGACGCGGCGCGGCGGGCCCTGGACCCGGCGACGGGCGCGACGGTGCGGGTGGTCTGGTTCGACGCGGGCGACGCGCCGGGCCGATTGTTGCTGACGCTGCACCACCTCGTCGTCGACGGCGTCTCGTGGCGGATCCTGCTCCCCGACCTCGTGCTGGCACTGGAGGACCACCCGCTCGACCCGGTCCCGACGTCGTTCCGCGGGTGGGCGCGGCGGCTCGTCGCGGCGGCGAACGATCCACAGCTTGTGGACGAACTCCCGCACTGGGCCGCGCTGGAGGACGATCCACCGCTGGCCCGCCGGGCCCTGGACCCGACGCGGGACACCGCCGAGACCGTACGGCACGTGCGGACGAGCCTGCCGCCCGAGGTCACCGAACCGCTGCTGACGACCGTTCCGGCGGCCTTCCACGGCACCGTGAACGACGTCCTGCTCACCGCGCTGGCCCTGGCCGTGCGCCGCCGGCACGGGCGCGACGGCCTGCTCGTCGACCTGGAGGGCCACGGCCGCGCCGACCTGGGCGCGGACCTGTCCCGCACGGTCGGGTGGTTCACCGCCCTGTACCCGGTGCGGCTGGCCCCCGGCACCGACGATCCGGGCCCCGCCCTGAAACGCGTCAAGGAACAGCTCCGCGCCGTCCCCGGCGAGGGTCTCGGGTACGGGCTGCTGCGGCACCTCACCCCGGCGACGCGCGGCACGCTCACCGTGACGCCGCAGCTCGGCTTCAACTACCAGGGCCGGGTGAACCCCGGACAGGGCGACTGGTCCACCGCGCCGGAGTCCGACCTGCTCGGCATGGGCCACGGTCCGGGCACGCCGCTGCCACACGGCATCGACGTCAACGCGGTCACCCCCGACCTGCCGGACGGCCCGCACCTGAAGGTGACCTGGTCGTACGCGTCCGGCCTCTACGACGAGGACGACGTGCGGGCGCTCGCCGAGGAGTGGGCGGCGGCGCTGCGGGAGCTGGCCGTCACGGAGGACGGCGGGCACACGCCGTCGGACCTCTCCCTGGTCCACCTCGGCCAGGACGAGATCGACGAGTTCGAGGCCGAGCTGGAGGAGCTGTGACCACCGGACGCGGGCGGCTGGAGGACGTCCTGCCGCTGTCCCCCCTCCAGCAGGGGCTGTACTTCCACGCCGCGCTGGACGACCGGGACCTGTACGCGACGCAGCTCGTGCTCGACCTTGCGGGCCCCCTCGACGTCGCGGCGCTGAAGCGCGCCGCGTCCGCGCTGCTCGCCCGGCACGCGAACCTGCGGTGCGGCTTCCGGCAGCGCAAGAACGGCGAGCCGGTCCAGCTCGTGCACCGCGAGGTGCCGCTGCCCTGGGAGGAGGCGACCGGCGACCCCGACGCGGTCGCCGAGCGCGAACGAACCCGGCCGTTCGACCTGGCCCGGCCGCCGCTGCTGCGGTTCACCCTCGTGCCGGAGGGGCCGGAGCGAAACCGGCTCATCGTCACGAGCCACCACATCCTCCTGGACGGCTGGTCGATGCCGGTCCTGGCGGAGGAGTTCTTCACGCTGTACCTCGGCGGCGAGCCCGCTCCCGTCACGCCGTACAAGCGGTACCTCGAATGGCTGGCCGGCCGGGACCGTACGGCGGCCCGCGAGGCGTGGGGGAAGGCCCTCGACGGGGTGGAGGAGCCGACGCTGGTCGCCCCCGCGACGGCGGCCGGGCCGCCGCTGCCGCCGCGACGGGTCACCACGGAGGTCGGCCTGGACCTGTCCGCCGTCCGGCGGCACGGCCTCACGGCGAACACGCTCGTCCAGGGGGCGTGGGGACTGCTGCTGTCCCGGCTGACCGGCCGCGACGACGTCGTGTTCGGTGCGGCGGTGTCCGGCCGGCCAACGGAGATCCCCGGCGTCGAGCGGATGGTCGGGCTGTTCGTCAACACCGTCCCCGTGCGCGTCCGGATCGACGAGGAGCGGTCGGTCGCGGCCCTGCTGACCCGCCTGCAGGAGGAGCAGGCCGAGCTGTTCCCCCACCAGCACGCCGGGTTGACCGAGGTCAGCCGGACGCCGCTGTTCGACACGATGACCGCGTTCGAGAACTATCCCCAGCCTGGGGATATCGCGCTCGGCGACGTACGGCTGACCCGCGTGGACCTCTTCGACGCGACGCACTACCCCCTCGCGCTGGTCGGCGCGCCGCTCGGCGGCGACCGGCTGTGGCTGCGCCTCGACCACCGGCCCGACGCGTACGACGACGCGGAGGCCGGGCTGCTGCTCGCCCGCGTCGAACGCCTGCTGCGCGCGATGGCCGCGCGGCCCGACACCCCCGTCGCGGACCTGGACGTCCTCCTTCCGGGCGAACGCGCCCGGATCCTGGGCGACTGGGCGGCCGGCCCGCCCGCCGCACCGCCCCGTACGCTCCCGGAACTGGTCGGGACCTGGGTCGAGCAGACCCCCGACGCCCCCGCCGTCACGACCGTCGGGGGCTCCGAGACGCTCACGTACGCGGAGTTGTGGGCGCGGGCCGGGGCGCTCGCCGGCGAGCTGGCCGGGCTCGGTGTCGGCACGGAGACGGTCGTGGCGATCGCGCTGCCGCGATCGGCGGAGTTCGTCGTCTCGGCCCTCGCCGTCAGCCGGGCGGGCGGCGCGTACCTGCCGATCGACCCCGGCTATCCGCCGGACCGCGTCGCGTACATGCTGGACGACGCCCGCCCCGCCTGCGTGATCGCCCACCCCGGCGTGCCGCTCCCGTACGACGGACCGCGCCTGCCCCCGCCGACGATCGGACGCGACGTCCCCACCAGACCGGTACGGCCGGAGAACGCGGCGTACGTCATCTACACCTCCGGGTCGACCGGGCGGCCGAAGGGCGTCGTCGTCACGCACGCGGGCCTGGCCGGCCTCGCCGCGACCGAGATCGCGGGATTCGGCCTGGCGCCGGGCGACCGGACGCTGCACTTCTCCTCGCCGAGCTTCGACGCGTCGGTGTTCGAGCTGCTCATGGGCCTCGCCTCGGGCGGGACGGTGACGATCGTGCCCCCGGACGTGTACGGCGGCGAGGCGCTCCGCGACGCGCTGCGGCAGGTGACGCACGGCTTCGTCGCCCCGGCCGTGCTCGCCGGCGTTGCCCCGGAGGGCCTGGCGAACCCGCGCACCCTCGTCGTCGGCGGCGAGGCGTGCCCGCCCGGTCTCGTCGAACGCTGGGCGCCCGGCCGCCGGATGATCAACGCGTACGGGCCGACGGAGACGACCGTGGCGGCGACGATGAGCGCGCCGCTCACCGACGACGCCTCGACGATCGGGCTGCCGATCACCGGCGCGCGGGTGTACGTCCTGGACGCCAGGCTGCGGCCCGTGCCGCCCGGCGTGCCCGGCGAGCTGTACGTCGCCGGGATCGGCCTGGCCCGCGGCTACCTGAACCGGCCCGCGCAGACCGCCGAACGCTTCGTGGCCGACCCGTTCGGGCCGGGCCGCATGTACCGGACCGGGGACCTCGTCCGGCGGCGGGCCGACGGCCGCCTGGAGTACCTCGGCCGTACGGACGCGCAGGTCAAGGTGCGCGGCTTCCGGATCGAGCCGGGCGAGATCGAGACGGTGCTCACCGAGCGGGAGGGCGTCCGGCAGGCCGCGGTCGTCGTCCGCGAGGACCGGCCGGGCGACCGCCGCCTCGTCGCGTACGTCACCGGCGACGCCGACCCGGCCGAGCTTCGGGAGGCGGCGGCGCGGACCCTGCCCGGCCACCTGGTGCCCTCCGCCATCGTCGTCCTGGACGCCCTCCCGCTCAGCCCGAGCGGCAAGCTCGACCGCGCGGCGCTGCCCGCGCCGGGGCTCGCCGGGTCCTCCCGGCCGCCGCTGGGTCCGCTGGAGGAGATCCTGTGCGGCCTGTTCGCGGAGGTACTGGGCCTCGACCGGGTCGGGGTCGACGACGGGTTCTTCGAGCTCGGCGGGGACTCCCTGCTCGCCACCCGCCTGACCGGCCGGGTCCGCGCCGAGCTGGGCGCCGGCCTGCCGGTCCGCACGCTGTTCGAGGCCCCGACGGTCGCGGCGCTCGCCCGCCGCCTCGACACGACCGACGCCCGGACCGCCGACGGGACGGCCGCGGTCGCCGGCGGGACGGCGCCGCTCGACGTGCTGCTGCCGCTGCGCGCGGGGAGCGACCGGCCGCCGCTGTTCTGCGTACACCCGGCGGTCGGCGTGGCCTGGTCGTACGCGGGTCTGCTGCGCCACCTGCCGGACCGCCCGATGTACGGCCTGCAGGCACGCGGCATCGCCCGCGACGAGGAACTGCCCGGATCGATGGAGGAGATGGCCGCCGACTACGTCGCCGTCCTCCGCACCGTCCAGCCGACCGGGCCGTACCACCTGCTGGGCTGGTCGCTCGGCGGCCTGATCGCGCACGCCATGGCCGTACGGCTGCGGGCGGACGGCGAACAGGTCGCGCTGCTCGCGCTGATGGACTCCTACCCCCTCGACGGGGACCCGGACGCCGACGTGCCGCTGCCGGACCTGCTCCGCGACCTCGGGTTCGACGTCGCCGACGACGTGACGGCGGAGGACGTCGCCGCCCTCCTGGAGGGCAGCGCGCTCGGCGGGATCGACGGCCGCCGCCTGGAGGGCCTGTACCGCGCCTACCTGAACGCCCTGCGCAACGGGCGGCGGTTCGTCCCCGGCCGGTTCGACGGGGACCTGCTGCTGTTCACCGCCGCGCGCAACACCGAGGCGCCGCCCGCCGACATCTGGGCACCGCACGCCGGCCGCGTCGAGCGGCACCCGGTCGACTGCGCGCACACCGAGATGGCCGATCCCGGCCCGCTGGCCCGAATCGCCGCGAAGTTGAAGGAGAGTCTGGAGACATGACCAACCCGTTCGAAGACCCCGACGGTCGTTACCTCGTCCTCGTCAACGAGGAGGGGCAGCACTCCCTGTGGCCGACGTTCGCGGACGTGCCCGCGGGATGGACCGTCGCGCACGGCGAGGACACCCGGCAGGCCTGCCTCGACTACGTCAACGAGCACTGGACCGACATGCGCCCGAAGAGCCTCATCGCGGCCATGGAACAGGACGAGAGGGGCTGACGTGCCGGGCTGGCTCCGCTGCTTCCAGGCCCGGCCGGCCGCGGCGACGCGGCTGATCTGCTTTCCCCACGCGGGCGGCTCGGCTGCGTTCTACCGCCCGTTGGCCATGGCGGCCACGGAGGTCGAGGTCCACATCGCGGAGTACCCCGGCCGGGCGGACCGGCTGTTCGAGCCCCTCGTCGACGACGCGGGGCGAATCGCCCGTGCCGTCACCGAGGCGCTCGGCCCGCTGCTGGACCGGCCGGTCGCGCTGTTCGGGCACAGCATGGGGGCGACCATCGCCCACGAGACCGCCCGCCTGCTGACCGCGCGCGGGGTCCCGCCGACGCACCTGTTCGTCTCCGCGTCCCGCGCCTCCCACGACCGGCCGGGCGGCCCGGCCGATGAGGTCCTCCACGACAAGGACGACGACGCCTTCGTCGCCGAGCTGGTCCGGCTCGGCGGCACGGACGCGCGGGCCCTCGCCGACCCGCAGCTGCGCGAGCTCGTCCTCCCGTACGTGCGGAGCGACTTCCGGCTGATCGAGACGTACCGGCACGAGCCCGGCCCGCGCCTCGACCTCCCGATCACCGCGTTCTCCGGGAACGCCGACCCGATCGTCACCATCGCGCAGGCCGAACGCTGGGCCGAACTGACCACCGGTGAGTTCACGCTGCGGGTCTTCCCCGGTGACCACTTCTACGTGGTCCCGCACCGGGACGCCGTCCTGGCGGCGATCCAGGAGGCCGTCGCCTCGGACGGCGGTGGCCGCCATGCCGGACCGAAGGCTCGGCGAGCCACGGATGACGCGCCCAGCGTGTCCAGATAGGCGGTGACCTTACGGGGGCCGGGCGTCGGTTGACCGAGCGTTCGTCACGGCCCGTTCTCTTCGCTGCCCCTGTGGTTCCGGGACCTGACGACTACGGCCCTGTCCTCGGGGACGACTGTCGGCGTCGCCGAGGACAGGGCCGGGCTGGTCAGCGTCGGCCAGGGGCGCTGACGACGGCCACATGATCGCGGTAGAAGGAGTTGATGACGGTACCCGCGGGCAGGGCCGGGGAGTTCCAGGGGTACTTCTTCGGGTCGTGGGCCATTTGGCGCGCTTCGGCGGCGTTGGACGGTTTAGGAGCGGGCGGGCGGTGGCCGTCGCTGACGCTCGCCCAGCCGATCATCTGGTAGCTGGTCGGGTCGAGCAGGATCGCGCTGGTGGGAAGGTGGAAGACGGCGATGGCCGTACGCCTGGGCGCGTACTGGAAGTCGCGCTTGACCTGGATGCCGGGCAGTTGCGCCAGCGCCCGGTAGAGCGTTCCTTGGACGCGCGGCGGAGCGCCCGCCGGCGAGTTCCACAGCAACTGCTGAATGTTCTCGAACGCCAGCTCCTGCTTGCTCTGACCGCCGCCACGCGGTTCGGATCCGACCTTGGCGTACAGCGTGGCGAGGAGAGCGTGCGGGTCGGTGGGCAGCGAGGCCAGCAGCCGATAGGCGCCCAGCGGTGTGCCCTCCGCGGACTCGGCCGTCGAGTGCCGCGTGACCACGAGCTTTCCACCCACCATGGAGGCATCCTGCATCCCGTCCATCCGGATCCAGGATTGGTCGGTCTCGCCGCCGGCGGCATGCTGGTACGCGGTGAAGCGGTAGTAGAGCCACTGGTGCGGTTCGAACTTCGGCGCCGGCCGGGCCTCGACGGTCCGCGCGGCCTTGTTCAGCACCTCGGTGGCCGCCGCCAGTTGGATGGAGGACGGCCGGGGACCGACATGGCCCTCCTGCCGCCCCGATCCGCCGACCGTGACGACGACGGCTGTGGCCGCCGCCGCGAGTGCCAGGCCACCAGCGATGATCGCCGGACGTCGGATCAGCGCGGGGCGGGACCGCGCCGAGGCGGCGGGGGAACCGAACGCCGATCGCAGACGGTCACGGCCGGCCGCCAGCTGGCCGGCCGAGGGCTCCGGAGCGTCGGCACGCATCTCACGCACCAGGTCGAGGTCGTTCATCGGTCGAGCTCCTCCATGCTGGAAGTGGGATTGTGTCCGCCGAGCGCCTCGCGGACCTTCTTTCGGGCCCGGTGCAGCCGTGACCGTACGGTGCCGACCGAGATGCCCAGCGCCTCGGCGGTCTCCTCATAGGACAGGTCGGCCCAGGCGATGAGCAGGAGCACCTCGCGGTACTTCGGCGACAACGCGGCCAGCGCGCGAGCGATGGGCTGCCTGGCGGCGGAGGCCGCCACCCGGTCGTCGACGCCGTCCCCGTAGCTTTGCGCGACCGGGTCGGATCCCGTCTTCGCGAGCGCCTGCAGCATCCGTATCTCCGAACGCCGGCGCTTGCCGATGATGTTCGCGGCGATGCCGTACAGCCACGGCCGGGCATCCGTCCGGTCGAAGTGGTACCTGCGGCGCTGCCGGAACGCGTCCAGAAAGGTGTCGGCCACCACGTCGTCCGCGGCATCCGCTCCGAGCCGGCGGGTCACGTAGCGGTGAATGTGCGCGGCATGGCGGTCGTACACCTGCGCGAACGCCTCGGGCTCTCGTAGGGACTGCTGTATCAACGCGGCGTCGTCCATACTCTCCCGCGCCGTCGCAGCCACATACGGCTGTGTTCTCATCCGGTCTCCGATTTCTGGTCTCGTGCGGAACGGACCATGTGCGACCGGTTTTCACCCGGACGGCCCGGATGAGTTCCCAATCGGATTCACTCGCCTCGGGCCCGGCCCATGTGCGGCGGCAGCGGCCAGGCCGGGCCGCGGTGGGAACCACCGTGGCGACATCGGGTGATCAGGAGTCGACCGTAGTTCTTCGAAAGGACTCTTGATGACCTTCATTCCTCGGCGAGGCCGCGGCGCGGCCCGGCTCGGCGCTCTCGCGGCGGCGATTTCGGCCACCGCGCTCGCCATCGGCGCTCCCGCGGCCTCGGCGGAGCCCGTCAAGCCCGGTCCCGGCTGGCACCGGTCCGCGATCCCCGTCAAGGGCCGGGCCAACCTGACGAGCGTGGTCACCACCGGACGCACGGACGCCTGGGCGGGCGGGTTCAAGGTCAGCAGCATCGTCGGCCATCCCTCGGCCGCCGCGCGGGGCGACCTCGCCGGCACGGCCGTGGGGCGAGCGGACGCGACCCCGGACATCTGCCAGATGGAGAAGGAGATGTTCCCGACCCTGATGCTGCGCTGGAACGGGCGCTCCTGGTCCTCGGTGACCATGCCCGCCGTCGGCCGCATCAACTTCCTCACCGCCACGGGCCGCAACGACGTGTGGGCCAGCGCGGACTGCGCGATGCTGCACTGGGACGGGCGACGCTGGACCCCGATGAGCTACCCGGCCATCCCCGGCGCGCAACAGTCGTCCGGGACCCTCGTCGCCGCCGGCGGGCCGAAGGACGCGTGGCTCATCGGGGGCACCTACGACTCCCGCACCCAGGTCGCACAGGGGTACGTCCAGCGGTGGAACGGCCGCCAGTGGCGGCGCATGGCGCTGCCCCGGCTCGGCGACAACTGGCTGCTGTCCGGCATGGCCGTCCGGAATTCCCACGACGTCTGGGCCGCCGGCACCGACTTCGGCAACTCTCAGGGCCGCGAGCACCTGGTGCTCCTGCATTGGAACGGCCGCACCTGGAAACGGCTGAAGGAACCCGCGATCGGCGACCGGTGGACCAGGCGCGTGGCGGCGGTCCGGGCGCTGTCGGCCAACGACGTCTGGGTGGTCGGCGCCGGGCAGGCCGGCTCCCGCGGCGGAAGCCGTCTCCCGATCATGCTGCACTGGAACGGCCACAAGTGGTCCAGCACCCCTGTGCCCGACGGTTCCGGAGAGATCAACGACGTGGTGAAGAACGGTCGGAGCGTGTGGGCGGTCGGGGACACGGATTCCCCGTACCACATGTACACGTTGCGCTGGGACGGAAAGCGCTGGTCGCGCGGCTCGATCCCGCAGGCCGGAGACGGGGGCGTCAATGGCGCCGCCGCCATTCCGGGGGGCGGGCTGTGGGCGGTCGGCGCCACCGGTGACTCCGAGACGAGCGGCGGCCCCTATCCCTTCCTCGCACACCACGCGTAACTTCAGCCGACACGGATCGCGGGACGGGACCACTCCGTCCGGCGATCGTGGCTGATCAGGTGAGGCCGCGTCCGGTCGAGGAGGACGACCTTCGGAGCACTGTCGTGATCGGCGGCGTGGCAGCGCAGCGGTAGCGCGGGCTGCCGCCCGCTGTCGCCGTCACAGCGCGATGGGGCCGAGATCGACGGCGATCTGGGCCAGCGCGCGGATGGCGGGGCTGTCGGCGGTGGAGCGCCAGGTCAGGGCCCATTGAAGGTCAGGGGCATCGCGCATGGGCAGGAAGACGATGTCGGGAGGGTTGTTGTAGCGGGCGGCTATCTCGCCCAGCGGGTGGACGCACTGCCCGGCGGCGACCAGGGAAAGGACCTCATGGAAGGTCCGCGCGGCGGGCCCGCGCGGGATACGGCGACCGCTCGGCGTACGCATGGGGACCATGGCGGCGACCCAGTACTCGGGGGCGTCGGGGCCGAGGTCGGCGACGTGGTTGTCGGCGAGGTCCTCCAGGGAGGCGGAGCCGCGCTCGGCGAGCGGATGGTCGGCCGACACCGCCAGCACGCGGCTTCCGGTCAGCACGGTGGGGCCCACGGTGAGATCCGCTTCGACGACGGGCAGCCACAGCACATTGATGTCGTTCACTCCGGCGCGCAGGGAGGCGAACGCGTCGCTGCCGGTGATCTCGTTGAACTGGACATCGCTGCCAGGGTGACGGGTGCGGAACATGTCGACGAGTGGGCGTAGTTCGTGTCCGGCATGTCCGAAGACACCCAGCCGCAGAGTCCGGCCCCCGCTCAGGCCGGCTGCTTCGGCGCGGGCGAGTCCCTCTCGGAGGAGGTCGAGGGCTTGTTGCAGATCCTCGCGGAGGCGTCGGCCGACCGGGGTCAGGCTCACGCGGCGGCTGGTGCGATCGAACAGGGCCACGCCGAGACGCCGCTCTTGTTGGCCGATGGCCTGACTGACGCGGGCCTGGGACACGTGGAGTCGTTCGGCGGTGCGGCCGAAGTGCAGTTCCTCGGCCAACGTCAGGAAGATCTCGATGTCCCGAAGCTCCATCGATAACTCCAGACTTATGGATCGCTCAACGAAGCTTACATTGATCCGCCGTTGACCTGCCTCAATGCTGGATTCCTCACTCTTCCTTCTCATGGGAGCGGACCAGTATGGCAATCACGGCTGCGCTCGGGGAGCTGAGCGGCGACTACGCCCTTGATACCGCCCACACCCGGATCGGCTTCGTCGCCCGGCACACGATCGGCCCCAAGGTGCGCGGGCGGTTCGAGGAATTCGAAGGCGGGGGTCGCTTGGACGGCGACGATCCGTCGAAGTCGCGCGTCGAGCTCACGATCCAGGCCGGCAGCATCCAGACAGACAACGCCAAGCGCGACGACCTGCTGCGCGGCAGATTCCTGAACCTGAACGACCATCCGACCATCACTTTCACCTCGACCGGGGCACGGCAGGTCGGCGAGACCGCTTTCGAGCTCACCGGTGACCTGACCATCCGCGGCGTGACCAAACCGGTCACCGTTGCCCTTGAGCAGACCGGCACCGAACACGACCCGCAGGGCGAGGTCCGCATTCGCTTCAAGGGCAGCACCGTGATCAACAGGGCGGACTGGGGTGTGAACTGGACCGCCGCCACGGGCCTGGTCGGCAAGAAGGTGACGCTGGAGTTCGACGTCACCGCTGTCCGGCGGACCTAGCACTCGCCCCCGGTAGGAACACCACTCGACGCGGAATCTCCGCCGCACCGTATGGCGCGACCCGCCGACGCGAGAAGCGCCGGCGGGTCGCGCCCGGTCGGTCAGTTGTAGAAGGTCGCGCTGTGGACGTCCACCGGGTTGGCGGTGTCGCCGGTGGTCACGCCGTACACGGCCACGAAGGCCGAGCCGGTCGAGACCAGGCCGGTGTAGTCACCGATCATCCGGCCGGAACTCGTCAACGGCGCCTTCCGCGCGTCGAACGAGCCCTCGATGTGCTGCTCGCGCCACGATGCGGACTTCGTGCAGTCCGACGAGCAGGTCACGGCCCAGAAGTCGGTGGGCAGGGTGGCCGCCGACGTGTTCTTCCGGAAGTCGTAGTACGTGACCGCCACGGTGCCGCCGGGGGACACGGCGATCGCCGGTACCGCGGCCGAACCGGTGGGCGTCTTGTCCACGCGAACCGGGCTGGACCAGGTCTTCCCGTCATCGGTGGACCGCGCGTACGCGACGTGGAAGGTGCCGTCGGCGTCCTGGCTCTGCCAGACCGCGTTCACCACCTTGCTGTTCGGCTGGACCGCCAGCAGCGGCTCCGTGGCGTTGCGCACCGGGTCACCCGAGTTGTCGGGGTCCGGGATCTTGGTAGCCACGGTGAACGGGGCCGCGACGTCCAGCGTCGGCGCCGACCACGTGTCGCCGCCGTCGGTCGAGCGGATGACCTGGGTGGCGGCGGTGGTGTCGGTCTCCTGGTGCATGCCGATCAACAGCGTCCCGTCGGCCATCGGTGTCAGCACGGTACCGAGTGCGCCGCTGTTGGTGGGGAAGTCGTACACCTTCTTCGTGGACCAGGTCTTCCCGTCGTCGGTCGACTTCGCCAGGTAGACCGGCTGTCCCCAGTCGCCGTTCGACCCGCTGTAGGACCGGTCCCACACCGCGTACACCACGCCCGGGTGGTACGGATCGGCGGTGACCGCCGGGCGGTCGTTGAAGTACTGCGGGTCGTCGTCCCGCTGCAGGGTCACCGGGGCGTCCCAGTGCTCGCCGCCGTCACCGGAGCGCGACACCAGCATCGCCGTGACCTGACCGGTACGTGACAGCGAGAACGACGCGGCCACCGCCGTACCGGAGGGCGTGATCGTGACCCAGTGGTCCGTCGTGACGTCGTAGTCCCCGCCGTTGGCCGCCGTACCGCCGTTGCATCGGGAGAACGCGGGCTGCGTCGCCGACCGATGCCAGGTCGCGCCGTAGTCGTCGGACACGGCGGTGACGGCTCCGTTGCTGCCGTACCGGTTCCACCGGTCCTGCTGGTACACCGCGACGAGGTGCCGCGGCCGCTTCGGATCCCGCGCGACCATGGGCTGAACCTCGGTGTTCGGGTTCAGCACGTAACCGTCGCCCTCGGGCAGCCCACAACCCGCCGGCAGCGCACTGGTACCCGAGATCGGCACCACGCTGGCAGGGTCGGAACCATCCGCGAAGGCGGGCTGAGCCGAAACGGTGCAGGCGGCCACGGCGGCCGCCACGGCCAGCACTGACCTTGAACGTCGTTTCAACGGTGCCTTCCTCATCCTCGATGGGGGTGTCTCCACAGGGAACGCTGCCGCCTAGCCGGGCAGCGTGTTCCCAGCAGACGCCGAACGGCACGACCGACGCTACAGCCTCAAGATCATCTTTGTCCCCCCTCTTGACTCAGCGTGACCAAGCTCTTCACAGCGTCAGCCTCACCCTCCCGAGGGCTCCGTGGCGTGGTCATCCGCGGTCGCGGCTGCGGTGCCGGGCCAAAGGCTCGGTGAACGACGGATCACGCGCCCAGCGCATCCGGATAAATGGTGAATCGCCCGAGGGTCCGGCGCCCGTTGACCGAGCTCCTCTCACGCCCCTTGGGGCGGCGAGCGATGTTCCGATCGTGGTGGGGCCTGATGTCTGCGTACGGAACGCAGCACGCCCAGGACGCTCACCGTGCCCAGCAGCCCGGCCGCGCAGATCACCAGGTAGGGGGGAACCACGGCGGCGACGGCGCCGCCGACGGCCATGCCGAGGCCCTGGAGGGTCATGATGCCGGCGCCCAGCAGGGACATGGCCCGGCCTCGCATCTCTTCGGGTACCGCGTGGACGAACCACCGGTCCATGCCGAGCGTGTACGCGGCGGACAGTCCGGTGAGCAGCATTAATCCGATCGCGAGCGGCAGCGGCGGGTGGACCGCGAATGCGGCCAGTGGCAGCAGCGATACGGCCGCGAGCGGTAGCGTGAGGCGCTCGCGGGCGGCGGGGCTGAGCAGGGTGCCGACCAGCGCCTCGCTCACCACGGTGCCGGCGGGCATCGCGGCCAGGAACAGGCCGAAGCCGGTGGAGCCCGCCCCAGAGGCGTCGGCGAAGGGGGCGGCGACCCCCTCGGCGACCACGAAGAACATCGGTGGAACCCACCACATCAGCAGCAGCGCGCGGATGCGGGCGTCGCCGAGCAACCGGCCGGCCGAGGCGATGGAATCACGCGCCATCGCGCCGCTTCCTGTTGTCCGGGCGGGCCGGTCACGGGTGCCCAGACGTAGCAGCAGGGCGGACGCGAGGAACGTGAGGATGGTGACGCGGAGCGCGGTGCGGGGCGATACCCACGCCAGCGCCAGGCCGCCCAGCCCGTAGCCGATGACCTGGGAACTCTGCGAGACGATCCGGATCAGCGAGCGGCCCAGGACGTACCGGTCGCCCTGCAGGATGTCCGCGAGGCTCGCCGCCCGGGTGCCGGTGAACAGCGGCGAGATCATCGCGACGGCGAGACGGAGCAGGAACAGGGCCGCGAACGGGGTCGCCGGGACGGCCATCAGGGCCACACAACCCGCCGACAGCAGGTCGCAGGCGACCAGCACACGGCGGGGCGGATAACGGTCGGCGATGCCGGACAGCGTGATCCCGCTGAGCGCGTAGGGCAGGAAGCCGAGGGCGAAGACGAGGCCCGTCAACAGCGCCGAGTGGGTCTGCCGGAAGACCAGGACGGCCAGCGATACCTCGGCGAGGACGCCGCCCAGCACCGAAAGGACATGGGCCACGAAGACGGTCCGGAATTCCTTGACCGCGAATACGGCGCCGTACCCGGTCCTGGCACTTTCGACGCTCTGCGGGCCGGTGAGCGCCTTGTCCGATTCGGCGGGCGAAGAGGAATCCGCCACCATGCGAAGGATGCTCGCTTTCTCGTGTCCTGACGCCGGTGCACCGCACAGGTCGCGACGGTGAACGAGGTCGTCCGCGCGAGAGACAGCGGATCATCGGCGTATGGCCCATCGGCCGGTCCGGGGGCGGTGCATAGGGGGGAACCGGGGCCCGCCCCCGGGCCGGCATCGGATCTCAGGACATAGCGGCTGAGATCAGCTTCTCAGGCGCTCGCCTGGTCAGCGGGAGATCCGGTTCCCCGGAACCCAGTTCTTCGGGACCCAGTTCTTCGGGACCCAGTTCTTCGGGACCCAGTTCTTCGGGACCCAATTCTTCGGGACCCAGTTCTCGGTGTCGGCCATGTCGTCTCAACTCCTCTCGATGCGTCCTCACGCATGGAGTCGCGCGCCGCGCGGGTCATTCGCGCGGCGCCCTGACAAACCCGAGACGACCGTCACCCGATTCCTGTGACATCGCGGCAATGTGACGTGCGTCACTGATTACTGATGTCACGCAGCGGCTGGGAGCAACGTCTCGTGCAGGACACGGTCGAGAAGGAACAGCTGACCCGCTCATCCGAAACTGGCAGGAGACCCGAGAACGTGAATTTCCGTACGAAGGCGGCTGCGGCGCTGGCCGCCGTCGGAATCGCCACCGGAGCCCTGATGTCCATGGCGTCAGGAGCCGACGCGGCCAGCGCCCCCTGCTCGGGGTACACGTACCGTTCGAAGGCGGCCGTCAACGTTCCCCTTCTCGGCGGCACGAGGGTCACCGTCGGTTACACGTACTGGTATCAGAAGTCCTACGCGCACTCGCCCACGCGGATGTGCGCCGTCACCCGTCCCGCGAGCGCGTACGCCGGCAAGACGAATTGGCTCTACGTCGCCCTGGAGAGCAACGCCGGCATTGACCGCGACGGCGGGAACTACCGGTATTACGCCGGCCCGGTCACCGTGGCCAGGAGCGGGCGCGTGTCCGTATACGCGGAAGTCGGCCTCAAGACCGGAAAGAAGTACTCGACAACGGTCGACAGCATCTAACGCCGGACATGAACTGTCTCTTCGGGCTCCTTCCACTGTCGGCGGAGGGAGCCCGAAGATCGCTAGAACGAGGTCTCATCAGGTTGCGTCCTCGCAGCGCCCGGCCGGTGTTTCTCAAGCCCTGGTCGGCGGCCGGGGTCGGCCAGGACCGACTGTGGCCGTCCGATTCCACAGCGCGACCATCCGGTCGTAGGTTGAAGGCCTTTCCCTGCATGTCTGGAGGACCCGACATGACGCAACAACTGCCCCCAGGGTGGGATCCGGCCAAGTGTCAGGGCGGCGGGACGCCGACCTTCACCGGGGCGGACGTCATCACCGAGTTGGTGAACAACCACGCGCGGCCGCTCTTCATCTCGATGCACGACGCCGATGCCGGCAACCCGGACTGGGATCACACCTTCGTCCTCCCCTACCGGGTCACCTTCAGGAACTGGACCGTGGTCGTCATCGCCCACGTGCACGTCAAGAAGCAGCTCGACAACAGCTACCGCCAGTTCCCGGGCAGCGCCTACATCCCGGGCTATGCCAACTGGGGCTGCTCCACTCCCCAGTTCGTCTTAACTGACGCGCCCCAGTTCAACCCGGCCGTGCACACGTACAACCGGGCCGTGAAGAACGCGCACTGGGCCAGCGACACGAACGCGGACAGCGCTCTCTTCTCAGGGAGGACCCGCTACCCGCGGCCCACCACGTAGCGCCGGGCGCCACGCCCGGCCCGGCCGGCCGGATGACCGCCGAGGGTTCCGGCGGCGGTCATTCGGCGGGCCGGGAGGGGTCAGACGCGCTTGGCGCCGATGGCCGCCATCAGCTTGGGCCAGGCGGTGTGCATCTCGCGCGTCCACGCGGGCCAGGAGTGCCGGCCGTCGCCGTAGATGTGCGAGGTGATCGGGACGCCGAGCTGCTGGGCCTTCTGGAGGAAGGTCACGTTCGTGGCGCCGACCATCCGCTCGCTGAGCAGGCCGATGTCCCACGGCGCGGTCTTGGGGTTGTCGCCGGGGCCGGGCTTGCCGGTGGTGCCCGAGGAGATGTAGACGCCGGTGCCCTTGAGGCGCGTGATCAGGTAGAGCGGGTCGTGCTGGCGCCAGTTGACGTCGTCGGCGACCGGTACGCCCCAGATGCGGAACGGGTCCGTGCCGTCGCCGGCACCGACGATCGTGAACATCAGCAGCGCCGGCACACCCGGCGACCGCAGTGACAGCACGCCACTGAACGAGGCGGCGTACCGGTAGAGGCCGGGGTAGCGCTCGGCGTACGTGATCGCGCCCTCGCCGCCGGAGGAGTTGCCCATGACGGCCCGCGCGGTCCCGGCGTGGTAGGCGCGCTCCACGATCTCCCGGACCTCGAAGTTATGGAAGGTCTCCCACTGCGGACTGCCGTACTTGCCGTAGTTGTACCAGTTCGTATATGACCCGTTCACGCCGCCTTCCGGCATGACGACCATGACGTTGTACTTGTACGCATAGGTCTCGATGTCGGTGCTGCGGGTCCACGACTGGTAGTGGTCGCGGCCGCCGTGCAGGGCGTACAGCACCGGGTACCGCTTGGTCGTCGAGGTCTTCCAGCCCTTCGGCACCAGGATCCGCACCTTCACCGACTGGCCGAGCGCGACGGACTTGACCGTCAGGTCGACCTCGTGGCCGGTCAGCCACTTCTGCGAGGTGACGCGCGCCCCGTCGCTCGCCTTGGCGGTACTGGGGACCTTGTTGCTCGGTTTGCTCGCCGCGGCGGCGGGCGACGCGCCCGCCATGGCGACGGCCAGGGCTGCGCCCATGGTCGACGCGACGGCGCGGCGGAGCGGAGTACCTGGCATGCTCATTCCTCCGGTGCTTTCCAGTGCCACCCGGGTCCGTCCGGGTTGGGAACGATCTCTCGCTGCGGACGCGGGGCGCTGCGGCCGTCGCCCGCCTCCTCGCTTGTCTGACGGGATACCGGGGCGCGGCCGTTGACGGCCGCCACCCGGCGCAGAATCTCGTCGGCGAGCGTGGGCTCGCCGGTGGCGCCGTGCTCGACGACGGCCTCGGGCTCTCCGGTGACGGCGGTGGCCGGGCCCGCGTCATCGCGACGGCCGGGGCCGTGTCCGTGGTCGACGAGTTCGGCGGCGGCCGTACGGTCCGGGACGGTCCGCAGCGCCCGCCGCTCCGCCCTGAGCTCGGCCAGCCGCTGCGCCTGCCGCCGTGCCCTGGGCACGGGCACGGTCTCGACGAGCACGTCTTCCAGGGCCGGAACGCTCTCTGGAACGCGTACGGGCTCCTCATCCACCGGGGTGCTCTCCGCGGGCGAGGCGACGCTCTCCGAAGGCTGCGGGGGTTCGTCGTGTTCGCCGAGGTCGAGGTGGGAGTGGAGGGCGCGCAGCGGGCGGGGCAGCCACCAGTTCGCCGGGCCGAGGAAGCGCATCGTCGCCGGGACCAGCAGCATCCGGACGAGGGAGGCGTCCACGACGATCGCCACGAACATTCCGACGCCGATGAGCTTGACCAGGGTGATCTCCGCGGTGGAGAACACCGCGATCACCACGAGGAACAGCAGGGCCGCGCTGGAGATGATGCCGCCGGTGCGCTGCAGCCCGACGGCGACGGACCTGGCGTTGTCCCGCGTGCGGTCCCACTCCTCGCGGACGCGGCTGAGCAGGAAGACCTCGTAGTCCATCGACAGGCCGAAGACGGTGAGCAGGACGAGAATGATGGTCGTCGGCTCGGTCGTACCGGTCGGGGTGAAGCGCAGCAGGCCCGCGAGGTGGCCGTCCTGGAAGCCCCACACGATCGCGCCGAACGACGCTCCGAGGGACAGCAGGTTCATGGTGACGGCCTTGAGCGGCAGCACGATCGACCCGAACGCCATGAACAGCAGCAGGAACGTGACGAGCCCGATCACCGCGCCGACCGTGGGCAGGCCGCGCCGCAGACTGTCCATCATGTCCATCTGCGCGGCCGTGGAGCCGCCGACGTCTGCGTACAGCGCCTCCCGCTGCGGCGGGACCGCGCGGATGCGGCGGACGAGGTCACGGGCCTGGTCGGTCATCGCGCCGTACTGATGGCGGACCGAGATGCGCACCGCGGCGTACTTGTCGGCGTACCCGGTGATCTCCACGCTCGTGACGCCGGGCAGGCGTCGCAGCCGGCCCTCGTAGTCGGTGATGAACGACGGCACCGGCCGCTTCTTCGACGGCACGAAGTTCTTCGGGATGAGATCGCCGGACAGGACGACGTCGATCGGGTCCTTCGAGCCGGTGGGGAACTCCCGCTGGAACGCCTCGTACAGCTGGCGGTTCGGGCTGCTCGTCGGCAGCACGCGCACGTCGGTCGTGCCGAACCGTACGTGCAGGAACGGCGTCGTCAGTACGCCGAGGACCGCCATGACGGCGACGAAGTACAGGATCGGGTGGCGCATGACGCCGGTCGCCAGGCGGTACCACGGGCCGCCCTCGCGCCGGTCCTTCCGGATTCGGCGGCGGCGCCAGGGCATCCGGCCGAACTCCACGCGATGGCCGAGCAGGGCGAGCAGCGCGGGCAGCAGGATGAGCGCGCCGACGATCGCGACGGCGACGACCGCCATGCCGCCGAGGCCGACCGAGCGCAGGAACATCTGCGGGAACAGCAGCAGCCCGCTGAGCGCGGTCGTCACCGTGATGCCGGAGAACGCGATCGTGCGGCCCGCGGTCGCCATCGTGTTCGCCAGGGCGGTCGGCCGGTCGGCGCCGCGCGCCAGCTCCTCCCGGAACCGGTTGACGATGAACAGCGAGTAGTCGATCGCCAGGCCGAGGCCCATCATCGTGATGACCTCGGCGCTGAAGGACGAGACGTCCGTGACCATCGTCAGCAGCCGCAGCACGGTGAACGCCCCGACGATGGAGAAGGCGCCGACGACGAGCGGTAGCCAGAACGATCCGAGGCTGCCGAACACCAGCAGCATCAGGACCAGCAGCACCGGGAAGGAGATCGTCTCCGCGCGGGCGAGGTCGCCCTGCGTCTGGGTGTTGAACTCCTTGGCGAGCGGCACGCCGCCGCCGACCCGCACGCTGAGGCCGGGCGCGGCGAACATGTCCTTGATGGCGTCGTACGCCGCGGCCTTGGCCGAGTCGTCGCCCGCGAGCTGCACGGCCGCGAACGTCGCGTGCCGGTCCTTGGACGCCAGCTCGGCGACGCGCGGCGTCTGGCTCCAGTACGTCAGGACGTTACGGATCCGGTTCTGCGGCAGGCGGGCGAGGGTCGTGACGACCGCGCCGCGGAAGCGGGGGTCGTCGATGGTCAGCCGGTCGCTGCGGTAGATGACGAAGACGTCGGGCGTGGAGTTGCTGAAGTACTGCGCGGACAGCTTGGCGACGAGCGAGGACGAGGAGTGCGGGTCGTCGAAGCCGCCGCTCTTCAGCCGCGCGACCGCGCCCGAGCCCCACATCCCGGACAGCACCGCGAACGCCAGGCACAGGGCGAGACAGCTCAGCCGTCGTCGATGGACGAGACGTCCCAGACCGGCGAACATCGCTGCCTTTCGTCTACCGGATCACGGGCAGCGTCCCGGCGAGATACCGCTCCCGGCAGGCACTGCGGGCGATCTTGCCGCTGGACGTACGCGGGACCCCGCCCGGCTCCACGAGCACGAAGTCGTGCAGCCGCAGCTCGTGGGCGGCGCTCACCGCGCTCCGTACGGCGCGGGCGACGTCCTCCACGGGGACGCCCTGGCCGCGCCGGCCGCGCTCGGCGACGACCACGACCCGTTCGCCGTCCTCGCCCGCGAGCGCGAACGCCGCCACGTGGTCGCGCCTGATCCCCTCGTGCGCCTCCTGCGCGCTGACTTCCACATCCTGTGGATAGTGGTTGCGGCCGTCGACGATGATGAGGTCCTTGATCCGGCCGGTGACGTACAACTCGCCGTCGTGGACGACGCCGAGGTCGCCGGTGCGCAGCCAGCCCTCGGCGGGCAGCCCGTCGGCCGGATCCTCCAGGACGGCACCGAACACCTCGGCGGTCTTGTCCGGGTTGCGCCAGTAGCCGGGTGAGACGTTCGGCCCGTTGACCCAGATCTCGCCGACCCGCCCGTCCGGCAGCTCGACCCGCGACTCCGGGTCGACGATGGCCACGTGCTGGCCGGTCGGCGTACCGCAGGACACGAGGACGGTGTCGCCGCCGGGCCGTGCCTCGCCCTCGGCCAGTGCCACCCGGTCGAAGGCGGTGAACCGCGGCTCGCCGCGCGTCTTGCTGGAGACGTACACGGTGGCCTCGGCCAGGCCGTACCCCGGGGACTGCGCCTCGGACCGCAGCCCCGCCGACCCGAACGCCGCGGCGAAGCCGCGCACCGTGTCCGGCCGGATCGGCTCCGCGCCGTTCAGCGCGACCCGTACGCCGCCGAGCCGCAGCCGGGCCTTCTCCTCCTCGGTGACCCGGGAGGCGCAGTACTCGTACGCGAAGTTCGGCCCCGCCGTGATCACGTCGTCGTGCTCGGACAGCAGCTCCAGCCAGCGCAGCGGCTCCATCACGAACGCCACCGGGTCGGTCAGGACGAGGTGGTTGCCGTGCACCAGCGGCAGGGCCAGCGCCAGGATCAGCCCCATGTCGTGGAACAGCGGCAGCCAGCTCACGCCGACCGTCTCCCGCGGCCGCGCGTCGTAGCCGGCCCACACCTGCAGCGCGTTGGCGGTGATGTTCCGGTGGGTGATCTGCACGCCGGCCGGCGCGCGGGTCGACCCGGAGGTGTACTGCAGGTACGCGACGTCGTCAAGGCCGAGTTCCTCGCCCGGCCAGGAGGCGGCGAGCGAGACGTCGACCGTGTCGGTGAGGACGATGTCCTTGGGCCGGGGCGCGCTCTGCTCGTCGAGGAAGCGTTCGACCTGCGGGAGCGCGGAGGCGACGGTCACGACCACGGACGGGTCCGCGTCGCCGTACGAGCGGATCAGCCGCTCGGCATGGCCCGGCAGGTCCGGGGAGAACAGCGGCACGGCGATGACCCGGGCGTACATCGCGCCGACCATCGTGGTGAGGTACTCCAGGCTCTGCGGCATGAGCAGCGCGACGCGCTCACCGGGTTCGGCGACCTCGCGCAGCCGGGCGGCGATCGCCCGCGCCCGCCGGTGCAGTTGCCCCCAGGTCAGGTCGCGGCGTTCGCCCGCCGGATCGGCGGCGTAGTCCACGAACGTCAGGGCCGGCGCGGACGGCATCTCGGCCGCCCGGCGGGCCACCGACACGATGAGAGGCTCGTCGAGGGACCCGGGGTCGAGACGACGACCGCTCAGTGCCATGTCCGCACTCCCTGCCTCGCCACGGCCGCAAGGCCGACACCACCCGTGATCATCGTGACCGCGTGAAGCTATCGCAGGGCCTGAACCCGCTGCTTCCCTCCCGAACCACATTCGCCGCCCCGTCCTTGTCACCTCGGTGACAACCGGGCAAGCTGCATTACGGTGCAAGACGTGAGAAAGCCCCGGCTGCCGCGCGGGCCGCGCGCCGACATCCTGCTCGCCGCGGTCGTGGGCGCGCTCGTCGCCTTCAGCACGGTGTGGCATGCCGGGGGCTTCCGCCCCGTCCACGCGCGGGCGTACGCCATGATGGCCGTCGGTGTCGCCGCGCTGGCCATCCGTCGCCGGGCGCCGGTCCTCGCGGTCACCGTCGTGGGGGTGTCGACCGCGTACTACTACATCGGCCCGTTCCCCGACGGCGCGGAGATGCTCACGTTCGCGGTCACCTCGTACCTGGCGGCGGCACAGGGGCAGCGGGTCGCCGCGTACGTCGGGACCGCGGCGGGGCTGGCGATCTTCGCCTGGGCGGAGTTCGCCGTCGGGCCGCCGCACGGCGGGCGGTTCCTCGGCGTCCTGGCCTGGGTGCTCGTCGTCGTCATCGCCGGGGAGGTGACGCGCTACCACCGGGCGTACCTGGACGAGGCCCGGCGACGCGTCGCCGAGGCCGAGCGCACCCGCGAGGAGGAGTCCCGCCGGCACGTCACCGAGGAGCGGCTCCGCATCGCCCGCGAACTGCACGACGTTCTCGCCCACAAGATCTCGCTGATCAACGTGCAGGCCGGAGCCGCCCTGCACCGGCGCGACCCCGAGCAGGCGTACGCCGCGCTGAGCGCCATCAAGGACGCGAGCAAGGAGACCCTACGGGAGCTGCGGGCGACGCTCGGCGTGCTCCGCCAGGTCGACGAGGCCCAGCCGCTCGCCCCCGCGCCGTCGCTCGACCACCTGGACGAGCTGATCGACCAGACGAAGACCGCCGGGCTGCCCGTCGACCTCACCGTCTCCGGCGAACGCGCGCCCCTGCCGTCACCGGTCGACCTGGCCGCCTACCGCATCGTCCAGGAATCCCTCACCAACGCCGTACGCCACGCCGGCCCGGCGACCGCGACCGTCCTGGTGCGGTACGACCCGGACCAGGTGACGGTGGAGATCGCCGACGACGGGCGCGGCTCCGCCACCACCGAGGGCAACGGCATCCGCGGCATGCGCGAACGCGCCACCGCCGTCGGCGGCACCCTGACCACGACCAACCGCCCCGGCGGCGGCTTCCTGATCCACGCGACCCTCCCCCTCACCCCCGCCTGACGATCCCGTTCGTGATCCCTGGCGCCTGCTGCTCCCGATGCACACCGATCGCCAGCGGATCCACGGTACGGAGTCGGCTCTATCGCCGGCCCACCGGTGAATCGAAGAGGACGAACTCGGCGCGTACCGTCTTGCCGTTCGGACCGGGGTGGATGGTGACGCGAGCGAGTTCTTCGGCGATCCACAGGCCGAAGTGTCCGACCTCACCAGGGAGATCCTGTACGGGGAGTACGGGCGAGGCGTCCGTGACGTCGAGGATGACGGTGGGCTCGGGTTCCGTCCGTACCGTGATGGCCAGCGTTACGGGGGCCGAGCCGTGGGCGAGGGCGTTGGTCACCAACTCGCTGGTGACCAGGATCGCGTCTTCGACGAGATCCGCGTCCCACCCGGCCAGGACGGTGCCCGTCAGCGCCCGGGCGGTGATCACGGCTTCGGGGTCCTGATCCAATCGGCACACCCACTGCCGCTGTTCGTAAGGGACCTGCGTCTCGCCGTCGGTGACCATGTACGACCTCCATCGATCGTGGCTGGTGTCAGTGGGTCGGACTGAGGACCTGGATGATGCGGGCGGCCGCGATGTCGAGGTTGTCGACGTGAGCGATCCGTACACCGAATGACCACCGGAACCACCACAGCCCGGCTCCGTCCGGCCCGACGGTGATGTCATCGTTCAAGGGCGGGGTCGTCGGGTTGACCACCCGTACGGACGGGGCCTTGCAGGAGCCCATGACGCGGGCGTACCAACCCTCCGCGCGCAGTCTCTCGGCGAGCATCGTGAGATACGTGATCGGCTTGCCGCCCGGACTTGACGGTATTTCGCCATTAGGCACGCTTTTCGCTTCCCCTCTGTAGCTAGGTCGTCGCTTCGCGCGTTCCGCCCCCTCAGGTCACATCGGCGCATCGAGGTGCAGAAGTCGTCGAACGCGTGAAGGCCGTGATGGCTGGCGACACCCGGTGAATGTCGTGAACCCGCTGCACTACAGGAAGGACGCAACCTAAATTTCTAGGTGAATGAGTGACCGGAGGTAAGGCATGGCATCGACTGGCAGCCCTCTCGCCACCTACCTGCAGCGAGCGCACTGGAAACCTCGCGACTTAGGTCGCGCCATCAACGCCTGGCTGGACTCTCGGGGCCGCGTTAGCGAACGAATCCATCCCACAACGCCGTACTCCTGGACGAAACGCGACTATTGCCCATATGAGCCGTACCCGCAGATCGCTGCCGACGTTCTCTCGGCTCGACTTTGCGAGATGGTCACTCCGGAAGCGCTGTGGCCTGGCCGCAGGGTAGTGAGTTCTTCGCTGAGATCGACTGATGACAATCTAGGAATGTCCTGGTCGGTCGATGACGTGATCCGGCAAATGGACGAGTTGATCGGTCACGGAACCGTCCGATACGTCGCAGCGTCGGGAAGTCGGCTCATAATCCCGGCGCTTGATGGCTTTCGAGGGCGCCCGCGACCGATCGGCGGCCTGCGTACCGACCACGTCGAGCCGCCGCTCGTGGAGCTGATCACTCGGCATATCGCCGACCTCCGCCGCCTTGACGACCGTGCCGGAGGCGGAGCACTCAGCCTCCGCTATGTGGACAACGAACTCCACGCGGTGCTGGATCTCCTGCGCAACGCCGTATGTCGCGCGGACGTGCATGATCGACTGCTCCTCGCCGCAGGTGATCTCGCCCAACTCTCCGGCTGGATGCACTGTGACGCCGGCGATCACGGCACCGGACAGCGATATCTCCTGCTGGCCACTCGTGCCGCGCGTACGGTGTCCGACTCACCCGACTCCAGGATTCGCGCACTCGCTCAGGAGAGCGCGGCCAACATGGTCGGGATGCTCGCGTATCAATCGGCTCATGCCGGTCGGCCGGAGGACGCGATACGTCTGGCCGAGGCTGCGGTCGACTCGACGCGCGCCGCACGTCCGACGACACGCGCACGCCTCGCCGGGCGGCTCGCCACTGCCTATGCCGCGGCCGGGGATGTACACGGCTTCCGCGATAACGCGGAGACCGCCCGGCGGCTCCTGGAATCACGGACCACCGACGATCCGGGCTTTCTGTACTACTTCAATGCGGACCAGCTCTCCGCGGAGGCAGGTCAGGCTCTCGTGGACCTGGCCGGCCGTCGTCCCTCCGAGCGTAGGAGACTCCTGATCGAGGCGATCGAGTTGCTGACGCCGCTCACGTCGTCAGGGCCCCGGGGCGACTACCAGCGCTCGGCCCTGCTCCATGGCTGCTATCTCGTGCAGGCGCATCTGCTGAACCATGACCTTGAGACTGCCACGAGGGCAACGCGGGCAGCTCTGTCACGGTTGCCGGAAGTGCAATCCGGGCGCTGCCGTGTGCTCTTGCGCGGACTCCGGCAGGCGTTCGGACGCCGTGCCCGTAATCCCTACGTCGCCGACCTGCTTCCGGAATTGGATGCCGCGCTCCGCACTGCGTGACCATGGAGACATGACTCGCGCAATCCGACCCGAGGGGATTCTCATCCGGCCTCGTCCCTACGATCACCCTGATGCCGAACAGCTCGTACGCTCCCTGTACGCCGAGCAACTCAAGCTGTACGGATTCGCCGACCCTCCCGAAGCCGACCCGGAAACCTTCACCCCGCCGGAGGGTCTTTTCCTCGTCGCCTATGTCGAGGAAGCTCCTGTGGCTTGCGGTGGAATGCGGGCCCACGAACCCAGTGTCACGGAGATCAAAAAGATGTACGTCCGGCCGCCCCACCGCGGGCACGGCCTCGGTCGGCGAATCCTCGCCGAGCTGGAGAAGGCGGCCAAGGAAGCCGGAGCGACGCGCGCCATCCTCGAAACCGGCGCCCGCAATCTCGAGGCGCTCGCCCTCTACTCCGGAGTCGGCTACGAAGCGATCGCCTCTTACCGGGACCGCGACGCTCGCATCAATCGTGCACTGGCGAAAGCGTTGCGCTGAGTCGTAATCGACGGAGAGGCAGGTCTCGTCCCGCTCCGCGTCATAGATCTCCGCGACGGAACCTGACCCCCCGCGAACGGCCCCGATGGCGGCTTCCCCGTCCACGCCGTGCCCGACTTGACGTGTGGTGCCATGCCACCCGTTCTTGATCCCTGGCGCCTGCTGCTCCCTATGCACACCGATCGCCAGCGATCACGCCGCGATCCCAGGTTCGTACGGTGAGGCCTGACCTAAGATCAGCCTGGCTTGTCCGGGATTCGCCCGGAAAGTGATGGTCAGTCACTGTGTCGAGGGGGTCTTGGATGACGATCGGGGAAGTCGACGAACGGGTCCCGTCGGCACCGGAGAGCACGCTGGCGCCGGGGCACACGCCCGAGCGGTTGGCGATGTTCACCGACGCCATCTTCGCGATCGCGATGACGCTCCTCGTGATCGAGATCAAGCGTCCCGAGGGCGAGGCGCTGAAGGACACCGCGAGTCTCTGGCGGTTCCTGACGCATGAATGGGAGTCCTTCTTCGTCTTCGTCCTGGCCTTCGTCCTGCTGTGGACCGTCTGGCGCAGACACCACGTGCTGATGGACCAGGTCGTCCGCCTGAATCGCGCGTTCACGGCCTGGCACGCGCCGTTGCTGCTGCTCGTCGCCTTCCTGCCGTTCCCGACGGCGCTGATCGGAGAGGCCTTCGACAACCCGCTGGCGATCTGCGTGTTCGCGTTGTCGGAGGCCGCGGTGCTCATCTGCGAGGGGGCGCTGAAGGAGATCGCGCACCGTACCCCGGTGCTGTCCGAGCACGCGGATCGAGCACAGGTACGGCGTGGCGCGAACAGCTCCTGGGCGGTCGGTGCGTTCTTCGTGGTGATGGGCGCGCTCGCCTGGTCGGTGCCCGGCATTCCCGTCGCCTGGCTGCTGGCGCCTTTCGCCGCCGCCTACGGGGGCGCGCTGATCGAACGGCTGCGCCGGCATCCCTGAGCCGCCGCGAAGGCTCAGCGGCACTTTCGCGTGGAGCAGATTCGTTGGGCGATTATCTCCTGCAGAATCCGCTGCACGTCCGATGAGTCCGTCGCGTGATACGCGGCGCCGTTGGTCTCCTCGGCGATGCTCTGCATCGTCTTCATGTCGACGGACGGGCCGAAGCCGATGGCCAGGACCGGGATCGGCCTGTCGGGGTCGTTCTCCTTCCCGAGCGCGCGCCGCAGTTCGCTGAGGGAGATGCCGGAAGGGTCGTCGTTCTTGCCGTCGGTGAGCAGGAGGACGTTGTTGTAATAGCCCTGCTTGTAGGTTTTCCGCAGCGAGCGGACCGCCGCGAGCACGGTGTCGTACAGACCGGTGTCGCCGTCCGGCTTCGGTCGTACCCGGCCGAGCACGCCGAGGATCGCCGCACGGCGTGTGCTCGATCCTGCCCGGGTCGAGAGCGGCCCGATCGGCACGTCGACGCGATAGTCCCGGGTGCCGACCAGGCGAGTGGAGAACGTCCACAGGCCGACATCGGTGTCGTCGGGCAGGGTGGCCAGTGCGCCGGTTCCTATCTTCACGGTCGCCTGCAAGCGGCTCATCCCGCCGCGGACCGGCTCGGCCATCGACCCCGACACGTCGAGAACGCACAGCGCGCGGGCACGCAACGACAGTTTGCTCCATACCTGCATCGTCTGAGTGACGTCGTCGGCCGACGGGGTCGGCAGCGCCCGCGGGATCTGAGTGTTCAGCCCGCCGGCGGCGAAGTCCTTGCCGGGACGGCCGTCCGGGGTACGGAAACCGAGTGCCTGGACGGCGGCCCGCGCCTGTCCGGTGTTCATCGCCTGCGCCAGCAGGGCCGTGGCGCTGACGCGGGTACGGTCGCCGGTGGTCACCGCGAACGGGTAGTCGAGGCTGAGCTGGCCCTCACGGGGATAGAGCACGGCCGCCGGGTCGGTCGTGGCGTGGTTGTACTTCCACACCGCCTGCTCGGGAGCGATCAGCACGGGAGCCTTGCCGTCCTGCTTCCGGGACATGCCGGCGAGCAGGGCCTGTGTGGTCGGCGAGACGTTCTTTCGCACGTCCTGAACGAGTCGGCTGAAGATCGGGAGGGCGTTCGGGTCGCGCTGGAGCAGGGCCCGGGTCATGACGATCGTGCCGATGCCGGCCGCCTGACTCGCCGGGTCGAGGATCTGCAGCCGGACGGAATTCGCCGAGACGGCGGCCTTGTCACCGGCACCGGAGGAGGGCGCCGCCACCGACCTGAGCAGCGTCTCCCAGCTCAGCGGAACCTTCTGCCCGGACATCGCGGTGGCGAGCGAGCGCGTCGTCGCGACGACGACCGGTGTCCTGGCCACGGACAGCGGAGCCGGACCGCCCTCGGCCGCAGCCGAGGAGACGTGGGCCATGGCGAGCCAGAGGGAGGAGTCGGGGATCCAGACATCCGGCCTGGCCGTCCCCGGTGCCGACACCGCGCCGGAGAGCATTCTGGCCACTCCGGCCGGGTCCGCCGCCTGCACGCCGGCCTGGACGCACCTGCCGTCGATGGAGTGGTGTTGCTTGTTGAACGCCCGGGTGATTTCGACGATGGCCGGCGCGATCTCCGGTGCCGCGACGACGTTCAGCGCCACCGGGCGGCCGCCGCACTCCGGCTTGCCGGACAGCGCGTACACGGCCACCGCGATCAGGAGCACCACGACGGTGACCCCCGCGAGCAGACCGGTCAGCGCCCGGATCTTACGGCGCCGCGCGGCGCGATCGTGTGTCACGTGGCCGGGACCGATGTCCCAGGGATCCGGAGGGCGGATTCCGGCACCGGTCGCGCCCAACCCGGCGGAGACCGCCGGGCGCTCGCGGGGCCCCGTGGCGGAGCGCTCGACGCCGCCGGCGGCGTCGTCGCGCCCGAACAGGTCGGGGCGAGTCACCTCCGAAGGCGTCGCAGCGGGCCCACCGTCGTCATTCTCAGCGGGATACGGGGAAGTCGCCGGGGCGTACGGAAGCCAGTCGGCAGGCCCCCCGCTGCGAGGTCCGCCGGTGGGTGCCTG
Source organism: Actinoallomurus sp. NPDC052308 (assembly GCF_040679195.1). NCBI lineage: Bacteria > Bacillati > Actinomycetota > Actinomycetes > Streptosporangiales > Thermomonosporaceae > Actinoallomurus > Actinoallomurus sp. NPDC052308. The sequence goes on along the minus strand of NZ_JBFAUM010000019.1, from coordinate 117,785 downwards.
GTCGTACGGCTCGTTCCGCCGGTCGCCCACAGGCACGTGGTCGCTGCTCGGCGCTCCGTACCCGTCCGCAGGCGGTGAGGTGGACGCGTCACGGTCGCGAGGCGCCTCACCGCCGACCGGTGTCGATTCCTCGAACCCCACATATTCCGACATACCGCCACGACCCGGCCTCTTGCGGCGGTTTCCGCGCACGACTGTCCCCATCTCGACCGTCGGAGATACGACGCGGAACTGTAGCGCCTGGTACAAGTGTGGCAAAACGGGCTAAAGGAATAATCAGCGCTGAGTGACGAGGCATAACACCCGGGAAAGGGGCGCGCCGCCGGGCCGGTTCCTCCCGATACGGAGCTGATTCCGGCGGCTTCACCGAGTAATTACGCCGACAGCCGCCCTACCGCTCGTAGCGCTTCAGGGCCTCCGGGGTGGCGGGCGCGAAGAAGTTGACCAGGTTGCCGTCCGGGTCGCGGAACAGCAGTGACCGGTTGCCCCAGGGCTGAGTGACGGGCTCGGTGACGAAGTCGACCTCGAACCGCTGGAGGTTCTCGTACTCCGCGTCGACGTCCTCGACACGGAACTCGATGATCACGCTCTGGTTGGCCGCCGGCCGGGGCGCGTTCGCGCCGAGCCCCTGCACCGTGCGGGTGCTCGCGATGGCGAGCGTCCCGGCCGGGGTGATGATCTCGGCGAAGTCGTCCGTGGACCGCTTGGCCGCCTGACCCGTGGCCTTCTCGTAGAACTCGACGAGCCGGGCGACGTCCTCGGTGATGACGCGGATCGAAGCGAAGTGCATGGCACGCTCCCAGTGGGTTCTGACCTGTGATGATGCGACGGTAGACCCAATACCGGGCAGAAGCCGCCCGGTATTCGCCGGGGCCTTTCCGTGACCAAGGTCGTCCTCAAGCCCGCGGCGTGACCCACGAGGCACCGGGCCCCCTCCGTGCGGGGACCCCGGTGGATGCACGCGCCGTCGACCCGCCTCAGGACACGCCGTGCCCTGAAGGTGCGACTGGGCTGGGTTCGCACAGGGCCGTGGTGACGGCGGTGTGCATGTCGGTGCTTTGGGCGTTGCTGCCGCCCGGGTCGAGATTCGCCATCACGGTCACGGCTCGGCCGTCGGGGGTGACACCGCCCATCGTCTTGAACCCGACGATGTCACCGTCGTGCCCCCAGTACAGGCCGCCGCAGGGCAGCGGCATGCTCTGCAGGCCCAGGCCGTACGCGCGCCCGGACGAGTCGCCGGTCGGCCGGGTGGTCATCATGGCCCGCAGCTCCGCCGGGCGCAGCAGGCGCCCGTTCACCAGTGCGCCGAGGAACCGGTCCAGGTCGGCTCCGCTGGAGATCATCGCTCCGGAGGCGCCGGCGATCGAGGGGTTGAACTCGGTCACGTCGAGGAGACCGGAGGGTCCCGGCTTGGCGTATCCCCGCGGGTGCGTGCCGGGGATGCCCGTCTCGTCGCCGGGAACGGAGGTGTCGCGCAGGCCGAGCCGGTGGATGATGCGCCGGCCGATCTCCTGGCCGTAGGGGTGGCCGGTGACCTTCTCGATGAGCATTCCGGCCAGCAGGTAGTTGGTGTTGGAGTACTTCCAGCCGGTCCCGGGCGAGAACAGCGGCGGGTGGGCGAGGGCGATGTCCACGAGTTCCCGCACGTCGTGATGGGCGAGGGGATCGTCCAGGATCTGCTGCGGGGTCAGGTACTCCAGGTAGTTCGGCACGCCGCTCGTGTGCTGGAGGAGCTGCCGCACCGTGATGTCACGGCCGTCGTTGCCGTTGCCTCTGATCACGCCGGGCAGGTACCGCTCGACCGGCGCGTCGAGCTCCACTCTGTGCTCGCCGACGAGTTGCAGCACCACGGTGGCGACGAACGTCTTCGTCATGCTGCCGATACGGAACCGGCTACCGGCGGCGATCGGCGCGTTGGTACCGGTGTCCGCGACGCCGCTCGTCATCACCGTACGGCCGTGCGCGTCACTCACCACGGCCAGCGCTCCCGGCGCCCCGTCGGCGGTGGTCAGCCGCTGCAGGATCTCGCGCACATCGGCGTACGGCGCCGCTGCCGACACGGCGGCGCGTGCCCGCGCGGCCCCGGTGGTGGAGCCGGTGGTCTGCGCCGCGCTCACGGATCCGTACGTGCTCATCGTCAGTGCCGCCGCAGCGGCGAACGTCGCGCCGACCATTCGGGCGTACCTGGGCATCTCGTCTCCTCAATCTTGATCAACTTCACGCTAAGGCGTGCTTGACCAGGCACGGGTCAGCCGCGAGACCCAACCCTCGCTCGTCCTCAGGTGCCGTACAGACCCCGGTGTCCCCTAGGGACTCGGCCGTGGTCCATCAGGGTGCGGCCGTCCGCGCGGCGCGGGCCGGCCGACCCGGTCCGGGTCACCGCCCGCGGCGCGGACCTGCGGATTCCCGGCAAGCCCCGGACCGTCCGACCGCCCCTGGCAGAGCGGCGGAAACGATCAGGGTCATTGAGCGGGAACCCGCGCCCGGCCCGTCGGTGTGATGATGGGGCGCGTGCGCTCCCCCATCAGGGTCGTCCTAGCCGACGACCAGACGCTCGTACGGGCCGGGTTCCGCTCGATCCTCGACCACGAGGACGACATCAGCGTGATCGCCGAGGCCGGCGACGGATCCGAGGCGGTACGGCTCGCGGCGGCCGAACGGCCCGACGTCGTCCTGATGGACATCCGGATGCCCGTCCTCGACGGGCTGGAGGCCACCCGGCGGATCGTCGCCGACGAACGCCTCCGGGACGTCAAGGTGGTGATCCTGACGACGTTCGACCTGGACGACTACGTCTACGGCGCGCTCAAGGCCGGGGCCAGCGGCTTCATGGTGAAGGATACCGAGCCGATCGAGCTGATCCACGCCGTACGCGTCGCGGCGCGCGGCGACGCGCTGCTCGCTCCGTCGGTGACCCGCCGTCTGATCGCGGAGTTCGCCGCGCGCATCAAGGAGCCGCCGCCGTCCGTCGAGCTGAACGCCCTGACCGACCGCGAGCGCGAGGTCCTCGGCCTCGTCGCGGCCGGGCTGTCCAACGACGAGATCGCCGAGCGGCTCGTCGTCAGCCCGGCGACGGCGAAGACCCACGTGAGCCGGGTCCTGACCAAGCTGCGCGCCCGCGACCGGGCACAACTCGTCGTCCTGGCCTACGAGTCCGGTCTGGTGCGGCCCGGCTGGCTCGGCTGACCCGCCCGGCCCGGGGGCGGACCGCCACGCTCCCTTCTCGCTCGGCTGACCTCTCCTTCTTTCGGAGGAGGGTCTACCGCGCGGGCGGTAGGGCGTTGACCAGGCTTGCATCGCGAGGTGTACGGCGAATGTCGCGTGCAGCAGGACGCCGGACGGCCACCTGATCGACTTTGCTTGCAGGGTGCCTGGCCCGGGGAGCTTCCACGGGCCCCGTCGCATGAAGACCGCGACCGGACCTGGAGGATCGTTGAGCACCCTGTCACTCGCCCGAGCGTTGTTCGCCCTCACGGCGGGCACGCATTTCCTTTTCGTCGCGCTGACGCTCGGCCTCGCGACGCTCGTCGCGATCGTCCAGACGAGGGCGGTGTTCGGGGGCGGTGCCGTCCACCTGCGGATGGTGCGGTTCTGGGGTCAGCTGTACGTCATCAACTACGCGGTGGGGATCGTCACCGGACTGTTGATGGAGTTCCAGTTCGGGCTGAACTGGCCGGGACTGACGGATCACGCCCGGGACGTCTTCGGGGCGCCGCTCGCCATGGAGACACTGGTCGCGTTCTTCGTCGAGTCGACGTTCCTCGGGTTGTGGATCTTCGGGTGGGACCGGCTCAACCGCCACGCCCACCTGGCGCTGATCTGGATCGTCACGCTGACCGCGTACGCGTCGGCGTACTTCATCCTCGTCGCGAACGGCTTCCTGAACCATCCCGTCGGATACGTGCGGTCCGGTGGTGAGCTGCGCGTCGACTCCGCCGGCGCCCTCTTCACCAATCCGGCGGCGCTACTGCCGCTCGGGCACGTCCTCTCCGGCGCGTTCCTGACCGCCGGATTCTTCATGGCCGCGGTGAGCTCCTGGCACCTGCTGCGCTCCCGCGAACCGGAGTTCTACCGCCGGTCGCTGCGGATCGGCCTCGTCTCGGTCCTGCTCGCCGTCCTGCCGACGGCGGCGTTCGGCGGCGTCCAGTTCCCCTACGTGCACGACGACGGGGGTGTGCGGCCCCTGAGCGGGCTCAGCGCGGACGTGATGATGGCCGCCTGGGCGTGGATGTTCGTCGTCGCCCTCATGGCGCTGGTGAAGCTGCCGTTCACCGGCTGGCTGCTGCGGGGGCGGATCTTTCTGCGCGTCGTGACGGTGACGCTGCCCCTGCCGTACGTGGCCGTGCTCGCCGGCTGGATCTACCGCGAGACCGGGCGCCAGCCCTGGCTGATCTACGGCGTGCTGCGCACCGAGGACGCCGTACGCCCGATGGGCCACGGAGCGATGCTCGCGGCGGTCACCGGAGTGACGGTCCTGTTCGCGGCCCTCGTCGTGGTGAACATCGCGCTGCTCCGGCGGTACGCGCGCCGCGGCCCGGATGCCGCCGCGCTCGGCCGGTCCGAGATCGCCGCCCCGTCCGAGCCCGTCCCCTCCTTCTGATCCGGAGCGCATCGTGGACACCTTCGCGTTCTTCCTGCTCGGCTTCTTCGTCGTCGGGTACTTCGTGCTGGCCGGCGCCGACATCGGCGTGGGCATGCTGCTGCCGTTCCTCGGCCGCGACCGGCGGCTGACCCTCGCGGCGATCGCTCCGTTCTTCCTCGGGAACGAGGTGTGGCTGGTCGCCTCCGCCGGTCTGCTGACCGCGCTGTTCCCCGTCCTGGAGGCCGACCTGTTCGGCCGGGTCTGGGGCGCGCTGGTCGTCCTCGTCTGCGCCTGGATGCTCCGGGACATGGGGCTGTGGCTGCGAGGACGCCGCGAGGGACCGGTCTGGCGGAAGATCTGGGACGCGGCGATCGTCGCGGGCAGTTGGGGTGTCGCCGCGTCCTGGGGTGTGGCGATCGGCGTGCTGCTGGGCGGCGGCGGACCGCTGTTCGCGGTGACGACGTGCGGCCTGTTCGCGCTGCACGGCGCCGTCTTCGCCGTCGTACGGCTCGGCGGCGAGGCACCGCGCGCGATGGCGCGGTGGGTCGTCCGGATCACGCTCCTCGCGGGCGTGCCCTGCGCCGTCGGCGCCGGGGCCGGCGAGCTCGGGAGGACGGCGCCCCTCGCGGTCGCGCTCGCCGCGGTGCTGGCCGCCGTGTGGGGCGTGCTCGCACGGCCCGGCGGTACGGGAGGCCGGGCGCGGGACGGGTGGGCGCTCGCCGCCTCCGCGCTGGCGATCACGGCGGTGCCGGTTCTCGGCGGCCTGAACCTGCCGGACGTCTCCTTGACGGGTGGCGCCACGCTGACGCTCGCGGTCACCGGTCCGCTGGTCCCGGTCCTGGTCGCGGCCCAGGCGTGGGTGTGGTGGATCTTCCGCGGCCGGGTCGAACGGCCGTCGTACCTGTGATGGCCTACATCCTCTTCGCGCTCGCGCAGGGCGTGCTCGTGGCGGCCCAGGCCGACCTGCTGTCCCGGGTGCTGGCCGGGAGCGCGACGTTGCTGCCCCTGGCCGTGGTCGTGGCCGGCCGCGCCGTCCTCATCGCCGGTAAGGGCAGCGTGTTCCGGCGGGTGGCGGCACGGCGCAAGGAGGAGCTGCGCCACCGGCTCCTGCGAGCCGGGACCGGCCGGGGACCGGCCGTGGACGTCACGCTGCTCGGTCGCGGCCTCGACGCACTCGACGCCTTCTACGCCGGCTACCTCCCCCAGCGCTACGCCGCCGCGATCGTCCCGGTCGTCGTGCTCGTACGGCTTGCGGTCGCCGACTGGCCGTCGGCGCTGGTCATCGCGGTGACGCTGCCACTCATCCCGGTGTTCGGCGCGCTCGTGGGGTGGCGGACCAAGGAGGCGACCCGGCGGCAGTGGGGCTCGTTGCACCGGCTGGGCGGGCACTTCCTCGACGTCGTCGCCGGGCTGCCGACGCTCCGGGCGTACGGCCGCGACGAGGCGCAGACGAAGGTGGTCCGCGCCATGGCCGACGGCCACCGGCGGGCGACCGTGCGTACCCTCCGCATCGCCTTCCTGTCCTCCTTCGTGCTGGAGGTCGTCGGCACGCTGTCGGTCGCGCTCGTGGCCGTACCCGCCGGGCTCCGGCTGCTGGACGGCTCGATCGACCTGCGGACGGCGCTGCTGGTCCTGTTGCTGGCACCGGAGGCGTACCTGCCACTGCGGCTCCTCGGGACCCGGTTCCACGCCGCCGCCGAGGGACGTGCCGTCCTCGACCAGGTGACGGAGACCCTCGCCGAACCAGGCGGCGGTCCGCGCTCGTTCCCAACGAGGGAGCAGACCGAATCGGCGGCGAAGCCGACCGGCCCGGCGACGGGACGGAAGTCCACGACGGAGCAGGCCCCGTGGACGACGGAACCGGCCCGCACGGCGACAGAGTGGGCCCCGTCGGCGGCGGCGGAACCGGCCCGGACGGCGACGGAACGGGTCCGAACGGTGGCGGAGCGACGGGCGGCGCGGATCGAGGTCGAGGACCTGGTCGTGCGCTACCCCGGGGCCGACGCACCGGTCCTCGACCGCCTGTCACTGACCGTCGAGCCGGGCGAACGGGTCGCGCTCGCCGGTCCGAGCGGCGCCGGCAAGACGACCCTGTTGCGGACGGTGCTCGGCTTCCTCGACCCCGAGGGAGGCCGGATCCGCGTCGACGGCGTCGGCCTCGACGAGCTCGACCTGACCGCGTGGCGCAGCCGCGTCGCGTACGTGCCGCAGCGCCCACACCTGTTCGCCGGCACGGTCGCCGACAACATCCGCCTCGGCCGTCCCGAAGCTGGGGCCGACGCCGTACGGGCCGCCGCGGAGGCCGCCGCCGCCCACGAGTTCATCGCCGAGCTGCCGGGCGGGTACGACGCGCCGCTCGGCGAGCGCGGTCTCGGCCTGTCCACCGGGCAGCGGCAGCGCATCGCGATCGCCCGCGCCTACCTGATGGACGCGCCGATCGTGGTGCTGGACGAGCCGACCGCGCGACTCGACCTGGCCGCCGAGGCGGCGGTCGCGGACGCGGCCGCCCGGCTGCTCGACGGGCGTACCGCGCTGCTGGTCGCGCACCGTCCGGCGCTGTTGTCCATCGCCGACCGCGTGTTCCACCTGACCGGGCGGGAGGTGTACGCGTGATCGGCGTGCGGGCACGGCGGGACGGACAGGCGTGGAAGATGCCCCAGCCCATCGAGGACCGGAAGGGCCGCGGGCCGATCCGGGACCGCGAGGGGAACAAGCCGACCAGAGCACCGGAGCGGCGCGGGTTGCGCAAGGACCGGAATGGACGCGGGTCGACCGCGAGCGGGGAGGGGAGCGCGCTGGTCAAGGCACGGGAGGTGGGCGGGCTGATCGAGGGCCGGGAGGTGCCCCGCCTGGCCGGGGCGGTGGCCGCCGGGACGAGCGCCGAGTTGTGCGCGGTCGCGCTGACCGCGACCGCCGCCTGGCTCATCGCGCGGGCGGGACAGCACCCGGCACTGTCCGCGCTCGCCCTGGCGATCGTGGGTGTACGGGCGTTCGCGCTGTTCCGGGGCGTCCTTCGGTACGCCGAACGACTCGTCGGCCACGACGCCGCACTCCGCGTCCTCGCCGGGCTGCGCGTCCGCGTCTACGAGGCGCTGCGCCGCTCCACCGACCCGGCCGGGGCGGCACCACGGCCGGCACCACGGGACGCGGACGCGGTGCAGCGGATGGTCGCCGACGTCGAGGCCGTCCAGGATCTGCTGCTGCGCTGCGTGCTGCCCGCCTCGGTGTCGTGGCTCACGGGTCTGGCGGCGATCGCGATGACGGCGCTACTGCTGCCCGCGGCCGGCGCGGTGCTGGCCGCCGGTGTCGTGCTCGCCGGTGCGGCGCTGCCCGCCCTCGCCGCCCGCACCGCACGGTCCGACGCCCGCCGGGCCGCCGAGGCCCGCGCCGACCTCGCGGTCCACGGCCTCGACCTGGATCGCGGTGCGGTGGACCTCGCGGCGTTCGGCGCGACCGAGCGATTCGTCGCCCGTGCCGAGGCCGCCGCCGCCCGGCTGGCCCGGCTGGAGCGGCGGGCCGGGACGGTCGAAGCGGTGGTCGCGGCGCTCGGCGCGGCCCTTCAGGGCGCGACCGTGCTCGCCGTGCTCTGGACGGCGCGACGGAACGGCGCGGACGGTGTTCTCGTCACCGTGCTGACGCTGACCGCCTTGGCCGCGGTCGACGCGGTACTGCCCGTCGCCGACGCCGCCCGGCGGCTGTCCGAGGTCCGGCCCGCCGCCCGCCGCGTGCTCGACCTGCTGCGGGCCGGTGACCGATCGCACCCACGCCCGGTGATCGCACCGGCCCCACTCGCGGCCTCCGCCCCCGGCCCGGCCCCGGTCTCGGCTTCCGCCCCGACCCTGGTCTCGGCCGCGGTTTCGCCTCCCGCTCCGGCCCCGGTCTCGGCTGCCGCCCCGACCCTGGTCTCGGCCGCGGTTTCGCCTCCCGCTCCGGCCCCGGTTTCGGCTGCCGCTCCGATCCAGGTCTCGGCTACCTCCCCTGGGCCCGCCCCGGTCTCGGCTACCGCCCCGGTTTCGGCTGCCGCCCCGGCTCTCGCCCCGGCCCCGGTCTCGGCCCCCGCTCCGGTCTCGGCCGCGGTTTCGCCTCCCGCTCGGGTCCCGGTTTCGCCTCCCGCTCTGGTCTCGGCTCTCGTCCCGGCCCCGGTCATCGAACTGCGCGGGGTCCGGGTGGCCTACGGGTCCGTGCCGGCGCTGGACGGAGTCGACCTGCGCGTCCCGGCCGGGCGGAAGATCGCCGTGGTCGGAGCGAGCGGCGCGGGCAAGAGCACCCTGCTCGGTGTCATGACCGGCGAGGTGCGCCCCGAGGGCGCGGTCCTGCTGGGCGACGCGCCGCTGAGCTCCCACGACCCGCGCGCCGTACGGGCGACCGTCCGCGGCCTCACGCAGGACGCGCACGTCTTCAACGCCTCGATCCGGGCCAACGTGACGCTGGCCCGGCCCGGTGCCACCGAGGCCGAGGCGGCCGACGCCGCGCGCCGGGCCGGGCTGCTCGACTGGATCGCGGCGCTGCCCGAGGGCTGGGACACCCCGGTCGGCGGCACCCGGCTTTCCGGCGGGCAGCGGCAGCGGCTGCTGCTCGCCCGCGCGCTGCTGGCCGATCCGCCGGTGCTCGTCCTGGACGAGCCCACCGAGGGCCTCGACCTCGTGACCGCGGACCGGATCGTCGCCGACCTGCTCACCGACCGGCGCACGGTCGTGCTCGTCACCCACCGGCTGGCACCCCTCGCGGCCGCCGATGAGATCGTCGTGCTCGACCGGGGCCGGATCGTTCAGCGCGGCACCCACCGCCACCTCGCGAAAAGGCCCGGCCCTTATCGGGATCTATGGGAGGCCGAAAACCACCCGAGCATCAGCAGCGCTATTCCACCGGCGTGAAGATCTGGTGCATGATCCCCCGCCGGTGCCGACCGTGGTAGGACCCGGCGGAGTCGGTGTCCGCGTCGAGATTGGCCAGGTAGTCGCTCTCGGCGTCGATCAGTCGATCCAGCTCCCCGCGGTCCAGGAAGACGCCGTGGCAGCCGACGCATTCCTCGATCATCACCCCATTGCGTTCCCGAACGTCCCACTCGCCGGAACACTTCGGACACGTCATCCCCGTCACAGCCATTGCGGCTCCCCTGTGAACGAATTCGGCGATCAGCAAGACTAATAACGATCGCCGTAAGAGGGAACGTTTTTCGCGCGACGCCTATACGATCATGAGGTTTTCGGAAGGAAGGCTTCAGCGGGTCGGTCCCAACGTCTTCGGCCGGACCGGTCCCGCCGGGTCCGGCCCGGCTCCCGTTCCCGGTCTCCGTTCCCGGCTTCCTCTCCAGAGCGGCAGCGTGATCTGAGCCCGCCGCACGATCACCAGACCGGCGAGCCACAGCAGGAGCGCCTCCGTGACCACGGCGACGCCGAGTACGGCCGTCCAGGACCGCCGCCCCTCCCGGAGCGAGCCGGTCGGCGTGACGGCCGTCAGCTCGGACGTCCCCTCGGACCGGGGGGCCATCGCCGTCGGGGTCAGCGCGACACTCGGCAGCACCGGCGTCGTGGGGCCGGCGGACGGCCGCCCGCCGGCGCCCGCCACCGGAGCGGCGGGAGCCGCCGGCCCGTCCTGGGGCCCGACTCCGGCCCCCGCGCCCGCCGCGCCGATCGGTCCGCCGAGTTCGGCCGGTCGAGCCGGCGGAACCGCAGGGCCGTCCGCCGTAGGCGGCTGCGCGTGCTTGGCGGACGAGCCGCCCTTGGTGGACGGCCGCGCCGCTCCGCCTGTGGCCGGCTCGCCCTGAGGCCGACCGGGGACCGGTACGGAAGCCGGGGTCCGAGCCTGACCGGGGACCAAGGCGGAAGCCGGAGTTCGAGCCTGGCCTGGGGCCGGAGGCCGGGCCGGGGACGGGCCGGTGGCGGATCCTTCGGCACCGTGGGCTCCGGCCGGCGTACCGGGCCCGGGACGTGCTCCATGTCGACGCCCCGCGCCGGAGAGACGTGGTGTCCGCCCTGGCGCCGTCTTGGGCGCGGCGTTCCGTGTCCCTGTGCCACCGGTCGGCCGGGAAGCGCCCGGAACGCCGGACGGTCCGGCGGTGCCCGGCCCGGCCGGTGACCCGGCGGTCATCGAGGCTCCGGGTGACGCGGCGATCGACGGTGTTCCTGGGCCGGATGCCGAGCCAGAGGAGGGTGATCCGGAAGGCGCGGTCCGCAGGGACGCGGACGGCGAGGCGGTCGCCGGGGTCCGTACGGACGGGGTGGTGCCCGCCTTCGTCGGCGCCGCCGGTGACGACACGCCCGCCATACCGGGTGACCCGGCCTGCCGCCCTGGCGACACGGCGGCGGCGCCCGCCTTGGCCGGTGCCGGCGGTGACATCACGCCGGCCATGCCGGGGGACGCGGCCTGCCGTGGCGACACGTCGGGAGACGGCGCGATCGCGGTCCCGTCGGCCGGCGGGGCAGCGGAGGCCGACCCGGCACCGAGGGCGTACGGGCTCGCTGCCGGCGCGGCGCTGGACGAGACCGTGCTGGACGAGACCGTCGGGGCCGGCCGGGCACGGCCGGACGGCAGGACGGTCCGCAGCAAGGTCACCGACCGTTGCGAGGCGTTGCTCGCGCTCACCTCGGCGGTGACGGGCGGCTCCCCCCGAGAGGACTCGCCCGTCCGTACCCGCACGCGGAGCGTTCGCGCCGTGGTCAGGTCGCCGAGGTCGCAGCGGAGCACGGTCATCGACCCGCTCGCCGCGCAGGACGGCGCGGGCGGCTCCCAGCTCGCGGGCGCCTCGGTCGTCAGCACCAGCCGTACTCCGAGCGCCGGACCGCCGATCGGCCTGACCAGCACGGTGTACTCCACCATTCCGGGCGTCACCGCGGCGACCGCGACGGAGGCGTCGACCCGTACGTCCCGCACCGGCGCCGCCGACGCACTCAGCGCGGCGGGTCCGAGCAGGGCGGAGGCGGGCACGGCCGACTCCGGGAGCGGGACCTGCCACGCGACCACCGGAACGGTCAGCGCGGCCGTACCGACGGCGGTCAGCACCGTCCTGGACACCGCCTTCACAGCTGTACCCCCACAAACGCCTGTCGGCCTCCGGGGGGACGGGCCGGGAGCCCGTGAGGCGATCTCCCCACTACTACCGCACGATCGCGGAGCGTAACCACGGCCGGTGAGCGTTTCGGCGAAGCGAAACGTTCTTTCTACACTTCCGTCAGGTGTCGAGAGGAGTCCGCGTGGCGACCGAGGAGCCGGTAGTGCCGTCCGCTCACCCGCCGACGGCGCTCCCCGAAGGGGAACCGCCGGTGGAGCGATCCACGTCGGGCGTGCGCTCGCTGGAGCGCGCGTTCGAGCTGCTCGAGCATCTGGCCGACGCGGGCGGTCAGCTGGCCCTCACCGAGCTCGCCGAGGTGTCCGGGCTGCCGATGCCGACCATCTACCGGCTGATGCGGACGCTGGTGAACCGCGGGTACGTCCGGCAGGGGCCGTCGAAGCGGTATGCGCTCGGTCCGCGGTTGATCCGGCTCGGGGAGACCTCGGAGCGCCTGCTCGGCTCGTGGGCCCGCCCGGCGCTCGCGCAACTGGTCGACGAGGTCGGCGAGACGGCCAACATGGCGCTGCTGGAGGGCGATGAGGCGGTGTACGTCGCGCAGGTGCCGTCGCGGCACTCGATGCGGATGTTCACCGAGGTCGGCCGGCGGGTCCTGCCGCACTGCACCGGGGTGGGCAAGGCCCTGCTGGCGCAGTTGCCCGAGCCGGTGGTCCGGGAGATCATCGCCCGTACCGGCATGCCCGCGTACACGCCGCACACCATCACCGATCCGGCGGCGCTGCTGGAGGAGCTGGCGCGCATCCGGCAGCGCGGTTACGCCCTCGACGAGCAGGAGCAGGAGATCGGGGTGCGCTGCGTCGCCGTACCGGTGACGGACACGCCCACCCTGACCGCCATCTCGGTGTCCGGGCCGCACGGTCGCCTCACCCACGAGGTGATCGAGGACGTCGTGCCCATCATGCGCCGCACCGCCGGGCAGCTCGCCCGGCGCCTCTCCCCCTGAAGCCCCCTTTGTAACGCAGTGGTCGGAAATGCCGGGCCGACTCGGATCGCGCGCGACGGCCCGGGTAGAGGAGACGCCATGGACAATCTCACCGTCGCCGTACTCGGAACCGGAATCATGGGCGAGCCGATCGCCCGCAACCTGCTGGGCGCCGGACACGCCGTACGCGTGTGGAACCGCACCCGGGCCAAGGCGGAGCCGCTCGCCGCCGACGGCGCCCGCGTGTGCGACGAGCCCGCCGAGGCCGCCGACGGCGCGGACGTCGTCGTCACGATGCTGCACGACGGCGAGGCCGTCGAGAACGTCATGGCCGGCGTGCTTCCGGCGATGGAGGAGGACGCGGTCTGGGCGCAGCTGAGCACGGTCGGGGCCGAGGCCGCCGACCGTCTCGCGGCCCTGGCCCACCGGCGCGAGGTGACGTTCATCGACTGCCCGGTGCTCGGCACCCGCAAGCCCGCCGAGGACGCGGCGCTCATCGTCTTGGCCGCCGGTCCCCGGGACGAGCGCGCGGAGCGGGTCTTCGACGCGATCGGCTCCCGTACGGTCTGGGTGGGCGAGGGCACCGAGGCCTCCCGGCTGAAGCTGGTGCTCAACAGCTGGGTGCTCGCGCTGACCACGGCCACCGGCGAGGCGATCGCCCTGGCGGAGGCGTTCGGCCTGGATCCGCGGCTCTTCCTCGAGACGATCGCGGGCGGCTCGCTCGACTCGCAGTACGCCCAGCTGAAGGGCAAGGCGATCCTGTCCGGGGAGCTCCAGCCGAGTTTCAAGGCGGTCGGCGCCGCCAAGGACGCCGGTCTGGTCGCGTCGGCCGGGCGGGCCGCGGGCGCGGAGCCTCGTCTGGCCGAGGCCGTACGCGATCAGCTGCGGCGGACGGTCGAGCTCGGTCACGGGAACGAGGACATGGCCGCCGTCTACTACGCCGCTCGTCCCTCCGATTCGGAGTGAATATCGGGAACGACCTTCACGGGGCCTGCTTTACGTGCTACCAACAAATGTAAAGCCGATCCCCCTCGGGTCCCTCGGGAGGTTCCCCCGATGACGATGCGCGACCGCTACACGATCCCCGTTCCCGACGGCACCTGGGACGTACCCGCCGCAGGCGCGGCGCGGTTCACCTGGGAGTACGACGACGGCCGGGACCGCCTGCTCGCCCTGTACCAGAAGGGCAAGGACAAGCAGTGGGACGCCCAGAAGCGCATCGACTGGGACATCCCCGTCGACGTCAACAACGTCGCCGGGTTCCCCGACGAGTTCAACCCGCTCGTCGGCTCCGACATCTGGGAGCGCATGCCGCAGGAGGCCCGCGACGAGTTCGGCAGGCACCAGGGCGCGTGGCTGTTCAGCCAGTTCCTGCACGGTGAGCAGGGCGCGCTGACGGTCTCGGCGCGGATCGTCGAGTCCGTGCCCGAGCTGGACTCCAAGTTCTACGCCGCGACGCAGGTCATGGACGAGGCCCGGCACGTCGAGCTGTACAAGAAGTTCGTCGACGAGAAGCTCGGCATGTACTACCCGATCAACCAGGACCTGGCCAAGCTCCTGGAGGAGTCGCTCACCGACGGCCGCTGGGACCTGCCCTACCTCGGCATGCAGGTGCTGATCGAGGGCCTGGCCCTGGCGTCCTTCGGCCTCTACCGCGACATGTCGACCAACCCGCTGGTCAAGCAGCTCCTCGCGTACGTCATGCAGGACGAGGCGCGGCACGTCGCGTTCGGCCGGCTCGCGCTGAAGGACTACTACTCCGAGCTCACCGAGAAGGAGCGGGCCGAGCGCGAGGAGTTCGTCGTCGAGGGCTGCTACCTGATGCGCGACCGCTTCAAGGGCAAGGAGATCTTCGAGACGCTGGGCATGCCGGTGAAGGAGTGCATGGACTACGTCGACAACGGCTCGGTGTACCAGCTCTACCAGTCGCTGCTGTTCAGCCGGATCGTCCCGTGCGTCCGCGACATCGGCCTGTGGGGCGACAAGGTGCAGAAGGCGTACGCCGACATGGGTGTGCTCGACGCCGCCAAGGGCGACCTCGTCCAGCTCATGAAGCAGGACGAGCAGATCGCCGAGGACCTGGACCGGGCCAAGCACGAACAGGAGCTGGCCGAACGCCACGCCGAGGTGCACGCGGCGATCGCCGAGGGCGCCGCGACCGACTAGGTCGTGACCGGTGGATCACGTGTCGGTCGGTCTGTGACGGCAAGGAATGCGTGCGGCTCCGGCCGGTCCGCCCGCCTGCCATAGAGCGTCACAAGATCCACCGGACAGGCCTTAGGGCGGCGGAACACCCACCGAAAACGGCGAGTTACGCGTGGTCACGGTCCGTCGCCCCCTATCGTCGGGGACTTGCGCGTGGGACCTCGGTGTTCCGCGCCGTCCGGGCGCCGGCCGGAACTCCGGTCGGCGCCCGATGCCCTGTCCCCTACCGAAGGACGTTCTGTGGGTGGTTCCGGCCGACATCGCCAGACTCGCCGATCCGCACACCTCCGTACCGGCCTGCTCGCGGCCGCCGGGCTGGCCGCCGCGACGCTCGCCGCGACCGTCGCGACCCTGATCGGGTCCGGCCGATCCGCGCCTCGGGCGGACGTCGGCGCGGCGGCCGTCCCCGCGGCCCCGCCGCAGGCCCCCGGGCGGGTGAGCCGGGCTCTGCGCCGCGGCCCGGTCCGGGCCCGGCCCGCGCGGCAGCGCACGGCTCGGAAGCGGACCCGCCGCGCGCCGCGGCCCAGGGTCCTGGACCGCGGTAGCTGCGAGGCGTCGTTCTACGGAGCGGGCACGGCGACCGCGAGCGGCGCGCCGTACGACCCGGAGGCCCTCACGGCGGCGCACCGCACGCTGCCGATGGGAGCGCGGGTCCGGGTGGTCAACCTGAGCAACGCCCGGTCCGTCATCGTGCGGATCAACGACCGGGGGCCCTTCGTCCCGGGTCGGTGCCTGGACCTGTCCACGGCGGCGATGCGCGCGATCGGCGGGGTCCTCTCCGGAGTGATCCCGGTCCGGTACGAAGTGCTGGCGAGCGTCTGACGGACCCTGGAACGAGCGCCGACGGGCTCCCCGGACGGGGCCGGCGGGCCCTGGCGGAGCCTGGGACGGAGGCCGACGGGCCCTGGGAATGAGTGAACGCCCGCGACCGGCCCCTTCCCCCAAAGAAGCACAGCTCGCGGGCGTTCACCTTCGCAGCCTGGACGGGTACAGATCCAAGGCCTGCGGATCCGGCCGTCGCGTCGTGTCCCCCGTTGAATCCCCCAATTCATCACGACGCGTCGGCCGTTTAAGGTGGTCCGTGTTCTTGCAGTAGCTACGCTATGTGAGAGGGACAGGGCATTCCGTCCACCCTTGGTTGACACTTCCGCGTACACCCCCGGTTGACCTGCGGCTTTGCCGTTTTTTGGGGTTGCCGAGACAAGTATCGACCGATGATCGGAATGTGGCTGTGAGGGGCTCCACCGTGCGGGCCGGGAGATTCGTGACTCCGGCCGACGTCATCCTGTCGGTCGGGATCTTCGCTATGTCGATCCTGTTCATTTACGGAAACAGGGATCTGAGGATCCAGGTACCGCTGAGCGCGGCCAGCGCGACCCTGCTGCTGGCGAAGAAACGCCTCCCTCTGGTGACACTCGCCGGCGTCCTGCTGTTCACCGCGATACTCGCGTTCCTGCTGCGGTGGTCGTACCCGATGACCCCGGCGGCCTTCGTCGCCCTGTACGCGGTCGGCCGCTACTGCTCCCGCGGCATGGCGCTGGCCGCGGCGGTCGGCACGATCCTCATCGGATTCATCGTCTCCGAGATGGTCGGCGCCATCCCCTCGTACACCCTGCACAACGTCCAGGATCTCGGCTGGGTGGTGTTCGCGGTCCTCGCCGGGGCCTGGGTGCGGACCCAGAAGCTCTACGTCCGCGACGTCGAGGAGCGGGCCGAACGCGCCGAGCGGGAACGCGAGGAGGAGGCACGACGCAGGGCCGCGGAGGAACGCGTGCGCATCGCCCGGGAACTGCACGACATCGTCGGCCACGCGCTGATGTCGATCAACGTGCTGTCGTCGGTGAGTTCCCGGATCATCGACCGGGATCCGTCCACGGGCCGGGACTCCCTGAAGCAGATCAGCGGGATCAGCAACTCGGCCCTGCGGGAGATCCGCAGCACGTTGAACCTGCTCCGCGAGGGCACCGCTCCGCTCAAGAACCCCGAACGCGGCATCGGGGACCTCGAGCCGCTCATCGAGCAGTCCAAGCTCAGCGGCCTGCCGGTGACGTACAAGTGCCACGCATGCGACCGGCAGATCCCGGCGATCATCGGCTTCACGGTGTACCGGATCGTCCAGGAGAGCCTGACCAACATCAGCCGGCATGCGAAGGACGTCACCAAGGTCGTCGTCGCGGTCGGCTGTTCGAACGATCACCTGGACGTCTCCGTCGTCAACGACGGCGCTCCGGTCACGCCCGGCGAGGGCGGCGGAATCGGCATCCAGGGCATGCGCGAACGCGTCACCGCCACCGGCGGCCGCCTGGACACCACGCCGCTGCCCGGCGGCGGTTTCCGCGTGCACGCGCGTCTGCCGCTGAAGGAGGCATCCGCATGACGATTCGCGTCCTGCTGGCCGACGACCAGACGACCGTACGGGCCGGGTTCCGTATGCTGATCGACTCGACCGAGGACATGCACGTCGTGGCCGAGGCGGCCAACGGCACCCAGGCCGTCGAGTTGGCCCGCGCCACCGTGCCGGACGTCGCCCTCATGGACATCCGGATGCCCGGCATGGACGGTATCGAGGCCACCCGCCGGATCACGTCCGACCCCACGCTGCCGAACGTGCACGTCCTGATCCTCACGACGTTCCAGCACGACGAGTACATCTTCGGCGCCCTGCGGGCGGGGGCCGGCGGGTTCCTCCTCAAGGACACCGACCCGGACGACCTCTTGGAGGCGATCCGGGTGGTCGCCTCGGGGGAGGCGCTGCTGGGCCGGGGCCTGACCAGCCGGGTGATCAAGGAGTTCGTCGCGCAGCCGCAGCAGCCGGAGCCGGGCGGCAAGGATCTCGAGGTGCTGAGCGAGCGGGAGCGGGAGGTCCTGCTGCAGATCGCGTACGGCCTCACCAACGAGGAGATCGCCGCCAAGCTGCACCTCAGCCCGGCCACCGCGAAGACCTACGTCCATCGGATCATGACGAAGCTGCACGCGCGCGACCGGGTGCAGTTGGTGATCTTCGCCTACGACCAGGGGCTCGTACGGCCCCGGCCCTGAACCGGCGATGACAAATGTCATCGTGAAGCCAGGATCGAGCACACTAGGGCGCTGACCGGCACGAATCTAACGTTCTTGACATGAACGCCATCGCCTTCACCGGGGTCGCCAAGAGCTACGGATCGGTCCGCGCCGTCGAGGGCCTGGACCTCACGATCGAGGCCGGCAGCACCGTCGCGCTGCTCGGCCCGAATGGAGCCGGCAAGTCCACCTCCATCGGAATGCTGCTCGGTCTCGTACGGCCGTCGGCGGGCGAGATCCGCGTCTTCGGCGACGAGCCCGACGCCGCGGTCAAGCGCGGCCGGGTCGGGGCGATGCTGCAGGACGGCGACCTCGTCCCCGGACTGACCGTCCGCGAGGTCGTCTCCTTCGTCCGCGGCCTGTACCCCGACCCGATGCCGCTGGCGGAGATCCTCACGCTGGCGAACCTGACCGACCTCGCCGGGCGCCGGGCCGACCGGCTCTCCGGCGGACAGGCGCAGCGGGTGCGCTTCGCGATCGCCGTCGCCGGCGCGCCCCGGCTCCTGGTCCTGGACGAGCCCACCGCGGCGATGGACGTCGAGTCCCGCCGGTCGTTCTGGGCGAGCATGCGGGAGTACGCCGCCACCGGCCGGACCGTCCTGTTCGCCACCCACTACCTGGAAGAGGCGGACGAGAACGCCGACCGGGTCATCGTCATCGCCCGGGGCCGAGTCGTCGCGGACGGCAGCCCGCAGGAGATCAAGGCGGCGGTCGGGACCGGCACCGTCCGGTTCACGATCGGCGACCAGCCCACGGCCGGCCTGGACGCGCTGCCGGGCGTCAGCGCGATCGACGTGCGCGGGGCGATCGCCCGGCTGCGCACCACCGACCCGGACGCGACCGTCCAGGCGCTGTACGCCACGGGCCTTCGGGTCAGCGACCTGGAGGTCAAGGGCGCCGATCTCGAGGACGCCTTCCTCTCCCTGACCCACGACCGCTGACCACTCCAGAACCCGAAAGGACGCGCGCGATGCTTCGCTACCTGGCCCTGGAGATCCGGCGCATGTTCCGCGACCGGCGCTTCGTCTTCTTCACGATGGCCATCCCGGTCGCCTTCTACCTCCTCTGGTCCAACGCCTTCGGCAAGGGCTCCGGTACGGTCGCCGGCACCGGCCTCGACGCCCGGACGTACCTGCTGGTGGCGATGGCCTCGTTCGGCGCGGTCGGGGCCGCGCTGACCACGACGGGGGCCCGCCTCGCCGGCGAGCGGCAGAGCGGCTGGCTGCGGCAGCTCCAGGTGACCCCGATGCGCCCCTGGGCGGTGATCACGGTTAAGACGTTCGCGTCGATGGTCCTGGCCCTGCCGTCGATCATCCTGGTCGGGCTGGCCGGCGTGCTGACGCAGCACGTGCACCTGTCGCCCGGTGAGTGGGCCGCCATGGTCGGCCTCATGTGGCTCGGCACGCTGCCGTTCGCCGCGCTCGGCACCCTGATCGGCTCGCTGGTCGGCGCGGACGCCGCCCACCCGGTCACCCTGGCCTGCTACTTCAGCCTCTCGATCCTCGGCGGCCTGTGGATGCCGGTCGACTCGCTGCCCAAGGCGCTGCGCGACGTCTCCCACTGGCTGCCGTCCAACCGATTCGCCAAGCTGGGCTGGAGCGCCGCCGGCGGGCACGTCCCGGCCGCCTCCGACGGCCTGGTCCTCGCCGGCTGGGCGGTCGTCCTCGGAGTTCTGGCCATCGCGGCCTACCGCCGCGCTACCGTTCGGTCCTGATGAACCCCTTCTTCCCTGAAGGCGCCAACGGGGCGAGCCCCTCCCGTTGGCGCCGTCTCGTCGGGATATCGATCGGCATGGTCTACCTGCTCATCTGGCCGCTTGCCGACCTGGGTCACGAACGCTCCACGGCCCGCATCGTGGTGTCGGTCGTCGCGCTCCTGACGTTCGTGGGAACCTTTCTCGCGCTGGCCGCCGGCAACCGGGTCTGGTCCGGGGAGACGACCCGCCGCACCTGGGTCCTGCTCGGGATCGTCACGGCCATGGCCGTCGGCTACCCGCTCCTGTTCGGTGGGGAGTGGGCCGGCCTGCCGATCTACCTCGGCGTCGGGTACGCGATGACGCTGCCGCCCGCGTGGGCGATGCGCGGTGTCCTCGCCGCGACCGCGCTGACCTTCGCGCTCTGCGAGATCACCCATGTCTCGGGCGGCACGGTGTTCCTGCTGACCTTCCAGACGTTCACCATCAGCCTGATCATGCTGAGCTTCCGGGGCAGCCGAATCCTGATCGCGCAGCTCCAGGAGGCGCGCGGCGAGGTCGCCCGGCTCGCCGCGAACGAGGAGCGGCTGCGGATCGCGCGCGACCTGCACGACCTGCTCGGCCACACGCTGTCGCTGATCGTCCTGAAGAGCGAGGTCGCGGTGCGCATCGCCGACCGCGACCCGGCCAGGAGCCTCGGTGAGATGAAGGACATCGAGACGGTCGCGCGGCAGGCGCTGACGGACGTCCGCGCGGCGGTCAGCGGCTACCGGCGGCGCGACCTCGCCGAAGAACTGGACAACGCCCGCGGGGTACTGGTCGCCGCGGAGATCGAGCCGGCGATCAGCACCTCCGGGACGCCCCTGCCGGACGGGGTGGACGACCTGTTCGCCTGGGCGGTCCGCGAAGGCGTCACCAACATCGTCCGGCACTCCCGCGCCCGTACCGCCGACATCTCGGTGACCCGCGTCGGCGCGGACGCCGTCCTCCAGATCAGCGACGACGGGGCGGGCCCGGCGGCGGACGGCGGCTCTCCGGGCGTCGGCGGCAACGGCCTGACGGGGCTCGGCGAACGGGTCGCGCTGGCCGGCGGGTCGGTCGAGTCCGGCCGGGGCCCGGACGGCGGTTTCCGGCTGATCGTGCGCGCTCCCCTGGACGCGCCGGCGCCGACCGCGTGAGAAGGTCATCGGGTATCGAGAAGGATCACGGGATGATTCGCGTACTGCTGGCCGAGGATCAGGGCATGGTGCGTGGCGCGCTCGCCACCCTGCTGAGCCTCGAGGACGACATCGAGGTGATCGGCGAGGCCGCCGACGGTGACGAGGCCCTGGCCGTCGCCGCGCGGACGCGCCCCGACGTCGCGCTGCTCGACATCGAGATGCCCGGCCGCAACGGCATCGACACCGCCGCCGCGCTGCGCAAGGCCCTGCCGGATTGCCGAGTGATCATCCTGACGACGTTCGGCCGTCCGGGCTATCTGCGCAGTGCCATGGAGGCGGGCGCGTCGGCCTTCCTGGTCAAGGACAGCCCGGCGCGCGAGCTGGCGGCCGCGATCCGGCGTGTGCTGGCCGGCGAACGCGTCATCGACCCGGCCCTCGCCGCCGCCGCGCTCAGCGCGGGCCCGAACCCCCTGTCCCCGCGCGAGCGCGAGGCGCTGGCCGCGGCCGCCGACGGCTCGACCATCGGCGACGTGGCGCGGAAGCTGCACCTGTCGGAGGGAACGGTCCGCAACTACCTGTCCGCGGCGATCCGCAAGACCGGCGCCCGCAACCGCATCGAGGCCGTCCGCACCGCCCAGCGCCAGGGCTGGCTCTAGATCTTCCGCGTCGACGGCGTGAACCGGCCACCCGTCCGGCCCGTATGCCGGAGTAGATGATCTTCCAGGCCATCCAACCTGGGGTGGATGGCCTGGAAGGCATCGCTCGCGGCGGGCGTACCGAACTCTCGGATACCGCCGCCATAGCCGCCCGAGTCGCCCTGGCCCACCCTGTCCGCGAGCCGGAGCTGGCGGCATTCACCGAGCGTTCCGTACGCCCCAGGGTTAACCTATCCGCGCACCACGGCAACCTCGACGCAGTTGCCATTTTGGCTGCTTTTGCTGCTTTTGCTGCTCTTCCGCCATGCATCGCCGGAGAGTTCGGGCTTTAGGGATATTTTTCTGTCTCTCTGCGCTACTCGGGAAGATCGCCGGCCACCTGCTCGATGAGCGCTAGTGATTCAACGGGATACAGGGCCGCGGCGACGAGCCGGTCGAATGCGACCATATAGAGTGTAACGTCCTCGGGATCTTCGAGATAGATATCGCCGGGAAGAGTCTCGATGTAGACCACGTTGGGATCGGTCGGCCGTGGAAATCCCAAGATGACGAACGGCCCCGTCGTTCCCGCGTGCGCCCCCGCACGGAACGGAACCACCTGGATCGTCGTCCTGCCCTCATCGGCGGCCTCTATGAGTCGATACAACTGCTCGCGCATGATCTTCGGGCTGCCGACAATGCGCCGGATGGCGGCTTCGTCGATCACCGCCCATAGGCGAGACACTAGCAACGAAGACCGCACCGCTGCCCTGGCAGACTTCCTCCACACCTACAACCACCACCGCTGCCACACCGCACTCGGCGGCAAACCACCCATCACCCGCGTCAACAACCCTGCGGGTCAATACACCTAGCGTGCCCAGTCGGTGAAATATCGATATGTGCGCCGTGTCCCATCGCCTGTTCACAAGCGATCTCAGCTGTAGCAGACGACTCCACTTCTCATTTCTTCGAACACACGAAAAGAGCACTCATGGCATCTGCTTCATCCAGCACCGGCGGGGCGCTCGGAAAACGCGTCGAAGTCCTGGAAGAGCTCGCCGAACGACTGCGAGCGGAGGGGTGGTACGCGCGGATCCTCACCTCCGAGGGGCAGGCGGCGTTACTGCGGGTGGTGAATCCGCTCGCGCCGCCGCTGAACGACGACCTCGCGCTGCGCCAGGATCAGGCGGGGCTGTGGTGGTTCTGCTGGTCGTTCGGCGACCGGATCGCCCACGTCGACAACCTCGACATCGCCGCCGCCCGCATCACCCAGGTCCTCGGCTGCCCGAACCGTGAATGAGCCACCGCGGCGGCCACGGCCTTCCCCCGACGCCGGGTCGCCGCGGTCGCCGACACCTCCCGGAGGTCCGTGAAATGTCTCCCAACTGCAGCGGCAGCACTCCATGCGAGAAACAATGGTCCTGTCGGCTCGACGGCGACCCCTACGCCGTCGTCACCGCCCGCGCCCTGGCCGCTGCCGTCCTGCTGGGCTGGGATGCCGACCTGGTCGAGGATGTCGTCCTGGTCACCAGCGAACTGGTGACCAACGCCATCGCCCACGGCGCCGCCCCTGTCACCCTCGCTCTCACCGTACGCAGCGGGAACAAGGTGGCCGTCGTCATCGACGTCACCGACGCCTCCCCCGAACTGCCCGTACAGGACCTCCCCGGCGAGGTCGGCCACTTCGGCCTGTGGATCGCCGAAGAACTCGCCCGCGTCACCGTCCACCCCGCCGAACCCGGCAAGACCGTACGCGCCACCTTCGACGTCATCGACGGAAGCCTGCTGCCGTCAGCCTCCTGACGCCCCACGGCCTACAGCGCCTGCGCCTGTGATTGCCGTCAGTGTGGACAGGTTGCCGTCGGTGTGGCCGGCCAGACGTCCGGATCGTCGCGTTCGGCCCGGCGATAACGACGGCAAGGTCCGGGTCGCGTCGCGAGATGGGGCCTATCCGTGCAGGACGGCGGCCGCTACGCGCTTTTCCCGGGCTCCTCGATGTGAGGAGCCCGGGAAACAGATCACCGTCAGTGACGTCAGCCGGCGTTACGGCCGTCGGCACAGTCGCGATATCGGGTTTCACGCCGGTGCGCCTGGTCGATGCGGTCTACCCGGTGTGACGACTCAGCGGACGTCCCGGAGCATCCAGATTGGCGTCGCGAACTCGATGACTAGCGGGCGGAAGACCGGGATGTCCGGGTTCCGCGCCAAGAGCACGGCCGGGACGTCGTCGAGCGCCTTCATCGCCCGGATGATGTCGTACCACTCGATCAGTTTGTCCAGCGTCGTCTTCTGCAGTCCCCAGCCCCAGTGGCTGACGACCTCCTGGTGGCCCCTGTCGTCCCGGGTGCCACGACTGACCACCACGTGGTTCGGCCCGCCCATGAAGATCACAGACCCCGCCGGGATGTCGGGCGTGCTGATCTTGGTCACCGGGTCGACCTCGAGCCGGCTCCGCTCGCTGGGACACATCTGTTCCATCAGGCTCGTGTAGTACCTGCGGCCGTAGCGGGCGGCCTTGGCGGCGGCGTGCGCGTTGACGTGGATCCGCCTCAGCCACGCCTCGCCGACGAAGCCGGCGCAGTAGGCGATGTACATGTGGGCCTCCCAGCAGTTCATCTTGGCCGACCGTCCCGGTTCGGGTCCGCCTTCGATGAGCCATGCCAGAAAGCTGTTCTTCGGATGGCCGGGAAGCTGCGTGCTCACCCTGCCGGAGGCCCAGTCCAGTCCACTGGGCACCCACGTGAACCAGCCGAGCATCTCCCTGGCCGCGTCGAGGAAGGCCTGCGCCCGGGTCTCGGCGAACCACGCCGCGTGCCGGGCGTCGATGAGTTCGACGCACTGGCGGGCCAGGTCGGCGACGTGCTCCGGTGCCTCGCGCTGTAGCTCCGCGAGTTGCCATGTCGCCAGTTCGAGCGCCACGCCGTCGCGTTCCCGTACGCGCACGGTCGCCGTCTCTGTGCCCCGATCCGATCCTGCGGGAGCAGCGTCGTCGCGCAAGCGCGAGATGACGCCCTCGAACCGATCTTTCGGGACTTCGCTGTTCATACCCATGAGGGTTCCCTTTGCGTTGTCTCTCCCTCCGCCGAGTGGCGGAGATGCCGGCCCTTATGACCGGCACTACCGAGACCGTGCTGGGGGACCGTCGATCCGCCACTCGAACGGCGGAACCGCGCCAGGTGATCGGCTCCCGCTAACGGTGGAGGAACTCCATCGCCTGGCGCCACACCTCGGGTGGTTCCGGATCGGCCATGGTCCACGTGGTGGACCGCAGCGTCCCGCGGTTCCGGTACGTGCGCATGATCTGCCGGTGGACCGGCAGGGCGACGAAGTCGCGCATGGCCTGCCGGGTCCGCCAGACGGAGACCGATCCCGACCTGCGCCGCAGGGGCTCCGCCCACAGCCAGTGGCCGACGGCGCCGTCGAGGGTCGGCCACAACCGCGCCAGCCGGGTGCCGGCCCGGTAGATCCCCGGCATCTCCCACAGGTGGTTCGCGGTGAAGGCGGTGACACTGACGAGCACCTGCCCGTCCGGGGTGGCCGGGCCAGGGGTCCAGCTCGTTCTCAGCACGGTTCAGTCCTCCGGGAGGATGGCGGGATCGGTGGCGTTGGCGCGTAGCCGGTCCAGCACGGCGCGGCGGGCGCGGGCGAAGGTGACCTGGTGGTCGACGAGCCGCGCGTGGACCACCGCCGACTCGCCCAGCGCGTCGATCTCGTAGGCGAGCTGGCCGGGATCGACCCGGTCGGTGAGCTCGCCGAGGGCGATCGCCTCCTCGATCAGCGACCGGATGAACTCCAGCCAGTCGTGGAGCGACTCGGCCGTCTTGGCGTGGACGGCGCCGGGCCGGTCGTCGAACTCCGTCTGCGCGGCGAGGAAGAAACAGCCTCCGGGCAGCACGCCATCGGCGTAGAAGGCCAGCCGTGCCTCGTGGAGCGCGAAGACCCTGCGCAGGCCGGGCGGCGTGCGCAGGGCGGGGGCCATGACGCGGTCGGTCCATTGGCGGCGTGCCCAGTCGATCGCGTCCAGTTGGAGGTGTTCCTTGTCCCTCCAGTGGGCGAACAACCCGGACTTGCTCGTGCCGAGATGCTCGGCGAGCCGCCCGAACGACAGCCCCTCCAGACCGTGCACCGAGGCCAACGTCACGGCGGCGTCCAGAACCGCCTCCCGGGTGCGCCGTCCCCGCAGCCGGCGGCCGTCTCGCCGCTCCTCGCCGTCCATGACGCCGACGGTACACTATAAAACCGACCGATCGGTCTTATAGTTCGCCAAGGGACGTGCCTCCCCTCAGCGACACGAACGGGCGGTGTCCGCAGGATGCCGGGGATCTCGCCGAGCGTGAATTCGCGTTCGAGGACGCCGTCGTCGAGGCGCTGCTCAGAGGTGAAATGCATGGTCGTGCCTTTCGGGAGTGCTCGTGAACGGCGCCCCCGGACGACCTACCGTCCGACCGCGACCCCGGAGGGGAGCACCCATGTCGACACGTTCACGGGTACCACCTCCTCGTTCTCTCGCACGGCCTCCGGAAAGGCAGCAATGGTCGCCGTGGTCCGCCAACGGGTTTTGCGGAGGCCCCGTGGCCGGATGCCACGGAGGCCGTTCACCTGGAGGAACCGGGCGGCGCGACGTCTGCCGCCTCGGCGCGGCCGCGAAGGAGGCCCAGCAATGCGGGTATTCGTCACCGGCGCCTCAGGGCACATCGCCTCGGCCGTCATTCCCGAACTGAGGTCGGCCGGTCACAGCGTCCTCGGGCTGGCCCGCTCCGAGCGGTCGGCGGCGGCCGTACGGGCGCTCGGCGCCGAGGTCCGGCGGGGCGATCTCGACGACCTCGAAGGCCTGAGCGCCGCGGTCCGCGAGGCCGACGGCGTCATCCACCTGGCGTTCAAGAACGAGGAGATGCGCTCGGGGGACCTGGGCGGCGCGGCCGCCGCCGACCTGCGCGCGATCGAGACGATGGGCGCCGCTCTGCAGGGAACGGGGAAGCCCTTCGTCGGCACGAACGGACTGCTCGGGTTGATGCTCGCCGGCTTCCGAGGGCGGCTCGCCGAGCAGGACGTGTGGCCCGGCGGGCCGCGGATCGACGCGGAGAACCGGGTGATCGCGCTCGCCGAGCAGGGCGTACGGACCTCGGTCGTCCGCCTGCCGCCGACGGTGCACGGCCACGGCCGTCACGGTTTCGCCTCCGGCCTCATCGCCATCGCCCAGGCCACGGGAGTAGCCGGATACCTCGGCGACGGAACCAATCGATGGCCCGCCACCGGCACACGCGACGTCGGCCGCCTCTACCTGCGCGCCCTCGAATCCGCGCCCGCGGGGTCCCGGCTGCACGCCGTCGCCGAGGAGGGCATCGCCCTGCGGGACATCGCCGCGGCCATCGCTCGCCGGCTGGGGGTTCCCGCAGCGCCCGTCGCGCCGGAAGACGCCGGGAGGCACTTCGGCTTCCTGGCCGCCTTCGTCGGACTCGATGCCCCCGCGTCGAGTCGACGCACCCGGGCCCTGCTCGGCTGGGAACCCGCACACTGCGGTCTCATCGCGGACCTGCTTCAGGAGGAGGAGAACTAGCGCCGAGGCCAGGCGCTCGCTTCCGGATGGCCGTCAGCACCCTCAACAGCTCCACCGCCAGGTGGGGGGCTGCGCACGGCTCAGTGCCAGGGTCGGCGGTGACAGGCCTGGTATGGTAACGGCTGAGTAGCCCCGATTCAGGGAGTGCAGACGTGGTTGGTGACGACGACATCTCCGGCTGATACCCGGACATGACGGCCACCGGCGGGCGCGCGGGAGCGCCGCCGACGTGGCCGAACGGTCGTTTCACCCTTCCCTGTTCCCCTGCGGATGGCCGTTGCGCCCCGCGTTCGACCCGAGGGCTCTCTCATGTCCGACGCTTTCATCGTCTGCTCGAACCTGTCCTTCTCCTGGCCCGACGACACCCCTGTCTTCCAGGACCTGTCCTTCTCCGTGGGCGGTGGCCGTACGGGCCTCGTCGCGCCGAACGGCGCCGGGAAGAGCACCCTGCTCAAGCTGATCGCCGGTGAGTACCGGCCCGGCGGCGGCACCGTGTCCGTCGAGGGCGTGCTCGGCTACCTCCCGCAGACGCTGCCCCTCACCGGTGACCTGACCGTGGCGGAGGTCCTCGGGGTCGCCTCGGTGATCCGCGCGATCGACGCCATCGAGGCCGGCGACGCCAGCGAGGAGAACTTCGCCACGGTCGGCGACGACTGGGACATCGAGGACCGCACGCAGGCGCAGCTCGACCGGCTCGGCCTCGGGGACGTCGACCTGGCCCGGTGCCTGCGTACGCTCAGCGGCGGCCAGATCGTGTCGCTCGGCCTCGCGGCCGAACTGCTGCGGCGGCCCGACGTGCTGATGCTCGACGAACCGACCAACAACCTCGACCTGGACGCGCGCCGCAGGCTTTTTGCGGTCCTCGAGGACTGGAAGGGCTGCCTGCTGCTGGTCAGCCACGACCGGGAGCTGCTCGACCGCATGGATCGCATCGCCGAACTCGACCGTGGCGAGGTCCGCTTCCACGGCGGGAACTTCACCGCCTACGAGGCGGCCGTACGCGCCGAGCGGGAGGTCGCCGAGAAGAACATCCGCGCCGCCGAACAGGAGGTCAAGCGGGAGAAGCGGGAGATGCAGCAGGCCCGGGAGCGGGCCGAACGCCGGGCGAGCAACGCCGCGCGGAACCTCCAGAACGCCGGCCTGCCCAAGATCCTTGCCGGGGCGCGGAAGCGACGTGCCCAGGAGTCGGCGGGCAAGGCGGACGAGACGCACGCCACGCGGGTGGCCGGGGCCAAGGCGCGGCTGGACGAGGCGAGCCGCGCGCTGCGCGACGATCAGCGGATCACGCTGGAGCTGCCCGAGACTAACGTCCCGGCCGGCCGTACCGTCTTCCTGGGCGAGCGGATGCAGGTCCGCCACGGAGATCGTGCGATCTACGCCGACGAGGGCGTCGACCTCGTCATCCGTGGGCCGGAGCGGATCGCGCTCACCGGGCCGAACGGCGGCGGCAAGTCCACCCTGCTGCGCCTGGTCAACGGCGAGCTGGATCCGGACGGCGGCGAGACGAGGCGGGCCGACGGCCGGGTCGCGTACCTGTCCCAGCGGCTCGACCTGCTCGATCCGGACCGCACCGTGGCGCAGAACCTCGCGGCGTACGCGCCCGGGATGCCGGAGTCGCAGCGGATGAACCTTCTCGCCCGCTTCCTGTTCCGGGGATCGCGCGTGCACCTTCCGGTCGGGGTGCTGTCCGGCGGCGAACGGCTGCGCGCCACGCTCGCCTGTGTCCTGTTCGCCGAACCCGCGCCCCAGCTCCTGCTGCTGGACGAGCCGACCAACAACCTCGACCTGGTGAGCGTCGGCCAGTTGGAGAGTGCCCTGAACGCCTATGAGGGCGCCTTCGTCGTGGTCAGCCACGACGAACGGTTCCTCGCCGAGATCGGGGTGAGCCGCTGGCTGCGGCTGTCGGAGGGCCGGCTGCTCGAGACGGGCGCGCCCGCCGGCGAGTGAGACCCAGGACGGGCGCGCCGCCGGGGGTGAGACCCGAGACGGGCGCGCCCGCCGGGGAGTGAGACCCGAGACGGGCGCGCCCGCCGGGGAGTGAGACCTCGAGCCGTCCCCGAGGGGGACCGGTTACAAAGCCGAGGGGCCATCTTTTGGCGGGGCCGCCGCGCGCTCATCGCCGGTCCTGGAAGGGACAATGAGCGCGATAACCCTCGAAAGGGAGGTTCTACGTGTCCAACTCGCAGGCTGTGGCGAGCCGTCCGGCCGTCCTCGGCGACCTGGTGCCGGGCCGGCTGGTCCGCGACGTCGCGCTGGTCGTCGGCGCGGCGGTCTTCGTCGGACTGGCCGCGCAGGTCAGCGTGCCCATCCCGGGAACGCCGGTGCCGGTGACCGGCCAGACGTTCGCGGTCCTGCTGTCGGGCGCGGCGCTCGGGTTCCGCCGCGGCGCCCTGTCCATGGCGCTGTACGCGCTCGCCGGAATGGTCGGCGTACCGTGGTTCGCCGACGGCGCGTCCGGATGGCGGATGGCGTCGTTCGGTTACGTCCTCGGCTTCGTGCTGGCGGGCGCCGTCGTGGGCGCCCTGGCCGCCCGGGGCGGCGACCGGTCGCCGCTGCGGACCGTGGGCACGATGGCCCTCGGCCTCGCCGTGATCTACGCGGTCGGGGTGCCGTGGCTGATGGCCTGGACCCACAGCGACCTGGGCCAGGCCCTCTCGATGGGCGTCCGGCCGTTCCTGGTCGGCGACGCGATCAAGATCGCGCTCGCGGCCGGGCTGCTGCCCGGCGCCTGGCGGCTCCTCCGCCGCTGACGCCCCCGCATGAGATGAGGGCCCGGCTCCCGATACAGGGGGCCGGGCCCTCGTCGTCTTTGCGAGCCCCCGTTGTCATCACGGGCCCTCGTCGTCATCACGGGCCCGTTGTCATTGCGGGCCTCGTCGTCATTGCGGCTCTCGTCGTCGGCGCGGGCCTCGTTCTCAGCGGCCGCCGAGGTGGTCGGCCAGGTAGCCGTGGATGAGCCGCTCGACCTCGGCGAGCAGCGCCGGGTCGCCGTCCGGCTGATTGCGGAAGGCCAGCTTGAGCACCGCGTCCGCCGCCTCGACGGAGACGGCCAGCGCGCGGGCGAAGTCCCCGTCGTCCGGCAGGTCGAACGCCGAGACGAGGAGCGTCTTCAGCCGGTCCGCGACGACGGCGTTGTTCTCGGCGGCGACGTCGAGCAGGTGGACGTCCGCGATGTCCCCGAAGCGCAGCACCCGGAAGCCCGGGACCGTACGGTGCATGTCGACGAAGATCTCGATGACCGTGCCGACGGCGTCGTACCAGTGCGCGTAGCGTCGCTCGGCGAGCGCCCGCTCCACCCGGTCGCCGAACATGTCCAGGTTGCGGAGCGCGAGCTGCTGCGCGATCGCCTTCTTGTCCGGGAAGAACTGGTAGACCGAGCCGATCGCGACCTCGGCCCGCTGGGCGATCTTGGTGGTGGACAGGCCGTCGTACCCGGATTCGTCGAGGATCTCCGCACACGCGTCGAGCATGCGCTGGACGCGTTCGGCACTCCGTCGTTGCGCAGGTCGGCGGCGCAGCGCCGAGCTATCCGTCGTCACACGTCCAATCATGCCTTTTCCGACGGAGATACCGGCGCGTAATATCCGAGGTCCGTTCACGTTTGCGGGGAGGTGGGCCGTGTTCCCCACGGACTTTCAATGGGGTGTCGCGACCGCGGCGTTCCAGATCGAGGGCGCCACGGAGGAGGACGGCCGGGGGCCGTCCACGTGGGACACGTTCTGCCGGGAGCCCGGCCGCGTACGGGACGGGCACACCGCCGACGTCGCCTGCGACCACTACCACCGGTGGGCCGAGGACCTCGACCTGATCGCCGGCCTCGGCGCCCGCGCGTACCGCTTCTCCATCGCCTGGCCCCGCGTCCAGCCCGCCGGCAGCGGCGCGGTCAACCCCAAGGGCCTGGACTTCTACGACCGCCTCGTCGACGGCCTCGCCGAACGCGGGATCGCGGCCGTGCCCACGCTGTACCACTGGGACCTCCCCCAGCCGCTCGAGGACGCCGGCGGGTGGATGAACCGCGACACCGCCCACCGCTTCGCCGAGTACGCCGCGCTCGTCGCCGAACGGCTGGCCGACCGCGTCGACCTGTGGATCACGCTGAACGAGCCGATGGTCGTGATGGCGTACGGCTACGCCTTCGGGATCTACGCGCCGGGCCAGGCGCTCATGCTCGACGCGCTGCCCACCGCCCACCATCAGCTCCTCGGCCACGGCCTCGCCGTCGCCGCCCTGCGCGACGCCGGTGCGGAGCGGGTCGGGATCGCCAACCACTACA
This sequence comes from Actinoallomurus sp. NPDC052308, assembly GCF_040679195.1. NCBI lineage: Bacteria > Bacillati > Actinomycetota > Actinomycetes > Streptosporangiales > Thermomonosporaceae > Actinoallomurus > Actinoallomurus sp. NPDC052308. Next base: position 86,626 of record NZ_JBFAUM010000019.1, on the reverse strand, counting down.
CCCCGGCGTGGCCGGTCGACGACACCGCCGAGGACGCCGAGGCGGCCGCCGCCTTCGACGACCTGCTGAACTGGCAGTTCGCCGACCCGATCCTGCTCGGCCGCTACCCCGACCTCGGCCTGGACATGTCCCACGTCCAGGACGGCGACCTGGAGGTGATCGGCGCGCCGATCGACGCGCTCGGCGTGAACTACTACCACCCGACCGGGATCGCCGCCCCGGCCGACGACGCCCTGCCCTTCGCGATGCGCGACCTGACCGGCTTCCCGACGACGGGGATGGGCTGGCCGGTCGTCCCGGACGGGCTGCACCGGCTCCTGGTCGACCTGCGGGACCGGTACGGCGCCGCGCTCCCGCCGGTGTACATCACCGAGAGCGGCTGCTCCTACGACGAGTCACTGGCCGACGACGCCCGCATCGGCTTCCTGAACGCGCACGTCGGCGCCGTACAGGCGGCGATGCACGACGGCGTCGACGTGCGCGGTTACTTCGTCTGGTCGCTGCTCGACAACTTCGAGTGGGCCGAGGGCTACCACCCGCGCTTCGGACTCGTGCACGTCGACTACGCCACCCAGCGGCGCACGCCGCGCGCGTCGTACGGCTGGTACCGCGACCTGATCGCGGGCTCGTCCTGATCAGGGTCCGGCGGTGAGACCGGTGCAGCGGCGCAGCCGCTCCCACTTGGCGTGCGCCCGGGTCGCCGCCGCACCGTCGAGCAGCCGTGGCACGCCCTTGGTGATGTAGGCCGGCTTCCACGCGGCCCCCAGCACCTTCCGCTTCCGCAGGGTGATCTCGAGGATGCCGGAGTCCGGGTCGTTGCGGCCCGGGGCGGTGAAGAAGTAGTTGCCGAGGCCGTAGTCCACGTACCGGCCCTTCATGTACCCGCCGCCGAGGGGGATGTGGGCGTGCCCGCCGACGACCACGTCCGCGCCGGCCCGGACGAGGGCTCGGGCCAGCGTCTTCTGACGGGGCAGCGGGCAGGGGTTCTTCTCCTGCCCCCAGTGCAGGTACACGATGACGGTGTCGGCGTTGCGGCGCGCCGCGCGCACCTCGTTGACGAGGCGCGGGACGTTCTTGGCCGAGGCGAGCCCGCCCTTCGTCGCGGTCGCCGTCCAGGCGGTGGTCAGGTTGTCGTCCAGGACCTGGGTGGCGCCGAGGATCGCGATGCGGTCGCCCTTGACCGTCACGTAGTACGGCCGGAAGGCCTGGGCGGCGTTCGCGCCGATGCCGACGGTGGGGAAGCCCGACTTCTTGATGGCCGCGAGCGAGTCGCGCAGGCCGACCGGGCCGTAGTCCATGGCGTGGTTGTTGGCCATGGTCACCACGTCGACGCCGGCGGCCCGCAGTGCGTCGAACGCGCTCGGCGGCGCCCGGAACGTGAACTGCTTCGGCGCCTTCGTCCCACGCGTGGTGATGGCCGTCTCCAGGTTGACCATGGCGAGGTCGGCGCGCGTCAGCTCGGGGATGGTCGGGCCGAGCGCGGTGGCGGGGTCGGCCAGGCGGGCGCGAAGGGGGCCGTTGAAGTGGACGTCCCCGGCGAACGCCACCGTGATCGGCCCGTCCTTGGCCTCGCCCGTCGCCTTGCCGGACGGCGCGGAGGCGTGCGGGCTCTTCGCCGCGCCACCGCCGCCGCAGGCCGCCGCCGCGGCCGCCACACCGGCCAGCGCGGCCGTCACCATCGTTCGCCGCATCACGCCCACCATCTCCGGGAAAGGATCACCAGGATGGCATCTTTTCCGCATTCCGGATAAATGGAGTGATCTTGCTCGACATCGCGAGCATCCGCGCCGAGACCCCCGGCTGCCGGGAGGTCGTGCACCTGAACGCCGCCGGATCGGCGCTGCCACCACGGGTCGTGGTCGAGACGATGCGCGACCACCTCGACCTCGAAGCGCGCATCGGCGGGTACGAGGCCGCCGACGCCGCCACGGCCCGGCTCGCCGGGACGTACGACTCCCTCGCCCGCCTCATTGGCGCGCACCCCGACGAGATCGCCTACGCGGAGAGCGCCACGCGCGCCTGGGACATGGCGTTCTACGGCATCCCGTTCCGGCCCGGCGACCGCGTCCTCACCAGCGCCGGGGAGTACTCCAGCAACACGATCGCCTTCCTCCACGCGGCCCGCCGGCAGGGTGTGAAGGTGGAGGTCGTCCCGGACGACGAGTACGGCCAGATCTCGCTCGACGCCCTCGCGGCCGCGCTCGACGACGACGTACGGCTCGTAGCGATCAACCACGTCCCCACCCACGACGGCCTGATCAACCCGGTCGCGGAGGTCGGCCGCCTGGCCCGGGCGGCCGGCGCGCTGTACCTGCTCGACGCCTGCCAGTCCGTCGGCCAGCTCGCGGTGGACGTCGGAGAGATCGGCTGCGACCTGCTGTCGGCCACGGGCCGCAAGTTCCTGCGCGGACCACGCGGCACCGGTCTCCTCTACGTACGGCGGTCGGCGCTCGACCTCCTCGACCCGCCGTTCCTCGACCTGCGGGCTGCGGACTGGACGGGACCGGAGTCGTACGAGCTGCGGGGCGACGCCCGCCGGTTCGAGTCGTGGGAGCGGTCCGTCGCCGGGCAGCTCGGCCTGGGCGCCGCCGCGGAGTACGCCCTGGCGATCGGCCTGGCGGCCATCGAGGAGCGCGTCCTGGAGCTCGGCGCGCTGCTGCGCACGGCCCTCGCGGAGATCCCGGGCGTCACCGTACGGGACCGGGGGCTGCACCGGTCGGGCATCGTGACGTTCACGCACCGGGACCGGGACGCCGCCGATATCGTCGCATCGCTCGCCGAACAACGGATCCACGTGCGGGTGTCCCAGCAGACCTACCGCTACGACGAGGGCGCGCGGCCCGAGCCGCGGGTGCGGGCGTCGGTGCACTACTACACCACCGAGGACGAGATCCGCCGGCTCATCACCGCGCTCTGAGGAGTATCTCCAGCTAGATCAACATTTAGGACGACCGTTGTCCGGTCAAGGCTGCACCTATCCTTGGTATGAGCGACTTCAACCAGGGGGACAGCGTGGGTGAGGCCAAGGACCGGGGGCACGGCGACGCTGCGGCCGCCGAGCTGCGTGCTGCCGGGTTCCGCGTCACCGCCGCCCGGTTGGCGATCCTCGACACCGTACGCTCGGGCGACCACCTCGACGTCGACACGGTCACCGCGCGCGTGCGCGAGCGGCTCGGCCGGGTGTCCGTCCAGGCCGTGTACGAGGCGTTGCACGCCCTCACCGGCGCCGGCCTCGTGCGCCGGATCGAGCCGGCCGGCAGCCCGGCGCGGTTCGAGGGGCGGGTCGGCGACAACCACCACCACCTCGTCTGCCGGGAGTGCGGCCGCGTCACGGACGTCGACTGCTTCGTCGGCGACGCACCGTGCCTCGAGCCCGCCCACGACGCGGGTTACCTCGTCGACGAGGCCGACGTCACGTTCTGGGGCCACTGCCCGGACTGCCGTCGGGAGCCGGTGCGGAACCGCACCTGACCGACCGCGCATATCCCCCATGACCAGGCGGAGATCTCGGGCCGGTGCGCGGCGATTCAGCGGGGTCGCTGAAGCGCCGCACGCTCAGCCGGTGTCAGTTCCACACCGGGCGCGGCCAGCACAGCATGGATGGTCTTGCCTTCGCGACCGTAGACCACCCAGCACGACGCCGACAGCACGTCGACGATGTGAAGCCCCCGTCCGCCCTCGGCCAGACTGTTGTCCGGATCAACCGGACGCAGAGGTCGTGGGTCAGGGTCGACGACGGACACCTGCGTCCACCGCCGCGTCACCTTGACGCCAAGACGGACAGGCCGATCGTGATGCCGCCACTGGTCGGCCAGCCCCTCGGCCACCAGATCGGCAGCGGCGCGAAGGCCATTGGTGACCAGCTCTGAGACGACGACCGCGACGTTGTACACGTGGTCCGAGCACACATCGCCATCAGAGACGACGTCGATGGTGAAACGCCGAGCGATCCCCACTGACGCGCTATGAGCTCGTAAGGCGATCCACGAACCATCGGGCCGACCGATCGGTGAAGGCAGCTCGCCATCCGGGATGCCTGTCGCTTCAGAAGTCATCAGAAGACCACTCTCTGTAGTCCCCCTCGGGCCGCCGCAGCCCAAGGAACCGAGTTGGCAATGATGATGCACGCTAGCAAACAAAATCACAATACTAACTTTGAGTGTTGTACTATTTTCGATGAATGTCTGATTTCCTGAAATTGATCACGGGCTGCTCTACTGTCGCTTCGGACAGCAATCAACGGCCGGGAGAAGATCGTGCCCAGCAGAAAAAGCCCCACTTTGCGACGTCGCCGTCTATCGGCAGAGCTCCGGCGACTCCGTGCGGCTGCGGGGCTGTCCAGTACCGATGCCTCCAAAAGACTCGAATGGTCCGCCGGCAAACTCACCCGAATCGAACGAGGGGAGTGGCTGCGCCCAAATCCGCGCGACATACAAGACCTTCTTGATATTTACGGCATAACGGATGTACGCCAGCGCGAAGAGCTGACTCAGTTGGCACGCGAGGGTCGACAACGGGGCTGGTGGCATCCCTACCGGGACATGCTGTCTGACGCGTATTCCACTTATATCGGCTTGGAGGCAGAGGCCAAGGCACTGCTCACCTTCCAACCCCTGATGATCCCTGGCCTCCTGCAGACGGCGGACTACGCCCGCGCCGTCGTGGCGGGCGGACCGGCAGAGATCAACCTCGAGGAGGTCGATCGTCGAGTGGAAGTCCGCATCGCGCGGCAGAACGCTCTCCGCGGGCCCGACCCCCTGCGCCTCTGGGCCATCATCGATGAAGCGGCGCTACACCGACCGGTCGGTGGTCCGGAAGTGATGCGGGACCAGCTGAAACACTTGCAGGACATCGCCACGTTGCCCAAGGTCACCCTACAAGTAATCCCTTTTCGGACAGGGGTTCACCCAGGGGTGGCGGGTGGCAGTTTCGCGATCCTGGAGTTTCCCGGGTCGGAGGATCCGGATGCTGTTCACGTGGACACGGCGGCCGGCGAACTCTTCATCGAAGAACCAGACCAAGTCGACAGATACCGAGTGGCCTTCCAGCACTTGACCGCAGTAGCGCTCAGCCCGGACGATACATTGGCGATGATCGCCGACCGAACGATCCAGACCTGATCAGCGGGGACAACCGGCCATGCCTGAGCACGTCATCGTCCGCATCACCTGGCGCAAGGCCAGCCTGAGCAGCCAGACCGGCGAGTGCGTGGAAGTCGCAATCGCGGATAGGTGACGGGCGGCTCTTGCCCCTCGGTCAAGCGCTCACCGCCTGATCAATCCGTTGCCAGTAGCGCCTCGATCTCGCCGATCGCCTGGTCGTTGTCCCGATACAGCACCGCGTGGATGCCGGCCCGGCTCGCCGCGTCGACGGCGACCTCGACATCGTCGAGGAACACCATCTCCTCGGGTGAGACACCGAGACGTGCGCAGGTGAGTTCATAGATCCACGGATCGGGCTTGCACATGCCGACTTCGTGCGAATACACGATCTCGTCCACCAGATCTTCGAATCCGTAGGCGGCCTGTTCACGCTCCCGGGCGCCGACGAAGCTGTTACTCAGTATCCCCGTCCGACACCGTGAACGCAGCGCACGTGCGTACTCGATCAGGTCGGTGTTGGCGACGCCGAGGTACTGCTTCCACATGTCCGCCATGAGCTCATCGACCTGCTGTTCGGAAAGCCCGAGCCGCTCCCCGACCGCCCGGTGCACGTCATCTTCGGTGATCGTGCCGACCGCCCCTGCCGCCCAGACATCGGCCATCCGCCCCCCGATCTCACCGGGAGCGAACCCGAGTCGCTTCTCCCATCGCTGATCGAAGTCCATCTTCGGGGTGATCTCCAAGACACCCCCGATATCAAAGACGACCGCGCGAACCACCATGATCTTTAGGACGGTGGTCCGAGTCCAAGTGTTCACCTGGACAGGGAATCCGCACCTGGCCCGGCGGTGGAACCGGTGGCAGGATCAAGCCGTGGAAACGCCTCGGATCACCTGGCGGATGGGGGTCGCCGCACGGACGTTAGCGGTGCTGGTGATGCTCGTCGGGATCCTGCTGGAGATCGGATTCGTGGCGGCGCTGGTCGAGGAGCGGGATTTGGGATTCGTCGGTGCGCTCCTCGTTCTGCCCTGCTTCGTCGTGTGGCTCGGGTGCGCCTTCCTCCGGCCGTCGATCGGCCTCACGTCGACCGAACTCGTGCTCCGCAACAAGTACCGGACCGAACGCGTCGAGCTGCGGACGATCCAGGCCGTCGTGCCGAGCTCCGGCGGCCTGGTCATCGTCGTGGACGGCCGGCCCGCCTGCACCGGATGGGCGGTCCAGAAGTCGAACCTCGCCCTCTGGCTGAACCGGGAAGGCCGGGCCGACCGGATCGCAGAACAGATCCGGCAGGCGGCACTCGCCGGCGGCACACCGGTCGCGCCCGCCCCCGAGTGATGCGTCCTTCCGCCACCATTTCGACCCTACGGCGCCCGAGTAAGTGACCGTTTATCACATCGGTCGCAAATCGCAGGCCGCCGATTGATGGTGCTCGCCTATCACCCCGGCGGCGGGCGGGAGATAGTCCAGGCCCCGCATCGATGAGGTCCGGTGCCCGCCTCCCGCTGGAGTGACCGATGACAACGGCCGTCCCCCGCCTTCGGCTCGTCGCCAGAACCGTCCGCGCGCTGCCGATCGCCGCCGCCGCCCTGACCCTCGCGGCCGGCACCGCCTCCGCCGCCGATCCGCCGCCGGCCGGTTCGGTCCCGCCGGACCAGGACCCCTTCTACAGCGCGCCCGCCGACATCGGCTCGTACCAGCCGGGTCAGGTCGTCGCCGACCGGAAGATCACTCCGAAGGTGGGCGACCTGGCCACCACGACCGACGTGTGGCAGATCTCCTACCGCGCCGACGACTCGCACGGCCGGCCCGAGCTGGCGGTCACGACGCTGCTCGTCCCGAAGAAGGCGTGGACGGGCGGCGGTCCGCGGCCCATCGTCTCGGTGCAGGCGGCCGAGGACTCCACCGGCACGCAGTGCGCACCGTCGTACGGAGTCTCCTCGGGCCAGGGGTACGCGGCCTCGTCCGCGATCTACCCGGCCGCCGTACTGGCCAAGGGCTGGGCGGTCGCGATGCCCGACTTCGAGGGCCCGAAGTCGGTGTTCATGGGCGGCCCGCAGGCCGGGCACGCGGTGCTCGACGGGATCCGGGCCGTACGGAACCTCGGCGCCGGTGGCGTCGGCACGACCAACCCCTGGGCCCTGAACGGTTACTCCGGCGGCGCCCAGGCCACCGGCTGGGCCGCCGAACTGCAGCCCTCGTACGCTCCGGACGTCAGGCTCGTCGGGGCGGCCATGGGCGGGACTCCGGCCGACCCGGCGGCGGTGGCGCGGTCGCTGGACGGCGGGGTCTTCTCCGGCTTCGAAGCCGCCGCCACCGTCAGTCTGGCCGCGGAGTACCCCGAGGCCGGCATCGACGACCTGACCAACGCCGAGGGCAAGGAGGCGCTGCAGAAGGCGCGCGGCAAGTGCCTCACCGACCTGCTCACCGGCTTCGCGTTCAAGAAGCTCGCGGACTACACCACCGTGCCCGACCCGCTGTCGGTCCCCTCCGTGGCCGCGATGCTCAAGAAGAACACCATGGGCGCGGCGGCGCCGACGACGCCGATCTACGACTACCACGCCGACACCGACGAGATCGTCCCCGTCGCCCAGGACGACACCCTGACCCGGACGTGGTGCGCCAAGGGCGCCACCGTGCAGGTCGTCCGCGACCTCCTCGGAGAGCACGCCGTCGAGATGGTCGTCCGGCAGAGCGACGTGCTGTCCTTCCTCACCGACCGCTTCGCCGGCCGGACTCCCGGGAACACCTGCACGTAGAATCCGAACCGCACGCCTCAGGCCACCGGGCCGACCGGTGGCCTGAGACTTTTCCGCCGGCAGACTCCCGGCCGACGCCATGGCGCTATCGGAATGCCACGGTCGATCACTCCGCTGCTTCCCCAGCGCCCTGACCGACAGCGGTCTGCCGCTCACCGGCGCTCTGGTGGGTAGTCCTCTGTTCCTCCGGGAATTTCGACTGCTCGATCCGTTTCTTATTCTCCAGGCTCGTCTGGATCTCTTGCAGTTTCATCTCCTCGGCCAGTTTTTCGTGGTCCAGAGCCGCCTGGCGCTCCTGGGACTTCATCTGCTCGATGGCCTTTTCATGCTCGAGAGCGGTCTGACGCTCTTGAGACTTCATCTGCTCCAGCGTGATCTGATGCTCCAGGGCGGTCGCGATCTCCTGGGACCGCAACCGCTCCTCCAGACTCGGTATTCGTTCCGGTACCAGCACCGGCTGCTTGAGCACGACGCCGGACGGGATGAATACCGTTCCCCGGAGGGACGATCCGGCAGCCGGGTCGTCTTGCGCGAACGCCGGCGCGGCTCCGATCAGCGATGCCGCCATGGTCGTGGCCACTAGGCCGCTTGCGGCTATTGCCGTTTTCAGCACGTCAGGTCACCTTCTTACCTGAACGATACGATAATATTAACAGATCCACCCTTTTACCATCAGACTTAAAGGGTGTCATGAGGCCAGTATCTCCCGGTAAGCCGGACAGTCCACCAGAAAATCGTAATATAGCCGCAAATACGAATGGAGCCACATGACGCGCATCACGCTGATCCAAGGCGACATCACCGAGCAGGAGGTCGACGCGGTCGTCAACGCCGCGAACTCCTCGCTCCTCGGCGGGGGCGGTGTGGACGGCGCGATCCACCGGCGGGGCGGCCCCGAGATCCTGGCCGCGTGCCGGGAACTGCGCGCGTCCCGGTACGGCGGAGGACTCCCGACCGGGCAGGCGGTCGCGACGACCGCCGGGCGGCTGTCCGCGCGCTGGGTGATCCACACGGTCGGCCCGGTGTACTCCCGGTCCCAGGACCGGTCCGAACTGCTCGCCTCCTGCTACCGGGAGTCGCTGCGGGTCGCCGACGAGCTGGGCGCCGCGACCGTCGCGTTCCCCGCCGTGTCCGCCGGCATCTACGGCTGGCCGCTGGAAGACGCCGCGCGGATCGCGGTCGGCACGGTACGGGCGACGCCGAGCCGGGTGAGCGAGGTGCGGTTCGTGCTCTTCACCGAGGACGTCCACGACGCGTTCGCGCGGGCGCTCGCGGACTGAGCGGGACCGAAGCGTCTCTCAGGCGGTGTAGGGCCGGGCCGTACGGGCGTCGCGCAGGGCGCGGGCCCACCAGACGATCTGGTCGAGCAGCGGCGTGACGGCGGCGTTGCAGGCGGCGGTGGCCTTCGGCCAGGTGCCGTCGGCGGCGAACAGGTCCCAGTAGCAGGGCAGGCTGATCGTCGCCGCGATCGGCACCGCGTGCAGTTCGGTGAAGATCTGCCGGAGCTGGGCGACGGCGTGCAGGCCACCGGACTCCCGGCCGTACGCGACGAAGGCGACGGGCTTGGCGTGCCACTCCTCGTACAGCCAGTCGATCGCGGTCTTGAGCGGAGCGGGAAAGCTCCGGTTGTACTCCGGCGTCACGACCACGAACGCGTCCGCGGTGGCCAGGCGCGCGCCGAACTCCGCGACCCTCGGCGGTACGGCCTCGTCGTGGTCGCAGAGGGTCGAGGGGAGCCGCGTCTCGGCCAGGTCGACCAGGTCGATCTCGAGATCCCCGCGCCGCCGGGCCCGTACGGTGAACCACTCGGCCACCGTGGGGCCGAACCGGCCGTTGCGGGTGCTGGCGATGATGACGGCCAGTCGCACCATGTCCCCCTCCCGTCCTGCTCGGTGTGGTCCCACCATGCGAGAGGGGGTTTACGGCTTCTTTACGGCATCTCGCGCCTGACCCAGGTCACTCGGTGGCGGCGTCCACCCGGCCCGGGGCGAGTTCGAAGGGCGGCGTGTGCTCCCGCAGGGCGGTCTGCTCCTCCGGGCCGCCGATGGCTCCCGGCCGCGGTTCCGGCACGCGCGCGGCCGGTTCGGGTTCCTCGTGTGCCGCGGCGCGGCCGCCTGCCCGCTCGGCCTTCCGGGGCTCCCCCGACTGCTCGGCCTGGCCGCCGAACGCGGCGCTGACCGCCCGCAGCGCGGAGGTGACCTCGCCGGGGATGACCCAGAAGGAGTTGCCCTCCCCTGCCGCGATCTTCGGCAGCGTCTGGAGGTACTGGTAGGCGAGCAGCTTCGGATCGGGGTCGTTCTGGTGGATCGAGGTGAAGACCTGCTCGATGGCCTTCGCCTCACCCTCGGCCTTGAGGATCGCGGCCTGCCGCGCGCCCTCCGCCTGGAGGATCGCCCCCTGCTTCTCCCCTTCGGCGGTCAGGATCCGGGACTGCCGTACGCCTTCGGCCTGCAGGATGGTGGCCCGCTTCTCGCGCTCGGCCCGCATCTGCTTCTCCATCGCGTCCTTGATGGACTGCGGCGGTTCGATCGCCTTGATCTCCACGCGGGTCACCCGGATGCCCCACTTGCCGGACGCGTCGTCCAGCACGCCGCGCAGCGCGGTGTTGATCCGGTCGCGGGAGGAGAGAGTGGCCTCCAGGTCGAGCGTGCCGATCACGTTGCGCAGCTGGGTGGCGGTGAGCTGCTCGATCGCCTTGATGTAGTCGACGATCTCGTAGTCCGCCGCCCGCGGATCGGTGACCTGGAAGAACAGCACCGTGTCGATGTGCACGACGACGTTGTCCTCGGTGATGACCGGCTGCCCCTGGAACGCCACGACCTGCTCGCGCAGGTCGATCAGCGGCTTCACCCGGTCCGCGAACGGCACGATGAAGTTCAGGCCCGGCTGGAGGGTCTTGCGGTAGCGGCCGAAACGTTCGACGTTCCGCGCGCGGGCCTGGGGCACGATCCACACGGTCCGCATCACCACGGTCGCCACCAGGAGCAGCGCGATGACCAGCGCGACGATGCCTGCTACGGCGAGGTCGGCCATGAGTCCTCCCGAGGATGTACGAGGGCGGTGACGCCTTCGATGGCGAGGACGTCCACGGCCGCCCCCTCTGGAATCACGACTCCGGGGTCGTACGGGCGCGCGCTCCACTCCTCGCCGCCGATGCGCACCCGGCCCGAGTAGCGGGAGACCTCGGTGATGGTCAGCGCCTCACGTCCCACGAGCGCCGCGGTGCCGCTCCGCAGCAACGGCGGCTGCCGGACGTGCCGAAGGGCGATCGGGCGTACGGCGGCCAGCCCGGCGGCGGAGGTCGCGCCGAACACGATCACCTGGACCAGCAGGGGAACGCCGACCGACGCGCTCACGGCGGCGACGAGCGCCCCGACCGCCATCAGCCCGAGCGCGAACGTCAGCGTGGTCACCTCGGCGATTCCGAGAACTGCGGCCACGACCAGCCAGACGACCCACGCCGGCATCGGGGACTCCTTCGGTGACGCACGGCCCTGAGTCCACGGTAACTCCGTACGCGCCGATTGCCGCCGTCCGAAGAGGCGATACTTGCCGTTCGGGCCGGACCCCTATGTGCCAGGGGAAATCGAGACGGGTAGGACCCCCCGTGATGGGGACGTAGGACGGCAGACTAATGTCCGAAAAGCGAAGCCATCCGAGGAGGTGCGGTGAACCGCCAACGGGTGAGCAGGATCCCCCGGTCGCTGGTGCGGCCCCGTCCCTTGAAGGTCGCCGAAGATCTCGAGCACGCCGACGCCCTCGACGGGGCCGCGCGGTCGATCACCAAGGTCGTACGGCGGTTGCTGCCCCCAGGCCCCGTCAAGGATCTGCTGCACGGAGTTCCGTTGGGCCACCCGGCCCACCCGCCATTGACCGATGTCCCGATCGGCTGTTTCGTCTCGGCCGCCGTACTCGACCTGCTGCCCGGCACTGAAACGGCGGCCGAAGTGCTGCTGGCGACCGGGTTGGCGGCGTCGGTCCCGACCGTTCTGACCGGGGTCGCGGACTGGTCGGCCCTGCACAGCGAACAACAGCGCGTCGGCCTGGTCCACGCGCTCAGCAACGCGGCCGGCAGCACGCTCTACGCCGTCTCGCTCCTCGCCCGCAGGCGCGGCTTCACCGGTGCGGGCAAGGCGTTGTCCTTCGCGGGCCTGACCGCGCTGGTCGCCGGGGCGTACCTCGGCGGGCACCTGGCGTTCCGGCAGTCGGCCGGGCCGAGTCACGCCGAGTCCATCACGCACCTCGGCCCGCTGGGCTGGCACGACCTGTGCTCGATCGACGAGCTGCCGGACGGCTGGCCGGTTCACCGGAACCTCGGCTACATCAGCCTGTTCGTGCTGCGGGAGGGCGATGACGTGCACGTCCTCGCCGACCGGTGCTCCCACTTGGACGGGCCCCTGCATCAGGGCCGCGTGATCGAGGTCAACGAGGAGACCTGCATCGTCTGCCCCTGGCACGGCAGCACGTTCCGGGTCGGCGACGGCACCGTCGTGCACGGCCCCGCCACCGGCCGGCAGCCCGCCTTCGAGACGCGGATGGGCGACAACGGCATGATCCAGGTGCGCCCGGCCCGATAGGACCGTTCCATCCCGCCCGCCGTACGGCGCCTTCCCCGCCCGAAGGCCCGTCACGGCGGCCCGGTACTACTCCTCGTCGGCCTCGGCCCGCGACTCTCCGCGGTCGTTCACCGGGTGCTCCACCAGCGCGAGGATGCGGCTCGCCATGAACCGGGCGGTCCGTACGGGAGTGCCGTTCCGAGTGACCTCGACGACCTCGACCACACCCCGCCGCGTGACGACCTCGACCCGCCGCCCGGCGCGCGTCGCCGCCACCTCATAGGTACGGGTCGCCCCTCCGGCATCGATAACAACCTCAACCCGGTCACCCTTCACACCACACCTCTTTCGAACACATATTCGATTGATACCCGTCCCTTAAACCTCCCAATCAGACCGAGAGAGAGATGTCACCGAATTAACACAATTACTGTGCGTGCCCACTTGAACACTCATACGCTCATGCCTCGTGACGCTTCATGCCTTCGTCGACGAGTCCGTTCGCAGCAGATACATCCTCTGCGCAGCGGTCGTCCCCACCGCGAGCCTCGGCGATGTCCGTCGACTGGCACGCGAGCTATGCCTGCCGGGACAACGGCGCTGGCACTTCAAATCCGAGTCGGACCGTAGACGGCGGCTCATCCTGGACGCCCTTGTTCGCCGCCCGGATATCAGGGTCACCCTCTACATAGGCCGGGGGAAGAGACCCCGTGTCCGCGCCGAGTGCCTCGTCACCCTGGCGACCGACCTCATAGATCATGGCGTGTCACAACTAGTGATCGAAAGCCAGGACGGCCAGGATCGCTTGGATCGCCAATGCCTGCTTGAGACTCTTCACAAGGCCGGCGCGAATCTCGGCTACCGGCATGCGAGGCCGTACGAAGAGCCGGGGTTGTGGCTTCCCGACGCGTTCGCCTGGGCCTACGGCACCGCCGGCGAATGGCGCCGTCGCATCGCGCCGAGCATCGATCGGATACGCGATCTGGGAGACCTTTGCTGAAGAACGCGAAACCCGGCTGCTGACCGTCCGGACAGGAGCCGGGCTCACTTCCCTGGGCTAATGCCCGAGGCTGATCTGACAGCGCGAAACCCGACCCATCACCGTCCGGAGAAGAGCCGGGCTCACTTCCTCAGGCTCAGCGCAAGAGGCTGGGACCATTGTGCAACAGAGGCTGAGAGTAATCAAGCGGTAACGGGAACGGCCGGGTCCGTGGTCTCAGTGGGGCGGGGTGGCGGTGGGGATGCGCCAGCCGGGGGGCGGGTTGTAGGGGCGGCGGGTCGAGTGCCACAGGCCCACCAGCCAGGCGATGCCGATCACGGAGATGACGGCGAGTCCCGCCCACGACAGGAACGTGAACAGGCGCACCTGCTCGTCGGTGGGCCTCGGCATCCAGCCCATCTCGAGCAGCCGGTACTGCGCGGGACTCCCGGTGAGCAGCAGGGTGACGACCAGCGCGATGGAGTGCATCGAGTCCCACAGGGCGTGCAGGAGCGAGACGCCGACGTAGGCCACGATCAGCCGGTAGGTGATCAGGAAGTGGTGCCGGGTGCTGGCCCGGAACAGCACGCCGCCGAGGATCCCCGTCCACAGGCCGTGGCCCACGGGGGCGAGCAGGCCGCGGAGGAGTTCGGTCTGGACCACCTGCATCAACGACAGGCCGTTCTCGGTGAACAGCGCGGTGAAGGCGTAGCCGGCCGACTCGAAGGCGGCGAAGCCGAACCCGACGGCCGCGCCGAGGATCATTCCGTCGCGCATCGTCTTGGTCGCCAGGTGCCGGGTGAGGAAGGCCAGCGCGCACAGCTTGACGGCCTCTTCGATCAGCCCGACCCCGACGAACAGCCAGGGCGACGGGTGCAGCAGGTACGTCTCCAGCAGGGAGGCGGCCAGCACGCCCAGCACCCCGCCGGTGAGGAAGGTGCTGAACACCAGCGTCGGCGTCAGCTCGCCCGTGTCACGGCGTTCGAACGCCCAGACGACGAACGTCACCGGTACCAGGAAGCTGCCCAGCAGAACGAGGGTGGGGATCAGGTTCGGGTTCTGCGTGAGCAGGATGACGAGGACGGTCAGCACCCACAGCACCAGTCCGGTGACGAACACCCGGAGCCATGGCCGCGCGGTCCGCCGCGGAGCCTGAAAGGTGGGTGTGCCCATCGCCCGCTCCCGTCGCCTCGACCCGTACCGGGATTCATGCGCCGATCGGTCGGCGTCTACCCGGGCCGATGAGCCGAAAAACGCCGCTGACCGGCGATCGAGGGATCGGGGTCGGGCCGTCCCGCGGCGCGGAGAGCGGGACCGGCCGGCAGGGCGACTCGGCCGGTCCTCGGGGGTCGGTCGTCTCGAGCCGGCTCAGGGGCGGGGGGCGACCGCGTGCGCGTGCCAGCGGCCGTCCTGCCGCTCGATCTTCAGGGGCAGGCCGAAGCACTCCGACAGCAGCTCTTCGGTGAAGACCTCGTCGACCTTCCCGGTGGCGACGACCGAGCCTCGGCGCAGCAGCAGCGCGTGCGTGAACCCCTCGGGCACCTCCTCGACGTGGTGCGTGACGAGGGCCATCGTGGGCGCGAGGCGGTCGTTGGACAGGGCGGTGAGGCGCGCCACCAGGTCCTCGCGGCCGCCGAGGTCGAGGCCGGCGGCCGGTTCGTCCAGGAGCAGCAGCTCGGGGTCGGGCATGAGCGCGCGGGCGATCGACACCCGCTTGCGCTCGCCCTCGGACAGGGTGGAGAACCGGCGGCGGATCAGGTGCGCGCAGCCGAGCGCGTCGAGGAGTTCGACCGCCCGGGTGACGTCCGTGGAGTCGTACTCCTCTTTCCACCGGCCGATGATGGCGTACGACGCCGTCAAGACGATGTCGATGACCTTCTCGTCGGCCGGGATCTTGTCGGCGATCGCCGCGCTGGACAGGCCGATGCGGGGCCGCAGCTCGAAGACGTCGGTCTTGCCGAGTGCCTCGCCCAGCAGCTCCACCTCGCCCTCGGTGGGGAACAGCATGGCGGCGGCGACCTGGAGCAAGGTCGTCTTGCCGGCGCCGTTCGGGCCGACGATGACCCATCGCTCGTCTTCCTGGACCGTCCAGTCGACGTCGCGCAGGAGCGACGCGCCTTCGCGTCGGACCTCGACGCCCTTGAGTCGTAGTACCTCGCCGGCCATCGCATCCTTCCCCTAGAGCGCGCAGCGACCGGCGGGATGCCGCCGGGCGCTGTCCGGGTCTCGGAATGAACCTACGGCATTATGAAACGCTTATGGTGGTCGGCATGCGCCTCACTCTCCCTTCCACCGGGCTTGTCGCCTGGGGCAACGCCTGGCTGACCGGCCATGTGGGGCTCGACGAGGCGGCCGATGTCGTCGAGCGCCAGGGCGGCCCGCACGTGGTCGCCGGCGTACCCGGCGAGAGCGGCGAGCTTCCGCTGCGCCAGGGTCTCGGCGCGCTCCGCGTCGCCGGACTCATCGGGCTGCGCCTCGCGCTGCCCGCACCGGGCGACCCGCTCGGGCTGACCGGCCCGCCGGATTTCAACACGGCGGCGATCGACGCCGGGGAGGCCGTCCTCGCCACGACGCGCGAGCGGTCGCTCGGCCTCATTCCGGCGGAGGACCGCCGGGGCTCCTCGTACGTCGGCACCCGCTGGGAGGTTCACGAGACCCGCTCCGGCGCCTCGGACACCCCCGCGCTGCCGGAGGCCGATCGTCAGTTGACGCTGGCGGTACGGGACGCCACCGAGGCGCTCCTGTCCGTGGACGGCGGGCAGGAGTGGCGGCCGGAGATCGCCGAGGCGCTGGGCGCGCTGCGCGAGTCGCACCGGCACGAGCACGTCGGCGGCCTCGCGCCGGGGTACCCCGCACGCGCGCACCGGGTCGCGGCGCTCGCGAGCCGGCTGGCCGTCGTGGTCGATCTGGCACGTTCCACCGAGAGCGCCGGCCTGTCCGCCGCGCACGTCCAGCGCCGCTCCGAGGCTCTCCGCACCCTCGACCGCGCGGTCCGCCGGGCCCGGGTCGCCGCCTACAACAGCGTCCTGGACCCCGTCCGCTGACCCCGTACGTGAAACGCCCCGGCGATCGCTCTCGCGGTCG
The DNA here is from genome assembly GCF_040679195.1 of Actinoallomurus sp. NPDC052308. Lineage (NCBI taxonomy): Bacteria > Bacillati > Actinomycetota > Actinomycetes > Streptosporangiales > Thermomonosporaceae > Actinoallomurus > Actinoallomurus sp. NPDC052308. Next base: position 70,149 of record NZ_JBFAUM010000019.1, on the reverse strand, counting down.
CCGGGGCGTCTGTCCCGATCCTGGATCTCAGGCCTGGACGACGATCGTGGTGCAGACCTTGTCGGCGAACGTCTGGCTCTTGTCGTCCCAGAGCGGCCACAGGTAGCCGATGTAGCAGGCGGCGCCGTCGAGGAAGTGGGCGAGCCGGCGCACGAACGCCATGCCGAACCCGATCGGCTGACCGGTGGTCTCGCCGATCAGCTTGATGCCGAGGGCGCGCTTGCCGGGCGTCTGACCGGTCGTACCCTCCTGGTGGCACAGCCAGAGGCCGAGCCCGACCGCGGCGAGGAACCCCAGGAACACGACCAGGGCGCCGCCGCCACCGCCGATCGCGATGCCGATGCCGTAGAGCAGGCCGTATGGCACGCCGACGATCAGTCCGTCGACCAGCGTGGCGCCGACCCGGGAGAACCAGCTGGCGTACTGCCCCTGGTTGTAACCGGCGCCGTAGCCCTGCTGCGGGTACTGCTGGCCGTACGCGGCGGGCTGCTGGCCATAGCCCTGCTGCCCGTAGTCCTGCTGGCCGTATCCGGGCTGCTGCTGGCCATAGCCGGGCTGCTGGCCGTACCCCTGCTGCTGCTGGCCGTAGTCCTGCCCGTATCCGGGCTGCTGCTGGCCATAGCCGGGCTGCTGCTGGCCGTACCCGGGCTGCTGCTGGCCATAGCCCGGCTGCTGCTGCCCATATCCGGGCTGCTGCTGCCCGTAGCCCGGCTGCTGCTGCCCGTAGCCCGGCTGCTGCTGGCCGTACCCGGGCTGCTGCTGCCCGTATCCGGGCTGCTGACCGTACCCGGGCTGCTGGCCCTGGCCGTACGGGTCGTAGGGGGTGCTCACGCTCTTACTCCTTCATCGAATGACGCCCGTCTGCCAAGCCGGGCCCGCGGTCGCCGTGACGCGATATGGAATTCACCACTGCAGGAGCCCGAACCGGGCGAGCTGCCATAGCCAGGACAGGCCCAGCACGACGCCGAGCAGTGCAGTGCGGGCGCGCGGCTCGATCGTCCACCATCGGCGCCCGATCCCCAAAGGCGCCGTGGCCAGACCGATCGCCCCCGCGAGAGCGAACGGATTCGCGAGGACGGCTCTGACCGGGTGGGCGGCCCCCAACTCCATGAAGACGGTGGTACCGCCACAAAGAGGGCAGGGGACTCCGGTGAACCGCCGAAGCGGACACAGTATGCCGGGATCGTGGGCACGATGCACTAGCGCCGCGAGTACGGCCGCAACGGCCATGCTCCCCGTGCGGATCGCCACGCCCCGTACCCCGTCCCCTGCGGCGGCGGTGAAGGAGGCGAGCATCCGCGCCGGCGCGGTCGGCGCACCAGGGGTGACCCTCGTCCCCCGTGCGACGTCCAAACTCCGCCCTCCAACCCCGTGCCGTTGTACGCCTGTGGGACCTATATCGCAGCAAGGCGGGTAACGGTCAAGTCAGATGGGCCCCAGAGCCCAGAACGTGACCGCACGGAGACATTCGGGGCCGGCCGACATCGATACCGGGCGGCGTCCACCACCGTCCTCGGCGCCGGACGGCGTCCACGACAGTCGTCAACGCCGGACGGTGCCGACGCGACCGTCGTCAAGACCGGACGGCACCCACGACGGTCGTCAGCGCCGGACGGCGTCCACGACCGTCGTCAATGCCGGACGGCGTCCAGGCCCGTCGTCAGCGCTGGGCGGCGCCCACGACGACCGGGGGCTTCGCGTCCGCGCCCTCCGGGACGACGTCCACCACGATGACGGTGATGTTGTCCGGTCCACCACCCTGATTGGCCAGATCGATCAGCGCGCGAACGGCCGCCTCCGGCTCCGGCTGGGTCGTCAGGACCTGATGCAACGTCTCGGCGTCGACCGGGCCGGTCAGGCCGTCCGAGCACAGCAGGTAGCGATCGCCCGGCAGGGCCTCACGCAGCGACATGTCGGGCTTGCGGTCCGACTTGCCGTCGAGCACCCGGACGAGGCGGTTGGCCAGATGGGGCGCCGCGCCGTCCTCGCCGGTGAGCATCTTCTCCAGCGTGTGGTCCTCGGTGATCTGGTACAGGATGGTGTCCCGCAGCATGTACGCGCGGGAGTCCCCGATGTGCGCGAGCGCGAGCTGGGTGCCAGACCACAGCATCGCGGTGCAGGTCGTGCCCATCGACTGCAGCGCCGGCTCCTGCGCGACCCGCTGCGCGATGGCCTGGTTGGCCGACAGCACGGCGTGTTCGAGCGTGTCCACCAGCGCTGGCTGTGGGACCTCGGCGTCGGTCGGCGCGAGGGCCTGGACGGCGAGGGAGCTTGCGATCTCCCCGCCGACGTGGCCCCCCATCCCATCGGCGACTGCGAGCAGCCATGGGCCCGCATACGCCGAGTCTTCGTTGTTCTCGCGGGTACGGCCGACGTCCGACCCCGCGGCGTAGCGAATGGCGACTCTCATGTGAATTCCGATGACATCCTCGGCGATGCGGTTCACTCAGCCGACTACTGAGGTTCATCAAGATATTCGACCGACGCGTCTTACGCCTCCTCGATCTCACGCGAATACTCGCGAGTCACCGATCGGCGAGGCCGTGACGCACGGCGTACAGGGCCGCTTGGGTGCGATCCTGCAGCCCAAGCTTAAGCAGGATGTTCGAAACGTGCGTCTTGACGGTCTTCTCGGAAACGACCAGCGTCCGGGCGATCTCGCGGTTGGACCGGCCCCGGGCGATCTCGACGAGAACCTCGCGCTCGCGTTCGGTGAGCGTCCCGGCACCCGGATCCACCGGCGCGGGCGCCAGCATCGCCTCGGTCGCCTCCGGCGCGAACAGCATGTGCCCGTCGTGGACGGCGCGGATCGCCTGCACCAGGGCCTGCGGGTCGACGTCCTTGTAGAGGTACCCGGAGGCGCCGGCGCGTACGGTCGGCAGGACGTGCTCCCGCTCGCCGACGCTGGTGAGCACGAGGACGCGGGACTCGATGCCGCGGGCGCGCAGCTCGCGCAGCGCGGTCGGCCCGTCGACGCCGGGCATCTTCAGGTCCAGGAGGACGACGTCGGGATTCAGGGCCTCCGCCCGGGAGACCGCCTCCGCGCCGTCGGCGGCCTCGCCGACGACCTCGATGTCGTCCTGCACGCCGAGGAACGTGCGCAGCCCCTGGCGCACGACCGGATGGTCGTCGGCGATCAGCACCCGGATCATGCGGACACCTCCAGGCGTACGACCGGACGGTCATCGGCGATCAGCATCCCGATCATGCGGGCACCTCCGGGCGTACGATCGAACGGTCGTCGGCGATCAACATGCGGGTCATGCCGGCACCTCCAGGCCTACGACCGGACGGTCGTCGGCGATCAGCACGCGGGTCATGCCGGCACCTCCAGGCGTACGACCGTGCCGGCGGGGGACGAGTCGACCGTCAGGCGCCCGCCGACCGACTCCGCGCGTTCGCGCATGGACGCCAGCCCCAGACCGTCGCGCGCGCCGGCCCCGACGTCGAAGCCGGTGCCGTCGTCGTGGACCTCCAGCGCGCCGGCCGTCAGCCGCACCGTCACCTCCGAGGGGTCGCCGTGGCGGAGGGCGTTGTACAGGGCCTCCTGGGCGACGCGGTACGCCACCGCCTCGACCTCGGCCGGCAGGGCGACGTCCTCGCCCTCGAACCGGACCCGTGGCCGGCGCCCGCGCCCCGAGCCCCAGGCGCGGTCCAGGACCCGTACGTGCTTGCGCAGCGACTCCGCGAGCCCGTCTCCCTCGAGCTCGGCGGGGCGCAGCTCGAAGATGACCTCCCGCAGCTCCGCGAGGGCCTCCTTGGCGAGCGTCTGGACGCGTTCGAGCTCGGCACGGGGGTCGGGCGCGGACAGGGCGGCCGCGGCGGTCAGGCGGAGCGAGAACAGCTTCTGCGCCACCGCGTCGTGCAGCTCGCGCGCCAGCCGGGCGCGCTCCTCGATCACGGTGAGCTCGCGGTTCCGTTCGTACAGCCGCGCGTTCGTCATCGCGATCGCGGCATGGGCCGCGAAGAGGGTGAGCAGGTCCTCGTCGGCGGCCGTGAAACCGCCCGGCGTACGGCGGTTGGCGAGGAAGATGATGCCGAGGGTCTCGGTTCCGTCCTTGATCGGGACGCCGAGGAAGTCCTTGAGGACCGGGTGCGCGGTCGGCCAGCCCTCGAACGCCGGGTCCTTGCGCACGTCCGGCAGCCGCTGCGCGCGGTCGTCACGCAGCATCAGCGCGAGCAGCCCGTGCTGCCGGGGCAGTGGGCCGATCCGCTTCCACTGCTCGTCCGAGACGCCCTCCACGACGAACTCGGCGAACGAGCCCTCGTCGTCGGGCACGCCGAGCGCGGCGTAGCGGGCGTCGAGGAGCTGGGCGGCGGCCCGGACGATCACCTGCAGGACCTCGTGCACGGACAGGTGCCGCGTGACCGCGAGCACCGCCGTGCTGACGGCGTGCAGCGTGGCGTCCCGATCGGTGTCCACGGCTCACGACCGTACCGCCGCGCAGCGTCCCCGCCCGATCCGGGCGGGGACCCCGCGGGAGACCGTCAGCTGCCGGCTTGCAGCCGGACGATCGCGCTCACGATGCCGAGGGCCAGCGCGACGATGCCGCCGATCCAGGCCACCCTGGCGATCGTGTCGGGCCGCCCCTGGGCGCGGAACTGGCCCTGGGCGACGAAGCCGAGCACGATGGCCGCCGGCGAGCAGCAGAACCAGCAGATGATGCCGATGATCGAGAGCACCTGCGGAGTGCTCGACTGCGGCTGGGCGGGCTGTCCATAGCCGCCGCCGTATCCGGGCGGCGGAGGCGGAGCGGACGGCGGGCCGTCACCGTACCCGGGCGGGCCCTGAGGCGGGTATCCCACGGTTCCTCCAGTCAGATGATGCCGAAGCGGGCGAGCTGCCAGACCTCGGAGACGATCAGAGGTGCGACGATAGCGACGATTGGGACGATCTGTCGCGTTCTACGGGACGATCGTTGCCAGAGCGTGCTCAACCGGGAACGCCGCGCGATTGGAACGAGCACGAACCCGGCGCACACCGCCACAGCCAGCGGCGATGCGCCGAAGGCGCCCACGATGTCGGCGTGGCCGAGGTGGACCGCCGCCGTCGTGAACCCGCACAGCGGGCAGGGGACCCCGGTGTACTGCCGCAGGACGCACAGCGTGGGCGGGCGCGGGATGCGCAGCGCGGCCAGGCCGACGACGACCGCGACCAGCAGCGCCACCCGTGCGGGCACCCCCCACGGCCGCCCGATCGCCATCCGCCCGTTGCTCACACGACAAGTGTGCCCGAAGGACCTACGACCATCAGCCCTGCCGGACCAGGTCCCGCGACCGATGCCGGTCACGCGGTACGGGCTTAACGTCGAGGACATGAAGGCACTGATCACCGGAGCGTCCCGGGGGCTCGGCCTGGCGCTGGCCCGCGCGCTCGCCCAGGACGGCTGGAGTCTGATCCTCGACGCCAGGGGGGCGTCCGACCTGGAGAAGATCTCCGCCGACCTGGCCGCCGCGGGCGTGGACGTCACCGCCCTCGCCGGCGACATCGCCGACCCCGCCCACCGGGAAGCGCTCGTACGGGCGTCGGACGGGCTCGACCTCCTCGTCAACAACGCGAGCACGCTCGGCGCGACGCCGCTGCCCCGGCTGGCCGAGTACCCCTCGCCCGAGCTGGAGCGCGCGTTCGCGGTCAACGTGCTCGGACCGCTCGCGCTCATCCAGGGCGTGCTGCCGGCCCTTCGCGCCCGCCGGGGCGCCATCGTCAACGTCACCTCGGACGCCGCCCGCGAGCCGTACGAGGGCTGGGGCGGGTACGGCGCGACGAAGGCCGCGCTCGACCAGCTGTCCAACGTTCTGGCCGCGGAGGAGCCCGAGATCGCCGTGTGGTGGGTCGACCCCGGCGAGATGCGCACGCGGATGCTCGCCGACGCCGGTGAGGACGCGGACGCCGCGCCCCTCCCCGAGGACGTCGCCGTCCCCGCCCTCCGCAGACTGATCGGCGAACGCCCCGCGAGCGGCCGGTACGCGGTGGGCGACCTGTGAGCGCCCCGGCCGAGACCGCGGAGACGACCGGCCGGGAACCGCGCCCCCGGCTGCTGACCGGCCCGTACCGCACGACCACGATCGGCATCCTGGTCGTCGTCACGCTGCTGGCGTTCGAACAGATGGCGGTCGGCACGGCCATGCCGGTGGCAGCGCGCGACCTGGGCGGCCTGTCGATGTACGCCTGGGGCTTCAGTGCGGTCTTCATCACCGGGCTGGTGGGCAACGTGCTGGCGGGCGGCTGGGCGGACGCACGCGGCCCCGCCATGCCTCTGTTCACCGGGCTGGCGGTCTTCGTGACCGGGCTGGTCATCGTGGGGACCGCCCCGGCGATGACCTGGTTCGTGGCGGGCCGGGCCGTCCAGGGCCTCGGCTCCGGCCTGGCGGTCGTCCCGCTGTACGTGATCGTCGCGGGGGTCTACCCGGAGACGTCCCGGCCGCGGGTGTTCGCCGCCATGTCGGCCGCCTGGGTCGTGCCGTCGCTGGTCGGCCCGTCCGTCGGCGGGCTGGTCGCCGAGCACCTCGGCTGGCGCTGGGTCTTCCTCGGCCTCGTTCCCCTCATCGTGCCCGCCGCGGCCATGCTGATCCCGGCCCTGCGCGGCTCCCGGACGCGCGGCGCGCTCCCCCGGGGCCGTACGCTCGCCGCCGTCGCACTGGCCGTCGGCGCCGCCCTCCTGCTGTGGGGCATCGACCACCGCTCGCCGCTCGCGCTGCCCGGCCTGGCCGGCCTCGCGTACGGCCTGCGGGTGCTGCTGCCGCGTGGCACGCTGCGCCTCGGCCGGGGCCTGCCGACCGCGATCGCGATGCGCGGCCTCCTGATGGGCACGATGTCCGGCACCGAGGTGTTCATCCCGCTCGCGCTCATCACCCGCCACGGTTTCACCCCCACCGCCGCCGGGGTCGTGCTGACCGCGGGAGCCCTCGGCTGGAGCGGTGGGTCCTGGCTGCAGGGCAGGTCCACCGGCGGCTCGCGGGCGCGGTTCGCGGTGCTGGGCGCGACCCTCCTGGCCATCGGAGTCGCCGGGATCGCCGTGGCCCTGTACGTCTCCGGCTGGGCGGCGATCCCCGCCTGGATCGTCGGCGGGCTCGGGATGGGCATGGCCTTCCCGACCCTCAGCGTGCAGGTGCTCGCCCTGTCCGCCCCGTCCGAGCAGGGCGCCAACTCCTCGGCCCTGCAGATCTCCGACACCCTCGGCGCGTCGCTCGCCGTCGGCGTGGCCGGCGCGCTGGTCAACGCGGCGGGTCTGGGCGCCGGGCTCGTGTGCACCTTCGTCATCGCCGTCATCGCGGCCACGGCCGCGCACCGTGTGGAGGCCCCCCGTGCTTGACTTCGCCCTTCCGCCCGACCTCGAGGCACACGAACCCCCGGCGCGCCGCGACGCCGTCCGCCTGCTCGCGGCCACCCGGGACGGCGTGACGCACCACGCGTTCACCGATCTGCCGGACCTGCTCCGGCCCGGCGACCTGCTGGTCTTCAACACCTCGACGACCCTGCCCGCCGCCGTACGACTCGACCGGCTGGCCGTCCACTTCTCCGGCCCGGTGCCGTCGGACCCGGACTGCTGGCTCGTCGAGCTACGGCTGCGGACCGGCCGGGCCTCCGAGCCGTACGCGGGCGGCTGCCCGGGCGAGTGGTTCCCCCTGCCCGGCGGCGCGACGCTGACCCTCCTGGACCGGTACACGCCCCGGCTCTGGCGGGCACGCCTCGACACCGACGTGGAGCCGTACCTGCGGCGCCACGGCGTGCCGATCCGGTACGGCTACGTCAGCCGCGACCAGCCGGCTGCGGCGTACCAGACCGTCTTCGCCGAGGCACTGGCCCGGCAGGACGCCTCCGGCAGCGCCGAGATGCCGAGCGCGGGACGTCCCTTCACCGCCGACCTGGTGACCCGCCTCGTCGCGCGCGGCGTGCTCCTCGCGCCGCTGACCCTGCACACCGGCGTGGCGTCCCCGGAGAAGGACGAGCCGCCGTACCCGGAGCGCTACGAGGTCCCGGCCACCACGGCGGCACTCGTCAACCACGTGCGCCGGGAGGTCGGTCGGGGTCGGTCGGTCGGGGGAGACTCGCAAGGAGGCCGGGTGATCGCCGTGGGGACGACCGTCGTACGCGCGCTGGAGAGCGCCGTCACCGACAAGGGGTTCGTCCGGGCCGCGCACGGCTGGACCTCACACGTGGTCACCCCGGACAAGGGCGTACGGGTGGTGGACGGTCTGCTCACCGGGCTGCACGAACCGCGCTCCTCGCACCTGCGGATGCTCACCGCGATCGCCGGAGAGGAGCTGCTCGAACGCGTCTACACCGAGGCCCTGGCGGGCGGCTACCGATGGCACGAGTTCGGCGACGTCAACCTGCTGCTGCCCTGAGGGACGTGTCCTGAAAGGGGGTGACCTGCGGTAACGCCAGGCGGGCGCGAAGGGTCCGGGCGGCGAACCCTCGGTGTCCGGATGGTGGACCGTCGAGCGGCGCACTATGAGGGCCAAGTACCGTGGTGAACAGCATGGATGCCAAGACGCGCACGCTGCTGATCACGCTGACCGGCCGTGACCGCCCCGGAGTCACGTCCCGCCTGTTCAGTACTCTCGCCGCCTTTCCCGTCACCGTCGCCGACGTCGAGCAGGTCGTGATCCGCGGCCGGTTGGTGCTCGGTGTCCTCGTCTCGTACGGTCCCGACACCGACATCGGCCAGGTCTGGGCCGCCGCAGAGAAGATCGCCGCCGACCTCGGCATGGAGATCGAGCTGGCCACGGGGACCGGCAACGGCAACCCGCGGCGCCGCCGCGGCCGGTTGCACGTCACCATCCTCGGCCACCCGCTGACGCCCGCCGCGATGGCCGGGATGGCGGGGCGCGTGGCGGCGCACGGCGCCAACATCGACCGCATCGAGCGGCTCGCCCACCACCCGGTCACGTGCATCGAGATGGACGTGTCCGGCGCCGACCCCGACGGCCTGCGCGCCGCGCTCGCCGCGGAGGCGGCCGAGCAGCACGTCGACGTGGCCGTCCAGCGCGGCGGGCTCGCCCGGCGGGCGAAGCGGCTCATCGTGATGGACGTCGACTCGACCCTCATCCAGGGCGAGGTCATCGAGTTCATCGCCGAGCACGCCGGGCTGGAGGCCAAGGTCGCCGAGATCACCGAGGCCGCTATGCGCGGGGAGCTCGACTTCGAGGGCGCGCTTCGGGAGCGGGTCGCGATGCTGGCCGGGCTCGACGAGGGCGTCCTGGCGCAGGTGCGCGACCGCATCGAGTTCTCGCCGGGCGTCCGCACCCTCGTGCGCACGCTGAAGCGGCTCGACTACAAGTTCGCGATCGTCAGCGGCGGGTTCACCCAGATCACCGACGCGCTCGCGGCGGACCTCGGCATCGACTACACGGCCGCCAACGTGCTCGAGGTCGAGAACGGCAAGCTCACCGGGCAGCTCGTCGGCCCCATCGTCGACCGGGCGGGCAAGGCGGAGGCGCTGCGCCGGTTCGCGGCCGACGCCGGCGTGCCGATCAGCCAGACCGTCGCGATCGGTGACGGCGCGAACGACCTCGACATGCTCGCCGCCGCCGGGCTCGGCATCGCCTACAACGCCAAGCCCGTCGTACGCGAGGCCGCCGACACGGCCCTCAACGTGCCCTACATGGACAGCATCGCCTTCCTGCTGGGCATCTCCCGTGAGGACATCGACGCCGCGGACGCCGAGGACGCCGGCCTGCTCTGACCAGCGCCGCGTCGATCAGGCCGACCGCAGGAAACGGCGAGTCACGGGGTCGCGTCGCTCAGGACGGTCCGACGGAGGCGTTCGGCGTCGGAGGCGAGGCCGCGCAGCGCGTGCCGGGCGGCCGCGACCTGGACCAGTGAGCGGCGCAGCGTCGTGACCGCGTCCGTTCCCACGTCGTCCAGCTCGACGCGGCGGCGGCGTGTCAGCTCGGCCAGGTGCCGGTCGAACTCCTCCAGAAGGTCGTCCAGCCGCAGTTCGGCGACGGCGCCGTCGGGGGACAGCAGGGCGTCCGCGCTCTCGTCGAGTTGGTCGGCGACCCGTTCGAGGATGGCGGGCAGCGGGCCGGCGTCCGTCCGGTCCTCCCAGAGCGTGCCGACGGCCTGCACGTCGTCGCGCAGCCGCCGGGCGATCGACGTGGCGTCGAGCAGCCGCCGTACCAGCTCCGCCGGTGGCGCCGGCTCGTGCCCGAGCCGGGTCGCCGACTCCTCGACGTCGGCGGCCGCCGCCGCGGCGTCCTCCATCCGCCTGCGGACGGACGTCTCGGGATCGCCGTCGAAGCGCGCCGCGACGGCCCTGGCCAGCCCGGCGTGCGCCCGCATCAGGCGGGCCAGCCGGCCGGGCAGGAGGCCGATCGTGCCGGCCGGCCAGAGCACCCGGGCGGCGGCCAGCGCGAACAGCCCGCCCACGACGGTCAGCCCGATCCGCCACCCGGCGGCGGACCAGCTCATCGGGGCGGAGTAGTCGATCAGCAACATGATCATCGGCGTGGCGACGGCCATCCAGTGGCCGTGGTTCACCGGCCGCACCGTGAACCCGATGGCCGCGCCGATGAAGACCAGCACGATGAGCGTGGCCTGGTGCGGCACGAGCGCGAGGGCCAGCGCGGCGACGATCGCGCCGATCGCCGTGCCGCCGATCCGCTTCACGACCCGCGTCACCGTGTCGCCGTACGAGTCGCGCAGGCTGGCGACGACCGTGATGGTCAGCCAGTGGCCGTGCGTCAGGTGCAGCCAGGTGGTGAGGGCCATGGCGACGGCGATCGCCACCCCCATGCGTGTGGAGTGCCGGAAGCCGGGCGAGCGCGTACGGACGCCCTCGGTGAAGCGGGTCCAGCCGCCCGTCGGGCGTTCGGGGAGGCGCGGCGAGTCGATCCCGATCTTCAGGCCGGGGGCGATGATCTCCCGGGCGCCGTCGACGGTCGCGGCCATCCGGCCGATCGACTGCCGGACCTGCACGATGAGCGCCGTCCGTACCAGGTCGTCCGGGAGCCACGCCTGGCGTACCTCCTCGCTGACCCGGGCGAACCGGTGCAGCGCGACCGGCTGGTCCGCGCCGAGCGGTGTGCCGCCGCCCGCCGCGATCCCTCCGGCGACCAGCCGCAGCCGGGCGGCGATCGCTGCGACGGCGACCCGGCGCTCGCGCTCCCACTCCTCGGGCGGGGACGTCTGCCGCGCCGCCTCGAGGTGCGTGCGCAGCGCGACGGTCTCGTCCATGACGCGGTTGAACGCGTCGATCAGCCGTCTCGGGCGCTGTTCGTCGTCCCGCCCGCCCGACAGGTACAGCCCGTACGTCGCCCGAGCCTTCCTGATCGCGTCGTACGCCTGGCGGCGCCGCCGCTCCCACTCGCCCGCCTGTGGCTCCGGCTCGGCCAGGAGGTCCAGTGCGTAGGCCACCGAGCCGCCCGCCTCCGCGAGTGCGGCTCGCAGCGGCTGCAGGCGGCGGGTGAGCAGGGGAACGACCATGAGCAGGGCGACGAACAGCCCGCCGAGCATCTCCAGGAAGCCGTTGAACAGCACCGGGCTGCCCGCCGGCCGGACCGTCGCGGCGATCATGACCAGTGTCGCCGTCACGCCCAGCCAGGGGACGGCCGCGGCCAGCGCCGCGACGACGGGCACGACGACCACCGCGAGCAGAGGGTGACCGGCCAGCAGGCCGCCGAGCACGGAGAAGCCCGTCACCACCAGGACCGCCGCGAGCAGCGCGCGGGCGCGGGCGCCGTACGGGCCCTGGGGCGTGGTGTTGACCACGAAGAAGGCCCCGAGAGCCGCCACGCCGCCCTGGGCCGGATGCCCGGTCACCGTCCCGATCACCAGCGGGACGGCGATGCCGATGGAGGCCACCACGCCGTACATCGGCGACGCGCGCCCCTCGGACTCCGCGTACGTCTCCCGCAGCCAGGCAAGCGACGACCGCAAAACACGCCCCTTCGTCCGGAACCACCCGGAGTAAGCCTACGAAAGGCCAGGTAATCGCGGCTACGGCGACCGGCATGCCGAGTCCCGTACGCGGCGCGGCGGGCGCGTCAGGTCAATGCCACCAGTCTGTCGCCTCTCCCGCATGCCCCGGCCGGTGCCACCACGCTCCGTCCGCTTCCGAAAGAGGGACATCGGACCGTCCCGATAAGCACACGCGACGTGATCATCGTCCTCTAGGCTGCCGAACCATCAAGATCACCAACAGAAGGGACGAATTCGTGCACGGCTTCATGCGGAAAGCGGTGCTGGCGCTCAGTACCGCGGCGGCAATCGCCGGATCGATTGCGGTGACCGGTCCCGCGGACGCGGCGTCTTCACCGATCGCGGCCTGCGGCGGCGGCAGCTACCACGTCATCGGCCACCATGATCTCGGCAAGATCGCCACCGTCTACCTGCTCTACAACGGCCGCACGGACTGCGTGGTCACGTGGAAGAAGCGCGCCTACGTCGGCAAGCGCACGAAGATGCTCGCCTCCATCGCGAAGAACACCGGGACCAAGACGCATTACAACTTCAAGTACATCAACAACTACGGCACCTACGGCACCTACGCCGGCCCGGTGAAGGTCACGGCGCCGCACACCTGCATCGACTGGGGAGGCGGCACCGGTCCCGGCTGGAAGGTGTGGTACTCGGGGCGTCCGTCGCACTGCGGCTGACGGTCTTCGGTGATGACGGCCGTCGTGTCGACGCTGCGACGACTACCGGGCGCGCGGAGTCCACAGCGACGCCAGACGGCCGATGCCCGGCCATAGGTCACTCCAGTCCCCGTCGAACTCGATGACCGCCGTCGCGGTCGTCGGGAAGCCCTCGCCCGCCCCGCCGCTGAGGTCGGACACCAACCGATGCATGGATGGGTTGTGTCCGACCAGCAGAAGCGTTCCAGGGGCATCGGGCCGACCGCGCAGCAGGTCGAGGATCGCCTCGGGATCGTTGTCGTACACCCCGTCCTCGATGTCCACCGGGGCGTCCAGCCGCAGCTCCTGAAGGGTCTGCCGGGTACGCAGGGCCGGCGAGCAGATCACTCGATCGGGGACGCGGCCGGTGGCGCGCAACTCGTCGCCGGCCGCCCGCGCGTCGCGCCGTCCCCGCTTGGCGAGCGGCCGATCGATGTCGGCCGTGCCGAGCGGGGACTCGGCCTTGGCGTGCCGCAGCACGATCAGCGTGGGCATCAGACGCGGTGGTGCGGCGAGAAGATCACGGCGATCAGCATGATCGTCAGGACGATCGCGAACATCACGCCGACGAGGATCGCGAACCCCTTCGCGCCGGACGGCTGGGACTTCTGCATGCCTCCAGTCTGCCGCCTCCCCGCAGTGTTCCGACCACGGTGCCTCGACCACGGTGCCCCGACCACGCCCCGCCTCCTGGCCCGAGACGCACCGGCCAGGGGTTGCGGCGCGATGGCCTCAGGCGAGCACCCGGCCAGGGTCCCTACACGCGGAGAGGGCCGGACGGTGATCCGTCCGGCCCCCTCTGCCCTCTTCACAGAGTGGCTGATGCGGTCACGACGCCTTGGCCGACGCGGCCTCCTCGTCCGTGTCCTCCGCGCCGCCCGGCGCCTTCGCGCCGCTCTCGACGGCCGGCTCGGCCTCCCCGCCGATGGAGGAGGCCCGCCGCTTCGACACGACGATCGCGCCGACGATGACGCCGACCGCGATGACGGTGACGACGACCCGCAGGGCGGTGTTCGCGGCGTACGTGACGACGGCCTGGGCGATCAGCAGCGACACGAGGTTCATCACCTTGATCAGCGGGTTGATCGCCGGGCCCGCGGTGTCCTTGAACGGGTCGCCGACCGTGTCGCCGATGACCGTGGCCGCGTGCGCCTCCGAGCCCTTGCCGCCGAGGTGGCCCTCCTCGACGAGCTTCTTGGCGTTGTCCCAGGCGCCACCGGAGTTGGCCAGGAACACCGCCATCAGCGCGCCGGCCGCGATCGCGCCCGCGAGGTACGCGCCGAGCGGCGCGTACCCGAGCGCGAAGCCGACCGCGATCGGCGTCATGATCGCCAGCAGACCGGGCGTGGCCAGCTCGCGCTGCGCGTCGGCGGTGCAGATGCTGACCACCCGGTCGTAGTCGGGCTTCTCGGTGAAGTCCATGATCCCGGGCTTGGTGCGGAACTGCTCGCGTACCTCGACCACGACACGTCCGGCCGCGCGGCCGACCGCCGAGATCGCCAGACCGGAGAACAGGAACACCACCGAGGCGCCGATGATCAGGCCGACCAGGACGTTCGGGTTGTCGACGCCCAGGTTGAAGGTCCGGAACGTCGGGCCGAGGGCCTTCTTGACGCTGTCGCTGGCGCCGGACAGCTCGTTGACCACCGTCGTGCGGAACGAGCCGAACAGCGCGGTCGCCGCGAGCACCGCGGTGGCGATGGCGATGCCCTTGGTGATCGCCTTCGTGGTGTTGCCGACCGCGTCGAGGCGCTCCAGCACGCCGGCGGCCTCTCCCTCGACGTCACCGGACATCTCCGCGATGCCCTGCGCGTTGTCGGACACCGGGCCGAACGTGTCCATCGAGACGATCACGCCGACCGTGGTGAGCAGACCCGTGCCGGCGAGCGCGACCGCGAACAGCGCGACGGTCGTGTTGTCGAACCCGAGCAGGAACGCGCCGTAGACGGCCGCGGCGATCACCAGCGCGGTGTAGACGGCCGACTCCAGGCCGAGCGAGATGCCGGCCAGGATGACGGTCGCCGGGCCCGTACGGGCGCTGTCGGTGGTCTCCTTGACCGGACGGCGGTTCGTCTCGGTGAAGTAGCCGGTGAGCAGCTGGATCGCGCTGGCCAGCACGATGCCGATCAGCACGGCGCCGAGAGCGACCCAGCGCGGATCGACGTCGGCGAGGTTCGAGTCGCCGGTGATCGAGGCGTTGGCCCCGTGCAGCTTGGCGAACGAGTCGGGCAGGTACAGGAACGTCGCCACCGCGACCGCGATCGCGGAGATGATCGCCGAGATGAAGAAGCCGCGGTTGATCGCGGTCATGCCCGACCGGTCCTTGGCCCGCGGCGCGACCGCGAAGACGCCGACCACCGCGGTGATCACGCCGATCATCGGCACGATCAGCGGAAAGACCAGGCCCTCGGTGCCGAACGCGACCCGGCCGAGGATGAGCGCCGCGACGAGCGTGACGGCGTACGACTCGAACAGGTCGGCCGCCATGCCGGCGCAGTCCCCGACGTTGTCTCCCACGTTGTCGGCGATCGTCGCCGCGTTGCGCGGGTCGTCCTCCGGGATGCCCTGCTCGACCTTGCCGACGAGGTCCGCGCCGACGTCGGCCGCCTTGGTGAAGATGCCGCCACCGACCCGCATGAACATCGCGAGCAGCGCGGCCCCGAATCCGAAGCCCTCGAGCACGCCCGGGGCCTTGCCCTTGTAGGCGAACACGACGACGGCGGCGCCGAACAGGCCCAGGCCGACGGTGAACATTCCGGCGACGCCGCCGGTGCGGAATGCGATCCGCATCGCGAGTTTCTCGCCGGTCTCGCGCGCCGCCGCCGCGACCCGGACGTTGCCTCGCACGGCGAGCCACATTCCGGTGAACCCGGTAATGCCGGAGAACAGCGCGCCGACGACGAAGAACACCGATCTACCGATCTTCACCCCGGTCGTCTCCGCCGGAAGCAGGAGCAGCAGGAACGGGATGATGACCACGAAGATGCCGACCGTACGGAACTGGCGCTTGAGGTACGCCAGCGCGCCCTCTTGCACCGCCGTTGCGATGCTCTGCATCTTCTCGGTGCCCTGGCTCGCGGCGAGTACCTCGCGAACCAAGACGCCTGCGACAGCCAGTGCCAACAAGGCGATCACGCCGACAACGACCACCAGACTCAGGTCGCTGCCGCCGAGACTCACCTCCGCACTGGCCTGGGCGGGCGGGTGAAGCCCAGACATGCATCCTCCTCGACAGCCGCGTTCGATCCGATCGCCCTAGGGGTGACCGGCCACCGCCACGCGTCGGGCGGGGCAATGGTGCCGGGAGTCTACGCAGGCGTAGCCGGAATTAGAAGCCTGCTCGGTTGCTTAACGATAATGCGACCGAGATGTGACACCCGCTGCACCAGAAATTAATACTACGCGGTTAGTCAGACGCATCTTCGCTGGTCAAAGCCGACTTACGCGGCGATCTACTTCTTGACCAAAAAGCTGTCCATAAGCGGCGATCAGGGGATTAGGGCCGCGAAAACTGGGAAAAGTGTAGTGGCCGTATAAAGCAGAAGCCCCCGGAGTCGCGCGTCGCGCGACCCCGGGGGCGGAGCCTTCCATGCCGGCCGGTACCCGTCCGATACGGGGCCGACCGGTCCGAGAGGGACCGTACGACCTCCTCGGCCGAGGCTTCTCGGGCCGGGACCGTCAGGGCCGAGGCTTCTCGGCCTGAACCGTCAGGGCCGGCCGAGGACCCTCGACCTGAGCGTGCCGGCCGAGGGACCTCGACCGGCGCGTACGTACGGATCCTTCGACGGGTCGGGCCGGTCAGTCCTTCTTGACCGGCCAGCTCATTGTGATCTCCACTCCGGACGGCGTCGAAGCGATGTCCACGTCGTCGGCCAGCCCCGCGATGACGGCGAACCCCAGATTGAGCTCGCCGTTCAGCTCCGCGAGGTCGACCGGCCCCGTGCCGCCGTTACGCGTCGGATCGTCGTCGGGCACCCGGTCGGTGACCACGACCACGAACCGATCCCCGCCGTCCCGCAGCTCCACCCGGACGGGCTCTTCCGGGCACTGCTGCCGATGGGCCTCCACCGCGCGGGAGCAGGCCTCGCCGACCGCCAACCGCACCTCGTCGAGCAACGTCTCTTCGATCCCGCCCCGCCGGGCGACGGCGGTCGCGATCAACCGGGCGGTGCGGACATGAGCCGGGAGGGGACTGAACGCAAGCTCGACGGTGGCTGTCTCGGGCGCCATCCGACCCTACTTCTGCTTCTTGCGGTGCTCTCGCGCGTCGTCGACCGAGTCGAAGATGCCGAAGACCTTGGTCAGGCCGGTGATCCGGAAAATCTTCAGGATGCGCTCCTGCGTGCAGACGAGCTCCAGCGAGCCGTCGTGCGCCCGAACCCGCTTGAGCCCGCCGACCAGAACCCCGAGGCCGGTGGAGTCGAGGAACTCGACCTTCTCCATGTCGACGAGGAGGTGGTACTTACCCTTGTTCACCAGGTCGATGAGCTTCTCGCGGAGTTTCGGCGCGGTGTAGACGTCGATCTCTCCCTCCACGTTGATGACTGTGAGGTCATCGTCGGTGGTGTAGTCGTTCACCTTCAGGTCCACAGATCCTCCTGCGCCGTGCCGCGTATGGAAGTCGGGGCCATGGAACCCCGCCGTGATTCAACCACGCTCCGCCATCGTGTCTACACGAAATCACCACACAGGGCGACCCCGCCCAGCGTGGCGTACGCCTCGTGCGAGCAGGGGGTAGGCACGTGACGGCCCAAGCGTTGTGCCCAGGATGCCAGACTGGAAACCTCCGCATGGCGAACCACTTTCAACCGAAGGGGTGACGCAGGCCATAGAGACGGACTCCGCCTTCCCCTCCGACCATGACGCCCCGTCGGCCGCAGGCGGCCGTACCGGCCCGCACGGGCGCGCCCCGCTCATCCTGCGCCGCCTGCTCGACGACCCCCGCCGCCGCGGTCGCATCACCCATGTCCAGAGCGTTCCCGCAGGCGACGGCCGTACCGCCGACTGGCCCGCGTGGGTGCCGGCGCTCCTGGTCGACCGGCTGCGCCTGGCCGGCGTCGACCGTCCCTGGGAACACCAGGTCAAGGCGGCCGAGCTCGCCCACGAGGGCAGATCTGTGATCATCGCCACCGGGACCGCCTCGGGCAAGTCGCTCGCCTACCTGCTGCCCGCCCTCCAGGGCGTGTTCGACGGCGGCTCGGTGCTCTACCTCGCCCCGACCAAGGCCCTGGCCGCCGACCAGCTCCGCTCGCTGCGCGGCCTGAAGCTCGCCCAGTTGCGGGCGGCGACCTTCGACGGCGACACCCCGGCCGACGAACGCGCCTGGGTCCGGCAGTACGCCGACTACGTCCTCACCAACCCCGACATGCTGCACCGCACGGTCCTGCCCGGCCACGCGCGCTGGGCGCCGTACCTGCGCCGGCTCCGCTACGTCATCGTGGACGAGGCGCACGGCTACCGCGGGGTGTTCGGCTCCCACGTCGCGCAGATTTTGCGCCGGCTGCGGCGCGTCTGCGCCCGGTACGGCGCCGAGCCGGTGTTCATCCTGGCCTCGGCGACCGCGTCGGATCCCGGCCTGTCCGCGTCCCGGCTGACCGGCGTGGACGTGGCGGAGGTGGCGGAGGACACCTCACCGCGCGGCGCGACGTCGTTCGCGCTCTGGGAGCCGCCGCTGACCGACCTGCGCGGCGAGCAGGGCGCCCCCGTACGCCGCACGGCCACCGCCGAGGCGGCCGACCTGCTCGCCGACCTGGTGATCGAGGACGTGCAGACCCTGGCGTTCGTACGCTCGCGGCGCGGCGCGGAGGCCGTCGCGCTCGGTGCCAAACGGGCCCTCGAGGAGATCGCTCCGGACCTGCCCGCCCGCGTGGCCGCGTACCGCGCGGGGTACCTGCCGGAGGAGCGGCGCGCGCTGGAGAAGGCGCTGCGCTCCCGGGACCTCGTCGGGCTCGCCTCGACCAACGCCCTCGAACTCGGCGTCGACGTCTCCGGTCTCGACTCGGTCATCATCTGCGGCTGGCCGGGCACGCGCGCGTCGCTGTGGCAGCAGGCCGGCCGCGCGGGCCGCTCCGGCCAGGACGCCCTCGCCGTCCTCATCGCCCGCGACGACCCTCTCGACACCTATCTCGTGCACCACCCCTCGGCGATCTTCGGTACGCCCGTCGAGGCGACCGTCCTCGACCCCGACAACCCGTACGTCCTCGCCCCGCACCTGTGCGCCGCGGCCGCCGAGCTTCCGCTGACCGAGAAGGACCTGCCGCTGTTCGGCCCGTCGACCGGCGAGATCCTGCCCGATCTCGTACGCCGGGGGATGCTCCGGCACCGGCCCACCGGGTGGTACTGGACCAAGCGCGAGCGGGCCACCGACCTCGCCGACATCCGCGGCGCCGGCGGGCCGCCCGTCCA
Organism: Actinoallomurus sp. NPDC052308; assembly: GCF_040679195.1. Classification (NCBI taxonomy): domain Bacteria; kingdom Bacillati; phylum Actinomycetota; class Actinomycetes; order Streptosporangiales; family Thermomonosporaceae; genus Actinoallomurus; species Actinoallomurus sp. NPDC052308. The sequence continues at coordinate 51,123 of NZ_JBFAUM010000019.1, read as the reverse complement.
GGTCGTCGAGGCCGCGACCGGACGCCTGCTCGGCACGGTCGACGAGCCGTCCGCGCACACGACCGTCCACCAGGGCGCGGTCTACCTCCATCAGGGCGAGTCGTACGTCGTCCAGACCCTCGACCTGGACGACTCGGTGGCGCTGGTGGAGGCCGCCGACCCCGACTACACGACGACCGCCCGCGACGTCACCGACATCTCGATCCTGGAGACCCTCCGGTCGACGTCCTGGGGCGAGGCGACCCTTTGCTTCGGCACCGTCGAGGTCACCCAGCAGGTCGTCTCGTACCAGATGCGCCGCCTCGCCAGCGGGGAGGTCCTCGGCGAACGCCCGCTCGAACTCCCGCCGCGCACGCTCCGCACCCGTGCGGTCTGGTGGACGCTGCCCGACGAGGCCCTGCGCGTGCTGGGCGACGCGGACGTGGGCGGGTCCGCGCACGCCGCCGAGCACGCCTCGATCGGCCTGCTGCCGCTGTTCGCCACCTGCGACCGCTGGGACATCGGCGGCGTCTCCACGGCGCTGCACCCCGACACCGGCCGCATGACGGTGTTCGTCTACGACGGGCACGACGGCGGCGCGGGCTTCGCCGAACGCGGCTACGAACAGGCCGGACGCTGGCTCCGCTCGACCCGTGAGGCGATCGCCGACTGCGAGTGCGAGCACGGTTGCCCCTCCTGCATCCAGTCGCCGAAGTGCGGAAACGGGAACGATCCCCTCGACAAGCAAGGCGCGCTCGACCTGCTCGACGCCCTGCTGAAGCAGGCCCCGCCGCGCTGATCACCCCGGCTCGATCCGGCGTGCTTTGCGCCTGCTCCCACCTCGTACGAGGGCGGTCGGCGACGGGCCGACCACACCGCCGCGTACGCGCCGATCGTCCGGTCTCACGAGCAGGGCGGACCCGCACCGCCCTTTTGAGATCGCGCGACTTCCCGCTAACTTGACCAATCCGACATTTCGCCGGGTGCGTCACCGGGGGTCGTGGCTCGCGCTCCGATGTCATAGGAGAGGAGACATCTCGATGGTCATCCTGGGAATCGTGCTGGCCGCCGCGGCGGTCGCGGTGGGCGTCGGCATCATCGCCGAGAACTCATCATCCGCCTCGATCGACATCTTCGGCCAGCACGTGCCGGGTGTGCAGACCGAGGGACAGATCTTCGCCGCGGGCGTCCTGGTGGCGTTCGTGTTCATGCTGGGCATGGGCCTGGCGTTCCTCACGCTGAGCCGGGCGCTGCGCGTCCGCCGCGAGCTCCGCGACCTGCGGGAGGAGCACCGCGAGTCGATCAGCACGCTGGAGATGGAGAAGCAGCGGCTGCAGCGCGAACTCGCCCGCGCCCGCGGCACCGCCGGAGAGACGGCCACCACCGCGGACGACCTCCGCGTCGCCGGCCGCCCGGCTCCCGACCGCGACCCGGTCTCCTCCTTCTTCGACCGCACCGACTGACCCCTCTGCCCCGCGGCGGTCCCCGTCCAGCCGACGCTCCCAGCACCCGTACGAAAGTCTCGGTGAAGCCGCGACGTGACGGCCGGATCGCCCCGGTTTCCGGGGGATTGCGAGCCCGTACGGGTGGCGAACACCGAGCCTCTCGCCCACCCTCCCGACGCGCGCCGCCCAGGGCGGTGCGCCGGCCGGACGAGACGCTCGGAGATCGCACGCCACGACGGGTGCCGCACCGTGCTTCGTCGCGATTCCCGCCTAGGTGGGAGACCGATCAGCGAGCGCCGGGTACGGTGCGCGACGCTGTTGGTGCGCGACTCTGTTGATGCGCGCCGGACCGGTCCGGCTCCATGCCGGCGTCTCGTCCGGTGGCGTCGGACGTCCGGCCCGGAACGGACGGCTGAGCAGAGGCGAGGTGACCCCACGCCAGTGGGGAAGGAGGCCGGATGGACGGCAACGCGCTCGGCGGCGCGGCGAGCGGACGCAAGGCGATCGTGGTCGGCGGCGGCATCGGCGGCCTGGCGGCCGCCATCGCACTCGACCGCTGCGGCTGGCGGGTGGAGGTCCTCGAGCGGGCCGCGACGTTCGGTGAGATCGGGGCCGGATTGTCGCTGTGGCCCAATGGCGTACGCGCGCTGGACGCGCTCGGCCTGGGCGACCAGGTCCGCGAGCGCGCCCTCACCGAGACCGAAGGCGGCATCCGCGACACGACCGGCCGGTGGTTGGCTCGAACGGACGTCCAGGAGCTGGGACGCCGGTACGGCCCGGTGGTCGCGGTCCACCGCGCCCACCTGCTCGAGATCCTGCGCGAGGCCGTGCCGACCGCGGCGCTGCGCACGGGCACCGAGGTCATCGCGGTCGGAACCGAGGGTCCGCGGATCGAGGTGCGGCACAGCGAGGGAACGTCACGGAGCGATCTCCTGGTCGGCGCCGACGGCATCCGCAGCGTCGTCCGGCGCTCCCTGTGGCCGAGGCACCCGGCCCCCCGCTACGCCGGATACACGGCTTGGCGCGTGATCGTCGACACGGATCGCCCCCTCACGTCGGGCGGCGAAACCTGGGGGCGCGGCGAACGCGTGGGGATCGTGCCGCTCGCCGACGGTACGACCTACCTGTTCGGTGCCGCGAGCGCCCCCGAAGGGCAGCGCAGCCCCGACGGCGAACTGGCGGAGATGCGGCGGCGCTTCAACGGCTGGCACGCGCCGATCCCCGAACTCCTGGCGGCCGCCGCCGAAGACGCGGTCATGCGCCATGACATCTACCGCCTGCCGCCGCTGCGCACCTTCGTCCGGGGGACGACGGCGCTGCTCGGCGACGCCGCGCACGCGATGACGCCGGACATGGGACAGGGCGCCAACCAGGCGCTGGAGGACGCCGTCACCCTCGCCGCGGTGCTCGCCGCGCACCCGACCGTCGAGTCGGCGCTCGCCGCCTACGACCGCGGGCGCCGCGCCCGCGCTCAATTGATCGCGCGCCGGTCCCGCCTGATCGGAACCGTCGCGCAGTGGAGCTGGTCTCCGGCCGCGGCGGTCCGGGACTGGGTCGTCCGCCTGAGCCCGTCGGCGTCCATGCTGAAGGCGCTGGACCCCGCCCTCGACTGGAGCCCACCGACTCCGGATGCCACCGGAGCCGACCGACCCTAGGTTCGAGCTCGAACCGTCTTGAGCGCCAAGCCGCGCCGCCGGCACCTGCCGCCGGCGGCGGATGACGACGCCGACGCGTGACCTCCAGTGACGAAGGCCCCCACGAGCCCGCACCGGCACCAGCGACCCACGGGGCAGAGACCCGTCGGGCTCTTTGCGACGACAGAGACCCCTGGGGCCAAGGGCGTTAGGGACCCATGGTCTTCAGCGGCAGCACAGACCCGTGGGCCTGCCCAGCGGCGGCAGAGACCGGTGGGACTCTGACTGTCAGCGGCCGCAGAAAACCAAGAGACCACTAGGCGCGGCGGAGATCCATCGCTCCGTTAGCGGCGGCAGAGACCCCAGAGTCCCTCCCTCACAGCGGCAGAGGCGCACGGCCTCCCCAACTGGCGGCAGGGAGGCACGGGCTCTCAGCTGCGACGACGACGCCCGCGGTAGCCACGACGAGCCGGCGTGGCCTCCCGCTCGGCGGCGGTGGGAGCTGACTTCTCCGCCGCCGACCCGTCCGAAGACGCCTGAGCCGTCTCCGCCGTAGCAGTGGATTCGGTGGCCCCACCCGTCTCGGCGACGCCTGACTCACTCGCTCCGGTCGGCGTGCCGGTCTCGGCGACGCCGGACGAGGTGGTTCCCGCAGTGGCGAGCTCGGTGATCGGCGGCCTTCTCCGGCGACGCCCGGCGGCGGGACCCCGACCACGCGTGCTCTTCCCAGCGGGGCCGGTCTGTACGGCGCGGGCCTCCGCCGCGAGGCGCTGGCGGCGGGACCACATGCCGAAGTGCGCCGAGAGCAGCAGGAGCACCAGCGCGGCCGCGACGCTCTGGCCCCACTTGATCGGGGTGGTCGCGGAGGCGTCGTCGGCCTGGATCCGCTTGGCGGCCGGCTCGGCGATCTGCGGTTCCGGGGTGGGGTACTGGAACCCGACCCCGGAGCCGTTCGGAGCCAGCGACGGCAGGCTGAACGGCGAATTGTTGTTGCTCGACGGCTGGGTCGGGATGCCTGCCGTACCGCTGCCAGAGTCCGTGCCGGTGGGCAGATTGGGAACCGAACCCGGTGTGGTCGGGTCACTGCTCGACGTCGGGCTCTTGCTCGGTGTCTTGGAGTGCGTCGGCGTCGGCTTAGCCTCCGTCGATCGGGCTTTCACGGAGAACCCGCTGGTGTCATACGTGCACTTCGTGATGTCCCCGACGACGCTCAGGGTGAAGTATCCGGCTTCGGAGACCTTCACATCACCCGCGATAGTGCCGTTGCCGGTACGCGATCCGACCTGCTGATCGATGCCAGGCCCGGAAATCTGTAGATGCGCCGAGAGCAGTCCTTTGACCGTGGCGCTCACGTGGACACTCGCCCCCGTCGTAACCGACCCGGAGGGAGGGGTGATCGATGCGCTCCCCAACAACGAGCAGGGACTCGCAGCGTTCGCGGAGCCGCTGATGCCGAGCGTGATGGCGGCCGTGGCCAGGGGAGTCATCAGGGCGACAGTGGCGACCTTGCCGACCTTCCTCAAGACGCCGTCCCTTCGTCGACACTCTTTCGTCGCCCCGGTCTGCTGAACTCCGGCGGCGACTCTCAGCCCTTGCTCGCGAACGACCCGGCGGTGAACACGTGTCGGCCGTTCCGAGTGACTGTAGGGCTTTTCGAGGCTGGTGGGGGTAATTGTTCGCAGCAGCTTATCGGACACTAGCTCCAATAGTGTCACCGATCAATACCGAAACATGCGTGGCAGGACAGAGGAACTCTGGATACTTGTGAGGGGTTCAACGAGGCGAAGCCCGGCGGGTGACGGTCGGAGCCGGGAAATCGGGGACGGAGCCTGAACCGCCATCGACCGGCCCGGCACGTGCCCGCGCGGTGGCGGTCAACCGGCCCGTTCGCGGAAGGGCGCCGACGCGGGCGATGACGATGACATCGACGACCCGACCGCGGAACGTGCACCGCCGGAGCGACGCTTCCGAATCGCGGGCGACTCGTGCGGCCAACCGGCAGGCGTGTTCGGATCCCTCGGCCGCATGGGCCGCCGCGGCGAGGGCCGCCAGGTCCGCGGCGGCGTCCGCGCGATGCCGTGCTACACGCGCCCCGCCCACCACCATCGCCATGACGGCCACCGACCACACGGCTCCGATCAACGCGACCATCCACACAGTGCCCGACCCCCGATCGCCATTGCCCGCCCTCCGGACACGCCACCCACTCCTCAGCGGAAAGCCACGCCGCAGCGCACGCCACCCAAATCGGTGTCGCACCGCGCTGCCGGGGCGCATGCCGCCGGGAAGCGCAAGTCGGTCGCCTTGCCGGATGAGCCGCACGCGGTCGGACATGGCCGTCCTTCGCTGTCCTGGGCCGCGTGCGGCCGAACCGGTGACCTGATGGAGCGGTCAATTTCGCGCGGAGATCGGTTGGGCTCCTCCCTCCGGTTCGGTGGCGGCGACGGACTGGGCTCGCAGCCGCAGCGGCGGGAACAGCCGTCGTACCGGAGAGTCGACGGTGGCTCTCACCCGCACCCGGGTGAACCGACGATCACGGTCGATCGAAACGCCGGCCCCGGGCGGTGCAGCGCGGCGAACGGCGGCACGGACCTCGGCCAGAGACTCGCCCCTGGCGGCGGCGCGGGCACCCGCTCGAGCGGCGTCCACGCACGCCACCTGCGCTGCTGCGGCGCTCACGCCCCACAGAGCGATCGCGAGGAGCAGGACCAGCGCCGGAAAAGCGACTGCTGTCTCGACCGTCACCGACCCTCGATCCCCACGCGTCCTCGAACCACCTGGTCGCCGCCGCACCCGCATCACCGCAGCAGCCGAGCGCACGGACAGCCCAGACCCACGACCCGATCCTGAGCCACCTGACCGCCAAGGTCCCCGCACTACCCCTACAGCCGAGCATGCGGACATCTCAGACGACGGGCCTCGCCCCGAGCCACCCGATCGCCGACGCCCCCACCCCGCCACAGCCGAGCGCACCGACGGCCCAGGCCACCGACCCGACCCCGACCTGCCGACCGTCTCACGCGTCCGCGACCGTCCGGGCCTCCGGCGAAACATCGGGCTGGAGAGCCGCAGCGACCACGTGAGACGGCCGAATGCGCCTGGCGATGCGCGCTGTGCACGCCGGCCGGTCACCCGACGAAGTTGAGTGCCCGATGGATGATCGTTAAGAGCATCTGCCGGACCTCGGAGCTGGTCACGATCTTGAACAGCAGGCCGGCGAACGCGGCGGCCGCCACCGTGCCCACGGCGTACTCGGCGGTGGACATGCCGTCATCGGCCTTACGCGCCTGCCAGCGACGCCTCAGCGCGGAAACGATGTGCATGTGGACCCTCCTGTTCGGACGACGGACGCGAGCACGTCCGGCATCCAGCGTTGCGGACCGCTCAACCCCCCACCACGCCCGAATGCGGTTCTGTGGATAACCCGTCCCAGCCGCGCTCGCCGGAGGCTCGTCGGCGATGTCACCGCCGTGGCCCTGACCCGAGGCGCGCTTCGCAGCGTCGGCATCGCCTACCAGACCGGTCTCGTACGGCTGGCGTCGCCGCCACAGTGAGGTCAACGCCGAGGATTTCCGTCGTCCCGGCGACAGAAATCCTCGGCACAGCTGGAATGACGCGGATCGGTCACGGTCAGGGCAGGAGCACGGTCGCGGCGATGCCGGCGACGGCCGGGACGATGCCGAGGAGGATGAACGCCGGGAGGAAGCACAGACCGAGCGGCGCGACGGCTCGCACGCCTGCGGATCTGGCTCGTGACGCCGCGGCGACCCGGGCGACGCGCCGCTGGTCCCTGGCGAGGCGGGTGAGCGTCGCGGCGAGCGGTGCGCCGCCGGACGCGGCCCGGGCCGCCGCACGGCCCAGAGGCGCCAGTACGGGATCCGCCGTGAGGGTGAGCCACTCGGCGGCAGGGTCGGCGCCCAGCCGGATACGCGCCGCCACGTAGGCCAATTCGGCGCCGAGCGGCCCGCCGACCGCACCGGCCACGGCCTCGACCGACTCGTGCCACGCACCGCCGCCCCGAAGGCACGCCGCGAGTAGGTCGATCGCGATGGGCAGTTCGGCGACCACGCGGGTTCGCCGGAGCCGGGCCGCCCGCGGCTCGAGTCGCGCGAGAAGACGCATCGATCCGACCGCCACGAGCACGCCGGCCACCCAGCCCACCGGGCCGCCGAGCAACAGAGCGCAGACGAGACCCGCCACGAGGCTCAGCACGGGCCGACGCCGATCTCTCGTCCCGTCCGCTGAAACCTCTGGACCCACGTTCGCCGCGCGAGAGCGACCGGCCGCCGTGACCGAATGAGAGCGGCCGGTCGTGACCGAACGGATCTCGTCGGGTACCGCGGTGCTCCGTGCCGCTCCCGCCGGGCTCCCCACGGTGCGTGCGCCTCCGGCGACTGCTCCTGATCCGTTCGGAGACCTAGCGCCACCGTGCTCGTCAGGGAACAGCCTGCCCAGTCGCTTACTCGCGTCGTCGGCCGAGATGACGACGAGACCGGCGAGGCCGGCGCAACCGATGGCGATCAGCTCAAGGAACACCGGCGATCCCCCACAGGGCCGGCGCGCTCGAAGGCCCACCTTGTCCGTCGCACCGGCCCCGACCGGGATGCCGCTCGAGGCCAACGCGCTCGAAGGCCCGCCTTCTCCGTCGCAACGACCCGATCGGGGGCGGCGTCCGGGTTCCCGCGTCGGGGCCGGGGCTCGGCGCGGTCAGGGGAGCTCGCCGCGTTCGGCGCGTTTTCGGGGCGGCGTCGGCTCGGGGTCGTCACCGGGGCTCCTCGGCGGCGATGGCGAGGAGCCTGGTCCACCACAGGCCGAGGACGTCGAGGCCGGTCCCGAGCCCCAGGCACAGGGCTCCCGGCAGCGTGCCGAACAGGAAGGCGAAGGGGCGTGCGCCCAGCGCGATCGCCATGAGCAGGCCGAGGAGGGGCAGCCCGGCGAGCAGCCGGGCGGTCGCGCGGGGACCGGCGAGTTGCAGGGCGACCTCCTCGCGGTGCGTCTGCTCGTCGCGGAGTGCGTCGGCCAGCCCTTCGACGACGGAGGCGAGCATGCCGCCCCGGTCCATCCCGATGCGCCAGCATCCGGCGAGCAGGCGGAGACCTTCGCAGCCAGGCGCCACGGCCGCCCGGTCGAGCGACGCGGCGACGTCGTCACCCGACCGGGCGGCGGCCAGGACGGGCTCGAACCGGGGAATGGACGAGAGCCCCTCGGCCGCGCCGGTCAGCGCGGCGCCGGGTGGGCGTCCGGCGGCGAGTTCGGCGGCGATCCCGTCGCACAGCTCGACGACCGCCGCCCGCCGTGCCGTGACGTCTCGACGGCCGCCGAAGAGCAGGTCCCGTACGTGGCGCAGCCGGTCGACGGGCCGGGGCGCGGCCGCCCGCTCGGCGGCCTCGCCGGCCGACCGGGTCCCCATGATCGAGGTCAACCGCAGCAGGGTCGGCGAGGGCAGCGCCAGCACCCAGACGCCCGCGAACACACAGGCCACGGCCAGCACGGCGGTCACGGCCGCGAACCGCCGAGTCGGGCGGCCAGCGCCGCGGCCCCCGGGCCTTCCCGGATCTCTCCTCCGGGCCCGCAGGACACCGCAGGGACCACCTCCACCAGGCCGTCCGGCCGCCGCTGGAAGACACAGATCGCGGCCACCCGGCGGCGACCTCCGGGTGCCTCGCGGACGAGGTGCACGACCACGTCGAGCGCCGCGGCGAGCTGGCTGTGGACGGCCTCCCGGCTGAGGCCGGCGGCGCACGCGAGGGCCTCCAGGCGGGCGGGAACGTCGGCCGGAGCGTTGGCGTGCAGAGTGGCGCAACCGCCCTCGTGTCCGGTGTTCAGCGCGGCCAGCAGGTCGACGACCTCACGCCCTCGCACCTCGCCGACCACCAGGCGGTCCGGACGCATCCGCAAGGCCTGGCGGACGAGGTCGTGGAGGGTGACGCCGCCCGCGCCCTCGATGTTCGGTGGACGGGTCTCCAGACCGATGACGTGCGGGTGCGCGGGCCTGAGCTCGGCCGAGTCCTCGACGAGGACGATGCGCTCCCCCGGGTCGGCCAGCGACAACAGGGCCGACAGAACGGTTGTCTTGCCGGTGCCCGTGCCTCCAGTGACGAGGAACGCCAGCCGGGCGGCGACCAGGGCGTCCAGCAGGTCCGCTCCCTCCGGGGACAGGGTGCCGGCCGAGACCAGCTCGGCGAGCGTGAAGGCCCGGCGTCGCGGCAGGCGCAGCGACAGGGCGGTGCCGCCGGACGCGACCGGCGGCAACACCGCGTGCAGGCGCACTCCACCCGGCAGTCGCGCGTCGGCGTACGGCGCGGTGTCGTCGAGCCGGCGGCCGGCCGCAGCGGCGAGCCGCTGGGCCAGCCGCCGTACCGCGGACTCGTCCGGGAACCGTACGCGGGTCAGCCGCAGGCCGGCGCCCGTGTCGACCCAGACCTCTCCCGGGCCGTTCACCAGGACATCGGTGACATCGGGATCCCGGAGGAGTGGCTCGAGCGGCCCCGCTCCCACCAGGTCGGCCCTGACCTCATCCGCCAGTGACAGGACCTCGGTGTCGCCGAGAACGGGCTCCTCGGCCCGCAGCGCGGCCGCGATCTGGGCCGCGGTCGGGACCGCGCCCGTGCCGACGAGCCGTCCGCGGACCGCCTCGGTGAGGTCGCTCATGGCCGCCCGCCTCCCTCACCGCTCATCGGCCGGACCTCCCGGAGGTCGGTGAGGAAGCGACGGCAGAAGCCGTCGAGCGCCCCGCCCCGGGCGGGACGGTGACCACGCTCGATCGCGGTGGCCAGCCGCCGATCGGTCGCGACCACGCCCGCGAGCGGAAGGCGCAGCGACTCCGCGATGACCGCCGGTTTGAGGCCACCGGGCGCCGGACCGCGCACGACCACCCGCAGGTCGCGGGAGTAGTTGCGGACCAGGTCGGCGACGCGGTCGGCCGCCACGGTGGCACGGACCTCGGCGGGCACGACGATCAGCGTGGAGTCGGCGGCCGCCAGCACCTCGGCGCCGGCGTCGGTCAGTTGGCGGGGCAGGTCGGCCACGACGAGGTCGTAGCCCCGGACGGCCGCGTCGAGCACCGACCGCATCGTCTCCGGCGAGACCGGCTCGGCCGCACCACGGTGCCATGACAGCACGGCGAGGCCGTCACGCGCCGGCAGCGAGTCGTGGAGCGTCGCGGTGCTCAGCCGTCCTTGCCGGTCGGCGTAGTCGGACCACCTGGCCCCGGGCGTCCCCTCCGCGCCCAGGACCAGGTCGATCCCGCCGCCGAGCGGATCGCCGTCGAGCAGGAGCGTGCGCAGCCGATGCCGGGCGGCGACACCGGCCAGCACCGCGGCCAGCACGCTCGCGCCCGCCCCGCCGCGTCCTCCCAGGACGGCGACCACGGCGGCGCGTCGACGGGCCGGCTCGGCGGCCGCCGCCATCTGCTCGACCAACCAGGTCTCGCCCGCCGGCAACGCGATGACCTGCTGCGCTCCGGTCTCGACCGCGAGGCGGTAGACCTCGTCGCCGTCAGGCTCCGCCGCGGCGAGGATGACGCCCGGCCGTCGCTCGGGAGACGACCGGGCGAGGTCACCCGCTAAGTCGGCGCCGACGACGATGAGCGCGGCCTCGCGCCAGGCGGCCCGCGCGCTCGTGGGATCGGTGGCGAGCCGGCTCTCGACGTCCGCCGCCGTGGCCAGACGCATCAGGTCGTCGATGAGCAGGGAGTCGGCAGAAACGATCAACACGGTCGCGGACATGGCATCTCCTCGCTTTCGCGAGATCAACCATGCGGCCCCGCTCGGCCCCCTCGAAAGGCCCCTGCGCGAATCTGTGGATAACCCGGCCCCGGCAGCGTCGCGCGAACGTGAATGCCCCTGGACACGAGACGACCCCCGCCGGGGGGGAGAGCGGGGGTCGCCGGACGGTCCGGCTCCGGGGGGGTAGAGCCGGTCCCGTTTCCCGGAAGGTCTCGAAGGTCAAGCCAAGGCCGGGCGTTCGTCAGCGCACCGTAAACCCGACGGCCCCCAGTCTATGCAGATTCGACATAAAGTCGCCCGATCACTCGGAGTTCCGTCGAGTGGCGACCAATTCGTGATCATTGGTCGATCACCCAAAACGGGAGTATTCGGGCGTTTGCCACGCGGGGGGTGCGGCGAGAACGCCTGTCCTAAGCGTCTGCAGCGTAGCGGAAGGAAGCGAGATCGTTCTGCTCTGGGCCATGGTTGATTGATTCAGAGGTAGATCACGCTATGTGATCACCCTGCCGAACCCAGCCATTCCGATCATCTCGGCGAAGCCGCTCTCTTCGCGGTCGATCGCTTGCTCGGGCGCCCGCCCTTCTACCAGACGAAGATCCTTCGTTGGACCTCCGTTAACCCGGCCAAGGGGCTTGCGATCTGCGCTGATTCGGCGTAGACAGAATGCACGGACCAAGTGTCCGAGCACGGCAGCCGGGCACCCACGCGCGACCAGCCGCGGGAGGCGCGTCGAGACGGGCTTGACCCGATCCGACGATTTGAGGTGCACGCTTGGTAACCCGGTGTGACGTGTCGGCGACGGCGTTCCTCCGGGAGCGCCGTTCGCTTTGTCGCAGGCAGCCACCTGTTTTGGATCGGCCGAAATCGGCACTGATGAAACGATCTTCCGAGATCCATGCGTGCTTCCGAACCCCGTCCGCGCGTGCGTGCACGAGCGACGAGCGGTTCGGCTCGCGTGAATCAACGAGCGCCGGCTCCGGTGGGTCCCCGACGGCCGGATAAGCCGCGCATCAACGCCGGCCACTCGCATGATCGGCGCCCACCCGCATGATCGGCGCGGTCAGCCGCGCATGAACGCCTCGCAGACCGCGAGTGCCTCGCGCGCGCCGAGTTCGACGGCCTCGGCGCAGTGGCTCACCCATCGCCCCACGCCCTCGGGGGTGCCGGTCGCGTAGCCGCGCAGCGCGTCGCCGTACGCGGCCCGCAGTTCGAGATGCCCGACCTCCGGGGCGGTCAGCGACTTCGGATCGAGGCCCCGGTCGACGAGGGTCAGCCGCGAGGCCGCGCGGGCCACGATGCCGTCGCCCCACCCGAACGGGCGCAGGGCGAGCAGTTCCCCATGCACGATCGCGGCGATGACGATCGCCGGCGCCTCCGTCGTGATGGTCAGCAGGTCGCTGAGCACGTCGAGCCGCGCGGCGACGTCCGCGGGCGGCAGGGGCGTGCCGAGTTCCAGGGGGTCGGTCGCCTCGTCGTCCGGACGGGGCCGCCCGAGCGCGTCGGGGTCGAGGGCGTCCGCGGCCGCCAGCACGTGGAGCCGGGCGAGCGCCTGGCGCGGCGCCTTGTGCCAGGTGTCGGCGAGCGCGCCGAGCTCGGCCGACACGCGCAGGGCGCCCTGCACGACCGGGTCGTTCGTCAGGCCGCCGCGTACCTCTTCCAGCGGGACCGCGACCCCTTCCAGGGCCGCCGACGCGCGGGCGCCGCGCAGCGCCGACTCGGCGGAAACCTCGGCGCTCCGCCGCCGCAGGATCCGGTGGCCGAGCAACCGGTCGACGGCATCCCGGGCCCGGGCGACGGCCTCGGGAACTCCCGGCAGGCCTGCGACGTTGGCAAATGGGTCGCTCATTCGAACGCGCGGCGCTCGGTGGCCGTCCCGGTGGCGGGCCGGTCCGGGAACGCCGCTTCCTCCTCGGGATGTCGGTGGCCGAACACGGCACGGCGCGGATGTCGCGGCGCGGGCCCCGCCGGTGACGGGAACGGCGCCACCGCATGACCCTATGCCGCGAGCACCCCTTGTAACGACACATGCGAAGCTGCTGAAGTTGGCTTGGACCGTCCTGACCTCCCGAACCCCGAAGGAGCGCGCCGTGACGCAGGAAACCCCACACGAGACCCTCTCCAATCTTCTCCAGGAGAGTCGGCGGTTCGCTCCTCCGGAAGAGCTGGCCGCGGCGGCCAACGTCACCTCGGCGGCGTACGAGGAGGCGGCGGCGGACCGGCTGGCGTTCTGGGAGGAACAGGCCAAACGCCTGCACTGGAACTCCGGGTGGGACACGACCCTCGACTGGTCGAACCCGCCGTTCGCCAAGTGGTTCGTCGGGGGGAAGCTGAACGCCGCGTACAACTGCATCGACCGGCACGTCGAGGCGGGCAACGGCGACCGCGTGGCGTACCACTGGGAGGGTGAGCCCGGCGACACCCGCACGATCACGTACGCGGACCTCAAGCGCGAGGTCTCGAAGGCCGCGAACGCCCTGCTCGAGCTCGGCGTCCAGAAGGGCGACCGCGTCGCGATCTACATGCCGATGATCCCGGAGACGGTGTTCGCGATGCTGGCCTGCGCCCGCATCGGCGCGCCGCACACGGTGGTCTTCGGCGGGTTCTCCGCCGACGCGCTGCGCGGGCGCATCGAGGACTGTGACGCCCACGTCGTCATCACCTCGGACGGCGGCTACCGCCGGGGCGCGCCGAGCGCGCTCAAGCCGAACGTCGACGAGGCCATCGCGGGCGTCGACCACGTGCGCAACGTCCTCGTCGTCCGCCGTACCGGCCAGGACGTCGCCTGGACCGAGGGCCGCGACATCTGGTGGCACGACCTCGTCGACCGGCAGAGCGAGGAGCACGAGCCGGAGGCGCACGACGCGGAGCACCCGCTGTACGTCATGTACACCTCGGGCACCACCGCCAAGCCCAAGGGCATCCTGCACACCACCGGCGGGTACCTCACGCAGGTGTCCTGGACGCACCACGCGGTGTTCGATCTCAAGCCGGAGACGGACGTCTTCTGGACCGCGGCCGACATCGGCTGGGTGACCGGCCACTCGTACATCGTGTACGGGCCGCTGTCCAACGGCGCGACCAGCGTCATGTACGAGGGCACGCCCGACACCCCGCACAAGGGCCGCTGGTGGGAGCTGGTCGCCAAGTACAAGGTCTCGATCCTGTACTGCGCGCCGACCGCGATCCGCACGTTCATGAAGTGGGGCGAGGACATCCCCGCCCAGCACGACCTGTCGTCGCTGCGGCTGCTGGGCTCGGTCGGCGAGCCGATCAACCCGGAGGCGTACGTCTGGTACCGCAAGAACATCGGCGCCGACCGTACGCCGGTGGTCGACACCTGGTGGCAGACCGAGACCGGCTCGATCATGGTCAGCCCGTTGCCGGGCGTCACCCACGGCAAGCCCGGCGCGGCGATGCGGCCGCTGCCCGGCATCGAGGCCGACGTCGTCGACGACCAGGGCGAGTCGGTGCCGAACGGCGGCGGCGGCTTCCTCGTCGTCAAGGAGCCGTGGCCGTCGATGCTGCGCACGATCTGGGGCGACGACGAGCGGTTCATCAAGACCTACTGGTCGCGCTTTGAAGGGCTGTACTTCGCCGGCGACGGCGCGAAGAAGGACGACGACGGCGACTTCTGGCTGCTCGGCCGGGTCGACGACGTCATGCTGGTCTCCGGCCACAACATCTCGACCACCGAGGTCGAGTCGGCGCTGGTGTCGAACCCGAAGGTCGCCGAGGCGGCCGTGGTGGGCTCCACGGACCCGGTCACCGGGCAGGCCATCGTCGCGTTCGTCATCCTGCGCGGGGAGGTCGTCGACGACGGCGAGGCGCTGGTCGCCGAGCTGCGCGACCACGTCGCCAAGCACCTCGGCCCGATCGCCAAGCCTCGGCAGATCATGATCGTGCCGGAGCTGCCGAAGACCCGGTCCGGAAAGATCATGCGGCGGTTGCTCCGCGACGTCGCGGAGAACCGCTCCCTCGGGGACGTCACCACGCTGACGGACAGCACGGTGATGGACCTCATCAAGGACCAGATGCCGGCCGCGTCGAGCGACGAGTAACGGCGGCGAACGGGTGAGCGCGGCCTCCGGGTCCGCGCTCACCCGTCGCGGCGGTACCGGCCCGCCGCCGGAGGCGACGGAACCCGTCACCGGTAATCTCGGACAGTCGCGTGCCGATAAGCCGTTCTTTTGCCGGGACTTCGCCGGTTCACTCCTCATCGGCGATTCGGCCTATTCGGATCCTGCCCGATCCGGGAGAGTGGCGACCTGCACTGAGAGGAGAAACATGACCGAGGTACGGCCGAACGGCCAGTATGACGACAAATCACTCGGCGAGCTGGTCGCCATCGCCACGGGCAGCGTCTCCCGCCTCGTGAAGTCGGAGCTCGAGCTCGCCAAGCTGGAGCTGAAGGGCGACGCGAAGAAGGCCGCCCTCGGTAGCACCCTGTTCGCGGTCGCCGGCGTGATCGGCGGGGTCGTCGTCATCCTGTTGTCGATCGCCCTCGCGTACGGCCTGGTCGCGCTCGGCATCTGGAACTGGGCCGCATTCCTCATCGTCGCCGGGTTCTACGTCCTGCTGGCGGCCGTGCTGATCCTCATCGGCCTGTGGCGGATGAAGAAGATGAGCGGCGCCAAGCGGTCCCGGCAGTCCGTCATGGAGGACTTCGCCATGCTCCGCCGGGGCGGCGACTCCGAAGACAAGCCCGCACTGGAGGAGTGACGCCCTTCCCGCGGAGGCCCGCGCCGGCGGAGTGACGCCCACAGAAGAGGAGCCCGCGCGGGCGGAGTGACGTCCGCCGGCGCTCGCCGGGGGCCGATGAAGGGGGGCCGTACGTGACCGACGAGTCCGTTGTTCAGATCGACGGCCCGTGGCGGCACCGGTCGGTGAGCGCGGGCGGTACGCGCTTCCACGTCGTCGAGATCGGCGAGGGGCCGCTCGTCCTGCTGCTCCACGGATTCCCGCAGTTCTGGTGGTCGTGGCATCGCCAGCTCGTGTCGCTGGCCGAGGCCGGGTTCCGGGCGGCGGCCGTCGACCTGCGCGGGTACGGCGGCAGCGACAAGCCGCCGCGCGGGTACGACCTGATCACACTGGCCCGGGACGCCGCCGGCCTGATCCGGGCGCTCGGCGAGGCGAGCGCGACCGTCGTCGGGCACGACTGGGGCGGCCTGCTCGCCTGGACGATGGGCGTCTACCAGCCGCGCGTCGTACAACGGCTGGTCGCGGTGTCGGCGCCGCACCCGCTGCGCATCCGTACCGCGATGGCGACGGACCTGCGCGGCCAGGCCTGGGCGGCCCGGCAGACCTTCGGCTTCCAGTTGCCGATGGGACCGGAGCGGCTGCTCGTACGGGACGACGCCGCCCAGGTGGGCCGGGTGCTGCACGCCTGGTCGGCGCCGGGCTGGCCCGACTCCGGCAGCGAGCGGCTGTACCGCTCGGCCTTCCAGATCCCAGGCGTCGCGCACTGCGCGCTGGAGTACCACCGCTGGGCGGTGCGGTCGATGCTGCGCCCGGACGGACTGCGGTACGCCCGCCGGATGCGCACTCCCATCCGTGTCCCCACCCTTCAGCTGCACGGCTCACTGGACGGCTACGTGCTGCCCCGCAGCGCGCAGGGTTCGGGCCGGTTCGTCGACGCGCCGTACCGGTGGCGGCTGATCGACGGCGTCGGGCACTTCCCGCAGGAGGAACGCCCGGAGGCCTTCGACGCCGAGCTCCTCTCCTGGCTCGCCTAACCCCACCCGGGCCGCCGCGCCGGCTAGCGGGTGTCCGGTGGACAGTGGGCCACCGGACATTCCGCAGACCGTCCGGAGCGGACAATAGGACCATGCGCGATCGGGATGAGACGGGACGGGCACGCAACGCGCGGCCCCGTGACGCGTACGGTCGGCCGCTGCCGCATGGCGCGGCCGGAGAGGAACGCGTTCCGGACGACTACGCGGCCGAGCCCGCCGAGGCCCTGGCCGAGGCGCAGCGGCTGCTCGACGCGGACCGGCCCTTCCACGCCCATGAGGTGCTGGAGGCCGCCTGGAAGGCCGCGCCGGAGGCCGAGCGCACCCTGTGGCAGGGGCTGGCCCAGCTTGCGGTCGGATTCACGCACGTACGGCGCGGGAACGCGCGAGGGGCCTGCACGCTGCTGCGCCGCGCCGCCGACCGCATCGCACCGTATGCGGCCGCCGCCACACCACACGGCGGTAGCGCGGGGGATGACGCCGCGCTGCACGGGATCGCGGTCGTCGACCTGGCGGCCACGGCACGCGAGCTGGCCGACCGCATCGAGCGCGACGGCCTGGTGGCGGTCACGGACGCCGACCTGACCCCCCGCCTCTCCCGGCCGGCCTAGTCGGAGCAGGACTGCGTCGAGACGCTGCCGCTCGCGTTGATGCCCGCCTCGGCGTCCGGCGCGACCTCGTGGGCGGTGAGGGCGTACCCGGTCTCCTTGTTGTCCAGGGCGGCGGCGAAGACGACGCCGTACACCCTGCCGGACGGGGACAGCAGCGGACCGCCGGAGTTGCCCTGCTCGACCAGCGCGCGGATGGCGTAGATCTCGCGGGTGACCTGGCCGGAGTGGTAGATGTCGGGGCCCTTGGCCTTCTGCTTGGCACGGATCCGGGCCGCCCGCGGGGTGAACGGCTGGTTCTTCGGGAAGCCGGCCACCACGGCGTCGTCGCGGCTCTGGGCGCCCTCGTCGAACTTCAGGGACGGCAGGTTCAGCCCCGGCACGTCGAGGACGGCGATGTCCCGCTTGTCGTCGTACAGCACGACCTTCGCGTGGTAGTTGCCGTCCTTCTCCGTGTAGACGGTCGGGCCGGAGTCCACACCCGCGACGACGTGCGCGTTGGTCATGACGCGGCCGGGCGCGTACACGAAGCCGGTGCCCTCGATCCTGCGCTGGCAGCTGTGCGCCGTGCCCATGATCTTGACGATGCTCTTGCGGGCGGCCAGTAGCTGCGGGGTGTTGAGGATCTTGGTGTCGGGCGGCGGCACCTCGGCGATGGGCTCGCCGCCGAGCCCGCCGAACACCTGCGGGAACTCCGTCTTGGACACGAAGCCGCGGAAGGAGGAGAACCAGGTGTTCGCCTGCTGCGGCATGAACGTGTCGACGCCGTGCAGCACCTGGGAGCTCTTGACCTGGGTGCGCAGCCAGACGATCGGCGAGGTCACCAGGGCGCTGCCGATGAACCACGCGACGACGAGCAGCGCGACGCTGCTGACGCAGGCGCCACCGACGGCGTCGACGCTCCGGGCCGACTCCCAGGTCACGCGGCTGCGCAGCGCGGACCCGACGGAAGAGGCGATGAGCTGTCCGAGCGTCGCGGCCAGGAAGGCGATGACCACGGCGAGCAGCGCCTGCTGCGCCGCTCCGTCGACGACCGCCTTGACCAGAGGTGGGGCGATCAGCATGCCGAGGACGACGCCGCCGACGAAGCCGACGAAGCTGAGGACGCCCACGATGAAGCCCTGCCGGTACCCCGAGATGGCAAAGAGCACGACGAGCACCAGCAGGATGAGATCAAGAACGTGATCGCCCAGCACCGGTCAACCGTATAGCGCATTCGGCCCCGAGGACGTCCCCTCTCCGGACCAGATCGGCCGCGGAGGCGTACGAACCGGGGACTACTCGCGCCGCCCGAGGTCGATGACCTCGGCGGGGAGGTCCTCGACCCGTGTGGTGTCCCAGGGACGATCCCAGCCGCCCGCCTCGAGCACCGCGTGCAGGATCCCGGCGGTGAACCCCCACACGAGCATCCCCCTGACGCGGAAGGCCGGGCCGAGGTGACCGGAGGGCCCGCGGATGCGCAGCCGGTTGGCCGGGTCCGTCAGCTCGGACAGCGGGACCCGCGCGACCGAGGCCACCTCGCGAGGATCGGCCGGGCCCACGGCGGACGGCTCCCGCCACCAGGCGACGACCGGGGTGACGCGGTACCCGCTGTGCGCGACGTACATCTCCGGCATGGTCGCCAGGACGGCCACGCCGGAGGAGTCGACCCCGGTCTCCTCGGTCGCCTCGCGTAGCGCCGCCCCGACCGGCCCGTCGTCCCCGGGGTCGACGCCGCCGCCGGGGAACGCCGGCTGCCCGGCGTGCTTGCGCAGCGTGTCCGCGCGCTGGAGGAGCAGGAGGTCCGGGCCGTCGGGACCCTCGCCGAACAGGATGAGCACCGCGGCGGCGCGGGCGCCGTTCGCGGGCGGACGAAGGAGCGCGGGGACCTGCATCCGGGGTGCCTTGGCCGCGAACCCGCGCAACCACTCCGGGCAGTCCGTCCCAGGGTCGACCGACATCATTGAAGGTTCAACCGGATCGGCCGCTTGATCCTTCCCCGTCACGAGACCTGTTCCTTCCCGGTCACGAGAACGGACCGGGCTTCACCAGCTTGCGGGCGGTCTCCTCGTCGGTCGGACCCTCGCCGTACGACGGGCAGAGCCGGGCGAGCGGGCAGGCCCCGCAGGCCGGGCGCCGCGCCTGGCAGATGCGCCGGCCGTGCCAGATCAGCCGGTGCGACAGGATGGTCCAGTCCTTGCGCGGGATCAGCTCCCCGACCTCGTACTCGATCTTCACCGGGTCGGTCTCGGTGGTCCAGCCGAACCGTCTGCTCAGCCGCCCGAAGTGCGTGTCGACCGTGATGCCCGGCACGTCGAAGGCGTTGCCGAGCACGACGTTGGCGGTCTTGCGCCCGACGCCGGGCAGCGTCACGAGCTCCTCGAGGGTGTGCGGCACCTCGCCGCCGAACCGGTCGCACAACTCCTGGCCGAGCTTCAGCAGGCTGTTGGTCTTGGCCCGGAAGAAGCCCGTCGACTGGATGATCTTTTCCACCTCTTCCCGGTCGGCCGCCGCGAGGTCGGCGGCGGTCGGGAAGCGGGCGAAGAGGGTCGGGGTGACCATGTTGACTCGCTTGTCCGTCGTCTGCGCGGACAAGATCGTCGCAACCAGGAGCTGGAACGGATCGACGAAATCAAGCTCACAGTGCGCATCCGGGTACACTTCCGCGAGCTCTCGATTGATCCGGCGAGCCCGGCGTACGAGGGCGAGACGCGACTCCGGTTTGCGTGGCACGAACGCAAGGGTAACGGGGGGGTCGACCAAAACTCATCCTGCGATGTGCGTCACACTGTGGTGGTACGTCAGCAAGGAGGAAACGTGAACGACCGCGACGTGGAGGTTCTGGGACGGGCCCCACTGTTCGAAGCACTCGACGAGGAAGGGGCGAAGGCGCTTCGCGCCATCGTGTCAGAGGTCCACCTCTCACGCGGTCAGACGCTGTTCTCCGAGGACCAGGAGGGCGACCGGCTCTACGTCGTCCTCGATGGCAAGATCAAGCTCACCCGGACGGCACCCGACGGCCGGGAGAACCTTCTGAGCGTGCTCGGCCCCAGCGAGATGTTCGGCGAGCTGTCCCTGTTCGACCCCAGGCCGCGTACGGCCAGCGCCATCGCCGTGACCGAGTCGCGGCTGGCCGGGGTGGGCCACAGCGACCTGTGGCCGTTCCTCAAGGTTCACCCCGAGATAAGCGTCCACCTGCTGCGCGCACTCGCCCAGCGCCTGCGCCGGACCAACGAGAACATGGCCGACCTCGTCTTCACGGACGTGCCCGGCCGGGTCGCCAAGGCCCTGCTCGACCTCGCGGAGCGGTTCGGCCAGCCGAGCGAGAGCGGTCTGCACGTCCACCACGACCTGACGCAGGAGGAGCTCGCCCAGCTCGTCGGCGCGTCCCGGGAGACGGTGAACAAGGCCCTCGCCGACTTCGCCCAGCGTGGCTGGCTGCGCATCGAGGCCCGCGCCGTACAGGTCCTCGACATCGACCGCCTCCGCAAGCGCTCCCGCTGAGCGGGTCCTGGCCGAGCGGGTCCCGTCAGATGACGCCGCGCTCGGCCAGGTAGTCGAGCTGGGCCTGGACGGCCCACTCGGCGGCCGGCCACAGCGACCGGTCGACGTCGGCGTAGACCCGCTCCACGACGTCCCGGGCGGTCCGCGCGCCGGCCGCGACCGCGGCCTCGACCTGCTGGAGGCGTTGGCGCCGGTGGGCGAGGTAGTGGTCGAGCGCGCCGACGGGGTCGTCGAGCCGGGGGCCGTGGCCCGGCAGGATCACACTCGTCCCCTCGGCCATCGCCCGCAGCCGGTCGAGTGAGGCGAGGTAGTCCCCGAGCCGGTCCACCACCGTGGTGCCGTAGCCGAGCACCGTGTCGCCGGTGAGCACGGCCCGGTCACCCGGCAGCCAGAAGCACAGCGAGTCGTGGGTGTGGCCCGGGGTCTCCATGACCCGCAGCTCCAGGCCGTCCAGCTCCACCACGTCGCCCTCGCCCAAGCCCTCCTCGCCCAGCCGCAGGGCCGGGTCGAGCGCCCGGATGGGGACGGGGTGGGAGTTCTCGGCGGCGAGCTCGGCGAACCGCCGTGCGCCCTCGGCGTGGTCCGGATGTCCGTGCGTGAGGAGTACGAGGGCCACGCGTCCCGCCTGGGCGGCGACCCGGCGCAGGTGCTCCTCGTGCTCCGGCCCCGGATCGACGACGATCGACCGCTCGGCGCCCGGCTCGCGGAGCACCCAGGTGTTCGTACCGTCCAGGGTCATCGGCGAGGGGTTCGGCGCCAGCACGCACCGGGCCCGCTCGGTGCCCATGCCGTCGATGCCGCTCACGGCCGGGCTCCGGGAACGTGGCCGTCGAGCTCCGGCGGCAGGACGAGGTAGACGCCGTCACCGGTCACGCGCGTCTCGGGGAGTCGAGGCCGTACGTCCCGCTCGGCGGCGAGGACCGCGGCGACCGAGTCGTACGCCGTCAGCTCGGTGAGCGTGACCATGGTCGGCGGCAGCAGCGCCATCTCGCCGCGCCGGGCTGCCTCGACCGCCTCCTGCGGGCGTACCCACGTCACCCGGTCGGACTCGGTGCTGACGTCGCGGGTGCGCTGGCCGGCGGGCAGCGCCGCGACGAAGAACCTGGTGTCGTAGCGGCGTTCCTCGATGACGGGCGTGATCCAGTGCGCCCAGGGGCGCAGCAGGTCGCCGCGCAGGACGAGGCCGCGCTTGTCGAGCAGCGCGGCGAGGGACAGCGAACGGTCCAGCAGCGCCTGCCGGTCCGCCTCCCAGTCGTCGCCGCTGATGTCCCCCGCGATCAGGTCCGCCGCGGGCCCCGCGAGGAGCACGCCCGACTCCTCGAACGTCTCACGGACGGCCGCGCACACCAGCTCACGAGCGAGGGTCTCCCCGGCGCCGAACGCCGCGCCCCACTCCTCCGGCGACGGCCCGGCCCAGCCCACCGTACGGTCGCCGTCCCGCGCGTCCACCGAACCGCCGGGGAAGACGTACGCGCCCGGTGCGAACGGCATCGACGACACCCGGCGCAGCATGTACACCTCGATGCCGCCGCTCGGGGCGTCGCGGAGCAGGACGACGGTGGAGGCGTCCCGCGGCGCGGCCGGCTCCGCCCGGCCCTCCTCGATGTCGCGGGCGCGCTGGGCGAATTGGTCGGGCAGCCGAAGGCCGGGAACGTCCGTCAACGGGCCTCCTCGTTCACGGGGGTCGGGACGCCGTCCGGCGGGGTGCCGGCACGGCGTCCCGTAAGGCTCTGTCCGCCGAACGTTATTCGACTTCGGCGATCAGTTCGACCTCGACGGGCGCGTCCTTCGGCAGCACCGCGACGCCCACCGCGCTGCGGGCGTGCCGGCCCGCGTCGCCGAACACCTCGCCGAGCAGGTCGCTCGCCCCGTTGATCACCTGCGGCTGGCCGTAGAAGTCCGGCGCGCTGGCCACGAAGCCGACGACCTTGACGATGCGCCGTACCCGCGACAGCTCCCCGACCTCGGCCTTCAGGGCGGCGATCGCGTTGAGCGCGGCCGTACGGGCCAGCCCGGCGGCCTCCTCCTCGGTGACCTCCGCGCCGACCTTGCCGGTCGCGAGCAGCTTGCCGTCGGCGATCGGCAGTTGGCCCGACGTGTAGACGAGGTTCCCGGACCGGGCGGTCGGGACGTACGACGCCAGCGGCGCGACGACGTCCGGCAGCTCCAGTCCGAGCTCGCGGACCCTCTCCTCCGGGGTGCTCACTGCTTCTCCCGCTTGAGGTAGGCCACGAGGTTCTCGGGGTTCGGGCCGGGGATGACGGTGACGAGCTCCCACCCGTCCTCGCCCCAGTTATCGAGGATCTGCTTCGTCGCGTGCACGAGCAGTGGAACGGTCGCGTACTCCCACTTCTTCATGGGGGAACGCTACTACCGCTGGGTGGGCGGCTCCTCGTGGCGTGCGGCGATGCCGGGCTGCTCCTTCGCCTCCAGTCCGGGCACGGGCGGGACCTCCTTCGCGGAGTCGATCGACGCCGGCTCGCCGGCCTCGGCCAGCTCCTCCTCGGCCTTGGCGAGGCGCTCGGCCAGGTCGGTCCGGGGCGTGCCCTCACGCGGTGTCTGGTCCCCGCCGGCGGCGCGGTCGAAGAAGCGCAGCAGCTCCACGGGGAACGGCATGACGAGCGTGCTGTTCTTCTCGGCGGCGACCTCCACGACCGTCTGCAGCAGCCGCAGTTGGAGGGAGGCTGGGTCCTGCGCCATGACCTCGGCCGCGGCCGCCAGTCGCTTGGACGCCTGGAACTCACCGTCGGCGGTGATGATGCGGGCCCGGCGCTCCCGCTCCGCCTCGGCCTGGCGCGCCATCGACCGCTTCATGCCCTCCGGCAGCGAGACGTCTTTGATCTCCACCCGCTCGATCTTGACGCCCCAGGGCGCCTCGGTCATGCCGTCCATGATCTGGCGGAGCTCGGCGTTGATCGACTCGCGGTCGGACAGCAGCTGCTGCATGTCGGCGCGGCCGATGACCGAACGCAGCGACGTCTGCGCCACCTGCGAGATGGCCCAGTTGTAGTTCTGCACGTTCACGATCGCCTTCACCGGGTCGATCACCCGGAAGTAGACGACCGCGTCGACGCGGACGCTGACGTTGTCCTGGGTGATGCCCTCCTGCGCGGGCACGCCCATCGCCACCGTCTGCATGTTGACCTTCGTCATCCGGTCGATCACGGGGAAGATCAGGGTCAGGCCCGGCGGCCGGAAGTGCGACTGCACCTGGCCGAGGCGGAAGACCACGCCGCGTTCGACCTGCTGAACGACCTTGATCGACGACAGGATGATCAGCAGGATCACGAAGCCGATGACGCCTAGGAGCACGAATGCCGCTTCAGCCACGGCGCTCACCTTTCTGACGGCCGATTCCCTCATGTCCGACACTAGTCGTCGGATCCCCTGAGGTGGCAGACGTCACCTTGCGGGGGTTGCGAACGCGTCGCCGGACGGACGATAACCTCACAAGAGTGAGCGCGAGAGACACCGACTGGGACGGTGTACGGCTGCACGTCGTCACTGGTAAGGGCGGTACCGGCAAGACCACGGTGGCCGCCTCCCTGGCGCTCGCCCTGGCCGCGGGCGGCCGTCAGGTCCTGCTCATCGAGGTGGAGGGCCGGCAGGGGATCGCCCAGCTCTTCGACTGCCCGCCGCTGCCGTACGAAGAGCGCAAGGTCGCGGTGGCGCCGGACGGCGGCGATGTGTACGCCCTCGCCGTCGATCCCGAAGAGGCCATGCTCGAGTACCTCGAGATGTTCTACAACATCAAACGGGCGGGCAAGGCGCTGGGCAAGATGGGCCTGATCGACTTCGCCACCACGATCGCCCCCGGCCTGCGCGACGTGCTGCTCACCGGCAAGGCCAGTGAGGCCGTGCGCCGCCGCGACAAGAGCGGCCGGTTCATCTACGACGCGGTGGTGATGGACGCCCCGCCGACCGGCCGGATCGGCCGGTTCCTCAACGTCAACGCCGAGGTCGCCGGGCTGGCGAAGGTCGGCCCGATCCGCAACCACGCGGACACCGTCATGCGGGTGATCCGCAGCCCGGAGACCGCGGTGCACTTCGTCACGCTCCTGGAGGAGATGCCGGTCCAGGAGACCCTGGACGGGGTCACGGAGCTGCGGGAGATCGGCCTGCCCGTCGGCGGCCTGATGATCAACATGGTCCGGCCGCCGCTGCTGCCCGCGGACGAGCTGGACCTGGCCGTCCACGACGAGCTCGACGTCGAGGCGATCCGCATGGGGATCAAGGCGGCCGGCATCGAGGACCGCACCGCCGAGATCGCCGACGCCCTCGCCGAGGAGGCCGCCGACCACGCGCGGCGCACCGCCCTGCAGGAGCGCGAGAAGGCGCGCCTCGCAGACGCGCACGTCCCGCAGTACGAGTTGCCGCACCTGAGCGACGGCATGGACCTCGCCGGGCTGTACGAGCTGGCCGCCGAGCTGAGGAGGCAGGGAGCAGCGTGACCGCGGCCGAGAGGACCCCGCCGGACTTCTGCATCGACGACCTGATCGACGACCCCGACACGAAGATCATCGTCTGCTGCGGGTCGGGCGGCGTGGGCAAGACCACGACCGCCGCCGCCGTGGGCGTCCGCGCCGCCGAGCGCGGCCGCGACGTCGTCGTGCTGACCGTCGACCCCGCCCGCCGGCTCGCCCAGGCGCTGGGCCTCACCGAGCTGGACAACACCCCGCGTCTCGTCGAGGGCGTCGACGGCGAGCTGTACGCCATGATGCTCGACATGAAGCGCACCTTCGACGAGATCGTCGAAGCGCACGCCGAGCCCGGACGCGCCCAGCAGATCCTGGCCAATCCCTTCTACCAGTCGCTGTCCTCCAGTCTCTCGGGGACGCAGGAGTACATGGCGATGGAGAAGCTGGGCCAACTGCACCGGTCCGGCGCCTGGGACCTCATCGTCGTCGACACGCCGCCGTCCCGGTCGGCGCTGGACTTCCTCGACGCGCCGGAGCGGATGGGCCGGTTCCTCGACGGCCGATTGATCAAAATTCTGATGGCCCCCGCCAAGGCGGGCGGCCGCTTCGGGATGAAGGTCGTGACCGCCGGCTTCGGCATGTTCACCAGCGCGATCACGAAGGTGCTCGGCGGGCAGTTGCTGAAGGACGTCCAGACGTTCGTGCTGGCCTTCGACACGATGTTCGGCGGGTTCCGGGAGCGGGCGGAGCAGACGTACCGGCTGCTACAGGCGCCCGGCACGGCGTTCCTCGTCGTCGCGGCCCCGGAGCCGGACGCGCTGCGCGAGGCGTCCTATTTCGTCGAGCGCCTCGCCGAGGAGCAGATGCCGATGGCCGGCATGGTCCTCAACCGGGTGCACAAGTCCGACGCCTCGCACCTGTCGGCCGTGCGCAGCCAGGCCGCCGCGGAGATGCTGGAGGACCGCGGCGCGCACCCCCTCGCCGCCGCGCTGCTGCGCCTGCACGCCGAGCGGATGCACGTGACCGCGCGCGAGGCGCGGCTGTGTGAGAGCTTCACCTCGTCGCACCCGACCGTGCCCAGGGCCACGGTCGCGGCCATGGCCGAGGACGTACACGACCTCGACGGGCTCCGGTGCATCGCGAGGGACCTCGCGGGCGAACCGGAGGAGCCTGCGGCCTGACCGCCGTGCGCTCTCCTACGCGGCGCGGGCGTCGGTGACGCCGACGCGCGCCCGGCACGCCGAAGGAGTCGGCCGCCTGATCGTTCAGGCGCTGCATGAGGGAACCTGGCCGGCCGGGGCGGCCAGGCGATCGATTCGCCGGATCGGTCGGGCGACGTGCCGGTTCAGCCGACGACGTGCCGACTCGGGCGGCGATTCACCGGATCAGCTCGCGACGAGCTCTTCGTCCGGGTCCTGCGACTGCTCGTACCGCTCCTTGGCGGTCTCCAACAGCTCTCGCCACGACGAGACGTCCGGTCGCCGACGAAGCAGCGCGCGGCGCTCGCGCTCCGTCATGCCGCCCCAGACACCGAACTCGATGCGATTGTCGAGAGCATCGGCGAGACACTCGGTGCGCACTGGGCAACCGCGGCAGATCAGCTTGGCCCGGTTCTGAGCCGCCCCCTGCACGAACAACGCGTCGGGATCCGCGTTACGGCAGGCGGCGCGGGCGGTCCAATCCGTGATCCACATCTTGGCCCCACTCCCCTTGGGTCGGTTGTCGTTTGCGAGCCCCGGCCGGACGGGCGCGGACGTCAGGCCGCCATACGAAAGCCGTGGGGAGAAACTTACGGAAGAGCGCGCCGCTTCAACAGCCCCCGATGGGTCCATTCTTGAGATAGCCCCTACGGGCCATAAGGAGGCAACGAACTAGTCATCCCCAACGGCGAGGTGTCCCATATGCACCTTCAGTCCCGCGTAACCTATGTCGCGTGACTGATGAGAAGGCAGACCGGGAACCCGCCATCCTCAAGCTGATACGCCTCCTAGGGGCGGCGCTCGTGGCCGGAGTCCTGGTCAGCTTCCTCGCCCTGCCGGCCGTCGGCAGTGCGGGAATGGCGACCCGGGACGCCGCCGACAGCTTCAAGAACCTCCCGGCCGACTTCAGCATCCAGCCGCCGCCGGAGCGCACCACGGTGTACTCCGCGGACGGCGAGGTGATCGCGACGTTCTACCACCACAACCGCGAGTCGGTACGTCTCGACCAGGTCGCCCCGATCATGCGGAAGGCGGTCGTCGCGATCGAGGACTCGCGCTTCTACCAGCACGGTCCCCTCGACATGAAGGGCTCCGCCCGCGCGCTGGTCACCAACGCCCAGGAGGGCGGGGTCAAGCAGGGCGGTTCGACGCTCACCCAGCAGTACGTGAAGAACCTGCTGGTCGAGAGCGCGGACACCGACAAGGAGATCGAGGAGGCGAAGGCCCCGACGTTCGGCCGGAAGCTGCGCGAGCTGCGGTACGCCGTCAACGTCGAGAAGCGGCTCTCCAAGGACCAGATCCTGCAGGGCTACCTCAACATCGCCTACTTCGGCGCCAGCGCGTACGGCGTGCAGGCCGCGGCCCAGCGCTACTTCAGCAAGGACGCCACCGAGCTGACCCTGCCCGAGGCGGCGCTGCTGGCCGGCATCACCAACAGCCCCAGCTACTACGACCCGACGGTCTTCCCGGACCACGCCCGCGAGCGCCGCAACACCGTGCTCTACCGCATGGCCGAGCTGAAGATGATCACGAAGCAGCAGGCCGACCAGGCCGCCGCGCTGCCGATCAAGCTGCACACCAAGCAGCCCAAGAGCGACTGCGTCGCCAGCAAGGTGCCGTTCTTCTGCCAGTACGTGAAGAACGAGATCCTCGGCAACCCGGCGTTCGGCAAGACGCAGACGGACCGAGAAAAGCTGCTGTACCGCGGCGGCCTGACGATCCGCACGACGATCGACATGAAGGCGCAGAGGGCCGCGCAGCAGGCGCTCAGCCGTCGCCCCAGCCACAGCCGAACCGCCACCGAGGCCATGGTCAAGCCCGGCACCGGTGAGATCAAGGCCATGGTGGTCAGCCGCACCTACGGCGCCGACGTCAAGAAGGGCGAGACCCAGCTGAACCTCGCCGCCGACTACGCGCACGGCGGCAACCTCGGCTACTCCGCCGGGTCGACCTTCAAGATCTTCACGCTCGCGGCCGCCCTCGACAAGGGCATCAGCGCGGGCTCCTCCTTCCCGGCGCCCGAGAGCGCCACGGTGTCGGGCTACCGGGACTGCAAGGGGAACGGCTCGGAGCCCTGGCCCGTGCAGAACGCCGAGAAGTCCAAGGGCAAGTCCGCCAACCTGCAGACCGGGACGTGGGAGTCGATCAACACCTTCTACGCCTACCTGGAGAAAGAGGTCGGCATCTGCGACGCCGTCAAGATGGCGCAGAACTTCGGCATGAAGCGCTCGGACGGCAAGCCGCTCCAGCAGAACCCGGCCCAGGTCCTGGGCACCAACGAGATCGACGTCACCCACCTCGCCGCCGCGTACGCCGGCTTCGCCGCGCGCGGCGAGTACTGCACGCCGATCGCGATCACCGAGGTGACCGACTCGACCGGCAAGAAGATCAAGGTGCCCAAGTCCAAGTGCACCAAGGCCGTCGACGCCGATATCGCGGACCAGGTCACGAACATCCTGCAGGGCGTCCTCACCAAGGGCACCGCGGCCGGCATGGGCATCGGCCGGCCCGCCGCGGGCAAGACCGGCACCTGTGAGAGCTTCACCTGCGCGGTCTTCGCCGGCTACACCCCCGACCTGGCGGCCGCCGTCTGGTACGGCGACCCGGAGGCGCCCTGGGGGCACCGCAACTACGGCGTCTACGGCAGGAACGTCGCCCCGATCTGGCGCGCCTCGATGATGGGCGCGCTGCGCGGGACGAGCGCCTCGTCGTTCCACACGCCGGTGAAGGACTTCGGCACGCTCGACCAGAAGCAGATCCCCAACGTCCAGGGCATGCCGGTACAGCAGGCCAAGAAGCAGATCGAGAACGCCGGGTTCAGCGTGCAGATCTCGCCGCGCGCGGTCGACTCGAGCCAGCCGGCGAACACCGTCGTCTACACCTCGCCGAGCGGCGGCAGCCAGGTCGACCAGGACACCACCGTCATGCTGTTCGTGAGCAACGGCAGCGGCGCGGGGGTCGCCGACAAGAAGGGCAAGCGGGGCGGCAAGAAGCACGGCGGCTGGCCGTTCGGCAACTGACCACCGAACCGTGAAAGGTCCCGCGCACGGCCCGTGCGCGGGACCTTTCCGTTGTGCGGGAGCGCCGGTCAGCCCGCGAGCTGGCGCTTGACCTCTCCCGAGACCCGCTTGCCGTCGGCCCGGCCGGCGACCTTCGGCGTGACCGCCTTCATCACCTGGCCCATCGCGCGCGGCCCCGCGGCGCCGGTCTCCGCGATCGTCGCGGCGACCAGCTCGGTCAGCTCCGCGTCGGACAGCTGGGCGGGCAGGTAGTCCGCCAGGACCACACCCTCGGCCCGCTCCGCCTCCGCCTGCTCCGTACGACCCGCGTCGGCGAACGCGTCGGCCGCCTCACGGCGCTTCTTGGCCTCCCGCTGCAGCACCTTGACGACCTCGTCGTCGGAGAGCTCGCGCGCCCGCGTGCCCGCGACCTCCTCGTTCGTGACGGCCGTCAGCACCATGCGGAGGGTACGGGTGCGCACCTCGTCGCGTGCCTTCATCGCGGCCGACAGATCGGCCTGCAGCTTCTCCTTCAACATAGGAACAATCTTGCCCTGCGTACGGGCTTGGACGCCCGGCAATAATCGGTGCGTCGTTCTGGCACGATGGTGAGCGTGCGAAAGAGATACGCGATCCCCCTGGGCGTCCTCGGCACCGGGGTCGCCGGAATCGGTTACGCATCGGTCATCGAGCGGAACTGGTTCCGCCTCCGCCGCTACGACGTGCCGATCCTCTCACCCGGCCAGCGGCCGATCAAGATCCTGCACATCTCCGACACGCACCTGACGCCGGGCCGCCGCCGGCTGATCAAGTGGGTGAGCGCGCTCGACTCCCTCGAGCCCGACCTGGTCGTCAACACCGGCGACTCGATCTCGCACCGTGACGCCATCGGCCCGTTCCTCGACCTGCTCGGACCGCTGCTGGACCGTCCGGGCGTGTTCGTGTACGGCTCGAACGACATGTACTCCCCGGTCCCGAAGAACCCCGCCCGCTACCTCTGGCGGACGAGCCAGAAGGACTACGGCAAGAGGCGCACCGTCCCCGACCTGCCGTACCGCGAGCTCGGCGCCGCCATGACCGCCGCCGGCTGGCTCGACCTCAACAACGCGACCGGCACGATCAAGGTGGGCGACACCGAGATCTGGCTCGGCGGCATCAACGACTCCCACATCCGCAAGGACCGGTACGACGAGATCGCCGGCCCGGCCAAGGGCCCGCTCAGCATCGGCGTCATGCACTCGCCCGAGCCGCGCAACCTCGACCGCTTCGCCGCCGACGGCTACCAGTTGCTGCTGGCCGGCCACACACACGGCGGCCAGCTCTGCGTCCCGCTGTACGGTGCCCTGGTCACTAACTGCGGCATCGAGCGCGCCCGCGTGAAGGGCCTGAACCGGCACGGCGACGCCTGGCTGCACGTCTCCGCCGGCCTCGGCACCTCCCCGTACGCCCCGGTCCGCTTCTGCTGCCCCCCGGAGGCGTCCTTGCTGACGCTGGTCCCGGCGGCGAGGTGAAGCGAGCCTTGATCCCTGGCACTCACCGCGCCGTAGCGTCAGCGTCCGCCAGGGATCAGAGGCCCAGTCGGTAACCATGGCGCGGGGAGGGTCAAAAGTCCGCTAGACTCGTCGAGGCGCAGGCGTTGAAAGACGACCTGCAGCCACCGGGGTGTAGCGCAGCTTGGCAGCGCGCTTCGTTCGGGACGAAGAGGTCGTGGGTTCAAATCCCGCCACCCCGACTGTAAAAGAGCAGGTCAGGCCCGGTCTTCCTCATCGGAAGACCGGGCCTGAGTTGTTTCCGATCCCTCTCGGGGCTCAGCGCCCGACACGCGGCCAGGGCCTCTTCCCAGCGCGCGGTCAGTCCGTCCATGAGTCGCCGGCGGCGGCATCGTCGCTGGCTCCGGCCCGGCCGCCGAACTCGCCGGGACAGACCAAGCTGCGCGCCATGCGGTACGCCATCGAAGGCTGACCGTTTCTCGCCGCAGTTCTCCCGTCTGGCCCGCCGCATCATCCACGGCACCGCTGCCCGGCAAGACGGCAGCACCCGCTACCTCGAACGCGGTGAGCCTGTCGTTGCTGTAGGGATCGCGACGATGCCTCATGCACCCTTGCCGACTACGCCCGGCCACGGACGGTTCTCATGGGTGGTCCCATCCAGGACCTCCCCGGTCGCCTAGAGGCGACCGACCATCGCCACAACCAGGGAGTTGACCATGGTCAAGATCTCGAATCTTCCCCCCCGTGATGAGAAGAACACCAGCGGCCCGCAGGACCCGGCCCTTGAGCAGGCGCTGCGGCAGCTGGAGCAGACGGGGCGCGCCGACGCCAAGGACGGCGACGTCCGGGTGATCAACCCGCAGTCCTGACCTGACAAGGTCTGGATGACGATCTAGGTGTCCTGGTGGGAGCGGCGGCGGATCCATGCCGCCGCTCCTGCCAGGACACTGTTCTTGCCGGTGATCCTTCTGCTCCGCTGCCGATGATCTCGGCTCCCTCCGTGATGACCCGGCCGTAGCTCGTGCCGGTAGCCCCTCTCGGTCGTTGCCGTGGTCGTGTGACCGACCAGGCGTGAGGTCAGCAAAACGGATGCGCCATTGGCCGACATGAGCGAGACGAAGCTGTGCCGCAGTTCCCGGGACGTCCACTCGACCGGCAGGACCGCGATCCGGAGGGCAACCGCCAGCGTTCGCCGCACGCTCTGCGCGATCAAGGGCTTGCCGTAGCAGAGATGACGAACTGGTCCGGTCGGTGCCAGGCCTTGGCACCTGCGTAGCCGACCAAGCCGCCAGCGACGAGTAGTGCTCCGCGCGCTCACAGAGCACGACCGGCCGAAGCGGTCTCCGGAGAACCAAGATGTATGGTCCACCACGAACCTCCACGAACGCCGCTGGAATGCTCGATGCTGGTCACAGCCTGCGGGCGCAGCTCAGGTGAGGCTCAGGATGCGTTCGGGACGAAAAGGTCGTGGGTTCAAATCCCGCCCCCCGACCAGCTCAGAGGCCCTGCATCATCGCGATGCAGGGCCTCTTCGTGTGCTCGGCCGCCTATCGCCTCGAAATCGTCCGACGTGCCAGATGCACGTGCCCGGACGTGTTGGACCGCAAGACCGAGCTAATGAGCATGAGGTGGCGGAGTAGACGCTGACCGGATCCGTCCTGAGGAGCGGGATCAGTAGGCCCTCGCGACTCCGCATCGCACCACGCTAGACGAGCTTGTCATGATGTTTCCCGCCATCACCCTGCCGAAGGCGTCGAGGCCGTTCAGGCAGGCATATGAAGGCCCGCCGCCGGGAAGGCCGGCGGCAAGCTCTCCGCCTTTGAGGGTGTGGGTGACGTGCATCGGCCGACCGCCGGTGAAGGAGAAGAAAATGATGCTCTGCCCCTTCTGCATCGTGCCGTAGCCGGTCCGGCCGTCCTGAACGCCTTACCGATGATCTCCGCTCCCTCGGTGATGACCGGACGGAGCCCGTACCGGTCCGGTCCTTCGCGTAGAGCCCCCGTTTTCTGGGCGGGTTCCGCCCGCACGACCGATGCCTTCCGCCTCGCCGCGTGGTCTACATCTTGGGAACATCCCCTTCCGCGTCCGTGGGAGGCCCGAGATGAGACGACAAGGAG
This sequence comes from Actinoallomurus sp. NPDC052308, assembly GCF_040679195.1. Taxonomy (NCBI): domain Bacteria; kingdom Bacillati; phylum Actinomycetota; class Actinomycetes; order Streptosporangiales; family Thermomonosporaceae; genus Actinoallomurus; species Actinoallomurus sp. NPDC052308. The sequence continues at coordinate 18,295 of NZ_JBFAUM010000019.1, read as the reverse complement.
CGTGCACACCGTGGACCAGGAGAACCTGAGCGCGACCCTGACCATCGCCGCGCCCGCCGCCAGAGTGTTCGCCGTGCTGGCGGATCCCACGGCCCATTCTGCGATCGACGGCACCGGCTGGGTTCAGGAAGCCGTCGACCGGGCGCCGCTGACCGAGGTGGGGCAGATCTTCCGGATGGACATGTATCACGCCAACCATCCAGACGGTGACTACCGGATGGCCAACAAGGTCCAGGTGCTCGACCCGCCGCGCGCCATCGGCTGGCTGCCGGGGCCGGAGAAGGACGACGGTCCCCTGGAGTTCGGCGGCTGGTTCTGGCGTTACGACCTGGCGCCGCTCAGTCCGTCCGAGACCGAGGTCACGCTCACCTACGACTGGTCGGCGGTGCCGCAGTCTTTCCGGGAGTACCTCCGGTTCCCGCCGTTCGGCCCTGAGCATCTCACCAACTCGCTGCACCACCTGGCCGAGCTCGCCGCAGCGACGTCCCGGGCCTGAACACCCGGCGACTGGGCCCCGGCCGTCTCCTCTCCGCCTTGGGGGCATTTCCGGCGCCGCCGGGTGCATCACCGGCCCTGGGAGAGTGCCGGGGTGCCCTCAAGGAAGGAGGTTGTGGCCTACCTCGGGTGGCATGCCTATACGAAACACCGCTGAAACCGGAAGAAGAGCCGCGTTCGCACTGGCCGCCCCCCACTGCGCCGGTCTTCTCGCCAGAACGCTGCTCACAGGCCGAGTTCGACGACTTGCGCCGGAATGCCGTGGTCGATCAACGCCACCAGTGGGGTGGCGAGGTCGCGAGGCGAGAACAGGTCGGGACCGCGATACGTGGCGATCTCCTGCAGCAGCCACCATCGGAACCCGCTGATGTTCTCATCGACGAGTTCCTCATCAGCCAGCGTGCCGCGTGGACGGAACGACTCGACACAAGCCTCCCCGCCGTGCCGGCCGTAAGACTCGGGGAAGGCCCGCGCTGCCGGGCGGTTTGTCTCGATAAGGGACCCGATCACGGTGCATTCACCGAGCATTACGCTCGCTACACCACGAACCTGCCTCGGGCACCACTCCACCGAACCTCCGCTCAAGGCGGGACCGACCCAGCAAGCGGCGATGACCTGGTCGCTACTCGCCGCACGCCCAGTGCGGTCGATGACCACCTGCGAGTGGCCGGGTAGATAACGAAGTGCGGGCCCGGCCGATGGCCGGGCCCGCAGTACTCACAGGCGTCTCGCCCGCGAGGTTGTCAGCGCTTCTCGGCGGGCTTGCGGGGGGCCTTGGTCACCTGGACCGGGCCCTTGATGCCCGGGTTCTGGTTCCCGCCGCCCGAGCCCGAACCGGAGCCGTTGTTGTCCGCCATCGTGGTGTCCCTTCGTTGTGATCGCCCTCCGCGTTCTCCCGGGGAGGGGGCCGCGTCATCTCGTGACAACGGCCAATAGTTATAAGTCCGGCACAGAGCCCACGACGCAACTCGGTCCAACAAAAAATTTCATCTCCGCGTCGCCAGCGAGTCCATACGCCGACACGTGGCGATCAGTCGGCGATGGTTTCGCAGGTCGAGAAGGTCAGGAAGCCCGTTCCTCGGCCGAAAGGGCAGTGGCGGTCGCGCTGCGGATCTGCATGAGTCTGTTGCGAAGATCAGTTTGTGATGGAAACCTGCTTCCATGACAGACGGAACGGCTCCCTCCGCGGACGTCGCCCGAGAGGTGCTTTCGACCACCCGGGAACTGACCCGACGCGTACGCCGTGCGCAACGCGGCACCTGGTTCCCGCTCGCGCTCCTCGGCGTGGTCGTCGTCGCGGCCGCGCCCTTCTACCGCCTGGGACGACACGCCGTCAGGTGCGACCCGGCCCGGGGCGCCCGCGGCGGCGTCGAGATCATCCATGACGGCACCTGCACCCAGGTCGTCGGCTGGCCCTCGGGGGTCTACTGGCTCATCGCCCTGGTCCTGGCGTACGCGGCGATCGGCGCCTTCTACGTGTACCGGGCCCGCAGCCGCGGGGTCGGCGCCCGCATCCTGCCGTACGTGGGCTCGGGGATCGCCGCCGGACTCGTCTTCGGCATCGCCTCTGCCTGGGCTCGACAACTCGGCCTGGAGGATTACTCCCCGGGCGGTCCGCTCGCCGTCGGCCTGGTCCCGCTGATCTCCATCGGCCTGGCGCTGCTCGTGCTGGCCCAGGTGGAGGACAACCGGCCCCTCCTGGCGTTCGCCGCCGGCTATCTGGTGGTCGCGGTCCTGACCTGCGGCGTGGGAACGCGGAGGCTGGAGCTGAACACAAGCTTCGACCTCGCCCCGACGTGGAACTTCCTCCCGGGCCTGGTCGTCGCCGGCGGTGTGCTGCTCCTCGGTGGGGCGTGCTTCGCCCTGGCCGAACGGCGGCGCCGGGCATGACCCATCCGGCGAACGCACTCGACGACGTCGTTCACCAGCGCATCCGGCTGGGCATCCTCGCCGTCACCCACGAGGCACGGCGAGTGGAGTTCGGCTTGCTGCGGACCACGTTGGACCTGACCGCCGGCAATCTGTCCCAGCACCTGACCGTGCTGGAGAAGGCCGGGCTGGTGAAGATCGAGAAAGGCTACGAGGGCAGACGCGGCCGTACGTGGATCAACTTGACCGCAACCGGCAGGAAAGCCCTGTACGACGAGATCTCCCAGCTCAAACAACTCATCCGCCAGGTCGAGGAGTCCCCTGCGGCCGACCCGGCCGCCGAACTCGCGCGGGTCGAGAACGAATCCGAGGGTGGATGAACGAGCTCGGCGGTGTGCTGCAGGTCCGCGGCCTGTTCAAGGAACATGGCCAGGGGCAGAGTCTGATCCGCGCGGTCGGTGGAGTCGACCTCGAGGTCCCGGCGGGACAGATGCTGGCGGTGATGGGACCCAGCGGCTGCGGCAAGTCCACACTGCTGCACCTGATGGGGGGGCCTGGAGCGGCCCACCGAAGGGGAGGTGTGGCTGGCCGGCCGGCGCATCGACACCGTGAGCGAGCGGGCCTTGGCCCGGCTGCGGCGCCGGTCGGTGGGGTTCGTCTTCCAGGCCTTCCATCTGGTGGAGGAGTTGTCGGCGGCGGAGAACGTGGAGTTGCCCGCGCTTCTGACCGGGCTCTCGGCGCGCGCGGCCAGGCGCCGCGCGACCTTTCTGCTGGAGCGGTTCGGGCTCGCCGACCGCGCCCGGCACCTGCCCTGGCAGTTGTCGGGGGGACAGCGTCAGCGCGTGGCCATCGCCCGTGCCCTGGCCAACGAGCCGCCGGTCCTGTTGGCCGTCGCCGTCGTGAACACCCTCACGATCACTTGGACCACGGCACAAGAAGCCAGCCCCACCATGGCCGTCGCACGCACCCTCGGCGCCACCCCCGGACAGATCACCGCCGGACTGTCCGTCGCACAACTCCTGCCGACCCTGCCCGGCGCCCTCGCCGGCATCCCCATAGGCATCGTCCTGTGCCTGCCCTTCAGCGCCGCGAACATGGCCTGGCCCCCCGCGTGATCGCTGCTCACCGCCGCACTCGCGGCCTTGCCCGCAACGGCGGCGCTCACCGCCGTACCCGCCCGCATCGCAGCCCGCCGATCCGTGGCACAGACCCTCAGCGCCGAAGCGACCTGAGCGGCCGGCGCCCGCCGGCGCCGAGCGAGGGCTTCCTCTCAGCGCCGGCGGTGCGTGCCCGCCCGGTCATTTCCCATGCGGGTCGGAGGCGTTGAGGGTCGCGACGACCTGGTCGTAGTCGCCGCGGGCCTCGCCGTACCGGAGGAACTTCACCCGCTCGACCTGGATCTCCTTGGCGTCGGGCCGGGTCTCGAGCAGTTCCATGACCTCCGCCACGAACTCGTCGAGCGGCATCGCGAACTCGCTCTCCTCCTGGCCTGGCAGCAGTGAGGTGCGGACGGCGGGCGGCTCGAGTTCGACGATCTTCACGCTGGTGTCGGCGAGCTGCAGCCGGATCGACTCGCTGAGCATGTGGATCGCGGCCTTCGACGCGTTGTAGCTCGGGGTGACCTTGAGCGGCGCGAACGCGAGACCCGAGGAGACGGTGACGATCGTGGCGTCCGGCTGCGCCTGCAGGTGCTCGATGAACGCGGCGATCAGCCGGATCGGGCCGAGCACGTTGGTCGTCACGATGGACTCGGCCGAGGCCAGGAAGGACTCGGGGCGGTGCCAGTCCTCGACGCGCATGATGCCCGCCATCGCGATGAGGACGTTGAGGTCCGGGTGCTTGGCCAGCACCTGCTTCGCGGCGGCCTCGATGCTCGCCGCGTCCGCCGTGTCGATCTGCACGGTGTCGATGCCGGGGTGTTCGGCGGCGATCTGTTCGAGCAGTTCGGCACGGCGGCCGCCGACGATGACGGTGTTCCCCTTGGCCTGCAGTTCGAGGGCGAGGGTGAGGCCGATGCCGCTGGTGGAGCCGGGGATGAAGATGGTGTTTCCGGTGATGTTCATGTCTCAAGACTCGCCCACCGGCAGCCGTGGGTGCAGAGAGCGGTCATCGGGGGATCGGCGATCCCTGGCTCCCCCGGGTCATCGCCCGAATAATGGACGCATGGATCGTGCAGCACTGGCAGACTTCCTGCGTCGCCGCCGCGACGCCCTGCGGCCCGAGGACGTCGGGCTCCCGGAGGGGGCGCGCCGCCGGGCCCCCGGCCTGCGGCGGGAGGAGGTCGCGGCGCTCGCCGTGATGTCGACCGACTACTACACACGGCTCGAGCAGCAGCGCGGTCCGCAGCCGAGCGAGCAGATGCTCGGGTCGCTCGCCCGGGCGCTGCGGTTGACCGGTGACGAGCGGGACTACCTGTTCCAGGTGGCCGGGCACAATCCGCCGGCTCCGATCTCGGCCGCGACGCACGTCGCGCCCGGACTGCTCCGTGTGCTGGACCGCCTCGCCGACACCCCCGCGCTCATCCTGTCCAACCTGGGCGAGACCCTCGTGCAGAACCGGATGGCCGAGGCGCTGTTCGGGGACAGGTCGGGCTACACGGGCCTCGCCCGCAGCGAGATCTACCGCTGGTTCACCGATCCCGGGGAGCGGCTGCGCTATCCCGAGGACGACCGCGACCGGCAGAGTCGCGCCCAGGTCGCGAACCTGCGTGCGGCGTACGGGTCGATGGGCTCGCACTCGCCGGCGGGCGAGCTCGTACGGACGCTGCAGAAGGCGAGTCCGGAGTTCGCCGAGCTGTGGGAACGGCACGAGGTGGCCAAGCGCTTCGAGGACCACAAGACGCTGGTCCATCCCGAACTCGGCCCGATCGAGGTGGACTGCCAGGTGTTGTTCACCGAGGACCAGTCGCAGGCGCTGCTCGTGCTCACCGCCGCGCCGAACACCGAGGACCATGAGAAGCTGCGGCTGCTCGAGGTGCTGGGACACCAGCGTTTCGCCGAGCCCGAGGCCAGCCGGTCCGGGCGCACATAAAGGACCTACGAGGCGATTTCCCTTCGCCGGCATTGTCCGGGTCAGGTTGTGGGGGTCGCCGTCCAGAAGCTTTTCAGCTCCTGTAGGGGCTCATCGCCCCTTCCGGCCTCTCAGCCCTTCCTCGCGAATCCCGTCCGGGCGATTCGTGTGGTCGAGCTCCCTCGCACGTCCCGCAGGCCAACTCCCACACTGCCCCGGCGGACCTGTTCCCTCAAGGGACCAAAGTCCCTGGTCAGGGGACCATGGTCCCTTGACCATCACGACCGCGACGATCTCCTCGCGGCCCATTACTAGCCGCATATCCCCATGTCAACCGGTAAGCGTAGCCCGAGATCAAAGCGTCTCTTCGGCGGACTTTGAGCTTGACAGAAATAGATTCATATCAGCGACGACATTCCACTTTATTCGTAGCCGTGAACGGGGTGAATATTCATCCGTACGCTCTTCATTCCGGTACGGATCTGGGAGGCGGAATGCCGGTCGGCCTTCGGAGGTGCGTCGCGGTCGCCGCGGCGGCCGTGCTGGCGGGAGCGCTGGGAGTGTGCGGTTCGGTCCTGTCGGCGGGGACCGCCCGTGCGGACGTGTCGCTGGCGCAGACGACGGTGGTCGGCGTCCACAACGCCTACAACCCCGACGCGTACCCGTACCTGGCGAAGGCCCTCGACGCGGGCGCGTCGATGGTCGAGCTCGACGCCTGGGACGACGTCTTCACCCATGAGTGGAAGGTCAGCCATGATTCGCTGACCAGCAACAAGAACAACTGCGTCGACGCGTCGAGCCCGTCCGACATCTACTCGGGCAGCGCGAACAAGGACCTCGGGTCGTGCCTCGACGACATCAAGTACTGGCTGGCCGCGCACCGCGGAAAGGGCCCGATCCAGGTCAAGGTCGAGCTCAAGGCCGGCTTCCAGAACAACTACGGCATGGGACCGGCGGCGTTCGACTCCGATGTCAACTCCCACGTCGGGAGCGTGCTGTACCGGCCCGCCGACCTCTTGGGCGGCCACGCGAGCCTCGACGAGGCCGCCAAGGCGAACGCCTGGCCGAGCCGCGCCGCGCTCGCCGGCAAGATCATCATGTACGTCATCCCGGGCACGGTCGAGCTGAACAACCCCACCGACACGCTGCACACCGACGTCGAGTACGCCACCTACCTGAAGAATCTCCGCGCGGCGGGCACGACGGCGACCGCCACGACGTTCCCCGCGGTCCTCGGCGCCGCCTCCGGCGACCCCCGCACGCAGTACGCCGACACCTCGATCCGGCCGTGGTTCGTCGTCTTCGACGGCGACGCCGCCACGTACGTCAGCGGCGTCGACACGGCCTGGTACGACGCGAACCACTACCTCCTGACCATGACCGACGCGCACAACGTGGCGCCGGCGCTCGACCAGTACGACCCGCCGGCGTCCGACGCGCAGGCGCGGGTGGCCCTACTGGCCGGAGCGCACGCGAGCGTCGTCTCGTGTGACTGGTACGGCCTGCCGAGCGTCCTGTCCCTGACACTCGCCCGCGGCGCCGCGTCGGCGACCTGACCCCGGCCCGAGGCCGTCGCCCGCGGCGGCTCCGCCGGGCCGCCTCGACGCAGCGGCTCAGCAGGGGCCGAGCAGATCGGCGCCCTGCCGCACGGCCTCGATCATCCGGTCGCGGTGGGCGCCGAAGTACGGTGCCGGGGCGGAGGCCGCGACCGCACCGACGACCGTGCCGCGGTCGTCGGTGACCGGGGCCGCCACAGGCGAGGTCAGGACGGAACTCCTCGATCTCGTCGGCCAGTCCGGTGGCCCGGACCTGCGCCAACTGGTCCTCCAGGTCCGCGATCCGGGTGATGGTCCGGCTCGTCAGCCGGCGCAGTCCGGCGCCGGCCAGGTAGTCGCGGCGCCGGTCGGCGGGGAGGAAGGCCAGCAGGATCTTGCCGAAGGCCGTCGCGTGCGCCGCCTCGTGGAACCCCACGTCGAGCGGGCGCACCCGAGGCGTACGCGGCAAGTCGACCACGTCGGCGACCACGAGGTGCGCGTCGCGCAGCACGCTGAAGTACACCGCCGTGCCGCCGACCCGGTGCGCGTGCCGCAGCGCGTCGGCCACGCCCGGGCTCGGCAGCAACTGCTCGTGCAACCGCTGGTGGAGGCCGACGAGCTGGTAGCCCAGGCCGTACCCGCGGGCGTTCGGCAGCCGGACGAGGTAGCCCTCATGGACCAGTGTGTTCAGGAGATGGTACGTCGTCGACAGCTTGAACCCGCACCGGCGGGCGACCGCCTTGGCGGTGACCCCGTCGCCGGCCGACGCGACCGCTTCGCCGGCCACGGTGGTGGCGCGACCTCCCGTCAGCCGACGGGAGCGGCGACCCGCAGGATCTTGAGGAACTCGCGCATCCAGGCCGGGTGGTCCGGCCAGGCGCGGCCGGTGACGATCGAGCCGTCGATGTGCGCCTCGCTGTCCACGAACGAACCGCCGACCGCCTCGACGTCGGGCGCGAGCGCCGGGTACGCGCTGGAGGAGCGGCTGCCCAGGACACCCGCCGCGGCGAGCACGAGCGGGCCGTGGCACAGCGCCGCGATCGGCTTGCCCTCCTCCGCGAAGTGCCGGACGATCCGGAGGCACTCGGCGTCGCCGCGGATGTACTCGGGCGCGCGGCCGCCGGGGATCACCAGGGCGACGTACTCCGCCGGGTCGACGTCCGCGAACGCCACGTCGGCCGGCCACGTGCGGCCGAACTTCTCGGTGTAGGTGTCGAAGCCGTCGACGAAGTCGTGCACGACGAACTGCAGTTTCTTCGCCGTCGGAGCGGCGATGTGCACCTCGTACCCCTCCTCCAGCAGTCGCTGATAGGGATACATGACCTCGAGGTCCTCGGCCGCGTCGCCCGTGACGATCAGCACCTTCGGCATGGTGCAGCACCTCCGTGACTCTGTGGGAACACCGTACGACCGATCGTGTCCGCCTCTGCTCCCCAGGGTCAACAGCCGAGATTCCACCCGCCGGAAAAACGGGCAATTTCCCCACACGGTGCGACTACCGGTCGTCGAGTACGGGCGCCCGGGCGGCCAGGGTGAGCAGTTCGTCGACGGGCCACTGGTCGTAGGCGTGGTCGCCGTACTTGCAGGCCAGGATGGTGCCGTCCGCGGCGATCAGGAAGTCGGCCGGCAGGCCGAAGCGACCGCCGCGCGGCATCGCCGCGGGGGCGCGTTCCCGGCCGCGTACGATCCCCCAGGTGTTGCGCAGGACCGCGCGGACGATCGTGCCCCAGACGCGCGGGTTCAGGAGCGCCCGTTTCGCCGATTCGACGCCGAACTCGACGTACAGCCGCCTGTCCGGATCGGCGATGACGGCGAACGGCAGGTCCGGCGTGTACTCACGCAGTTCGTCGGCCGACGAGTGGAAGAGGACGACCTCCCGGATGCCGGCCGCCTCGATCTCGGCGTGCCGGCGGACGATCGACCGTAGGTGGAGGTTGCAGACCGGACAGCCCGCGAAGCGGCGGAACTGCAGGTGGACGAGGTGGCCCGGCTGCAGGAGGCGGATCGCGGGGCCGGTGACGGGAGTGAGTTCGCGGTCCCGGATGACCTCGCCGGGGTGAAGCCGGTGAGAAGCGTCGGAGTCGGTCATCGGGTCACCCTTCAGGTAGGCGTACAACATACGCTAACACTCGTACGCGTATCTTGTACGCCATGCCCCGTCCACGCTCGCTCACCGAGCCACAGATCGCCGCGGCGGCGCTCGCGGTCATCGACCGCGAGGGACTCGCCGCGCTGACGATGCGCGCCGTCGCCAAGGAACTCGGGATGGGGACGATGTCGCTGTACCGCTACGTCGACGACCGCGAGCAGTTGGAGGGGCTGGTCGTGGAACGCGTGCTGGGCGCGGTCGACACCACGCCGCCGACCGGAACGTCGTGGCGGGACCGGCTCGCGACCATGGTGGAGCGGGTACGTCGCGCGGTCGCCGCGCACCCGGAGGTCGTGCCGCTGACGCTCACCCACCGGCAGAGCTCGCCGAGCAACCTGCGCTGGGCGGAGACGGTGCTCGGCATCCTCACCGAGGCGGGGATCGACGGCGAGCGGCGCGTCGTCGCGCTGCGCGGCCTGATCGCGTACTTGATCGGGGCGATCCAGCTCGAGCATCTCGGCCCGCTGTCCGGCGCGGGCACCCGGCGGATCGCCGCGCTGCCGGCCGAAGAGTTCCCCCTGATGGCCGAGACGGGACGGCTGGCGGCGCAGGTGTCGGCGGACCAGGAGTTCCGCGCGGGCCTCGCGGTCCTGCTGGACGGGCTGGAGCGCGCGACCCGCGCGGGTGGGTCGTACTTCGAGTGATCTAGGCCGCTCAGCGGACCTTGACGACGTCGCTCGGGGACGTCTCGACGTCGTACGCCGACGTGCCGGGGAAGTACGCCCGCCAGGCCCCGGTCTTCCGGGCGGTGAAGCTCTTACGGAAACGGCCGTCCCGTCCCGTCGTGGTCGAACCCATCAGCCGCCAGCTCGATGTGCCCGTCGCCTTGAAATAGACCCGGACCGGCTTGCCGGCATAACCGATGTACCACGGCGCTTGATGGTATTTGACGTGCATGAGCCGGCCCGTCACCGTGACCTTTCCTCCCGCACGGACGGGTTCGGGGGCGGCGTTGAACGCCTTGATCTGGGTGTTCCCTTTTTCCCAGTAGGAGGCCGAGCGTTCAGTCAGGGCCTTGCCTTTCGCGTTGTAGGCGGTGACCCGGACGGTCCACTTGCCGAAGGTCGGCTTGCAACTGGCGCCCAGGATGTGCGGCTCCCCCGGCCGGGCGGTCTCGCTGTAGGCGCGCTCGCCACTCGGCTTGTAGAGCCGCATCACGACCTTGCTGACACCGGTGCCGGCGCCCACCCAAGTAACGTCGTCCTCGGGGGGAGTGCAGCGCTCGACGTAGTTGACGATGAGGCGATTTGAGACCGTGATCTCGACCTTCGGAGTTTCCGCGGAAGCGGGAGAGGCGGCCGACAGCAATGGAATGAACGACGCGACGACGGTCAACGCCACCTGGCGCATTGACATGGCTCACCGATTTCTCATAGGGCGATGTCGGGAGAAGATGATGATCTTCGCAGACCGCCCGATCCTCCATCAATCAGGTTTCGGTATTCGGCCCAGAACGGCCACGCGCGGAATGGCAACCGTCGGTCAGAGCGGGTCGGTGAAGGTCCAGCCCTTGTCGAGGAGCGCGTCGACGGCGGTGGCGGTGGTGGCGAGACGGTCCTCGTGGGTCCCGGTGACGACGACGTACGGCAGGCCGCGCCGGTCGAGCTCCTCCCGGAACCGTTCCGACATCCGTTCCCGGATCGACTCGCCGTCGCGCCAGCCGTCCTGCTCGAAGGGCACGCCGGCGGTGTCCGTCAGGATCCACAGGTCGTGGTGGGCGCGGGCGTGCAGGCGTTCGACGTCGGGCGCCGGCGCGCCGAGGTAGCGCTCGTGCCAGAGGCAGGTGGCGAACGCGTCGGTGTCGCAGACCAGCAGCGGGGAACCGGAGCGGGCGGCCGCGTCCTCCAGGGCGAGCTGCCGCTCGGCGATCACCGTGAACTCCTCCGACGACCAGCCGAGATCGCCGATCCACAGGTCCGGATCGGCCCGCCGGGCGACGGCAAGCTTCTCCTCGCAGTACAGGCGGCCGTACTCCGGAACCCACCGGGTCGCCGCCCAGACCCCGCCGCGGACGGCGTAGTGCGCGGCCAGGGCGCGGCTGAGCGTGGTGGTGCCCGAGGACTCCGCGCCGAGGACGACGACGCGCCGGGTGAGGTGCGCCCGGACGGCGGGCGAAAGCCACTCCCAGCAGGCGACGGGGTCCCGCCGTACGGCGGTGCCGCTGACCGGGAACCGGTCGCGCGGCGGATCGACGGGGACGTGCGCGGCGGCGAACCGGCGCGCGAGCTCGGGGCCGTACGCCTCGGAGCTGAACACCGCGTCGACCGGCGGTACGCCGAGCGCGCCGACGCCGTGCCCGGACGCCGCGGCCAGGCCGGTCCGGAACGCCGCCACGTGCGCCGCCCAGACCTCGTCGGAGTCGTAGTCGACCTCGACGTCGTCGAGGACCGGGACGATCTCGACGTGCGGCTGGGGGTGTCGTTCCCGGAGCCACGCCGCGCGCAGGGCCACCGGGACGCTCTCCACGGTCGAGGCCGCCACGACGACGGTCACGCGCGCGCAGGCGTCCGCCGCCGTGTCGATCAGGTGATGGTGGCCGGCGTGCGGCGGATAGAACTTCCCGATGACCAGCCCGTGCTCATATCTCACGAGGCCACCGCCCGCTGGGTCCAGTCCTTCCGCCAGGCGAGCAGCCCGGCGACGCACAGCGCGAGGAAGACGACGTAGAGCACGCTGGTCAGGTAGAGGTGCTTGTAGGCGTACAGCGGGATGTAGATCAGGTCGGCGCTGATCCACAGCCACCAGGACTCCAGCAGCTTGCGGCTCTGGCCGTACGTCGCCGCCAGCGAGATCACGGTGGTCAATGCGTCCCAGAAGGGGACGTTCGAGTCGGTCCAGGTGCTCAGCACCCACGTCAGCAGACCGGTGGCCGCGAGGCCGGCCACCGCGATCCCGGCCCACTCGGTGCGGGACGTCCGCTGGACGAGGCGTTCACCGCGCTCCTGCCCGCCGTACAGCCACTCCCACCAGCCCCACGCCTGCAGGACGACGTAGACCGCCTGCAGGCCCGCGTCGGCGTACAGGCCGCCGTCCACGAAGATCAGGCCGAGCAGGACGACGTTCGCGATGCCGATCGGCCAGTTGGCGATGTGCTGGCGGACGACGAGCCAGACGTTGATCGCGCCGGTGGCGAACCCGAGGACCTCGGCCCAGCTCGTCGGCGTGCCGCCGAGCGTGACGGCGGGCGCGAGAAGCGGACCCAACAGGCTGTGTAGCGACAATCCGGCATACTCCTCGCGATCAGGCGGTATGTCGGCAGAACCCTACATGTGGGGCACACGCGCCCGGCGGACCGGCGTGTGCGGCCCCGGGGACGCGAGAGCCCCCGGGGACGGGTCGCGTCGGCCCTCCGCGACACCCGGTCAGCGCAGGCCGGCGAACAGGTCGTCCTCCTCCCCGTCGGGGACGGGAACGGCGCTGAAGCGGCGCACGAAGACCTCTCGGCCGAGGGCCTGGCGCTGCGCCTCCTCGGGCATGCGCAGCAGGAAGATGTTCTCGCCCTGGCTGGCATGGGCCTCCAGGGCCTTGCGCTTGCGCTCGAAGTACGCGGAGACGTCCACGGCGGTGGTGATCTCCTCGTCCGGCGTCCCGAAGTCCTCCGGAAGGTCGAAGTCGCCCACGTCGACGCCGGTGTCGCGCAGGTAGTCCATCATCTGGGCGATCCCGGCCCGGGGGATGGCGGTGTAGTAGAGCTTGCGGGGGATTCCCGTCGCCTCCGCGGCGGCGATCGCGATCCGGTGCGCCTGGATGTGGTCGGGGTGCCCGTACCCGCCCTTCTCGTCGTAGGTGACCACGACCTGGGGGCGGTACCGCTCCATCAGCTCGGCGAGCCGGGCGGCCGACCGGTCGAGGGGGACGTTGCTGAACACCTCGGCGTCGGCGTTGGCGTCCCAGCCGGCCATCCCCGAGTCCGGGTACCCGAGCAGTTCGACGTGGTCGATGGCCAGGTGGGCGGCGGACTCCTGGAGCTCGTCGAGCCGGCGGCGGCTCACCTCGGCCGGGTCGTGCCCCGGCTCGCCGGGCTTGACCCCACCGGGGCCGTCGCCCTGTTCCCCGTTCGTACAGGTCACCAGGACCGTACGGACGCCCTCCTCGGCGTAGCGCGCCAGGACGCCGCCCGTGCCGATCACCTCGTCGTCCGGGTGGGCGTGCACGGCCATCAGCGTGAATTCGGATTCCATGGCCCCCAGCATGCACGTGCGAGGTCCGTACGGTCAGCGGGAGCGGCGCCGACGGCGTCGCCAGATCTTCGCGCACTCGGCGCAGGTGTTCGGCGGAGGCGCGGACGAGGACTCTCCGCGCACGGTCATCACCGCGCCGCAGTAGGCGACCACGGTGCTCCCGGCGGGCCGGGCGGGCGGCGGGTAGCCGTGTTCGACCTCATCGTCACCGGTGCCGTCGGGCCTCAGTGCGAGCTCTGTCGAGGATCTCGGCGTCACCCCTCAACGGTACGACGCGCCGTCCCGAACGTCCCGATCAGGGGCGAACAGGCCCGCCGCGAAGCGTGCGGGCTGACCGCATCCGGACTGAAGGTCACGCGTGTCCCGGTTGCATCGCATTTCGCCGACTGCGAGCATGATTCTTTCCCCCCACCACCAGGAGTCCGCTTGCGTATCAGCGCGCGCCTGGCCGCCGCCACCGTCGCGGGGGCCATGATCTCCTCAATTCCGTTGGGCGCTCCGAGCGCCCTCGCGGCCACGCCGTCCCCGACGGCCGGGTCGAGGGTCGTCACCGCCGCCTCCGCGCCGTCCGGCGTCGTGGCCAAGGGCGCCTACATCTACGACGCCTCCAAGGGCAAGAAGCTCTGGGGCCGCGCCACGACCACGAAGCGCCCGATCGGCAGCATGACCAAGGTCATGACCGCGCTCGTCGTGCTCCGCGCCGGCGGCCTCGACCGCTGGGTCACCATCAAGAAGTCCTACGTCGACCACGTGAAGAACAACGACGCCTCGTCCGCCGGCCTGAAGACCGGCGACAAGGTGACCGTCCGGCAGCTGCTGAGCGGCATGATGCTGCCGTCCGGCTGCGACGCGGCGTACGCCCTCGCCGACGTGTACGGCCCCGGGCAGACGAAGTTCCTCGCCAAGATGAACAAGACGGCCAAGTCGCTCGGCATGACGAGCACGTACTTCCGGACCGCCGACGGGCTGCCGACCTCCACCAAGAAGGAGGGGTACTCCACGCCGAACAACGTCATCAAGCTGACGAAGAAGGCCATGGCCAGCTCGACGTTTCGGTCGATCGTGGCCGAGAAGACGTACAAGCTGTCGAAGACCACCCGCCACCACGCCTACAGCTGGAAGAACACCAACCTGCTGCTCGGCTCCTACAGCGGCACGATCGGCATCAAGACCGGCCACACGGACGGCGCCGGGTACTGCCTGCTGTTCGCGGCCAAGCGTGGCGGCCGTACGATCTACGGCCTCGTCCTGAACAGCACGACCACCGACCCGAACCGCCGGTTCACCGACGCCGCCAAGATGCTCGACTGGGCGTACGGCACCAAGTCCGCGCAGCTCCGCCTGCAGTCCGTGCCCGCGGGTCCGCAGACGGACTGACACACTTGACGCATGGGTGACGACGAACGCTGGAAGGCTCGCTTCCGGGCCGCGCGGGTGAGCCTGCCCGGGTGGGCGCACGACGCGCCGCACCGCTCGGTGTACCGATCGAACGCCACGGGCACGTGGGAGATCTACACCTGGGACCGTACGACCGGCGACCGCAGACAGGTCACCGACCGGCCGAACGGCACCTGGATGGCCGGCGTCGAGCCGACCGGTGAGTGGATCTGGTGGTTCTCCGACACCGACGGTGACGAGTTCGGGGTGTGGAAGCGCCAGCCGTTCGGCGGCGGTCCGGACGAGCCCGCCGTTCCCGGCCTGGAGCCCTCCTACCCCGCCGGGCTGTCGGTGGGGTCCAGCGGACTCGCCGTCATCGGCCGGTCCACGGACGGCGGCACGACGATCCACGTGTCCCGTCCGGGGGCCGACCCGTACGTCCTGTACTCCCACGCCGAGGACGCCTACGCCATCGACCTGTCGAAGGACGAGTCGCTCGTCGCGATCAACCACAGCGAGCACGGCGACAGCCGGCACATGGCGCTGCGGGTCGTCCGAACCGGCGGCGAGACCGTCGCCGACCTGTGGGACGGCCCGGGCAAGGGACTCGGGGGGCTGGCGTTCTCGCCCGTCCCCGGCGATCAGCGGCTGCTCGTCGAGCACGAGCGCCGGGGCAAGCCCGAGCCGCTGATCTGGGACCCGGTGAGCGGGGACGTCCAGGAGATCGTCCTGGACCTCCCCGGCGAGATCGGCTCGGACTGGTACCACGACGGGTCCGCGCTGCTGATCCGGCACTCCCACCACGCCCGCGACGAGGTCTACCGGTACGACCTCGCGAGCGGCGAGCTGTCGAGGATCGACACGCCGCGCGGAGTGATCGGCGGTGTCACCGCGCGCCCGGACGGCACGGTCGAGTTCTCCTGGTCGTCCTCGGCGTCCCCGCCGGTGATCCGGTCCACCTCCGGCGAGGTCGTGCTCACCCCGCCCGGCCCGCCCGCGCCCGAGTCCGTCCCGGTCGAGGACGCCTGGGTGACGGGTCCGGGCGGTGACATCCACGCCCTGGTCTCCAAGCCGGACGGACCGGGCCCGTACCCGACGGTCTTCGACGTCCACGGCGGGCCGACCGCCTACGACTCCGACTCTTTCTCCCCCGACACCGCGGCGTGGGTGGACCACGGGTTCGCCGTCGTTCGCGTCAACTACCGGGGGTCGTCCGGCTACGGCAGCACCTGGCGCGACGCCATCGAGGGCCGCCCCGGGCTGACCGAGCTGGAGGACATCAAGGCCGTCCGCGACTGGGCGGTCTCCTCCGGGTTGGCCGACCCGGCGCGGCTCGTCCTCACCGGCGGATCGTGGGGCGGGTTCATCACCCTGCTCGGCATCGGTACCCAGCCGGACGACTGGACGGTCGCGATCGGCATCGTCCCGGTGGCCGACTACGTCGCCGCGTACGAGGACGAGATGGAGGCGCTGCAGGCGTTCGACCGGTCACTGTTCGGCGGCTCGCCGACGGAGGTGCCCGAACGGTACGAGGCGTCCTCCCCGATCACGTACGTCGAACGCGTCACCGCCCCGGTGCTGGTCATGGCCGGGGAGAACGACCCGCGCTGCCCGATCCGCCAGATCGACAACTACCTGGCCCGCCTGCGGGAGCTGGGCAAGGACCATGAGGTCTACCGATACGACGCCGGGCACGGCTCCCTGGTCGTGGAGGAGCGCATCCGCCAGGTCGCCGCGACGATGGACTTCGCCCGCAAGCACCTCGACCTGACGTAGGCCGAGGCGTGCCTCCCGGAACGCGTAACGCCCGGGAGGCACGCCTCGCCCGCGACGATCTCGGTGGAACCGCGTGACGATCCTCGCGGTCCCCCTGCGAACGCACGGCCGGCCCGCGTCACCGCCGCAGGCTTCGGCCGCGTCTGCCGACCCGCGTCACCGCCGCGGGTTTCGGCCGCGGCGGCAGGCTCGCGTCACCGCCGGAGGTCGCGGTAGGTCGCCAGGGCGTCCCGCACGATCCCCCGCATGCCGGGCACCCGCGCGAGGCCGACGAGACGGTCGATCAGCGGGACCGTCCGCTCGATCAACCGGTAGGTCTTGGCCGCCCCCGGCGAGCTGTCGTACACCCAGTGCAGGATGACGCCCATGCTGTACAGCCAGAGCAGCTCGGGCAGGTCGGCGCGGATCTCGGCGTCGGTCTTGAGGGTGGAGCCCTCCACGAGCTCCCGGTAGACGGCGATCGCGGCCTCGCGGATCGGCGCCGACTCCGTGCTGAACGGGCTCAGCGGACTCGTCGGCTCCGCCGCGTACTTGAAGAACTTCCCGGCGAACTCCTTGTACGGCTGCAGCGTGTCGATGCGGGCGCGCACCACCCCGAGCAGCCGCGCGCGGAACTCCCGCTCCCGCGCCAGCACGGCCCGGCACGCCTCGGTGTGATCATCCTGCGAGTGCTCGTAGTAGAGCTGGATCAGCTCTTCCTTCGAGGAGAAGTAGTAGTAGGCGTTGCCGACCGACACACCGGCCTCCGCGGCGATCGCCCGCATCGTCGTCGCCTCGTAGCCACGCTCGCGGAACAGCCGCAGGGCCGTCTTCGCGATCAACTCTCTCGTCTGCTCGGACTTGGTCGGTGTGGCCACACGCGACACTGTACGGCCCTCCGCCGACCATCCGGGTCCGTCATCCAGCGGCCAGAAGTGGGTGTGGATTCGGGAAAGCGGCGCGTCCCTTGCCGGAGTGTCGCGCTCGCGACGATCAATGCTGCGACTGGCGATGTGACAGTACGGGAGGGCTACATGTCGATACGCACTGCCGTCATCGCCGGCTGCGCAGCCGGATTCTGGACGTTAATGGCCGGTTCGGCCATGGCGCGCACCCACACGCCGACGTCGGAGCCCGGTCTGCTGCACCAGCGACTGGCCGGTGCGCTGTTCCGGGCGGTGGGGGTCCGCTGGATCTCCTCCGGGCACTGCACCCGGCGCGGCAACCCGCACTGCACCTCGTTCGACGGGCTGCGGGCGGCGACGTTCGCCGGGCTGATGGCGCTGAAGGGGGCCAGCCACTGCCATCTGACCGTCTCCGGCGGCACCGAGGCGGGGCACGCGGCGGGCCGCTACAGCCACGGCGCGGGCTACAAGCTCGACCTCCTGCCCAACCGGTGTCTCGACACCTACATCCCGCACCATTTCGAGCACGTCCCGACGCGGGGCGACGGCGCGGCGCAGTACCGGGCGCCGGGGCCGGTGACGTTCGCCCGCGAGCGGTCTCACTGGGACGTCACCTTCGGTGGCGTTCCGGACTCTCTGACCGGGCGGAAGGGCTCCAAGACGTCGCCCGACCACGAACCGGACAAGACCGGGCGGCCCGAGGACCGGCCGGGGACCGAGCAGGCGGACAAGCCGGGCGTCGGCCACGGACCCGGACGTTCACCGGGCGCGCCGGGGATCAGCAAGGCGGATCGCGACCGCCGGAACGTCGACGGCCTCTCCGACGGAGATGACGACGACGCGGACGATTAGGTTTCCCGTGAAACATGAGCGTCCCGGCGGGGGGGGGGCCCCCCCCGGCGGGGCGGCTGGATGAGTGGCGCGCCCGCCCGCCCCCGGGGGGGGGGGCCGCCCCCGGGGGTCGGGGTGGGGATGGGCCGGGGGTGTCGACCCAAAAAATTAAGTGCATTGAGTAGGCAG
>NZ_JBFAUM010000018.1:112951-178585 GCF_040679195.1 Actinoallomurus sp. NPDC052308 | reverse complement strand
GTCCTCATCGACGAACTCGGCCTCGAACCCTCCGCCCCCATGCAACGCCTCCACGAAGCACTCCTCACCGCCGACACCACCGAACCCGCCGACCAGGTGCCCTTCCCCCGTAAGGGTCCCGAGGTCCGGGACCCTCGCCCGAACGCAAGCGCGGCCGGCCGAATCACACCGACCGTCGGCGCGGCGGCCCGCGTCACCGGCGCTCATGGCGCCCCCGATCCCGCGGTCAACGGATCCGCGCGCAGGAACGGTGGCTCCGGCCCGATCCAGGCCGGCCCCGGCAGCACCGCGGCCCGCGCCACCATCGCGCAACGCGCCTCCGCGAGCGCCCGGGCCACCACCCCGGCCTATGCCTCCCCGCCCTTCGTCCCCGGCGGCGGAACGGTCACCGGCCGCGCGACCTCCCGGTCGGCCAACGGCGCGTCCGGCCGCGGCGGCGGTGAGCCGAGCAACGGCCGGGCCACCGACGAGGGCAGGGCGGGCGGGGTCGAGGCCCGGACCGGTCCGCAGGGCGGCGCGGCGGGCAACGGCACAGCCGCCGGCGGCGCCGACCGGAGAGAAAAGACCGGGACCGGGCGCCCCTCCCCCGCCCCATTGCGGACACCGGCGCAGCTCCCGCCCGACATACCCGACTTCACCGGCCGGGCCGGCACCGTCGAGCAGTTGCACCAGTACCTGACGACCCGCCAGGGCAACGGCACCACGGCGCGTACGATCGCGATCTGCGGCATGACCGGGGTCGGCAAGACCGCGCTGGCGTTGCACGTGGCGCATCTGCACCAGAGCGCCTTCCCCGACGGCCAGATCTACGCCGACCTGCACGGCGCCTCGTGCGACCCCGCGGACCCGGCCGACGTGCTCGCCGACTTTCTGCGCGCCGTCGGCATCTCCGACCAGCACATCCCCGCCGCACTCACCGAACGGACCAAGCTCTTCCGCACCTGGTGCAACCGGCGACGCGTGCTGATCATTCTCGACGACGTCCGCTCGGCGTCCCAGATCAAGGCCCTGCTCCCCGCCACGCCCCGATGCGCGGTCATCATCACCAGCCAGTGGACCCAGCACACGATCCCGGGCCTGCACGGCGTCGAACTCGGCCCGATGGATCCCTGCGAATCGCTGCAGTTCCTCACCCACATGATCGGGCGACCGCGCGTCGCGGCCGAGGAGGACCAGGCCTACAAGATCACCGACCTGTGCGGCCATCTCCCCCTGGCCATCCGCGCCATGGGCGCCCGTCTCGTCACGGCGCGCACCTGGTCCCTGAAGAAGATGGCCGACCTCATCGAGACCAGCCTCAATCCCCTTGACCACTTCCAGTACGCCGAGCTGGACCTCCGCGCGGGATACGACGCGGGCTACAACTGCCTCACCCCGCAGCAGCGCTCGACGTTCCGTCTCCTCAGCCTCCTGCCCCCGGACGACTTCACCGCCCAGACCACCGCCGGCCTGGTCGGTATTCCGCCGGACGCCGCCGAGGCCCAGCTCATCCAACTCGCCACGTGCCACCTGCTCGAGACCGGCACCGAAGGACAACAGACCACCTACCGACTTCACGCGCTCACGCGTCACTACGCGCGCGAACGGCTCAACAAGGAGTTCATCAAGCCCCAGACGATCGGCACGGGACCCGCCGTGCCCGTCGGGGCGGGCCGGTTGATCCCCACCTCCGGGTGATCAGGGCTGGTCGGTTCTCAGCGCCGCCCGTTCGGTCGGAGAGCGCCGCTTCGTCATGGGCGCGTGTGCGGCGAAGGCTCGGCAGGTCCCGGACCTGCCGGGCCTTCGCCGCGTACGGATGGGGTCGGCTCACGCGCTCGAGACCGGCAGGTCGGCCCGTTCGGCCGGGGCGTCGGAGCGCGCCAGCCGGCTGGGCCACCAGATCCGCCTGCCCAGGTCGATGGCCAGGGCGGGCAGCAGCAGCGACCGGACGATGACCGTGTCGAGCAGGACACCGAACGCCACGACGAAGCCGATCTCGGCGGTGCCCACGATCGGCAGGACGAGCAGCGCCGCGAAGGTCGCCGCCAGCACCAGTCCGGCCGAGGTGATCACCCCTCCCGTGACGGTGAGCCCGCGCAACATGCCGTGCCTGGTCCCGCCGATCCGCGACTCCTCCCTTACCCGGGTCATGAGGAAGATGTTGTAGTCGACACCGAGGGCCACCAGGAAGACGAAGGCCGCCAGCGGGAAGGACGTGTCCTCGCCCTGGAACCCGAAGGCCTTGTCGAAGAGGAACGCGCTGGCCCCGAGCGAGGCCAGGAACGACAGCGCCACGGTGACCATCATGAGCAGGGGCGCGACGACGGCCCGCAGCAACAGGATCAGGATCACGAACACCACCGCGAGCGCGATCGGCATGATCAGCTTGTTGTCGTGCGTCGCGGCACTGCGGGTGTCGATGAGCGAGGCGGTCGGTCCGCCGACCTTCGCCCGGCCCACCTGGTGCACGGCGGTGCGCAGCCGTTCGATGGTCCGCCGCGCCGCCGGGCTGTCGGACGGATCGGTGAGCACGGCGTTGTACTGGACGTAGCCTCCGGCGGTCCCGGTCGAGGCGACCTGGTCGGGCGCCACCCCCGGGGTATGGGCGATCGCGTCGTGCAGCTCGGTGGATCGGGCGGCGTCGCCGATCACCACGGCCGGCGCTCCGGTTCCGGCCGGGAAGTGGCGGGCCAGTACGGTCTCGCCGACCACCGAGTCGGGCTTGGTGACGAACTGGCCCTCGTTGGAGAGGCCGTTCGCCCTCAGTGACGTGAGGCCGAGGGTCAAGGCGATCAGCACCAACGTGGTGACCGCCCAGATCAGCCGGGGCCTGGCGCCGACCTTCCGGGCCACTCCCGCCCAGAAGCCGTGCTCGGTCTCGTAGGCGTCGGGGTCCTCGTACTTCGCGTCGAAACGCGGCACCCGGGGCCAGAAGACGCCACGGGGCAGGATGACGAGCAGTGCGGGCAGCAGAACCGTCATCGCGGCCAGCGCGAGGCCGACGCCGATGGCGAACGACGGGCCGAATCCGGCGGTGGAGTTCAGCTCGGCGAACATCAGGCACAGCATTCCGCAGGCCACGGTCGCGGCGCTGGCCAGGATGGCCGGTCCGGACCGGCGGAGTGCCAGCGCCATCGCCTCGTGCTTGTCGCGATGCCGGTGCAGCTCTTCGCGGTAGCGGGCGATCAGCAGCATGGCGTAGTCGGTGCCGACGCCGAAGACCAGAATGGGCAGGATGCCGGCGGTCTGGGCGCTCACCGTCAGCCCGGCATGCTCGGCGAGCAGGTAGAGGATTCCCATCGTCGCCGCGAGTGCGGTACCGACGACGAAGAGCGGCACCGCCCACAGAAACGGGCTGCGGTAGATGAGCAGGAGCATCACGATCACGACGATCCCGGCGGCGAGCGCGGTGATGCCAGAGATGTTCTGGAACACCCGGAACTGGTCGCCGGCCACACCCGCGGGGCCGGTGACGTGGACCGCGAGTCCCGGGGGCGCGCCCTTGAGAAGCTTGTGCGCGGCGTCGTCGAAGTCGACGACCTTCAGATCGTCGACGGGGATCAGGGTCTGCAGCGCCTGTCCGTCACTCGACGGGAGAGGCCCCTGGGCATGCCCCTTCACCCCCTTGGCCGTGGCCAGGGCGGCGGCGTCCGTTCGGGCGCGTTCCCGGTCGGCGGAGGTGATCCCGCCCGGGCGCTCGTAAACGAT
Organism: Actinoallomurus sp. NPDC052308; assembly: GCF_040679195.1. Lineage (NCBI taxonomy): Bacteria > Bacillati > Actinomycetota > Actinomycetes > Streptosporangiales > Thermomonosporaceae > Actinoallomurus > Actinoallomurus sp. NPDC052308. Next base: position 174,898 of record NZ_JBFAUM010000018.1, on the reverse strand, counting down.
CACAGCGAGCGAGGTGTTGGTGCTGAAGTAACGCTTCTGGAGCTTGAAGACCTGTGTGGACTCGGCCTTCCCCGGCAGGAACGAGGTCGCGTCGTTGTTCTCCGCGTCGGTGAGCTTGCCCGCCATCGAGCCGAGCAGGAAGAACACGACGAGCCAGCCGGCGAGCACGAGCCACTTGGTGCGGCGGCCCGCCGGTATCGCGGCGAGTGATCGGGTGGAGTTCTTGACCATTGCCTCTCCTCGAGGCGAACACTGTTCAGTTGACGAACGTCATTCTTGCCCAGGCGATGAGGAGCGTCAAGCCATATCTTGAATAGGAACATCGTTCTGAGCAGGTACAATGATCAAGTTATGGAATCTGTTCGAGGCGGCCCGGCCGCCGGCGATGAGCAGGAGCCCGACGGTCTGCCCACCCCCGGGTGGCGGCCCGCCGCCAAGCCTCCGCGGATACCCCTCACTCGCGAGGCGATCCTGGACGCGGCCCTTCGCGTCCTGGACCGGGAGGGCCTCGAAGGCCTGTCGATGCGCCGGGTGAGCGACGAGCTGGGAACCGGCCCGGCCTCGATCTACGGGCACGTCCGCAACAAGGACGAGCTGCTCCAGCTCCTCCATGAGCGGGTGACCGATGAGATCAGGCTGCCCGAACCCGACCCGTCGCGGTGGTACGAGCAGCTCGAAGAACTCGCCGGCCAGATGCGCGGGCTCATGAACCACCACCGGGACATCGCTCGGATCTCCCTGGGCCGCATCCCCTCCGGCCCGACGATCGCCCGCTTCACCGAATGGCTTTTCCAGCTGCTGACCCCGGTGGGCATCCCGGACCAGACGATCGCCTACCTCGGTGACGTGTTCGGCCTGTACGTCGGCGCGTTCGCCTTCGAGGAGGGCCTCGGGGTGGCGTCCCCGATCGGCGAGGACCTGCCGCCCGACCAGATCATGGACATGTTCCGCGGCTACCTGCAGTCCCTGCCCGCCGACAGGTTCCCCCATGTCCATCGGATGGCGGACGCCCTCTTCGACACCGACTTCGACGCGCGCTTCACATTCGGGATCGACCTCCTCCTGCGCGGCCTCCGGACGTACGCCGAAGACGCACCACCCCCTTCGACCGAGACGTGAGCCAGGGCCCCGGACGGACCTCTCGCCGGCGGCCCGCCGGGGTCCAGCGATCCTCGACCGGCCGGATAGCCCGTCCGGCGACGCTCGGGTGCAGGATCTCGTCACCGAAGGGCCCTGCATGCGAAGAGAAGATCGGGAAAGTGGGGCCCTGCGGCGGATCATGCGCTACCTCCAGGCAGGCATGATGCTGATGGGCGCGTACGCCTGGCCGAGTCCCGAGGCGTACTTCGCCCTGCGCGCCGCGGCGGCCCGCCAGGAACCCCACAGGCCGCCCGGACGGCCGCACCCGGAGCGGATCACCTCCTACGCCGACCTCTCCCCCGCGGAGCGCCGCCTTCTCGCTGAGCTGGAAGAGCAGCTCGACCGGGAGAGCGAGAAATAGTCCCCGGACCTCGCCAGCGCGGGTGATCAAGGCCACAGCCTTTTCCTGTCCGATCGGTCAGTTCTGACCGATCGGACAGTTAAGGTGGATACATGTCCCGGTCATCCACTGGACTCCGCGACCGGCTCCTCGCCTCCGCGTTGACGTTGTTCGTCCAACACGGATTCCGTGGGACGTCTCTCGCCGACATCGCCGCGGACGTCGACTGTTCCAAGGCGTCCTTGCTGTACCACTTCAGCAACAAGGAGGCGATATTGGCCGAGTTGCTGCTGCCGGTCGGCAAGGAACTGGTCGCGCTGGACGGTCGGCTGGCCGGCCTGGCCGGCGAGGCGATCCCGGAGGCGGCGGTCTGCGGGGTCGCCGACCTGGCCGTACGGTTCCGGCAGGAGTTCAAGCTGCTGTTCGACAACATGTCCGACGCCGCCGCTCTCCCGGAGCTCCGTCTCCAGGGCGTGGACGGCATCGGGCGGCGGCTCGTCGTCGCGATGGCGGGCGGCTCGTCCGAACCGCAGGACGACGTCGCCGCCCTCATGACCCTGGGCGGCATGTTCGTCACCGGTGCCGCCGATCTGCCGCTGGACGACGAGACCTTGCGCGAGGCGCTGATCGGCACCGCACTGCGGACGATCGGCCGCGCTCGCGGTTGAGCCCCTCATCCCGGCCGTCACCGACCCACCTGATCGCCCCGACCGCTCCCCACCCGGACCGCGAGTCCGTACCGCGCGGCCGTTCCCCGCTGCCGCTCTGCCCGATCTCGAAGAACGAAAGGCCTCCCTCTCATGGCGAGTCTGCTTTACCGGCTCGGCCGCGTGTGCTTCCGGCGCCGCGGCCGGGTCATCGCCGTCTGGCTGCTCCTGCTGGCGGTGCTGGGTGGGGCGGCGGCCGCGTTCAGCGGTTCGACGACCAACGATTTCCGCATGCCGGGAACCGAGTCGCAGCGGGCGCTGGACGCCCTGCGGGAGCAGTTCCCCGCCGCCGGCGGCGCCACCGGCACCATCGTCGTCGCCGCCCCACCGGGCGGGAGGCTGACCGAGGCACAGGTCTCGCCGATCGTCCGGCAGGCCGGCGCGATCCCCGGCGTGGTCGCCGCCACCGACCCCTTCCAGGCCCGGTCGGTCTCGCCCGACGGCCGCTACGCCCTCGTCCAGGTCCAGTTCGCCGCGCCGATCGCCGACATCACCGACGCTCAGCGCACCGCGTACAAGAAGATCGCGCGCGAGGGCGGCGGCCTGCGGGTGGAGGTCGGCGGCGACGTCGCCAAGAACAACGGGGGCGGGGAGGCCACCGAGGGGATCGGCGTGCTGATCGCCGCCGTCGTCCTGCTCATCACCCTCGGCTCCCTGGTGGCCGCCGGGATGACCCTGCTGAACGCGCTGCTCGGCGTCGGCGTCGGGATGGCCGGGCTGTACGCGCTGACCGGCGTCATCCAGCTCAGTTCCACCACTCCGATACTGGCGCTGATGCTGGGCCTGGCCGTCGGCATCGACTACTCACTGTTCATCACCTCCCGCTACCGCCAGTACCTCCTGGACGGGATGGCGGCCCCCGAGGCGGCCGGGCGGGCGATCGGCACCGCCGGATCGGCCGTGGTCTTCGCCGGCGCCACCGTGGTCATCGCCCTCGCCGGCCTGTCGGTGGTCGGCATCCCCTTCCTGGCCGCCATGGGCCTGGCCGCCGCGGCCACCGTCGCGGTCGCCGTGTTCGTCGCCCTCACCCTGCTGCCGGCGGTGCTGGCCTTCGCCGGCGCCCGGGTCCTGCCCCGCCGCCACCGCGCCGGCCGCGTGGGCGCCCACGAGAAGGAGGGGTTCGCGTACCGGTGGGGCCGGATCGTCACGCGTTCGCGCGTGCCGATTCTGCTGGCCGGAGTGCTGGCGCTCGGCGCGCTGGCCCTGCCGGTGACCGACATGCGCCTGGCGCTGCCCGACTCCGGCACCGCGGCCAAGGAGTCCGCCCAGCGCAAGGCGTACGACCTGATCAGCGAGGGGTTCGGCAAGGGCTTCAACGGACAGCTCATCGCCGTGGTCTCCGGCCAGAACCCGGCGGCCGCCCGCTCCGCCGCCCAGCAGACCGCCACCCTCATCGGCGGCGTCCACGGCGTGCGGGCCGTCGCCCCCGCCCGGTTCAACCAGGCCGGCACCACCGCCCTGGTGGCCGTCATCCCCACCACCGGCCCCAGCGACGCCGCCACCGAGGACACCGTGCACGCCATCCGGGACAGGGTGGCCGCCGTCCACGGCGCCGATGTCGCGCTGACCGGCACGACCGCGGTCGGCATCGACATCTCCGAGACGCTCTCCAGCGCCCTGCCCGTCTACCTGCTGCTGGTCGTGGGCCTGTCGATCGTGCTGCTGATGCTGGTCTTCCGGTCCATCCTCGTACCGCTCAAGGCCGCGGCCGGGTTCCTGCTGACCGTCGGGGCGACCTTCGGCATCACCACGGCCGTCTTCCAGCAGGGACACCTGGCCTCCCTGATCGGCGTCGACACCCCCGGCCCGCTGATCAGCTTCCTGCCCATCATCCTGATCGGCATCCTGTTCGGCCTGGCCATGGACTATGAGGTCTTCCTGGTCTCGAAGATGCGCGAGGACCACGTCCACGGCGACAGCCCGCGTCAGGCCACCATCAACGGACTGGGCGCCAACGCCCGCGTGGTCACCGCCGCCGCCGTCATCATGATCTCCGTCTTCGCCGGATTCATGATCACACCGGACCCCATCATCAAGTCCATCGGCTTCGCCCTGTCCATCGGCGTGTTCATCGACGCCTTCATCGTCCGCATGACGCTCGTACCCGCCGTCATGGCACTGCTCGGCCGCGCCGCCTGGTGGCTGCCCCGCCGCCTGGACCGCGTTCTGCCCGACCTCGACATCGAGGGAGAGCGGCTGCGGCACGAACCGCAGAGCGAGGAGAGCCACTACGCCTACAGCGGCCGGTAGCCCACGCCCGGGGATCCGGCGGGACGAAGGGGGCCGCTGGCCGAGGCCCGCGCCGGCGGCCGCCGTCGGTCACCGGACGTCCTCGGCGGGCCGCCAGCCCAGCTCCGGCGCGATGAGCGTGCGGACGTCGCGGAGGATCTGCGCGTAGTCCCGCTCGTCGAACTCGTAGGGCAGCTCCAGGCGCAGCTCGGAGACCGCGGCCACGGCGCGGTCGGCGCGCAGGCGTTCGACGATCTCTTCGGCCGTGCCGACCAGGTCGGGCGCGAAGAGGATCCGCCGCTCCCCCTGTGGCTTGAGGGTGCGTTCGTGCCGGCTCGCCGCGTAGCGGCGGTAGCGTTCCCGGGTCGCCGCGTCCGCGCCGTCGAGCGGCACGACGACCCGGCCCAGCGCCACCCGGCCGGGCCGGCCCGGAGGCAGGAGGCGGCGGTACTCCGCGATCAGCGCGAGTTGCGCGGTCACGAAGTCGTCGCCGCCCTCCCCCTGGACGATGTTCCCGGTCAGCAGGTTCAGCCCGTGCTCGGCGGCCCAGCGGACGGACCGCAGGCTGCCGCCGCCGTACCAGATCCGGTCGAGCAGTCCCGGACTCCGCGGCTGCAGCCGCGGCCGCTGGACGTTCCCGGGCGAGTGGATGACGGTGTCCGGGCCGCCGAGGTGGTCGCCGCGCAGGTTGTCGATCAGCCGGCCGATCCGCCCGTACGACAGGTCGTAGGAACGCCAGTCGCCGTCGTGCACCAGGTCACCCAGCAGGTCGGCGTGCGGCATCCCGGTGCTGAACCCCGGTTGCAGCCGGCCGCGGGCGAGCACGTCGACGGTCGTGAGGTCCTCGGCCAGCCGGAACGGATTCTCGTAGCCGATGGGGATCACCGCGGTCCCCAGTTCGATGCGCGTGGTGCGCTGACTCGCGGCCGCGAGGAACACCGCCGCCGACGAGACGCCGTGCTCCAGGTGCCGCTGCCGGATCCAGCCGCCGTCGAAGCCCTCGCGCTCGCCGAACTCGAACAGCCGGAGCGTCGCCTCCAGCCCGGCGTACGGGTCGTCGTCGGGATAGTTACCGGGGGTGAGGAAGGAGAGCGAACGGATCGCGGTCATGCGTCGGTTCCGGCGGTGGTCATCTCGGCTCCTCCAGTCGACGTGCGCCCGGGGGCGGTTCCGGCGCGTGCTCTCCGGCCGGGGATGGCGGCCAGCAGTTCGCGGGTGTGGGGGTGTGCAGGGGTGCCGAAGATCTGCTCGGTCGGTCCGGTCTCGACGACGCGCCCGTCTTTGAGCACGGCGACCCGGTGCGCGATCTGCCGTACGACGGCGAGGTCGTGGGAGATGAACAGGTAGGCCACGCCCATGTCGGCCTGCAGCTCGGCGAGCAGTTCCAGCACCTGGGCCTGGACGGAGACGTCCAGCGCCGAGACCGGCTCGTCGCACACGACCAGGTCGGGTTCGAGGGCGAGCGCGCGGGCGATCGCGACCCGCTGACGCTGCCCGCCGGACAGCTCGGCCGGCCGGCGGTCCAGTGTCGCGGCCGGGAGGGCCACCCGGTCGAGCAGCTCCCGCGCGCGGGCCGTGCGGGAGGCCCGGTCGCCGATCCGGAAGGCCCGCAGCGGCTCGGTGATCACTTCACCGATCGAGAACCGCGGGTCCAGTGAGGCGTACGGGTTCTGGTAGACGAGCTGGGCGCGGCGCCGCAGCCGCCGCAGCGCCGCGCCGCCGACGGCGGTGACGTCCTCGCCGTCGAAGACGATCCGCCCCGAGGACGGCTCGGCGAGGCGCAGCACCAGACGCGCCGTGGTCGACTTGCCGGAGCCCGACTCACCGACCAGGGCCAGCGTCCGGCCGCGATGGACGGTGAGGCCGACGTCGTCGACGGCCCGCACCGTACGCGCGGCGCCCCGCCCCTGCGGCAGCGGGAACTCCTTCACGAGATGCTCGGCGACGACCAGCGGCGCCGTGCCGTTCGAGCCTGTGCCGGACGAGGCTGTACCGGACGAAGAGGCGCCGGACGAGGAGGCGCTCGCCGGCCGGACGCGTGGCCGGACGGCGGTGATGCTCGGCGCGCTTCGCAGCAGCCGGCGGGTGTACGCGTCCTGCGGGTCGTCGAGGATCCTTCGGGTGGGACCGGCCTCGACCACACGTCCCTGGGACATGACGACGATGCGCTGTGCCCGGTCCGCGGCCACGCCGAGGTCGTGGGTGACGAGGAGGACCGCGCTGCCGAGTTCGCCGGTCAGGTGCTCGAGATGGTCGAGGATCCGGCGCTGCACCGTGACGTCCAGCGCGCTGGTCGGCTCGTCCGCGACGATGAGCTCCGGCGAGGCGGCGACGGCGATCGCGATCAGCGCGCGCTGCCGCATGCCGCCGGACAGTTCGTGCGGGTACTGCCGGGCGCGTACCTCCGGGTCGGGCAGGCCGGCGCGTTCCAGCACCTGGACCGCGGCCGCCGACGCCGAGCGGCGGGTGGCCAGGCCGTGCAGGCGCAGCACCTCCGCGACCTGCTCGCCGACCCGTTTCACCGGGTTCAGTGACACGGTCGGATCCTGCGGCACCAGGCCGATCCGCACTCCGCGTACGGCGCGGAGCGCGCGTTCGGGCAGCCGGGTGAGGTCCTGGCCGGCGAACCGGATCCGCCCGGCGTCGATGACGGCGTTGTCGGCGAGCAGCCGGGGAACGGCGTGGGCGGTCGTGCTCTTGCCGGACCCCGACTCGCCCACGAGCGCGACGATCTCACCGGGGTGTACGTCGAGGTCGACGCCGCGTACGGCCGTGAGCCGGCCGGTCCTGGTGCGGTAGGAGACGGTCAGTCCCCGGATCTCCAGCAGTGGTACCTCGCTCATGTGGCCCTCGCGAACTCGCCGTCCAGCGCGCGGGCGATCCGGTTGGTGGCGAGCACGGTCGTCGCGATGGTCAGCCCGGGCAGCGCGGTCATCCACCAGGCGTTCGCGAGGTAGTTGCGCCCCTCGGAGATCAGGGTGCCCCACTCGGGCGCCGGTGGCGCCGCGCCATAGCCGAGGAAGCTCAGCGCGGACACCGCGAGGATCGCCGTCCCGAAGTCCAGCGTGGCCAGCACCAGGACCGGGCCGATCGCATTGGGCAGCACGTGGCGGGCCAGCACGCCGGACCAGCGCACTCCGCAGGAACGGGCCGCCTCGACGAAGACGGCCTGGCGCACCCGCAGCACCTCGGCCCGCATCACGCGGGCGAACGTGGCCACGCTCGCCACGCCGACGGCGATCGCGACCTTGACCGTCCCGTAGCCGAGCGCGGTGACGATGGCCAGCGACAGGAACAGCGCGGGGATGGACAGCAGCACGTCGACGAACCGCATCAGCACGTCCTCGACCCAGCGGCCGACGAACCCGGCGAGCAGGCCGAGCAGTCCGCCGAGGACGAAGGCGACCGCCACCGCGATGAGCGTCGCCTTCAGCGAGAGGGCGGCGCCGTGCACGACCCGGGCGTACAGGTCGCGACCGAGCTCGTCGGTGCCGAACCAGTGCGCCGCGCTCGGCGGCCGGAACGCCTGTGACGGCGTCCCGGTGAGGGGATCGCGCGCGGTGAACAGGCCGGGTCCGAAGGAGGCCGCGCAGACCGCGGCGACCAGGAGGATCGACAGGAGAAGCCCCGGGCGGCGCAGCAGGAACCGGCCCGTACGCGCGACGTCGAACCGGCGGTACGCGGTCCCGCTCCCCGTACCGTGCCCGACCGGGCCGCCGAGGGCGGCCTCGGCCACGAGGTCCTCGTCCGGTGTCCGGTTCATGTGAGTCTCCAACGGCTGTGGCCGACCACGACGATCCGCGGGTCGAGCAGGGGATAGATCAGGTCGACGGCCAGGTTGACGAGCACGAAGACCAGCGACCCGAAGACGATGACGCCCTGGACCACCGGGAGGTCCTGCGTGGCGACCGCGCTCGCGGTGACCCGTCCGAGGCCGTTGCGGGAGAACACGGTCTCGACCACCACGGAGTTGGCCATGAGCTGCCCGGCCAGCACCCCGACGACCGTCAGGGCGGGCAGGGACGCGTTGCGGAGCGCGTGCCCGAGGTGGACCCGTACCCACCCGGCGCCCTTCGCGCGCGCCGTCTGCACGTACGGCTCGCCCAGGGCGGTGAACAGGCTCTTGGACAGCACCTGGGCGATCATCGCGCCGCTGAGGATCGACAGGGTCACGGCCGGCAGGACCAGTCCGCGCACCCCATCGTTGCCGAAGGCCGGGAACAGGTGCACCCGGAACGAGAACAGCTCCACCAGCATCAGCCCCACCCAGAACGTCGGGACGGACACTCCCAGCGGCGGCAGCGCCAGCAGTGCCTGCCGCAGCCGGCGCAGCGGGGCGTAGGTCGCCAGCAGCGCCAGCCCGCCTCCGAAGATCAGCGCGAGCACCAGCGCGGTGCCGGTCAGCTCCAGCGTCTGCGGAAGCGCCTCGGCGATGGTGGAGGTGACGGACCGGCCGGTGGCGACCGAGTCGCCGAAGTCGCCGCGCACCGCCTTCCCGAGGTAGTCGGCGTACTGGACCGGTACCGGCTTGTCGAATCCGTACTGCGCCTTCAGCCGGGCGAGCTGCGCGTGGTCGACGGTCCCCTGGTCGGCCCCCTGGCCGGCCATCGCCGACACCGGGTCGCCGGGCAGGTAGTCGAGCACCAGGAACGACACCGTGTAGGCGGCCCACAGCACCCCGACCGCCTGCGCGAGACGTCTCAGCACGTAGCGGCGCATCGGCTAGCCGATCCAGGTGTCGTGCAGCTGGATCCGGCTCGACGCGTCGAATCGCAGGTCGTGGACCTTCTTCGCCACTCCCAACTCGGTCTGCAACTCGACCACCGGGATGACGTAGGCGTGCCGGGCGATCTCCTGCTGTGCCTGTGCCACCAGCGGGCGCCGCTTCGCCGGGTCGGCCGCGGCGGCCTGCCCGTCCAGGAGCGTGTCGAGCCCGGTCTTGGGCAGCTTGTAGAAGTTCGCGAGGTGAGTGGAGTAGGAGCTGCGCAGGATGTCCGGATCGGCGCGGGTGACGTTGCCCCACACCAGGTCGAACCGGCCGCTCTGCTGGACCTGGACGAGCTGGGCGATCGGCAGTTCCTTGAGCTCGAGCCGGACGCCGACGGCCTTGAGCTGCTGCTGGACCAGCTCGAGCGTCGGCTGGTTGGTGGCCGCGTTCGAGAACCAGGTGGCGGTCAGCCGCAGTGCCGTGCCGTTCTTCTGCCGGACGCCGTCGCTCCCGGCCGTCCATCCGTCCTCGTCGAGGAGCGACGCCGCCTTGGCGCGGTCGTAGGCGAGGAGCGTTCCGAGGTCGGTGTAGCCGGGGGTGGTGTGGGCCAGGACGCTGGTGGCGGGCCGGGTGCCGGCCGGGAAGACGGTCTCGGCGATCTGCCGGCGGTCGATCGCGAGTGAGATCGCCTGCCGTACCTTCTCGTCGTTCAGCGGGGACCGGGCGTTGTTCGGGCTGAGCCCGAAGACGACCCCGGGATTGGCCCGGGCCTGCAGATGGACGCCGGACGCCCTGAGCGCGGCCTCGTCGGAGCGCCCGACGCTGCCGATGGCCCCGACCTGCCCGGACTGCAGCGCGCCGGTCCGTACGCCCGACTCGGGCAGCACCTTGAACACGAGCCGGTCCAGGTAGGCCTCGCCCTGTTTCCGCCACAGCGAGGACCCCCAGGCGTACCCCCGGCGCCTGGCGAGCGTGATCTCCTGGTTCGGCGCGTACTTGGCCAGCACGAACGGACCGGACCCCACGACGCCTTGGGAGCACCGCTGCTGCGGCGACTTCCGGGTGCTCGACTCGGCGACGATCCCGAGTGAGTGCGTGGCCGTGGCCTGGAGGAACTGGGCGTTCGGCTGCCTGAACGTCACCTTCGCCGTCCGGTCGTCGACGACGGTGGTGCCGGTGTACCCGCTGAGGTAGCCCTCCGCCAGGATCCCGAGCGCCCCCAGCCCGGGGACGGCGTCGAAGTTGGCCTTGACGACCTGGGCGGTCAGCGGTGTGCCGTCGCTGAAGGTCACGCCGGGCCGCAGGTGGAAGGTGAACGTCCGCGCGTCCGGGCTGACCTGCCAGCTCTGCGCGAGCCAGGGAACGATCTCGCCCGACGACGGGTCCTGGTCGGTCAGCGAGTCCACGAGCTGGCGTACGGAGTAGATCGTGTCGTTGCTGCCGACCTGCTGCGGATCCACGCAGCCGGCGTCCGACCCCACCGCGAAGGTGAGCGTGCCGCCGGTCCTGGGACCGGCGGTGCCACCGCCACCGGTATCGCCGCCGGAACCGCACGCGGCCGTCGTCCCGATGGCGACGACCAGTACGGCGGCGGACACCCACGTGCTTCGACTCACGGAAGGACTCCTCCTCATGCCTGGCTCAGCCGCCGGAAGCCGCTGGCGTGGAAGACCAGCGGCGCTACCTCGGGGCGGGCGTCCAGATCCCGCACCCGGAACACCACGATGTCGTGGTCACCCGAACGCACCTGCTGTTCGATCGTGCACTCGAACCACGCCGCCACGCCCTCGATCAGCACGCACCCGTCCACGGTCGCCCGCCAGTCCACACCCGCGAACCGGTCACCACCGCGCGCGCCCAGCCGCCGCCCCACCTCCTCCTGATGCGCGCCCAGCACACTGATCCCGATCCGCGGCAGCCCCCGCAGCAACGGCCACGTCGTCGAGGTGTGCGCCACGCACACCGACACCAGCGGCGGATCCAGCGACACCGGAACGAACGAGCTCGCCGCGATCCCCACCGGCCGCCCACCGGCCAACGCCGCCACCACCGTCACACCCGTCGGATACGCGCCGTACACGCGACGCAGCTCCAGTCGCACCGCGGTCATGCCGAGACTCCTTCTCTCCGGTGCCGGGCCCGGCTCACGCGTTCCACTCTTCGGCCAGCAGCTCGAACGAGCGGACCCGGTCGGTGTGGTCGTGGGTGATGGTGGTGACGAGGAGCTCATCGGCGCCGGTCACCCGCTGGAGCACCCGGAGGCGTTCGGCGACCGTCGCCGGCGAGCCGACGAACTGGGTGTCGATCCGGTCGGCGACCAGCGCCCGGTCCTCCGCCGTCCACTCGTGGGCGGCGGCCTCCTCCGGCGTGGGGAAGGGAATGGCCCGCAGCTCCTTGCGGATGCTCCGGACCCACAGCCCGTAGGGAGAGGCGAGCCGGCGGGCGGTGTCGTCGTCCGGCGCGACGACGACGTCGGCCGAGACCAGGACGTACGGCTCGGTGCGACCCTCGGACGGTTTGAAAGCCTCCCGGTAGGCGTTCACCGCCTCCAGCACCGTGGCCGGGCTGACGTGGTAGTTCGCGGCGAACGGCAATCCGCGCTCGGCGGCGACCTGGGCGCTCTGCCCGCCGCTGCTGCCCAGGATCCACAGCTGCGGCTCGGCGCCCTCGCCGGGGACCGCGTGCGCCTCATGGCCGTCCGGCGACCGGTAGGTCCCGGTCAGGAGCGCGATGATCTCATCGACCTGGTCGGCGAAGTCCGGTGACTGGGCGCCCGGCTGCTGCAGCAACGCGCGGGACAGGGCGAACAGCGGGGACTTCGTCAGCGAGGCAAAGGAGAACGGGGACGGGATGAGCAGACCGTCGACGACGGTCGCCGGACGCTCAGGCGGTGGTGCGGTCGCGGCCCGGGCGAGCTCGGCGCCGCGCTGTCCGGAACGGCCCAGGCCGAGGTCGATCCGGCCGGGGTACAGGGCGTCGATGGTGCCGAACTGCTCGACGACCGCCAGCGGCGTCTGGTGGCCGAGCTGGACGGCGCCCGAACCGACCCGGATTCGGCGGGTGGCGGCCGCGACCAGGCCGATGAGCACCGCGGGCGCCGAGCTGGCGACGCCGGGCGCGAGATGGTGCTCGGCGAGCCAGTACCGGTGGTAGCCGGCCTCCTCCGCCCGCCGGGCCAGGTCGATCGTGTCGCGCAGCGCGTCGCGGGCCGTGCCACCGGAGGTGACCGGCGCGAGGTCCAGGATGGACAGGGGTACGGGCATGGTCACCTTCCGGCCGGGGCCGCGGGGGACGGCCTGCTGAGGATCTTTCGGCGGACGGGGGCCGTCACGACGCCCTCGCGTACCGGTTGGCCGGCCGGGCGAGGCCGAGCAGGCCGCGCAGGGTGTCGGCCTCGTACTCGTCGCGGAACGCGCCGCGCCGCCGCAGCTCCGGCACCAGCCCCTGAGTGATGCCGGTCAGGTCGTGCGGGAGGGCGGCCGGCCGCAGCCGGAAGCCGTCGAGCCCGGCGGCTCGCCAGTCTTGGAGCAGGTCGGCCAGGTCACCGGGGGTCCCGGTGAAGACGAGGGCGTCCGAGGAGTAGGGAGCGCCGTCCAGTTCGTCGAGCCGGTCCTTGCGGGCCTCGGCCGTGGAAGTGTCACCGTCGAGGAGGACGATCAGGTCGGCGAAGATCTTCAGCGGCTCACCGGCCCGGCCCGCGTGCTCCTCGGCGGCGCGCACCTGTCCGGTGATCGTGGTGACCTGGTCCCGGGAGTGCGGGGTCACGTACACGACGTCCGCTCCCCCGGCCGCGAACTCGTAGGGCACGACGTCGTGGGCGAGCGCCGTGACGAGCGGCTGACCCTGCGGCGGGCGTGGCGTGATCGAGGGTCCCTTGACGCTGAAGTACGGGCCTTCGAAGTCGATGTAGTGCAGCTTGTCGCGGTCGATGAACCGGCCGGTCGGCACATCGCGGATCTCGGCGTCGTCCTCCCAGCTGTCCCACAGCCGCCGGACGACCTCGACCGCGTCGGCGGCCTCGGCGAACAGCGCGCGTACGTGCCCGGCGAACTCCGGGTCGTTCCACGCACCGGGGCGGAGCTCGGGGAACTCGCGGCGGCCGAAGTGGCGGGCGTCGCTCGCCCGGCCGGAGATCTGCGGGCGCCACCCCGCCCGGCCCCGGCTGACGTGGTCGAGGGTGGCGATGCCGATCGCGACGTGAAACGGCTCGGTGTGGGTGGTGCTCGTCGTCGGCACCAGCCCGATGCGGGAGGTGAGCGGGGCGAGCCGGGCGGCCAGCAGCACGGCGTCGAGCCGGCCCCGCACCTGGTCGGTGCGGTCGTCCGGGCCGTCGAAGGCCGAGGACTGCGGGCCCAGCGAGTCCTCGATGGTCACGAAGTCGATGCGGGCGCGTTCGGCCTCGGCGACCAGGTCGGCCCAGTACCCGGCGGTGAACAGGTCGTTCGGCCGCGCGTCCGGCGCCCGCCAGGCGGCCGGGTGCCAGCCGGCGCCGTCCAGCGCGACGGCGAGGTGGAGGTGGGTCACAGGGTGGCCTCCTGACGGTGCGGGACGGCGGCGAGGCCGAGGTGGTCGCGGAGCGTGGGGCCGGTGTAGTCGGCGCGGAAGACGCCCTTCTCCTGTAGGAGCGGCACGACCTTGTCGACCAGGTCGTCCAGACCGCCGGGCGTGAGGTGCGGCACGAAGATGAAGCCGTCCGCGGCCTCCGTCTGGACGAACTCGTCGATCTGGTCGGCGACGGTCCGCGCGGTGCCGACGAACGTCTGCCGGCCGGTGACCTCGATGACCAGCTCACGTACGGTCAGCCGTTTCTGCCGGGCGACCTCCCGCCACTGCTCGGCCGTCGCCCTGCGGTCGCCCCGGAACTGGGCGCGGCCCTTCGAGACCCCCTCGGAGAAGTCGGGTTCGATGTCGGGCAGCGGCCCGTCCGGATCGACGTCGGACAGGTCCCGGCCCCAGATCCCCTCGAGGAAGGCGATCGCGGTCTGCGGGCTCACCTGCGCCCGCCGGATCTCCGCCGCGCGCTCGGCCGCCTCCTCCTCAGTGTCGCCGAGGACGTAGGTCACGGCGGGGAGGATCTTCAGGTCATCGGGCCGGCGGCCGTACTTGGCGAGCCGGGCCTTGACGTCCTTGTAGAACGCGCGGCCCTCCTCCAGCCTGCTGTGCCGGCTGAAGATGACGTCGGCGTCGGAGGCGGCGAACTCCCGGCCCTCCTCGGAGTCCCCCGCCTGGATGATGACCGGGTGGCCCTGGGGCCCGCGCGGCACGTTGAACCTTCCCTCGATGGCGATGTGCCGTCCCTGGTGACGGAAGGTCTCGATGCCGTCGGACCGGACGAACTCGCCGCGTCCCGCGTCGGCCACCACGGTGTCGGGCCGCCAGGAGTCCCACAGCTCTCGCGCGGTCCGGAGGAACTCGGCGGCGCGGGTGTACCGGTCCGCCTCATCCAGGTAGCCGCCGCGCCGGAAGTTCTCCCCGGTGAACGCGTCGTAGCTCGTTACAACGTTCCAAGCCGCCCGGCCACCGCTCAGATGGTCGAGCGTCGCCAGCCGCCTGGCCACTTCGTACGGCTCGTTGAAGGTCGAGTTGACGGTCGCGGCCAGACCCAGATGTGAGGTGACGGCCGCGAGGGCGGACAGGACGGTCAGCGACTCGGGCCGCCCGACGACGTCCAGGTCGTGGATCCGGCCCTTGAGCTCGCGCAGCCGGAGCCCCTCGGCGAGGAAGAAGAAGTCGAATCGGCCGCGCTCGGCCGTACGGGCGAGGTGAACGAAGGAGTCGAAGTCGATCTGGCTCTTGGACCGGGGGTCGGCCCAGACGGTGGTGTTGTTCACGCCGGGGAAGTGCGCGGCGAGGTGCACCTGTCTGCGTGTCATCGGAACCTCTCCCTGTCGAGGGGTCGGGCGCGAACTCGCGGCTCGCCTGACCGAGCAGGCGAGATCAGCGAACCCATGCCACTGTAGAAAAAACCTACTAATCCGGTCAAGATAGGGAGGAATGTTGCGATGGACGACATGAGGGATGAGTGGGGCGACGCCGAACCCGCCCGACCCATGGACGCCCGTCGACGGGGCCGACGACGCCGAGACGACGTGACACGACGCTCAGAACGTCACGATCGGCGAGATCTCTGCTACAGATAGTAGTCGCGACGGGTCCTCCGTCGTCCGGGCCGCGGACACCGGAGGACCGGTCGCTCGGCGGCCCGGCCACGCTGCGCGAGGAGCGAGAGATGTCCGTACGTCGCGTGCCGGCCGCCATGACCTCGGTCACCCTGACGGGCATGCTGGCCCTGAGCGCCCCGGCCGCCGCGGCGACCGGCGGCGGTCCGGCCGGGGGCGTCGCCTTCGTGGTCGGCCAGGCACAGTTCGACGCGATGTTCCCGGGCCGCAATCCCTTCTACACCTACAAGGGCCTGACCGACGCGCTGCGCGCCTACCCGGGCTTCGCGCGGACGGGCGGCGAGGTCACGAGAAGGCGCGAGGCGGCGGCCTTCCTCGCCAACGTCGGCCACGAGACGGGCGGCCTGAGATACGTCGTCGAGCAGAACAAGGCCGACTACGGCCACTACTGCGACAGAACCCGGCCCTACGGCTGTCCCGCGGGCGCGAACGCCTACTACGGGCGCGGCCCGCTGCAGTTGAGCTGGAACTTCAACTACAAGGCCGCCGGGGACGCCCTGCACCTCGACCTGCTGCACGACCCGTACAGAGTGGAGAGGGACGCCGCCGTCTCGTGGCAGACCGGCCTGTGGTTCTGGAACACTCAGAAGGGCGCCGGCGCCATGACCTCGCACGAGGCGATGGTGAGCGACAAGGGCTTCGGCGCGACGATCCGCAGCATCAACGGCGACCTGGAATGCGACGGTAAGAACCCGGACCAGCGCCAGGACCGCATCAACCTCTACCAGAGGTTCGCCGGCATCCTCGGCGTCGGCGCCGGCGGCAACCTGTCCTGCTGATCCCCCGGTTCGGACCGGTCTCCCCGCCCGGAGCCCGCGTCCCGGTTTCTGCCGATCCCTCCGAAAATCCCCGTGTTCGGAGGGATCTGCCCTATCCTCGCGCGTGCGCCGTCAGGTCTCCGCCTGCCGGCCGGAACCGACGGGGATGGTGCGAAAGATGGCGACGGATCCACCCGAAGACGAGGCGGCGCAGGCCCCGGAGGCGGAGCCGCCGTCGGACGGCTCTCAGCCGGACCAGCCGGGCCCGCACCCCCGGCCGTACGGACTCCCTCCCGGACAGCCCTATGTCGACTCCGTGCCGGGAGCGTACGGCGGTCCGCCGCCCGGACCGTACGGGCCTTCAGGTCCGGGGCACTACGGCGGTCCGCCTCCGGCACCGCCGTATCCGTCCTATCCGCCCGGTGGGCCGTACCCGGCCTACGGTCCGCCGACGGCGATGGACCCGACCCTCGCCGAGTGGTGGCAGCGTCTCGTCGCCCGGATCATCGACGGCCTCCTCCTCTCGGTGGTCACGGCGCCCCTGCTGGTCTGGTACTTCCTCTGGTACCTCCACCGGATCAAGGACATCCTCCCGTCGGATCCGGACGCCCCGACGCCGCCGGTCGGCGAGGTGCTGCACACCGAGCTGAGGCTGATGGGGTACAGCCTGCTGGTCGGGCTGGTGAGCGCGGTGATCGCCTTCGGCTATGAGGCGTTCGCGCTCTCCCGGTGGGGCCGGACCGTGGGCAAGCGGGTCATGAACATCAAGGTGGTCGCGCTGTCGGACCGCGCGCCGATCACCGGGGGCACCGCCGCCAAGCGGGCCGCGCTCTACGCGCTCGCGCCGCAGGTCCCCACCGTCGGCGGCATCTTCGGTCTGCTGAACGTCCTCTGGCTGCTCTGGGACAAGCCCTACCGCCAGTGCCTGCACGACAAGGTCGCCCGGACGGTCGTGGTCAAGACCCCGCCGCGGTGATTCACCGGACGGTTCCGGCGGGTGGCGCACCCGCACGAGCCGCCCGATCCTCGAGAAGGCCCCTGGCGACGGGACTCCGCTCGTCGCCAGGGGGTTCGGACGCGTCGTCGGCGGCGGCCGGCCTCAGGAACCGAGCTCGGGGAGGTTCTCGGCCAGCGGCACGAACTCGGCCGCCGACAGCAGCCCGTCACCGTTGGTGTCGTACTGGACGAACAACGCCCTGACGATCCCCGACAGATCGTTCACCTCGGCCGCCGGGAACATCCCCGCGATCGCCGCGGTCACCTCGTCGGCGGTGAGCCGCCCATCCCCATCGGTGTCGTACCGAGCGAACACCGCCTCGTACTGATCGGACATGATTCCCTTCCACCAGAGCGACCGTGGTCCCCGATCGTAACGATTCCCGGAGCGGACCATGGCCCCCAGGTGCGGCGAATTCGCGCCGGGGGCTCAGCCGGCCGTGGCGTCGAGCCGGCCGAGCACGTGGTCGGACACCTGGTGGAGCAGGGCGACCTGGTCGCGGGTGAGCCCGTCGAAGAACAGGCGTCGTACGGTGTCGACGTGCCCGGGGGCGGCGGCGACGATGGCGCGCCGGCCCGCGTCGGTCAACGCGACCACGGCGCCGCGGCCGTCCTCGTCGCACTCCTCTCGCGCTACCAGGCCGCGGCGCTCCATCCGGGTGAGGTGGTGCGACAGGCGACTCTGCTCCCACTGCAGGCCGCGCTGCAGCTCGAACGGCCGTAGCCGCCCGTCCGGGGCGTCGGTGAGCTGGACGAGCACCTCGTAGTCGGCCAGCGAGAGGCCGGAGTCGGCCTGCAACTGCCGGCTGAGCCGTGCGGTCAGTTGCCCGTGCATGCGGATGAACGCACGCCAGGCGCGCTGCTCCTCGTCATCGAGCCATCGTGTGCCGCTCATGACCTCCACCCTAACGTGATCAATGACACGTCATCCAGCTGGGAAATATATGACGCATCATGTAGGTTGTGAGCCGCGTAGATGATTCATCATCTACCTAGACGCCGGAATGAGGAGCCGTCCCATGCGCACCCAGATGAGCCCGCAGATCGACATCCGCCGCGCGGACGAACGCTTCAAGACCGAGATCGGCTGGCTCGACTCGAAGCACTCGTTCTCGTTCGGCCACCACCACGACCCTCGCAACACCCACCACGGGCTGCTGCTCGTCAACAACGACGACGTGGTCACGCCCGGCATGGGCTTCGAGACCCATCCGCACCGCGACATGGAGATCGTCACCTGGGTTCTGCGCGGGTCGCTGGTCCACCAGGACTCCACCGGCCACAACGGGGTGATCTACCCGGGGCTCGCCCAGCGGATGAGCGCCGGCACCGGCATCCTGCACTCCGAGAAGAACGACTCCTGGCACCTGCAGGGCGAGCGGCACGACGAGCCGGTGCACTTCGTGCAGATGTGGGTGGTGCCCGACGAGGCCGGCATCACCCCCGGCTACGAGCAGCTGGAGATCGACGAGAAACTGCTGTCCTCCGGCGCGCTCGTCCCCGTCGCCTCCGGGCTGGAGCGGCACGACGGCGAGGCCGCGATCCGGATCAAGAACCGGTACGCCGCGCTCTACGCCGCCCGCCTGACGCCCGGCCAGAGCGTCGAGCTGCCCGACGCGCCGTTCCTGCACCTATTCGTCGCACGCGGCGCCGTGAACCTCGAAGGCGCCGGTCCGCTCGGCACCGGTGACGCCGTGCGCTTCACCGCGGTCGGCGGACAGCGGGTGACCGCGACCGAGCCCGCGGAGATCCTGGTATGGGAGATGCACGCCACCGTCGCCGCCTGACCGCCCGGCCGGAAGCGCCGGGTGAGGTGGGTCCGCTCATGGGCAGGGGACCCACCACCCGGCCACCGGCCGGAACCCGTCACGACCCCGCATTGGAGGAACCATGACCGACACCCCGACCGATCTCGGCACGATCGAGGCCGAGCGGCAGCGCATCCGGGACGCCCATCTCCGCCCCGCGGCCGAGCGTCCCCGGTCCACGGCGCGCGGACTGCATCACACCGCGCTGATCAGCGGCGACGTGGAGCGTACCGTCCGCTTCTACCAGGACGTGCTGGGCTTCCCCCTCACCGAGCTGATCGAGAACCGGGACTATCCCGGCTCCTCGCACTTCTTCTTCGACATCGGCAACGGCAACCTGCTCGCCTTCTTCGACTTCCCCGGGCTCGCCCTCGGCCCGTACGCCGAGGTTCTCGGCGGCCTCCACCACTGCGCGATCTCCGTGGAGCCCGCGCGCTGGGACGAGATCGTGCGCCGCCTGGACGAGGCCGGCGTCGAGCACGTCGTCCACAGCGAGGTGTCGGTCTACTTCCGCGACCCCGACGGCGCCCGCATCGAGCTCATCTCCGACCCGCTCGGCGAGATGTACGGCAACCAGGTGCTGTGACCATCGCCGGTCACGCCGGCGGCCGACGTCCATCGCCTGTGAACCGGGTCACTGCCGGTCATGAAGTGAGAGGGCTTCTCGTCTCTTGTTGGTGACGCAACGAACGGAGACGTCATGAGAATCCTCATCGCCGGAGCGTCCGGCACGATCGGCGGCCATCTCGTCACCCAGCTCGTGGCGCGCGGCCATGAGGTCGTCGGTACGACCCGCTCGGCGGCCAAGACCGGCTCGCTGCGGACGCTGGGCGCCGAGCCGGTCATCGTGGATGCGCTCGATCCGGACTCGGTGGCCGATGCGGTGGCCAAGGCCGAGCCCGAGGTGATCGTCCATCAGCTCACCGCGCTGAGCGGACCGTCGACCATGCGGCAGGTGAAGCGGATGGCGGCCGCCACCAACCGGCTGCGCACCGAGGGCACCGACCACCTGCTGGCCGCCGCGCGTGCGGTCGGCGTCCGCAGGTTCGTGGCACAGAGCAACTCTTTGTGGATGGAACGCAGCGGTGGGCCGGTCGCCGACGAGGACGGCCGGATCGAACCGAACCCGCCCGCGGACGCCGAGGCGGCGGTGGCCGCGTTGCGCCACGTGGAGGACGCGGTGACCGGCATCACCTGGGCCGATGGCATCGTGCTTCGCTACGGTTCCTTCTATGGCCCCGGGACCGCCCTCAGCGCCGCGCCGGACGCGGTCATGACCGAGCAGATCCGCAAGCGAAGGTTCCCGATCGTCGGCGGCGGCCGCGGGGTGTGGTCGCTGGTGCACATCACCGACGCCGCCTCGGCCACAGTCGCGGCCATCGAACGCGGCAGGCCCGGGATCTACCATGTCGCCGATGACGACCCGGCACCGGTGCGTGACTGGCTGCCCTACCTTGCCCGGACACTCGGCGCCGGACCGCCGCGCCGCGTACCGGCCTGGCTCGCCCGCCCGCTGGCCGGCAAGGGCGCGGTGGACATGATGACGCGAGCCCGCGGGATCTCCACCGACAGGACCAAGCGCGAACTGGACTGGAAACCGCAGTACCCGAGCTGGCGCACGGGTTTCACCGACGGATTGAGCTGACTCGGCATGTCCACCTCGGACCTGTATGACGATCTGCGGCCGCGGGCCTTCGCCATCGCCTACCAGATGCTCGGTAGCGTCAGCGAAGCCGAGGACCTGCTGCAGGAGGCGTTCCTGCGGCTGCACCAGACCCAGCGGGGAGGCGAAACGATCGCCTCCCCGCGGGCGTACATCGCCACCTTGGTCACTCGCCTGGCCATCGACCAGTTGCGCTCGGCACGCGCGCGCCGGGAGCGGTACGTCGGCGAGTGGCTCCCGGAACCGCTGGCCACCGATCCGTCACCAGGCGAGCACGCGGAGACCGCCGACTCGCTGTCGTTGGCCGTCCTGGTGTTGCTGGAGAGCCTGTCGCCACGGCAGCGGGCCGCGTTCCTGCTGCGCGAGGTGTTCGAGTATCCGTACCCACAGGTCGCCGAGATCGTCGGCACCGATGTGGACAGTACGCGGCACCTGGTCGCGCGGGCTCGCAAACACCTCCAGGAGCGCCGGCCGCGCTACCACGCCTCTCGGCGCCAGCGACAACAGCTGGCTCGGCGTTTCTTCGCCGCCGTCGAACAGGGCGACCTGCGGTCGCTCGAAGAACTACTGGCGCAGGATGTGGCGATGCACGGTGACGGCGGCGGCAAGGTGCCGGCGCTGGGGCGGCCGGTCAACGGACGCCGGCGGGTGGCGCGTGTTCTGGCGGCGGTGGCGCCCATGCTGGCGCGGGCCGGTGGCGTGCGTTTCCACGTCACCGAGGTCAACGGCGAGCCGGGCGCCCTGGTGTTCGACACGCGGGATCTGCTGGTCGGGGTGATGGGGCTGGATATCGCCGACGGTCAGATCCAGACGATTCACTCCATCGTCAACCCCGACAAATTGCAGCACTTCGACCGGGTCGGCGACTTCAGCGCCCTGGTGCGCGCGGACCGCCGAGCCGACGGCGACGGCTGAACCGCCGGTCACGCCGGGCCCCGCCGTCGCGGGCCGGGGTCCGGGGCGAGCGCCGCCGCCAGGCCGTTCAGGCGGAGCGTCGTGCCGCCGCGCAGGTGGGGCAGGTCGGCGCTGCCGTCGCCGGTGGCGACCAGGAAGGCGACCTGCTCGGTCCACGTCAGCAGGGTCGATCCGGCGTCGTCGGCCAGCAGGACCGTGACCAGGGAGGTCCAGCGCAGCAGGTCGTCGACGATGGACTCGTACCCGAAGACGATCCTGCGTTCCGGCACGATGTCGAGGTAGCGGGACCGGTACTCCAGCCGCTCCGGGACCGAGTCCAGAACGGAGAAGGTGCTGTGCGCCGTCTCGCCGCCGCCCACCCGGAACTCGTGGTCGTACACGGCCCCCGACCCGGGAAGCCGGAACCAGCGACGCCGGACGCCGGAGTCCGCGAAGGCGGCGAAGACGACGGCCGGCGCCGCGTCCAGACGCCGGACGATCGTGAAGGTCTCGTGCCGGACGCCGGGCCCGTCCTCCGGCCGCACCTCGGCCTGCCGTGCGCTCATCCGCATCCTCCGTTCGTTGACCGCCGTGGCGGTCGTCGATGGTTACCATCGGGAGGAATCGCGGATCGGCCCGTGTTAATCCGCCTCGCCAATACGCACTTTCCCGTAAGCAACGCACCCGGAAGGCGGAATCGCCATGGACGCCGTGCTGCGCGCCGATCTGGTCGCGCGAGGGATGACGCCAGACTGCGCGGAGACGATCGAGCTCGTCCGCGACGTCCTCACCCGGGTCGGCGACAAGTGGACCGTCCTGGTCGTCACGACGCTGGAACCCGGCCCGATGCGCTTCACCGCCCTGCACGAGCGGATCGCCGGCATCTCCCAGCGCATGCTCAGTCACACGCTGCGCGCCCTGCAGCGCGACGGCCTGATCACCCGGACCCCCTACGCCGAGGTGCCCCCGCGTGTGGAGTACGCGCTCACCCCTCTCGGCCGCTCCCTCGCCGCGGCCGTCGACCACCTCGTCCTCTGGGTGCGGACCCACCGGACCGACATCGCCCGCAACCGCGAGGACTTCGACGGCGGCAGGTGACCGGCCGCCCGGTCCGCCCGAGCCGGGAGCGCGGTCAGTGCGACGTGACGGAGATGGCCGTCACGAGTTCGCCGACCATCTCATCGGGCAACTTGGCCGCGAGATCGGCCTGGCTGATGATCCCGACGAGTTCGTTCTCCTCCAGCACGGGCAGGCGGCGGATCCGGTGCTCGGCCATCTCATGCAGGACGCTCTCGATGTCCGACCCGGCGTCGACGTACCACACCTCGCCTTCGCCGACGAGCTCTCCGGCCCTGCAGTCGGAGGGGTTCCTGCCCTGCGCGATGGCCTTCACGACGATGTCGCGATCGGTGATGATCCCCTTCAGCCTGCCGTCCTCTCCACAGACCGGCAGCGCGCCCACGTCCATCTCCGCCATGCGGCGGGCCGCCGTGGTGAGATTCTCGTTGATCGACAGACACTCACAGCCGCGGTGCATGACCTCACGTGCGGTCGTCATGATCGATCTCCCCCTTTCAGCCCCTTGTTCGAATCGTCCCTCGCGGCGAGCCCCGGACGCCAGAGGGCGAAAGTCCCACGCCGCCGGTCAGGTCACCGGCCGCCCGGCGACGAGGACCTCGCGGATGTCGAGCGTGGTGTCCCCCGGCCGCCAGGCGAAGGCGATCAGGTCCGCGGGCCGGCCGGGCCGTAGCAGGCCACGGCCGCCGACGAAGCGCCCGGGGTTCGCCGTGGCCAGGCGCAGCCCGGTGGCGAGGGGCAGGCCGGCCATCGTGATCGCCGTCGCCACCCCGTCGGCGAGGGACCGGGAGGCGCCGGCCAGCAGGGGCGTGCCGACGTAGGAGAGCCGGCCGTCCGCCGACAGCTCCACGTCCCCGCCCACCGGGGTGCGGTAGCGCCCCGGTGGCATGCCCGCCAGCGCCGTGGCGTCGGACACCAGGTGGGAGCGCTCGACGCCCTTGGCGCGCAGCATGACGCGGAAGGTGTCGGCGGGCAGGTGGTGCCCGTCCGCGATGAACCCGGCGTGCAGGCGGTCGTCGGCGAGCTGGGTCCACAGGTGGTTCGGGTGCCGGGGCAGCATGGTGTAGGTGGCGTTGCCCAGGTGCGTGGCGAGTTCGGCGCCGGCGTCGATCGCCCGGGTGATCTGCTCGGGCGTGGCATGGGTGTGCCCGATCGCGCAGCGCACGCCCCTGCGGGTGGCGTGGGCGATGAAGTCGATCGCCGCCTCGTCGTGCGGCGAGATGGTGACCATGCGGACGAGGTCGCCCCAGCGGCGCAGCTCCTCGAGGTCGGCGGGCCGCAGGTACCGCGCGTCGTGCACGCCGCGCGGGCCGTCCTCCGCCGACAGGAACGGCCCCTCCACGTGGACGTACGGGATCGCGCGCGCGACGAGCGGGTCCGCCCCGCGCGCCCGCGCGATCGCGGACAGCGCCGCGCGGATGCGCTCCTCGGGCGCGGTCACGATCGTCGGGACCACCGTGGTCGTCCCCACGCGGCGCAGGGCGCTCACCAGCGCGGTCACCGTGGCCTCATCGACGTCGGCGGCGTTCACGTCGTGCCCGGCGAACCCGTTGACCTGCAGGTCGACCAGGCCGGGCGCGAGCCACAGCTCCGTGGGGCCGTCCGCCTCGGTGATCGCGCCGATCCGCCCGTCCTCGACGCTCACGCACAGCGTGCGGCCGCTCGCCGGATCCCGGCCGGTGATCCTCATCGGGGCGCGGACTCCTCGTCGACGTAGACCACACAGCGCGGGTGGGTGCGCAGCGCGCTCGCCGGCAGATGTCCTCCGATCGGGCCGCGCAGCGCGGCGGTCACCGCGTCCCGTTTGCGCGCGCCGGGCACCATGCAGAAGACCTCCTCGGCCGACAGCAGCGCCGGCACGGTGAGGGTGATCGCCCGCTCAGGCACCTCGGCCAGGGTCGCGAAGCAGCCGTCGTCGACCTGCTGCCGGCGGCAGACCTCGTCCAGTTCGACGACCTTGACGGACGCGGGGTCGTCCAGGTCGGCGGGCGGGTCGTTGAACGCCAGGTGCCCGTTGACCCCGATCCCCAGGCAGGTGATGTCGATCGGCGCGGCCGCCAGCGGACGGGCGTACGCCTCGGGGGGCGCGTCCGGGTCGATCAGGTGCACCGCCCCGAGCGGCACCCGGTCGAAGAACGTCCGCCGCAGCCAGGTGCCGAACCGCTGCGGGGCACCGTCGTCCAGGCCGAGGTACTCGTCCATGTGGAACGCGGTCACCCGCGTCCAGTCGATGCCCGGCTGCGCGGCCAGCGCGCGCAGCGCCGCCTCCTGGCTCGGCGCCGCAGCGAAGATCATCCGGACTTCGGGCCGGGTCTCCAGCCTCCTGGTGATCGCCGCCGCGATGTCGCGCGCGGCGGCGCGGCCCAGCGCCTCGGGGTCGGGGAACCGGCGGAGGACGGGGGTGTACGTCGCGGCACTCGACCGCTCTCGATCTGTCATCGCCGGCAACGCTACTCCCCGGCCTCTTTGGCCGGCGCGTGGGAATGCGTTGCAGATCCGGCTCGGGATCCATCGTGAGGACCGTCAGGGTGGATCCGGAGCACCCCTCCAGAATGCTCCGGATCACCCCGGACGGTGCCGCCCCTACCGAACCGCCCCCGCGCGTCCGGTGCTGAGCCGGCGATGATGGACCAGGCGTCCCCTGCCTGGGTTCTGACACTTGCGAGGCCTTCACAGCAAAGCCCCGGGGAGCGACTCCGGCTACCCCCGGATTCGGGGATGGGCGGGCCGGAGGCGCGGGTCCTACACTCGGCGGACATGAGTACTGGCGGGGTGCCCCGATGACACCGCGCGCCGCGGCTCCCGCCGTCACGCGCGTCACGGCGCCGTCCGGGCTGGTCCGGGAGCTTCCCGACCACGAGCGCCTGGTCTTCGGCCGGGGACCGGACGCGGACCTGGTGATCTCCGCCGACCGTGGTCTCTCCCGCCGGGCGGGCGTGATCAGCGCACTGTGCGGCGGCGCGTGGGTGGCCAACCTCAGCCGGACCCACGCGCTGTACACCGAGAGCGACGGATACCAGATCCGGCTGCCACCGCTGGAGGCGGGCGGTGAGCCGTCCGCCGGCTGGTTCATCCGGACGGGGACGGCGCTGGTGGGTTCGCGGGGCATGCTCGACGCGGGTCAGGCCGTCCGCGTGACGGTCGTGTCCACCGCGACCGACGCCCTCGGGAGCCCGCCCGTCGCCCGGCCGGACGACGACTCGACGCTGCTCCCGCTGTACCTGGATCCGCACACCAAGCTCTTCCTGGTGGCGCTCCTCCTGTGCCGGCCGTGGCTGCTGGACCCGACCCGTACGACTCCGCTGCCCCGGACGCCGGAGATCGCCCGCGCGGCGTTGGAGGTGACGGACGCCTATTACGAGATCGAGCAGTTCGACCACGACCCGGTCTTCCGTGACCGGCTCGCCGCGCGCGTCGGCGAGCATCTCAAGGTGCTCCGTCGCAAGATCAACCTGCGCGGCCTCGCGCGGGCCGGGACCCGGCTCTCCGACGAGGTGGTCGTCGGGGTGCTGATCGAGCACGCCATCGTCACCCCGGCCGATCTGGACCGCCTCGCCGACCCGTCCTGGTGCTCGCGGCAGGAGGACCTGTGGTGGGACCGTTCGCGGTAGCCGGGGGCTACAGGTCGTTCACGGTGAACGCCGCCTCCAGCGGGGCGCCGACGCCGGGCACGGTCACGGTGAGGCGATGACGGCCGGGCGGGAGCTTGCCGGAGAAGAACTCGTGGCTCTGGTTGATCACGTAGTTGAACGTGCCGGCGAAGTCGACGACCGGCGTCACCACCGACACCCTGGTCCGGTCGAGCCGGACCGTGACCGTCCGGCCGGGTGTCAGGCCGGTGCCGTGGACGACGAACCCGGTGCGCCCGTCGCCGTAGTCCTGGTTCAGCGTGATCCCCGGAGGTCCCGACGGCCGTGCCGTCCGGGCGACGCCGGGTGCTCCGGCGGGTACGGCGCCGGGCGGTGGCGGGCCGAGCGGCCGCCGTGGCCGGTCGTCGCCCATCCGGCCCAGCGCGAACCCGGCCGAAAGGACGGCCACCGCTCCGAGCAGCACCATAAGGACCCGCCCGCCCCGGCCGCTCCGCCGAGGCGGGACCGTACGCCGCTGGTCCGGGGCGTCCGGGTCCGGGCGCGGAGCCGCCGGCGATCGCTCCGGCGCTCTGATCGAGGTGGGCGAGTCCAGGGTGTCCTCGCCGGCGGCGCGGTCATCCGCCCGTGGCGGTTCCACCGGCCGTGGCTCCCGCCGGTACTCCTCGAGCAGGGTGAGGGCCTCGTCGGGCAGCGGCGCAGCGCCGCTGCCGTCGAGTTCGGCCGCCAGGCGGGCCAGCAGGGCGTCCGCCGTGGGACGGTCCGCCGGGTCGCGCCGGAGGCAGTCCAGCAGCAGGTCGGCGGCCTCATCCGGTACACCGGTGAGGTCCGGTGGATCGCTCGCCAGGCGGAGCAGGACGTCGGTCACCGACTTCCCCGAGTACGGCGGGTGTCCGGTGGCGGCGAACAGCAGGGTCGAGCCGAGGGCGAAGACGTCGCTCGCCGGCGTCGTCCGCCTGCTGTCGCGCGCCTGCTCGGGCGCCATGTACGCGGGGGTGCCGACGGCCTGGTGCGTCGCGGTGGCCGTGGCGCGCTCGGTCGCCCGTGCCACGCCGAAGTCGATGACCCGTGGCCCCTCGATCGACACCAGCACGTTCGACGGTTTCAGGTCCCGGTGCACCAGCCCTGCCTGGTGAATCGAGTCCAGCGCCTCGGCACACCCGGCGGCCAGCCAGCGCAGGGCCGGAACCGGCAACGGCCCGCACGTCCGTACGAGCTCCTCCAGGGAGGGCGCCGGGATGTACGCGGTGGCAAGCCACGGGATCTCGGCCTCCGGGTCGGCGGCCACCACCGCCGCCGTGAACACGCCGCTGACCCGGCCCGCGGCCACGACCTCACGGGCGAAGCGGGAGCGGAAGTCGGCGTCGCCGGCGAACTCGCCCCTGATCGTCTTGACCGCTACCAGCCGTCCCGAGGCCGACCTGCCGAGGTAGACCCGGCCCATCGCACCGCTCCCGAGCCGCCCCAGCAGCGTGTAACCGCCGATCCGCCGGGGGTCCTGCCGGGCCAGTGGCTCCAGCCTCGTACGACCTGACGCCATCGCGTCTCCTCCGCTCGGCAGGGCACACCGGTCCATCTTCCCGGCCCCGGACTGTCAGTCAGGCGGACTGTACGGTTTCGTTACCGCCCTCCCCCGGCCATCGCCGGAGCCGCGATGCGCGACGGAGGCGAGCTCCGCGGCGGCGCTCGCGAGCATCATGTCGAGGGCGACCGGGTAGGCGCTGGAGTTCATCCGCGCCGCCAGGAGGTCCGCCACCGCGGTGATGTTGGGGTGCGTCCGTTCCGGCAGCCGCGCGTACGTCGCCTGCCAGATCGTCTGGTCGGCGTGGCGGGCGGGCTCCGGCAGGGTCTCCGAGGCCGCGTCCAGCGCGGCGAAGGCCAGGGCCTGGTCGATGAAGGCGTGGTAGATCCGCACCGCAGACGGGTCGGGGAACCCCGCGCGGCGCAGGAGACCCAGGATGGCCTCGTCCGCGGCGATCTCCTGCGACCGTCCGCTGACGCGGGCGGCCGTGAGCACGGCCGCCTGGGGGTGGGCGAGGTAGGTGGCGTGCACCCGCAGCCCCAGTTCGCGCAGGTCGCATCGCCAGTCGCCCATCGCGCTCCAGCCGCTGAGCGCCCGCCCCATCAGCTCGTCCGCCAGGGCGAGGGTGAGGTCGTCCATGCCGTCGAAGTAGCGGTAGACGGTGCTGGGGTCGGCGCCCAGCGACATGCCGAGGCGTCGCGCCGTCAGGCCGTGCGCACCGTGTTCGCGGAGCAGCCGCAGCGCGGTCTCGATGATCAGGGCGTGGCTGAGCACCTCCCCCTGCTTGGTCCGCCGGCGCCGCCGGCGCTCCCCGTCGCGCACCGCCTTCTTCCCCATGCCCGGAGCTTATGCCAACAGGGTTGACGTTAATTGATGGTGGGTCGTTGGATCGTGCCAGCGCGAGCGAGCGGCGCTGTGCGCGTGAATGCGAGAGGGGATGCGTCCCAGTGCGAATCCTGCTGGTAGGTGCGGGAGGCGTCGGGTCCGCGATCACACGGATCGCCGCCCGCCGCGACTACTTCGAGCACATGGTCGTCGCCGACTACGATCTCGGCCGCGCGGAGGCGGCGGTGGCCGCCGTGGCCGGTGTCGGCGCGGCGGGCCGCTTCGGCTCCGCCAAGGTGGACGCCGGCGACCAGGTCGCGGTCGCCGACCTGCTGCGCGAGCACCGCTGCGACGTGCTGCTGAACGCGACCGACCCCCGTTTCGTCCTGCCGCTCTTCGCCGCGGCTCACGACGTCGGCGCGCACTACCTGGACATGGCGATGTCGCTCTCCCACCCCCACCCGGAGCGCCCGTACGAGCTGTGCGGGGTCAAGCTCGGCGACGACCAGTTCGCCCGCGCCGAGGAGTACCGCGCGTCCGGGCTGCTGGCCCTGGTCGGGATGGGCGTCGAGCCCGGCCTGTCGGACGTCTTCGCCCGCCACGCCGCGGACGAGCTCTTCGACGAGATCGAGGAGATCGGCGTCCGCGACGGCGCGAACCTCACCGTCGACGGCTACGACTTCGCGCCGTCGTTCAGCATCTGGACCACCATCGAGGAGTGTCTCAACCCGCCCGTGGTCTACGAGAAGGAGCGCGGCTGGTTCACCACGGCGCCCTTCAGCGAGCCCGAGGTCTTCGACTTCCCCGAGGGCATCGGCCCGGTCGAGTGCGTCAACGTCGAGCACGAGGAGGTGCTCCTGATCCCGCGCTGGGTCGACGCCGGGCGCGTCACCTTCAAGTACGGGCTCGGCGACGACTTCATCGCCAAGCTGAAGACCCTGCACGAGCTCGGCCTGGACCGTACCGACCCGCTCACCGTCCCCACCGACCGCGGGCCCGCGGGGGTATCCCCGCGCGACGTGGTCGCCGCCGCCCTGCCCGACCCGGCCACGCTCGGCGACCGCATGCGCGGCAAGACCTGCGCCGGCACCTGGGTGAAGGGCACCAAGGACGGCCGGCCGCGCGAGGTGTACCTCTACCACGTCGTCGACAACGAGTGGTCGATGCGCGAGTACGGCTCCCAGGCCGTGGTCTGGCAGACCGCCATCAACCCGGTCGTCGCCCTCGAGCTGGTCGCGACCGGGGCCTGGACCGGCGCCGGCGTGCTCGGGCCCGAGGCGTTCCCGGCGCGGCCCTTCCTCGACCTGCTGGGCGAGTACGGCTCACCCTGGGGCATGCGCGAGCAGTGACGGCGGTCATCGGCGGAGACGCGCCAGGAAGCCGCCCAGCAGCAGTCCGATGGCCAGGCCGAGGATGAGGCCGACGAGCAGGCCGGCGACCAGCCCGGCCACCAGGCCGGTCGTCAGGAAGACGACGAGCCCGACCGCGACGCCCGCGATCAGGCCGGCGAC
This sequence comes from Actinoallomurus sp. NPDC052308, assembly GCF_040679195.1. NCBI lineage: Bacteria > Bacillati > Actinomycetota > Actinomycetes > Streptosporangiales > Thermomonosporaceae > Actinoallomurus > Actinoallomurus sp. NPDC052308. The sequence continues at coordinate 144,954 of NZ_JBFAUM010000018.1, read as the reverse complement.
CAGCCCGGCCACCAGGCCGAGGAGGAGTCCGGCGATCAGCGTGGGCATCGCCGTTCCTGCGATTTCTGATCGGGTGCGGGCATCATCCGCCGGGAAAGCCGGTCGACGTCGGTAGGTGAAGTGAGGTCGTGTCCCTCACCTACCGACGTTACGCCCCTGGCCCGCCGCCGCGCCCGGGGCCCGGCCGGCGCTCGAGAAGCTTGCGCAGGCTATCCAACTCGGCGGGCGCTCCTAGCCATACAGCCAGTCGAGGGCCCGGCGCATCGAGGCCGCCATGGCGGACCGGCGCTGATCCAGGCGGGCCGCCCGATCCTCGTCGGCGTCTCACGATCACCGGCCCATCCGAGCCGGACGGCCGAGTCGGCCAGGCCCAGGCCGGGCCGATCAGTTGCTGATCGCCGGGGCGTTGCGCAGATAGGTCTCATCGGTCACTTGGCTGAGCAGGAAGGCGGCCATGTCGGCGCGGCTGATGGAGAGGTTCACTACCCCGTGGCCGTAGTGTCCGACCTTGATGTCTCCGGTGGCGGGCTTGTCGTTGAGCTTGGCCACGCGGACCAGCGTCCAGTCCAGGTCGCTGGCGCGTACCGCCTCCGCCGCGGAGCGCACCTCGGCCCAGGCCCGGGGCGCGACGGTCTTGACGAATCGGACGAGGGCTTTGAACTTGAGGTCCGGCCGATCGGCCGGGTCTGGAACGCTGCATGTGGACACGACCACGAACCGTTTGACGCCGGCGGTGTCCATGGCGGCGATGATCCTGCGGGTCGCGGCGCTCTCGGAGCCGACGCCCTCGATGACGGCGTCGGCGGTGCGGACCGCTTCGAAGATCGCCTCGTCGTCATCGAGTTGTCCTGCGACTACGGACAGGTTCGCGTGCGTGATGCGGAGTTTGCCGGGTGTGCGGGCGTAGGCCGTGACCTCGTGCCCCGCGTCAAGGGCCTGCTGCACCAGCAGCTGCCCCATCCGTCCAGTCGCTCCGAAGATCGTGATCCTCATGATGGGGGGTGCCTTCCTCGAAAACCACTAAAGATTCTTTACTAGTGAAGATAGTACAGCGGTTTAGAATGGACGGCATCATGGATCAGGCGGAGGACCTCCAGACGGCGCGGTGCATGCAGATCCTGTCGGTCATCGGCGACCTGTGGACGCTGGCGATCGTGATGACGCTGCAGGAGTCGGGGATGCGCTTCAACGAACTTCAGCGGGCCATCCCGAAGGTCAATGCGGTCACCCTGACCAACCGTCTGCGCAAGCTCGAGGATGCCGGCATCGTCAGCCGGGTCGCGGAGACGAGGAGCAAGCAGTCGACGGTGTACGACCTCACTCCGTTCGGTCGCAAACTGCTGCCGATCGTCGATGCGGTGCGTACCGTCGCGCTCGACCTGGAGCGTTCAGGGCTGGCCCCATGAACGGGCCTCGGACACATGCCAAGGCCGGGGCGGCCGGGGTCAGGCCGGGGCGCGGGAGAGCGCGGCCAGGGCGTGGGCCGCGTCGCGGGTGGCCGGGTACAGACCGCGGTACAGCTCGTACAACCCGTCGTAGATCCGTCCGGCGGCCGGGTCGGGCTCGATCGTGCCCGCCGGCGGATTCCACCCCGCGCCGTCCGACAGGCCGGTGGCGCGCGCGGCGAGCAGCGCGTCGCCGTAACAGGCGCCGATCGTGACCGAGGGCAGTTCCTGCGCCCGGCCGAGCACGTCCGACACGATCCGGGTCCACAGCCCGCCCTTGGTGCCGCCGCCCACGGCGACCAGCCGGGCGGCCTCGCCGCCCGCCGCCCGCATGGCCTCCAGGTTGTGCCGGACGCCGAACGCAGTACCCTCCAGCGCCGCCCGGTACAGGTGCCCGCGGCCGTGGTCGAGCGTCAGGCCGAGGACGAGGCCGCGCGCGTCCGGGTCGAACAGCGGTGTCCGCTCGCCGGCGAAGTAGGGCAGCATGAGCAGCCCGCCGGCTCCGTGTCCGGCCGCGCGCGCCTCCTCGGTGAGCTCCTCGTACGCCGCCCCGGTCAGCTGCCGGAGCCAGTCGGTGACCGCGCCGGAGGTCGCCATGCCCGCCGCCAGGTCGTACGTGCCGGGCGTGACGCCGACCGTGCCCCACAGGCCCGGCCAGGTGCGGCGTTCCGCGAGGACCTCGATGAGGAACATGGTCGTGCCGTACATCACCATGACGTCGCCGGGCTCGGTCACTCCGACGCTCACCGCCTCGGCCCACGCGTCGATGGTGCCGGCGATGACCGGGGTGCCCGCGGCGAGACCCGTGCGCTCGGCCGCGACCTCGGTGACCGTGCCGGCGACCTCGCCGGGCCAGGCGAGCGGCGGCAGGTCCAGGCCCGGGGCGATCTCCGCCGCCCAGTCGGCGATCCAGGCGTGCTCGCGGCTGTCGTACAGCGGCGAGCACTGGCTGGCCGAGTGGTGGTCGAGGACGTATTCGCCCGTCAGTTCGTGCACGAGGTGGGAACTCGCCATGAACAACCGCCGGGTGCGCTCCCACACCCGCGGTTCGTGGCGGCGCAGCCAGGCGAGCTTGGGCCCGACCGCCTGCGTGGTCAGCGGCGAGCCGCCGCGTTCGACGATCGTCTCGGCGCCGTAGTGGGCGGTCAGCTCCTCGATCTCGGCGACCGCGCGCGTGTCGACGCCGTAGAGGATCGCCGGCCGCAGCGGTTCACCGGCGGTGGTGGCGGGCAGCGCGCACGGCCCGATGCCGCTGACGCCGACGCCCGCGATCGGGGCGTCGGCCCGCGCGATGAGTTCGCGGGTGACGGCGGCGAACCCGGCCCACCAGACCGTGCGGGCGTCGTGCTCGGCCCAGCCCGGACGCGGCCGCGACACCGCGTGCTCGCGCACCGCCGTCGCGACCACCTCGCCATCCGGAGTGGTCAGCACCCCCTTGGCGCTGGAGGTGCCGATGTCGACTCCGAGCAGCAGGCTCATCCGGGCATCCCTTCCCCACCGGGGACCTCGCCTGCGGCCGCGTCCCCGCTGTCAGCGTCAACCGCCGATTCTCTCCTGATCAGAAGACCGGCGCGCCGTCGCGGACGAGTCTCCAGTTCTCCACGTGGAAGGTCGCCGGGTCGATGGTCTTGGCGGCGGAGGCGAAGGCGACGATCGCCTCACGGATCGCCACCTGGGCGTTGTAGACGACCGGGGCGGTGGCGATGTGCGGGAACCCGCCGCCACCGGACTGCCGGTAGTTGTTCACCGCGACCACGAACTGCTGGTCGCCGCCGACGGCCGTGCCGTTGTAGGCGAGGTCGCGGATCCGGGAGCCCTCGGGCCGCGCGAGGTCGATGTCGTAGGTGACGCCGGAGAACTGGTCGTAGTTGTAGTCGGGGCGGTCGTGGGCGTTCGTCCACGACGCCGGGTCGACCGGAGCGCTCGCGGCGACCTGCTTGAAGTACTGCGCCGAGTACTCCAGGTAGTCCTTGATCTGGGCGCCGGTCAGGACACTGGCCAGCAGCGTGTTGTCGTAGATGTAGAGCCCGGCGATGTCCCTGATCGTCACCTTGCCTGCGGGGAAGGTGGCGAGACGGCTGAACGGCGCGGCGATGGACAGGACCGGCAGCGACGCGTACGCGGTGCCGGCGACGGCCTTCTTGACCGTCTCGGTCTGCACGAGGTTCACGTAGTCGAGGATCGCGGTGTCCTTCCAGCAGGACTCCGCGGCGGACATCGCCTCGGTGGAGGTGGCGACCTCCTGGTTGACGTAGGCGACCACCGCGTCGTGCTGCTTCTTCACGACCGCCACGAGCGCCGGGTCCTCCTGGACCGTGTTCGTGTTCACCGTCGTCGCGGAGCTGCCGTTGACCTTCCAGCGGCCGCGCTCCCGGGTCAGCGTGAGATCGAAGACCGACAGGCGCTGGCCCCAGCACTTCGGCTCGCTCATCACGACGGTGCGGCCGGTGGTCTCGTTGGTGACGAACCGCTGCGGTACGTCGTTGTGCGCGTGGCCGAAGAGGATGGCGTCGATCCCGGGGACCTGCTGCGCCACCATGGCCGAGGCGTTCTCCACTGGGATGTCGCCGGTGTAGGACGACAGGCCGCTGTCACCGGCGTGCGCGCTGACGATCACGACGTCGACGCCCTGCGCGCGGATGATCGGCACCCACTTCTTGGCGGTCTCGACCAGGTCCAGGAAGTCCAGCTCGCCGGAGACGTTCGCCTTGTCCCAGATGGCGACGCCCGGGTTGGTCAGGCCGAGCAGGCCGACCCGGATCGGCGGATGCCCCGGCACGCGCATCGTCTTGATGATGTACGGGCGGAACGCCGGCCGGTCGGTGCCCGCGTGCACGGCGTTGGCGGCCAGCACCGGGGCGCGCATCTGGCCGATCCACTTCCGCAGCAGCGGCAGGCCGTAGTTGAACTCGTGGTTCCCGAGCGCCACGGCGTCGTAGCCGATGGCGTTCATCTGCAGCGCCATCGGGTGGACCTGGCCGGTCTCGGTGATCGGCTCGACCGTGGCGTAGTAGAAGCCGAGCGGGGTGCCCTGGATGGTGTCCCCGGCGTCGAACAGCAGGGTGCGCTCGCGCCCCCGGTCGGCGCGGATCTGCTTCACCAGACTCGACACCCGCGCCAGGCCGACCACGTTGTGGGCGCTGTCGCTGTACGCGGCGTCGTTGTAGTAGTCCCAGTCGACGGCGTGGCTGTGGATGTCGGAGGTGCCCATGACCGTGATGGTCACCGAATGGTCCCCGCCCTTGCCGGCCGTCGCCGCCTCGGCCGAGCCCGGCCAGCCCGCCATGGCGAGCGCGCCCGCGGCGGTCAGCCCGCCGAGCACCTTCCGGCGGCTGACACCCGTGTCCTCCGCGGTCTCCTCCGGGACCCGGCACGAGCACCATCGCGGCACCGGGCTGAAGCGTCCCCCTGAACTCTGCATCACGTACGGCGTTCCTTACTTCCTGGAGTTGAGACGAACGCCCAACCTAGCGGTCGGACACCTGGCCACATATTGGCGAAAACCTCCCATACAAGGCGCTGAACCTTGGCAGAAGTTGCGGCCGCTTTCAACCGGGGACCCACGCTCTCCCGGTCCACCGGCCGACGCTGCGGGGCGCCGGGGGACGCATAGGGGGCCGGGTTCGGGAAAGGCAGCGGATATGACCGAGCGAAGCGAGGGAATCGGCGAGCACAGCACCTTGGTCATGAGACCGACGAAGGAGGTCCCATGACCGGTCAGGACGTCACATCGCCGCACGTGCTCCGCGAGTACTCCCTCATCGCCGACGGGGAACGCGGCGCGGTGATCGGCCCGCAGGGGGACGTCGCGTGGATGTGCTTCCCGTCGTGGGAGTCGCCGGCGATCTTCGGCGGCCTGGTCGGCACCCTGGGCCGCTACAGCGTCCACCCGGTCGACGAGTGGCGCGTGTGGGGCGGCTACTACGAGGAGGGCAGCCTGATCTGGCGCAGCCGCTGGGTGACGGGCGACGGCGTGATGGAGTGCCGGCAGGCGCTGGCTCTCCCGGCACGCCGTGACCGCGCCGTCCTCCTCCGCCGGCTGAAGGCCGTCCGCGGCCGGGCTCGCTTTCGGGCGCATCTGGAGCCGCACGCCGGGTTCGGGGCCGCCAAGGTGACCGGCCTGCGCGCCGAGGACGGCGTCTGGAGCACCCGCAGTGGCCCCGTCCACCTCCGCTGGACCGGCGCGGCGCAGGCCGCCGAGAACGGCGGCGGCCTGGTGCTGGAGCTGGAGCTCGCCGAAGGACAGACCCATGACCTGGTGCTCGAGCTGTCGGCCGGCCGGTCCGACGAGCCCCTCGATGCGGGAGATCTGTGGGCGGCGACCGAGGCCGACTGGCAGACGCACGTGCCCCGGTGCGATGACACGCTCGCCCCACGCGACACCAAGCTCGCGTACGCGGTGCTCACCGGGCTCACGAGCCGCTGCGGCGGAATGGTGGCCGCCGCGACCACCTCCCTGCCCGAACGGATGGGAGACGACCGCAACTACGACTACCGCTACGCCTGGATCCGCGACCAGTGCTATGCCGGGCAGGCGGTCGCCGTCCACGGGGCCCGGCTCGGTCTCCTCGACACGGCGGTGCGGTTCGTGGCCGAGCGGCTCCTCGCCGACGGCGACCGCCTTCGTCCCGCCTATACGGTCGCCGGTGGCCCGGTCCCGGCGGAAGAACACCACGACCTCCCGGGCTATCCCGGGTCCCGGCTCGTCACCGGCAACCGCGTCCAGAGCCAGTTCCAGCTCGACGCCTTCGGCGAGGCGCTGCAGTTGTTCGCCGCCGCGGCCCGCGCGGACCGCCTGCCGGTGGAGGCGGGCCGCGCCGCCCGCATCGCCGTGGCCGCCATCGCCGCGCACTGGCGCCGGCCCGACGCCGGGATCTGGGAGACCGGCGATCGATGCTGGACGCACTCGCGACTGAGCTGCGTCGGGGGGCTGCGCGCGGCCGCGGCCGCCATCGCCGGGCCGTCGGAGCTCCGCGAGTGGCTCGCGCTGGCCGAGGCGATCCTCGCGGACACCACCCGTACCAGTCTCAGCCCCGCCGGCCACTGGCGCCGCGCGCCCGACGACGACCGGATCGACGCATCCCTGCTGATCCCGCCCGTCAGGGGCGCGCTGCCCGCCGACGACCCGCGCACGGTCGCCACCCTCGACGCCGTCCGTGACCGACTGGTCGACGACGGATTCGTCTACCGCTATCAGATCGACGATCGCCCGCTGGGCGCCGCCGAGGGGGCGTTCATGCTGTGCGGTTTCTTCCTCGCGCTGGCCGAACAGCAGCAGGGCCGCACCGCCCAGGCCGTACGCCGCTTCGAGCGCATCCGGTCCGGCTGCGGCACCACCGGCCTGTTCACCGAGGAGTACGACATCCGGCAACGCCAGCTCCGCGCCAATCTCCCCCAGGCGTTCGTGCACGCCCTGTTCCTGGAGACCGCCGCGCGCCTCGGCGTCTGCTCGGACTGAATCGCGTCCGCCCAACCTGGACCGCCGCGCGCCTCGGCGCCGGTTCAGCCGGAGCCGCCGTGGTCGTACCGTCAGTCCCAGGCCCTGGTCTCGCCCACGGGCGGCTCGCCGCCGGCGTCGGTGAAGGCCCGGAGCGCTTCGACCAGACGGGCCCGCTGGTCGGCGGGCATCGCGGTGACGATGGCCGCGAGCTCCTCCCGGCGGCGGGCGGTGACCTCTTCCACGAGTCGCCGGCCGTCCTCGGTCAGCCGCAGCAGGACCTCACGCCGGCTCGCCGGATTGACCCGCCGGTCGATCAGCCCCGCGGCCACCAGCCGCTCCACCATCCGCATCGCGGTCGACGGGTTGACCGCCAGGTGGTCGGCGAGGGTCACCAGCTTGGTGTCCTCATGCGTCGCGAGCGCCACGAGCAGGCGGAACTGCGGCAGCGTCACCCGTTCCCGCACCGCCGTCAGCGACCGCAGCGAGATGCCCACCAGCAGACGCGACGCGGTGAGCACCGCGGAGGTCACCGCGTCGATGTCGTCCGCCGGCCCCGGTCCGTTGATCACCGGCTCGATCGCGCGTTCCGCCATGGGTCTGTTCTACCCGGCATGTCGGTCTCCCAGCGTGGGGTTCACCGCAGGCCGTGATCCCGCAGTGGTCCGACGCGCAGGCCGGCCGAGCGGCACCGGGCCACCAGCTCGGGCAGCGCGCCCAAGGCCGAGCGCCACGCGCCCGGGGCCGAGGTGTGGTCGCAGTCGTGCAGCAGGATCGTCGCCCCGCCGCGGACGCCCGGCGCCAGGGTCGCCAGGACCGAGGCCGGGCTCGCCGAGCGGGTCCAGTCCCTCCCCCACGCCGTCCACAGCACCGGCCGCAGCCGGTGCCGGCGGGCCGCGGCCAGCGCCTCCGCGCTGAGCACGCCGTACGGCGGCCGGTACCAGACCGGTTCGGCGCCGGTGACGGCGGCGACGAGGTCGGCGGTCCGGCCGATCTCCGCGGTGACCCGGCCCGGACGGGCCAGCAGCGCGTACCGGTGCCGCCAGCCGTGCACGGCGATCTCGTGGCCGTCCGCCACGATGCGGCGGCCCACGTCCGGGTGGCGCGTCAGGGTCTCCCCGACGACGAAGAAGGTGGCACGGCAGTCCAGCCTCCGCAGCTCGTCGAGGAAACGGGGCGTCGAGTCCGGGTCGGGCCCGTCGTCGAACGTCAGCGCGACGTGGTCGCCGTGGCCCTCCCCCGCCAGGCGCGGCAGGCGGCGGCGCACGACCGGCAGCCAGCTCGCCGCCGGCGCGGCGTGCACCAGGGCCAGGCCGGCCAGGCCCAGCGTCAGCGCGGTCCGTGCCATCGGTCCAAGGCTAGATCCTTCCCGCGCGGGAGGTCAGGCGCCGTCGCTGGGCGTGTCGTACGGCGGACGGCAGCGGATCGCCCGCAGGTCGCCCCGGAGGGTGCAGTGCCCGGCGGCGTACGGGACGAGCAGCGTCTGGCCGGAGCGGACCGCGAGCCGGTCGCCGTGTTCGGGGTCCAGTTCGCCGGACCCTTCCGTGATGACGACCACCGAGAAGGCCGGGTCGAGCACGCCGACCGGGTCCGGCCGGACGCGCTCGGCGGCGAAGAAGGGGTCGGCCGCCCCCGGGAAGAGCCGGTCGACCCCGGGCCGGATGCCGCGGCCGGCGCGGTCCGCGCCGCGCACCGCGTCGATCCGGCGGTCGTCCCACGCGGAACGGTCCACGCAGCCGAGCGCCGCCTCGTAGCCGAGACCCAGGTGACCGGTCTCGGCGTCGACGTCGTAGCCCTCCCACTCCAGCAGCACCGAGAAGTCGGTCGGCTCCTGGACCTCCACCAGCAGGATGTCCGCGCCGATGGCGTGCGGAACGCCGGCCGGGCAGACGATCGCGTCGCCGGGACGGACGGGGATCCGGTTGGTGGCGGCCAGCATCTCCCCGGTCCGCTGCTCGGCCACCCACCGGCGCAGTTCGCCGGCGGCGACGTCCCGCCGGAACCCCAGGTGCACGGCCGCCTCCGGAGCCGCGTCGACGATCACCCACGCCTCGGTCTTGCCGTACGGCGAGGCCAGGTGGGCGGTGGCGAACCCGCGGTCCGGGTGCACGTGGACCGGGAGGCGCTCCCCGGCGTCGAGGAGCTTGACCAGGATGGCCGGGTCGGCGCCGTGCCGGGCGAGGTGCGCGGGGCCGAGCCACGCCTCCGGGTCCTCGGCGACGGCGGTGGCCAGCGGTCGTCCGTCGGGAAGCGTCGTGAGCCCGGCGGGCGCCGCGCCGTGCCGCGCGGTGACCGACCCGACCCAGTCCTCGGGGAAGTACGGATCCGCGTCGGCGGGCGTCGGCGTGCCGCGGAACCGGCCGATACGCCCGGCGCCCCGGTAGAACGAACGCGGCATGTTCGGCGGGAGCACGACGGGTCGCACGGGTCTCTCCTACGGTCGGGCCGCGGGGTCCGGGGTCGGCCCGCGGCCGGTGAAGGCGCTCACCCGTCAGCCTGCCACGTGCGCGATCGGCGGCGCCCGACGGCCCGGTCAGCGGCCGGCGCGGAAGTGGTCGACCCCGGTGACCGGGCCGACGGCGCGTTCCGGGATCGGCCAGGCCGAGCGGGCGGCGGGCGCCCTCATCGCGCGGTGACCTCGAACGAGGCGTGCAGGCCGCCGGTGGAGCTCGTTCCCGCGTACACGTCGATGGTGCCGGGCTCGACGACGAACCGGCCGCCGTTGTCGTAGTAGCCGACGTCGTTCCGGCCGAGGGTGAACGTCACGGTCCTGCTCTCGCCGGGCCGGAGCGTGACGCGCTCGAACCCGCGCAGCCGGCGGACGGGCTGTTCGACGCTCGCGACCGGGTCGTGGAGGTATAGCTGCACGACCTCGTCACCCGCGCGCCCTCCCGTGTTCCGCACCCGGACCGAGGCGGTGACGGTGCCGTTCGGCGCCATCGTCGCCGAGCTCAGCCTGAGGCCGGAGACCGCGAACGTCGTGTAGCTGAGGCCGTACCCGAACGGGTAGAGCGGGTCGCAGCTCGGCAGGTCGCGGTACCGCGAGCCGTACTTGGTGTTCGGGTCGCAGGGGCGGCCGGTCGGGTCGTGGTCGTAGTAGATCGGCACCTGCCCGATCACGCGGGGGAAGGTGACCGGCAGCTTGCCTCCGGGGTTCACCTTGCCGAACAGCACGTCGGCGACCGCGTTGCCGGCCTGGACGCCGGGGAACCACGCCTCCAGGATCGCCGGGGCGCTCGCGGCGACCTTCGACAGCGTCAGCGGCCGGCCGTTGAACAGCACGACGACGAACGGCTTGCCGGTCGCCTTGATCCGATCGATCAGCTCCTGCTGCCTGCCGGGCAGGTCGAGGTCGCTGCGGGACGCCGCCTCGCCGCTCTGCCCCCGCGTCTCGCCGAGGGCGAGCACGACCTGGTCGGCGGCCTCGGCCGCCGCGACCGCCTTCGGGAAGTCCGCGTCGGACCCGCACTCGTCGGCGGGCGTGACGTCCGGCGGATCCTTGTCGATCATCTGGCAGGCCTGGGTGAAGGTGGTCTTCGGGTGCTGCGCCTTGATGCCCTCGTAGACCGAGACGGCGTCCTGGTCGCGGCCCTGCCCCCACCACGGGCCGAGCATGTCGTGCCGGTCGTCGCCGAGCGGGCCGATCACGGCCGTCGACTTCGACGGGTCGAGCGGCAGCGTGCCGCCGTCGTTCTTCAGCAGCACCATCGACCGCCCGGCCGCCTGGCGCGCGGCGGCGACGGCGTCGGGCCGGAGCTGCGCCGCCTCGGCCTTGCCCGGGTCGACGTACGGATGGTCGAACAGGCCCGCGCGGAACTTCACGCGCAGGATCCGCCGTACGGCGTCGTCGACGCGGGCCATCGAGATCCGGTGCCGGGCGAGCAGCTCCTTGCCGTAGTCGCGGATGTTGGTGCTGACCATCTCCGAGTCGGTGCCGGAGTTGAGCGCGAGGGCGGCGGCGCCGGGACCGTCGGCGGCGACGCCGTGGCCGCACGGTCCGCTGTCCGGCGTCTTCGGCGGGCAGGCGCGCATCTCCGCGACCGCGGTGTAGTCGCTCTCGATGAAGCCGTCGAAGCCCCACTCGCGTTTGAGGATGTCGGTCTCGGTGTGGCCGTCGCCGCAGCCCGGCGAGCCGTTGATGGCGTTGAACGAGCACATCACCGTGTCCGCGCCGGCGTCGATCGCCGCCTTGAACGGCGGCAGGTACATGTTGCGCAGCCGCTGCTCGGACAGGTCGGTCGTGTTGTAGTCACGGCCGCCCTCCGGCTGGCCGTACGCCGCGAAGTGCTTGGGACTCGTGACGACCTTGTCGGGGGCGCCGTAGTCGCCGCCCTGCGCCGCCTTGACGCGGGCCGCCGCGAGCACCGAGCCGAGGTACGGGTCCTCCCCCGCGCCTTCGGCGATGCGTCCCCAGCGCGGCTCGTGGGAGACGTCGACCATCGGGCCGTAGATCTGTTTGATGCCCACCGCGGCGGTCTCGCGCGCGGCGTACGTGTCGTCGGCGGTGACGACACCCGGGTCGAAGCTGCTCGCCGCGCCGAGCGGGGCCGGGAAGATGGTGCGGTACCCGTGGATCGTGTCGTAGGCGAACAGGATCGGGATGTGCAGCCGCGACTGCTCGACGGCGACGTGCTGCAGGTGGTCGATCTTCTGCGGGTCGGTGAGGCTGAACACTCCGCCGACGCCCTTCTTGGCGTCCTCGTCGGTCACCTGGCCGTCGGAGAGCAACTGGAGCTGCTGCAGCTTCTCGTCGAGCGTCATCCGCGCCAGCAGGGCGTTCACCCGGGCCTCGACGGTCGCGTTCGGGGCGGTGCGCGTCGGCCGCATCGCGGCCTCGTCGCTGGACTGTGGGGTGGCGGACACCGCGCCTCCGGCGAGCGGGGTCAGCATCGCCAGCGCCGCGAGCAGCGCCGTCGTCCTTCGTCGCATTCGTCTCTCCCGGCGATCGCCGGTATCAAATCCCCACGATATGCCGCAGTCAAGGATCGGTTAAGGACCGTCCGTAACAACGCCATGTCAAGGCGTGCTCGCGTGGCCACAGGTGGCCGCGCGAGCACCGCCTTCAGCGAACCGGAGCCCGGCCGCGCCAGGAATCCGGCACTTCCCGAGCCCGGCTGCGGCAGGAGCCCGGCACGTCAGGAGCCGGCCGCGGCGGAGCCCGGCCGTGTCAGGAGCCGATGGCGCGGGCGACGTACTCGCGCTGGCGGGCCAGTTCTCGCTCGGCGACCGTCAGCGGGAAGCCGACGAAACCGTGCGGCGCCTCCGCGACGACCTCGAGTTCCGTCTCGTTGCCGGCGGCCCGCCAGCGCGCCTCCATGAACAGAGTGTCGTCCAGCAGCGGATCCTGGGTTCCGACGACGAATCGGGCCGGCGGCAGCCCGGAAAGGTCGGCGTACAAAGGGGAGACGTCCGGGGAGCGGCGCTCTTCGAGACTCATCCCGGGCAGGAACTTGCCGGTGAACCACTGGAGGACCGGCGTCGACAAGGCCAGGTTCCGCTCGCCCCAACTGCGCTGGCTCGGCGTCATCGACAGGTCGTAGGCGCCGAAGGTCAGCTGAGCCGCGCGGAAGGCGCGCGCCGCGTCGCCCAGCCGCAGCAGCGTGACGGCGGCGAGATGCGCTCCGGCCGACTCGCCGCCGATGACCAGCCGCTCGGCGCCGAACTCCCGGCCGGCGGCGGCGATGAGCCAGCGCGCGGCGTCCTCGCAGTCGTCCGGGCCGCTCGGATAGGGGTGCTCGGGAGCGAGCCGGTAGTCGACGCTGACCACCGCGACGCCGGCCTCGGTGGCGAGCCGCCAGAGCGTGGGATCCTGGGAGTCGGCCGTGCCGAGGGTCCAGCCGCCGCCGTGGAAGTGCAGGTAGACGCCCCGCACCTCCGCGGGCGTGAACACCCGGACCGGGATCTCACCGGCGCGCCCGGAAATCGTGCGGGCGCTGCCCTCGGCGAGCCGCTCGGGCGCGGCGAACGGTCCTTCTCCGCGAGCGCGGGCCGCCCGGGTCGCCGGCGGATCGTCGACCTCGTGCAGTTGCGGACCGGCGGCGTACAAGGCGGCGAGCCTGTCGTTGAACGCGCGGGTCTCCGCCGCGACGTCCGTTCCTGTGGTGACCAGCATGCGGCCATCGTCCCGTAATGGACCGGCGGACGGACCTTCGGCCCGATGCGATCACTCCGCCGCCCGGCGGATCCGCCGTCTCCCTTCGGGCCGGCCGCCGGGCATGGCGGCCGGTCGGCCCGGGGCTCCTGTCGCGCGGCCCGCCGGAGGCCGGGTCACCCGGCCGCGGGCAGGTCCGCGCCGCCGTCGGCGAGCGAGGTGAGCACGGCGGCCGCCAGGGCGGAGCGCTCGATCATGCCGGGAACGGTGGCGTGCTCGTGCCGGGCGTGGGCGCCCCCGCCGACGGCGCCGAACCCGTCGAGCACCGGGACGCCGAGCGCGGCCGCGAAGTTGCCGTCGCTGGCACCGCCGACCGCGGTCTCCCGCAGGTCCAACCCGAGCGTCGCGGCCAGTGCCCGGGCCCGCTCGTACAGGCCGGCCACGGCGGGCGTCCGGGTCATGACCGGGCGGTTCCAGCCGCCGTCCAGCCGTACCGTCACCCGCGGGTCGGCCGGCCGCCACGCGGTCAGCGCCCGCTCGACCCGCGCGGCCTCGGCCTCGTCGGCGACGCGCACGTCGAGGTGGGCGCGGGCCGACCCCGCCGTCACATTGGGGCGGGTGCCCCCGGCGATCACGCCGACGTTCACGGTCGTGCCCGCCGCGACGTCCGTCAGCGCGGTCGCCGCGGTGACGAACTCCGCGAGCGCCGTCACCGCGCTGGCACCGGCCGTGGGATCCAGGCCCGCGTGCGCCTCGATCCCGGTCAGCGTCACGTCGAACAGGCCCACGCCCTTCCGCGCGGTCTTGACGGCGCCGTCGGCGCTCGCCTCGAACACGAGCACGGCGGCGGCGTCGCGGCAGCACTCCTCGATCACCGGGCGGGACGCCGGGCTGCCGATCTCCTCGTCGCCGTTCAGGACGAACCGCACGGGCGGGCAGGCCAGCCCGCCCGCGTGGATGGCGCGCAGCGCCCAGACCGCCTGGACGAGGCCGGCCTTCATGTCGAACACGCCCGGACCGCGGATCACCTCACCGTCCACGCCGAACGGCAGTTCGGCGAGAGTGCCGACCGGCCACACCGTGTCGTAGTGCGCGAGGATCAGCACCGTCCCCGCACCGGTCCCGGCGCCGGTTCCCGGGTAGTCCAGGACGACCGTGTCACCATGGGGAGCGCCGGGCTCGGTGCGCGCGGACGCCGGCGCGCCCAGGCGACGCTCGATCCAGGAGACCACCCAGTCCCGGCCGGCCGCGAGGGCGACGGGGTCGTCGCTGGGCGTCTCCAGCCGGACGTACTCCTCCAGGTCCCGGAGCATGTCGCCGACGCCGTCGCGGACCCACTCCACCAGCGCCGTCGAGGTCGTCGGAGCGCTCATCGGACCTCCCTCTCGGCGACGGCGTCGAGTAGTTCGACGCGCTTCTCGGACATGGTGGAGACGTCGGCCTCGACCTCGGCGAGCTGGCCGAGCAGGACCCGCAGGACGGGCACGTCGATCCGGTGCCGGTCGGCGGCGGCGAGCACGGGCGCGTACTGGGTCGGTATCTCGGTCGCGCGGCGACGCACCACGATGTCGCGCCAGATACCGCTCCTGGTCTTGGTCTGCGTGCGCAGCCACGCCACCAGGCGGTCGGTCGCGGCGGCGGCCTTCTCCGGGTCCGCCCCGTCGGTGTACGCCGAGGGCTCGAACGCGTCGAACGGCTCCAGGGTGATGCCCTCGGCGGCCGCGACGGCGAGGACCTCTCGGGCCAGTTCGTGCGCGGCCGGCCGGTGCCGGTCCAGCAGGTCGCCCATCGTGTCGTCGGCCAGCGCGGTCGCGGTCAGCATGGCGCCGAAGCCCAGCTTGGCCCAGAGATACCCGGCGACGTTGCCGGTGACCGTGACCGGCCCCCACGCGCCCAGGTCGGCCGCCAGGTCGCGCACCCGCGCGGAGGGAGCCCCGTCCATCTCCCCGATCGCGATGGCGCCCGCGCCGCCGTCGTTGATCACGCCTGGGGCGACGACGTCGGCGAACAGGTCGACGAAGGCGCCGACCGTGCGTTCGGCGCCGACGTACTCCGCGATCAGCTCCTCGTTCAGGCCGTTCTGCAGGCTGGCGACGTAGCCGTCCGCGGCGAGCCGGCCGGCGAGCCACTCGGCGGCGGTCCGGGTGGCCTGGGCCTTGACCGCGAGCAGCACCCGGCCGAGCGGCGCGGTCACCTGCTCGAGGGTGTACGCCGCGGCGACCGGCTGCGGGGTCCGCACGCCGTCACGTTCGAGGATGATCCCGTCCCGGGCGATCGCCGCCACGTGATCCGGGTCGGCGTCCACGACGGTCACCGGATGTCCCGCCCCGGCCAGGTGCCAGGCGAGGGTGCCGCCGATCGCGCCCGCGCCCACGACGGTGTACTCCCGAGAACTCACGCCTTCACTCCTTCGTTGTCGTCGATTCCGGTTCCCGGCGCCTGGACGTCGGTGAGCCCGGGCCAGTGCGCGGGCAGAGTGGTCGTCCCCGCGGACGCGCCGCCGTCGACCCGCAGGATCGAGCCGGTGACCCATTCGGCGGCCGGCGAGACCAGCCAGCGGACCGCCGCGGCGATGTCGTCCGGCCGCCCGCGCCGCCCGAGCGGGTTGACCGAGACCGCGGCGGCGTACTCCTCGGTCACCGGGTTGGCCGCGCTGTCGACCGTGACGAACCCCGGGCTGACCGCGTTCACCCGGATGCCGGAGCCGCCGAGCTCGACGGCCGCGGCCTTCGTCAGCATCTCCAGCGCCGCCTTCGACGTGCTGTAGTGGGCCGCGCCGGGCCGGGCGCGCAGGGCGGCCCCGGAGCTGATGTTGACGACGCTGCCGGGCCGGGCCGCCGCGACGGCCAGTTCGGCGTACGCGCGGGTGGCCAGCATGGGCGCCCGCACGTTCACCGCCTGGACGCGGTCCCACAGCTCCGCGTCCAGGTCGAGGAAGGGACGGGCCGGGTAGATGCCGGCGGCGTTGACGAGCGCGTCCAGGGGCCCGCCGGACTCCCATGCCCGCCGTACGACGTCCTCCGGCGCCTCCGGCTCGGCCAGGTCCGCGACGATGGGCGTCGCGGCGAGGCCCGACAGGGACGCGCGGAGCGGAGCCTCCCGCAGGTCCACCCCGGTGACCGTCCAGCCGTCCGCCGCGAACGAGGCCGCGACGGCGGCGCCGATGCCACTCGCCGCGCCGGTTACGAGGACGTGCGGGCTCATTCGAGCTCCTTTCCCTTGGTCTCGGGCATCGTGGCGTAGACGACGACGCCGATGGCCGCCGCGATCGCGGTGTAGATCCAGACCCGGTCGCGGTGCCCATGCGTGGCCAGCCACGTCGTGACGTAGGGCGCCGTGCCGCCGAAGAGGGCGACGGCCAGGGCGTAGGGCAGGCCGATCCCGGTGGTGCGCACCTCGGCCGGGAACTGCTCGGCCATCACGACCGCGCAGTTGGCCGAGTACCCGACGAGGAAGAACATCCCGGCCAGTTCGACGACCAGCAGCGACCAGAAGCCGCCCCCGACGAGCTGGAACGACGGCCACGACAGCAGCAGGAAGCCGGCGGCGAAGACGGTCATCGTCGGCTTGCGGCCGAACCGGTCCGACAGCATCCCGCCGAACGGCAGCATCACGAGGAAGACGATGATCGCCAGCGTGTTGGCCAGGAAGGCGCGGCTGAGCGGCACGTCCTCGGCGGCGTGCGCGTAGCCGGGCATGTAGCTGACCCAGATGTAGTAGAGCAGCGTGCCCGCGATGGTGATGGCCACGACGCGCCACGCGGCTCGCGGATGCTTCTTCACCATGTCCCGGAGCGGCCTCGGCCGGGCGTCGCCTTCACGGTTCCGGGCGACCTCGGCGAACGCGTCGGTCTCCTCGACGGCCGTCCGGAGCCACAGGCCGACGAGCCCGAGCAGGCCGCCGACGGCGAACGCGGCGCGCCAGCCCCACGTCGTCAACGCCCCGTCGCTCAGTGTGCTGGTGAGGAGGGTGCCGAGCAGGGAGGCGATCAGCGTGCCGGCGCCGACGGACACCTGCTGCCACGATCCGACGAACGCCCGCCGGCCCGGCGCCGCCGACTCGATGAGGAAGGCGGAGGAGGTGCCGAACTCGCCGCCGGCCGAGAAGCCCTGCACCAGGCGGGCGATGACGAGCACCGCCGGAGCGGCGATGCCGATGGCGCTGTACGGCGGGCAGACCGCGACCACGAGGGCCGCGACGGCCATCATCGAGATCGTCAGCGTCATACCCGCCTTGCGGCCCCGCCGGTCGGCGAAACCCCCCAGCACCGCCGCGCCGATCGGCCGCATCCCGAATCCGACGGCGAAGACCGCCAGGGTCGCCAGCAGGTCCGCCGTCTTGTCGCCCTTGGGGAAGAACTGCGTCGCGAAGATCGGCGCGAACGCCGAGTACACCGCCCAGTCGACCCACTCGACGGTGTTGCCGACGGCCCCGGCGACGACCGCCCGGCGCTGCTTGGCGGTCATCCGCACCGTCCGCCCGCCCGCCGCCGCGGCGGTCGTCCCTTCGCGCCAATGTGTGAGGCTCATGCGCCCGGCTCCTGCCGCTCGGTGTCCGGCGGAGCCGTGAGCGCGGTGCGGACGTGTTCGACGATCTGGGCGTGGGTGGCGAACCAGACGTCGCCGAAACCGCCGACGTAGGACAGCAGCTCGGTGAGCACCACCATCCGCGAGCGGTGCCCGATGATGTGCGGGTGCATCGTGAGCTGGAACAGGCCGCCCTCGACACGGGCGGCGTCGAACTCGTCGCACCACAGCCGCAGCACCTCGCGTGGCGGCGTGTACGGGCGCAGTGAGCCGTACCGCTCCATCATGAAGTACGGGGCGTCGTCGCGGATCCACTCGACCGGGAGCTCGACGATTCCGGTCGGCTCGCCGTCCGCGAGGAGCTCGTAGCACTCGTCATCGGCCATCAGGGACGAGTCGTAGACGAGCCCGGTCTCACGGATGATCGCCAGGGTGCTGTCGGAGAAGTCCCACGAGGGGGTGCGCACCCCGACCGGGCGTACGCCGGTGACCTCCTCGAGGGTGTCCAGGGCGCGGACGGCGAGGGTGCGCTCGTCCTCCGGCGACAGCAGCATGTTCCGCTCATGGATCCAGCCGTGCGCGGCGATCTCATGGCCGGCCGCGACGTAGTCGCGGGCCTCCTCCGGATGCAGCAGCGCGGACACCGCCGGCATGAAGAAGGTGGCCGGCACCCCGTGCTTCTCGAGGGCGGCCAGGATCCGCGGCGCGGCGACCCGCGAGCCGTACTCGCCCTGGGAGAGCTTGCCGGGCCGGGTCTCTTTCTCCCGCAGGGGGATGGTCTCGTGGTCGGAGTCGAACGACAGCGCCACCGCGACCGTCGCCCCGCCGGGCCACGGCGGTGCGAGCCGGCGGCCGGCCCGCACCCGGTTCACATGGCCGCGCCAGGTCGCCTCATCCCACTGCCAGGGTTCGATCGTTGCGTTCAACGGCCACTCCTTTCTTTCCGGGGCTCGGGCGCGGTCGGCACCCAGGCGCGCTTGAGCGTTTCGAGCTGCAGAGTCGTGTCGGCGCGCCGCACACCCGGCAGGGCGCCGACGACGTCGGTCATGAAGCCGTAGAGGTCGGCGAAGTGCCGCAGGGACACCTGCCCGCAGAGGTTGAACCGGCCGGCGGTCGCCGACAGGTACTTGACGCCGGGCCGGGAGGCCAGCTCACGCCCGGCGGCCGCGAGGAAGGCCGGCTCGATGTCGAGCCAGAGCATGAACTCGACGGCGAAGCCGAGGAGCACCGGCTCGACCAACGTGCGGAATCGCAGGCAGCCGCGCTCGACCATCGAGTCGATGCGGCGCGCCACGGTCGACTCGCTGACGCCGACCCGGCCGGCCAGCTCCTTGACGGGCAGCCGGCCGTCCTCACCGAGCTCGGCCGCGATGGCCAGCTCCAGATCGTCGAGCCGGTCCGGCGGCCGCTCCCACACCTGGTCCTCGAAGGGACGCACCGGCTCGGGGCGGAGCAGCGCGGCGGCGTCCGGGTCGAGCAGGCCCGGATCCCAGTCGTGCGCGGCGGTGAACGTCCGCATCACGGTGAACGTCTCGCTCTCGGTGAGCTGATCCTGTGCCGGCATGTCCCGCGCCAGCAGCTGGGTCAGGTGACGGTGGGTCGGCACCACGAACTCGGCGACCGCGTCGGCGGCGCCGGTCACGACCGCCACGAAACGCGCCTCCGGCCGTGCCGCCAGGCAGGCGGCGACGCTCTCGGCGGTCCCCGGCCGGCACGACACCCGGGTCAGGACCGGAACCCCGAGCCCGCAGCGGAGCACGTCGACGACGCCGATGACGCGGGCCGCACCGCGCTCTCGCAGCGCGGCGAAGCGCCGCTGCGCCGTCGACTCGCTCACGCCGGCGGCGCGCGCCACGACGTGCCAGGGGGCGCGGCCGTCCAGTTGCAACGCCGCCATCAGGAGGCGGTCCACCTCGCCGAGCGGCTCTTCATCGACCATCGCCCCATCGTGGCCGACAGATTCCAGCAAGGCAAGCCCTACTTTGAGGGAATCCCGCAATCAAGCATTATCTTTGCGGTTTTCCATCACCCCTACCGCACACGCGGCGGTACGCGGCTCCGCCTGCCGCAGGTCCGGCCGGATGGCGCCGCGGCCACCGGCGCCGTCGCGTGCCCGGCCGGACCGTTCTCGCCCTGCGCCGGGACACACCGGGCAGCGGGAGCATCCCCAAGCCCCGGCAAACGGGATCAATGGGGACACCCCCGTACGAGGCATGGCGGCGGAGAGCGTCCGCACGAACGGCAAAGCATGCCGCAGGCCAGGTGACCGTTTTCGGATAGATGCCCGATATGGAGCGCCTCGCTGGGTAGCCACTTCTTCAAGGCCGCTGAACGTCTTCCGTCCGGCGAGGAGGTCCTTCCATGAACCCTTTTCGACGCGTGCGCTGTTCGTCGGTGCGTTCGTGATCACACTGGGAACCTCGGCGAGCGGCGCGTTCGCCGCCTCGGCCGTCTCCTCCGCACCGTCGGTCCGCACGGCGGTCGGCCCGCCGGCGCCGCAGACGCGGGCCCACCTCGAACAATCGATGCGCGGTGAGGCGTACGCCAACGCCTCCTACCGGTTGTACGCCGAACAGGCCCGGCGGGAGGGGCTGCCGGCCGTGGCGCGTCTCTTCGATCGCACCGCCGACGTCGAACTGAACGAGCACTTCGCGTCGGGGGCCGCGCTGAGCGGCCAGGTGAAGGACGACGCGGCCAACCTGCGCGACGCGATCGCCGGCGAGCACCACGAGTCTCGTCAGATGTACCCCGGCTTCGCCCGGGAGGCCGAGAGCGCCGGCGACACCGCCGCGGCGGATCGCTTCACGGAGATCGCCGGCGACGAGGCGAAACACGCCCGCGCCTTCGGCACGGCCCTCGGTGTCGCCGAGAGCGGGCGCGGGAGCGTCCCCACGGCGCCGGAGGTCCACCCGGTGACGGTCACGGCCGGTGCGCCCAACGTCCAGGCACAGCGGACGAAGGAGAACCTCGACAAAGCGATCCACGGCGAGGCGCTGGCGTACGCCAAGTACCGCCTGTACGGGGAGCACGCCCAGGACCCGGCCGTGGGACGGCTGTTCCGGGGCACTGGCGAGGTCGAGTTGCACGAGCACCTCTCCGAGTCCGCGAACCTGGCCGGGCTCGTCGGCACGACGCACGAGAACCTGACCAAGGCGATCACCGGTGAGCGCTACGAGTCCGAGACGATGTACCCGACCTTCGCCGAGCGCGCCAAGGCGGCGGGCGACGCCGAGGCGGCCCGGGCCTTCTCGCACAACGCCGACGACGAGGCCGGGCACGCTCGTTCCTTCGAGCAGGCCCGCGAGCGGCTGTCGGGTTCCTGACCCGTCCGGCCGACGGTTACCTCCGCGCGGTCACGGGGAGGATCCGATCGTGATCCGTACCTCGCCCGCGACGACCGCGCACGGGGTCGCCCATGGCTGAGCAGAGGGTGACCGAGCAGCTCGACGAGGCCGAGTGTCTGCGGCTGATCTCAGCAGGCGGCGTCGGCCGGATCGCCTACAGCGGCAGGTACGGGCCGGCGGTGCTTCCGGTCAACTACAAGCTCTTCGAGGGATCGATCGTCTTCCGCACGGCGCCGGGCAGTCCGATGGACGAGGACCTGCGTACGGGCATCTCCGACGCCGAGTATCAGGTGGCCTTCGAGATCGACGAGATCGATATGGCGGCCCGGGAGGGCTGGAGCGTCCTCATCCAGGGGTCCGCGCATCACGTGGACGACGAGGCGGAGCGCGCGTCGCTGAGCCGCGCGGGCGTCGAGCCGTGGCCCGGCGGAGAGCGGGAGCTGTTCCTCCGCGTCGTCCCGAGCCGCATCACCGGCCGCCGCATCCGGCGCGCCGACCGGCCGGCGTCCGGATAGGCGAGGAAGTCGGGGGCGTGCAGCAGGTAGATGTGCAGGGCGTGTCATCCATTTCGGTACTACCCCATGGGGTATGCGAGCCCGGAGCGCGCCCGGCCCCATCGGGATTTGCCCGTTGGGGCCGGAACCGCTGGGCAGGGGCCGTCAGGACAGGGCGAAGTCGTCCGCGTAGACGTTGCCCTGGGCGTACCAGCCGTGGACGTAGACCGTCACGTTCCCGGTCGAGCCGGTGGTGAACGGGACGGTCAGCTTGGTCCAGCCGCTGGACGTCGTCCAGGTGCTCGCGGTGGCGCCGCCGGAGACCCCGACGTAGGCGTAGGAGCCCTGTACCCAGGCCGTCAGGGTGTAGGAGTGGTTCGGCTGGAGCGTCACCGCCTGCTCGCACTGCCCGGTCTGGTCGGAAGTGGGCGTCACCTGGAGGGCGTGCCCGCCGGAGTGCGCCGGTGAGGCGACCACCGCGCCGCCGGACCGGCAGCTCCACGGAGTTAGGGAGCCGGTCTCGAAGCCGGGGTTGACCAGGCCGGTTCCGCCGCCCGACCCGTTGACGGTGAGGGTGAAGGAGGTGCTGTGGCTCGCCGACGCGGCGGTCCCGGCGACGGTGAGGGTGTAACTGCCGGCCGCGGCGGCCGAGGTGGTGCTGATGTTCAGCGTCGCGGACCCGCCCGCGGTCACCGAGGTCGGGCTGACGGACGCGGTCACCCCCGAGGGCGCGCCGGTGACGCTCAGCGCGACGGTCTCGGCGGAGCCGGAGGTCACGGCCGTCTTCACCGTCGCCGACGTCGAAGCGCCCGGATTGACGGCGGCCGACGCGGGCGACAGCGACAGGGAGAAGTCGTTGGCGGGCGTTCCCCCGCCGCCACCGCTGAACGGTTCGAACGCGTGGCTGAAGAACCAGGTGCTCTGGGAGACGCCGGAGCAGCTGTCCGACCCCTGCGTGCCCGGGCAGCCGCCGTTGTCGCGCTGGAGCGCCCAGAACGACAGCGTGTTGATGCCCGTGCTCTGCGCCCAGCTCTCCACCGTGGCGGCGTCGCCCGTGGTGAACGTCTCCGCGGGCCCGTAGTCGTCGATGCCGATCATCTCGGTGACGCCGATCATGTTCCACAGCTCGGCCGAGCTCTTGCCCGAATACAGGCCGGCGAGCTGGCCGTGCAGTCCGGTGGCCGCGCTCTTGGTGTCGTTGGCCATCTCGTGGGTCGCGCCGTCGTAGTAGTCGAACGTCATGATGTTGACCACGTCGACGCGGGCGCCGTCGGAGACGGCGTTGCGGAGCACGGCCAGGCCGCTGTCGGCCAGGCCGCTCGTGGTGGTGGGCAGCGTGTAGGAGAACTGCACCGTGCGCCCGGTGCTCGCGGCCCAGTCCTCGACCTGTTTGATCGCCTTGTTCCGCCGGTCGATCCCGGCGCTGTTGGTCAGCGAGTTGTCCTCGATGTCCAGGTCGATGCGGGTGACGTTGTAGGTGGTGACCACCTTCTCGTACACGGCCGCGATCTGGTCGACGCTCGTGCAGCTGTCGGCGATCTCGGTGCCGGTGTCGTCGGCGGTGTAGCCGCCGAACGAGGGGATGACGTCGCCGCCGCCGGACTGGATCGAGGAGATCGAGGAGCCGAAGGTCGACGCGGCGATCGGCATGCTCGTGTCGCCGTTCCAGTACGCCGTGCACGAGCCCTTGGTGGCGGCCTGGATGAATGCCATGGTCAGGTACTTGTTCCCCGACTGCTGGGCGAGGGTCGCCGGGTCGTCACCGGTCCAGGCCTCGAAGTAGAGCGCGAACACGTGGGCGGGGAGGGTGGCGGCGTGGGCCGGGGTCGGTCCGGCGGCGACGAGGCCGAACGCGGCGAGGATCATGGCGAGGGCGGTGAGGACCGCGCGCGGGGGCGTGCATGGTCGCATGAAGGCTCCAGATGGCGGGAGGAGCCGCCGCTCCGCCTCTGGGACGGGCGGAGCGGACGGACATGGAATGCGTCGGGTGACGGGGTACAGCACGGATCCGCGTGCGCACCATGGTCTGACCGGCCCAGTTATCTGTCAATATTCTTAACAATTGGGTCATCGACGGTCTCTCCGTCACCGGGCACGCCGTGCCCGGCGCCCGCCGCCGACCGTACGGATCGCCGCAGTAACCGGCCTAGACCAGCAGCGGCACGCGTTTCCCGGAACCGGTTTTCGGACACATGATCGCTCCGCGGGCCCCCGGGCCTAATCGCGTGACGCGGCCGCTCAGTCGTCCCCGTGCCCGAAGGCCACGGCGGAGATCTGCAGGTAGATCCCCTCGGGCTCGGGGACGAACCGCACCTTGGACAGCGCCTGGTCCTGGCCGGCGGACTCCAGGACGACGGTGCCGTATCCCAGCATCCGGCCGAAGACCGACCGGTCGACCGTGAGGTCGGTGATCTTGGACAACGGCATCATGTCGACCCTGCGGGTGACCAGCCCGTGCACGAGCATCACCCGGACACCGGTCACCGCGAAGAACTCGTCGGACCACTCGTACACCTTGAAGGCCAGCCGTCCGAGCAGCAGGAACCACACGGCCCAGATCACCGTGAGCACGGTGCTCTGCGCGATGAGGCCGCTCAGCACCCCGGCGAGGATCAGCCCGAGGACCGCCTCCGCGATGTGCCGGAGCAGCATGGCAGGGTGACGTCGGATGACGACCGCATCCTCCTCTTGGGGCAGCAGGTACCGCTGCAGATGGTGCGGGTCCACGTTGCGCACCATCAGGAAACTGGGGAGTCGCACGAGCGGGACTCTACTTGTCAGGGACCCGGGATGTCGCCCATGTCACACTCACACCACCGCGATCTCCGTACCGCCGCAGGCGGCCCGGCGATCGGCCGTCCAGCCGGCCGTCGCAGCGGCCGGCCGTCGGGCACGTGCCTTCAGTTGCCGAGGTTGATGGTGACCGTCCTGCCGGTGGCCGTCACCGTGTGGGTGCCGGCGTTGTAGCTCCCGCCGGTCACCGAGGTGACCGAGGAGCTGTAGAAGACCGGCAGCGAGATGTAGGCGGGCCCGGCAGGCGGGGTCCCGGTGACGGTCACGGTGATCACCCGGGCGCCCGGGTTCGTGACCGCGATCGACACCCCGTACGTGCTGCGCGCCCCGGTGCCCGCGTCGTACGACGAGGTCAGGTTGCGCACCGCGACGCTCTGCCCCGCGGCCAGCCAGGCGTTCGGGATGCCGCGTTTACCTCCTGTGGGGCAACCGGGACCCGGGCCCGATGCGCGTCTGGATCCCGGTCGACCACACCGGCTGAGCCCGTTCCGCCGCCGGACTAGCCGGATCACCGGGTCGGCACCCAGTTCCCGTGGAAGCCGGCCGGCACTCGCGTGGGGAGATGGACGGCGGCGACGGTCTCCAGGCTGCCCGCGTCGAGCACCATGAGGTCCGTACGGTCGGTGGCCGGGTCGTAGACGAAGCCCATCAGCACGCCGTCGTCCTCCGCGGCGTCGGGGGAGTTCGGTTCGAAGACGAACTCCCCCGCCTCGCGACCCGCGCCGAAGGAACGCCGCATGGTCGTACCGCGCACGAGGTCGTGCTTGAGGATCGTGTCCGACGCCGTGATGCCCCGGTCCAGCGCGAGCGCGTAGCCGTAGCGGTGCCGCCGGCCGACGAGCCGTTCGTCCACCCGGGGGAACTCCTGTGCCCGGTCGTCCACCTGCTCCTCCCGGACCTTGCCGGCGCCGAGGTCGACCGTCCAGCGGGCCAGGGTGGGCACGCCTTCGCTCGGTCCCCGCAGGTCCCGGTCGAAGACCCTGGTGTGGCGGACGACCTCGAGCACGATCGTGTCGCCGTCGTCGTAGGCGTTCAGCGGATGGAAGACGTAGCACGGCTCCACCTCGAACCACCGGACGTCGGCGGCGCCCCCGGAGCGCGGCATGACGCCGATCCGCGCCGGATATCTCGGGTTCCAGCGGTAGGGCATCCGGTCGCTCGAGCCGCCGCGCCGTCCCGCCGCCGCGATGATCGGGTCGGGGATCCGTACGCGCCCGACGAGCGCGGACATCACCAGCCTGGTGGGGGCGCGCAGGAACCGCGGTACCCCGACCTCCACGGCCTGCCGCGCGTCGAAGGTCACGGGCAGGTCGTAGAACACGACGTGGGACTCGGTGAGCGAGAAGTCGTGCATCATCGGGCTGCCGGTGACGCGGACGTCCACGGTACGGTGCGCGTGCCCGGCAGCGTCGATCACCGAGTACCGCACCTCGTTGCCGCGGCCGAAGAAGTACGAGACCGCGTGCAGTTCCCCGGTCTCGGGGTCGCGCTTCGGGTGAGCGGTGTAGCCGCCGGGCATGGTGCCGTCGAAGTCGCAGCCGCCGACGGTGTCGAGTTCGTCGGTGAGCTCCTGGATGGCAAGCCCCGCCTCGACCAGCGCGAGCGTACGGCCGGCGTGACCGATCACGTTCGTGTTGGCGCCCATCCCGTGCAGCGGGGCGCTGCTCGGGCGCGCGGAGAACGCCTCGCCGAGCGCGGCGGCGACCCGGGGCGTACGGACCCAGCGGTTGCGGTACCACTCGGCCCGTCCGTCGCGGATCCGGACGCCGTGCACCATCCCGTCGCCGGTGAACCAGTTGTAGGTGTCGGGGTCCACCTCGCCGACGGGGTTCGGCCCGTTACGGAGGTACCTGCCGTCGAGATGGCCGGGGATCGTCCCGGTGACGGGCAGGTCGGTGACCGTGACCTCTTGCCTGATCGGCGCGAAACCGCCCTGGAGGAAGGGGTTGTCCATGATCCGTGTCTCTCCTTGCCGCTGGCACATAACAACGTTATTTCCGGCATAACATCGTTATGAGAGGATGGCAAGAGTGAGTCCACGAGAATCCACCGCCAAGGCGCATCCGCGCAGCCGCCTGCTGGAGGCGGCGATCCGGATCCTCGCCGCCGACGGCCCCGAAGCCCTCCAGGCCCGCCGCCTGGCCACCGAGGTCGGCATGTCGACGATGGCGGTCTACACGCACTTCGGCGGAATGGGCGGGCTGATCACGGAGATCGTGCGGGAGGGCTTCATCCGGCTGGGCCGGCGCATGGAGGAGATCCCGCCCGGCGACGATCCGGTCGTCGATCTGCTCGCGCTGGGCCTGGCGTACCGCGACCACGCGCTGGACAACCCCCAGCTCTACCGGCTGATGTTCGGGGTGGTCTCACCGGGCGGCCGCCAGGGCGGCAAGGACCTCACCGTGGCCGGCGTCGGCAACGACCTTCCCGAGGGGCAGGCCGCGTTCGCCCGGCTGGTCACCGCCGTGACACGCGTCATGGAGGCGGCCGACACTCGTGAGGAGGAGCCGCACTCGGCGGCGGCCCAGTTCTGGAGCGCGATCCACGGCTACGTGCTGCTGGAGATCGCCGGATTCTTCGACGGCGACGGCGATCCCGTCGAGCGGTACCTGGTGCCTCTCGGGACCAAGCTGGTCGTCGGAATCGGCGCGACCCCCGAGCACACGGCCCGTTGCGTCCGCCTGATCGCCGCCGCCCGGCCCCGGGCGGAATCGGGCACCGAGGCCTGAAATCGAGGTCCGCCTGTTGCCGGCGGGACCGTACTCATCACTCGGTAAAGCCGCATCCACGACGCCGGTCTGTACGCATCTGTTCTCTTCGGCGGCGCGGTTACCGAGCATTGCGCACGCCGTTCAGCATCCGGCCAGGAGGTCCGCGATGGCCGCCGTGACCGGCCCGCAGCCGTCGTCCGGCGAGACCGCTTCCAGCCATGCCCACTGACCATTGGGATTGAGATCCAGGAAGACCCACTCGCCCGCTTCGGTCAGGGCGAAGTCCGCCGAGCAGAACGACAGACCGTAGGACGCCGTCGTCCTCAGCAGGCCGCTCCGGACGGACGAGGGTACCTCGATCGGCCGGTAGTCCAACCGGCCGTAGTCGCTGCGCCAGTCGGCCCTCGCGGCCTCCGACCGGGCGATGATCTCCGTGCCGAACACCTGGTGCCCGACGACCGTGATCCGCGCCTCGGACCTCTTCACCACCGGCTCCTGGAACAGGTGAGCGGCCCCGGAGACCGAGTCGTCGATGTCCTCGGCGGAGACGACCGTGGCGTACACCGTCTGCGGGCCGTCGGCCGACCCCTGGTAGGTGTGCGCCGCCATGGTCTTGTAGACGGCGAAGCCGCCGATCGAGCGGACGAACCGCCGCCCCTCTTCGGGATCGTTGGTTATCAGGGTCCTGGGCACCGCCAGACCCGCACGGTCGGCCGTGCGGAGCTGGGACGGCTTCCATTCCGCGGCTCGGATGGCCGCGGGGTGGTTGAGCCAGCGACAGTCGAGGGCCTCGATGACACCGACGAATCCATGCCGCGTCTCGATCGCCGCGAACTCCTCGGCGTACTCCGCCGCGCCCCCGCCCGGCACGGCCTCGCCCCGCGCGGCTCTGCCGGGCGGGGCCGCCGGCCGGACTCGTGACGGCTTCCGGTAGTAGGCGGCGGTCACCTCATCGATGCGGAGGGAGAGCCCGTCGGCGACGAGCTCTCCGCACCACCTCTCCTCATGGAGCCGAGCGCTCATCACCGCCTGCGCGGGGAAGTCGCCGTAGTCGACGCGCGCCGTGGCGATGCCACGAGCCCGGAGCCGGTCGATGACCCGGTCGGCGGTCAGGTCGCAGCGCTCGGTGATGACGAGGACCAACGGCCGCATGACGCCTCCTTGGTCGGTCACGGACTACCGGACTGTGGCACCGTGTCCGGCTAGTCGTGGTCCGTGTCGGAGTCCGACATGGTCCCGTGGGTGTGGGTGCTCGTGGCCATGTGGACGTCGCGGTGTGCGGGGACGCGCCCCTGCCCGGTACCGATCCAGTTGATCTGGGTCAGCGGGTCGTACTCCGGCGCCGCGCCGGTGAGGTCGATCACGGCCGCGTCGTCGTAGGCGCGCAGGAAGCGCATTCCGAACGGTCGCGCCGCCAGGGTTCCAGCCGTCTTGCCGTCCATGGGTCGTCCCTTCTCCGAGGTCCCCGGACCGACCGCCACCGGTTCCCGGACGCCGCTGCGGCGTTTACCGGAATCGGTGGACTCACCGGGGTGTGACCCGATTCTGCGGAGTGCGGACGTCGGGGACGAAGGTGTCTGGCACTATCCGTACAGGGCCGTACAGCCCCGTCCCTTCAAGAGGAGGCTCCTGCGGCCGCGTTCGGAGACTCTGAGGGGCGGTTCCGGGGTGGGGGTATCGGGAGAACACGCTGATCCGAATGCGATCATCGCGCGTGAGGATTTCGCCCGGGAGCTGACTCGGTTGCGGGAGTCGGCCGGGCTGACGGTACGTCAGGTGGCGCAGCGGACCGGCGAACGGCGCGCGCACAGCACGATCGGCGACTGGTTCGCCGGCCGGGGGCTGCCCTCCATCTCGTCGCGGGAACTGTTGATCAAGGTCCTGGGCACCTGCGGGGTGGACGACGCGGTTCAGGTCGAGGCGTGGCTGGAGGCGTGGGTCAGGGTCCGGCGGGAGCCCGGGAGACGGCCGGGCGGCCCCGAGCCGTACCGGGGGCTGAAGGGTTTCACGGCCGAGGACGCCGCATGGTTCTTCGGCCGCGACGCCGCTCTCGCCCGGCTGCTCGAATTCGTAGGCGGGGTGGACGGCGACGGCGTCCGGGTCGTGGTCGGGCCGTCCGGGGCGGGAAAGTCGTCCCTGCTGCATGCCGGCTTGGTCGCGGCGGTGCGCGGCGGCGCGCTGCCGGAGTCCGCGGAGTGGCCCGTGGTCCTGCTGACTCCGGGGTCCGCGCCGGTCGCCGCACTGGCCGCGGCGGACCGGCCGGGCACCCGGCGCCTGATCGTGGTCGACCAGTTCGAGGAGCTGTTCACCGCCGGGTCCGACGAGGAGGAGCAGGAGCGGTTCATCTCCGCGCTGGACGCCGCCGCCCGCGAACGGCCCGGCGCCGTCGTCGTGGTCGGGCTGCGGGCCGACTTCTACGGGTACGCGCTGCGCCGGCCGCTGCTGGAGGCCGCGGTACGAGGCGGACAGTTCACCGTGGGCCCGATGAGCGAGGCCGAACTTCGGGAGGTGATCACCGCGCCGGCCCGGCAGGCGCGCCTGGACATCGAGGACGGCCTGGTCGAGCTTCTGCTGCGGGAGGTCGCCCCA
The DNA here is from genome assembly GCF_040679195.1 of Actinoallomurus sp. NPDC052308. Lineage (NCBI taxonomy): Bacteria > Bacillati > Actinomycetota > Actinomycetes > Streptosporangiales > Thermomonosporaceae > Actinoallomurus > Actinoallomurus sp. NPDC052308. The sequence goes on along the minus strand of NZ_JBFAUM010000018.1, from coordinate 115,524 downwards.
CGCCGACGCGCCGATTCGGCCGCGAACGAGGCCGGCGCCCTCCCCCTGCTCTCGCACGCCCTCTACAGCACGTGGGACCACAGCCGGAACCGGCGACTGACGATCGCCGACTACCGGGCGGTCGGCGGCATCGACGGCGCGGTCGCGGCCACCGCCGAGGCCGTCTACGGATCGCTGACCGCCGCAGAGCGGGAGACGGCCCGGCGGCTGTTCCTCAGCCTGGTGCACGTCGCCGAGGACACCGCCGACACCCGCCGTCGCCTGACCATGACCGAGGTCCGCGCCAACGCGTGCCCACCCCTGGCCGGCCTCGGCCCGGACGGTCCTCCCCCCGAGGGTCACGCGCCCGAGGACCCCTCTCCCGCCGACCCGGCGTCCGCCGTCGACGAGGTCCTGGCGCTGTTCGTCCAGCAGCGCCTGATCACTGCGGACACGGACACCGTGTCGATCGCTCACGACGCCGTGTTATCGGCGTGGCCGCGGCTGCACGACTGGCTGAACGCCGATCGGGCGGGGCTGCTGGTCGGACGGCGCCTCGCCGAAGCGGCCTCCGCGTGGCGCCGCGAGGGCGACGACCCCGCAGCGCTGTACTCGGGCACCCGGCTGGCGGCCGCCCGCGAGTGGGTGGCCGGAGCCGGGCCGCGTGCCGTTCTCACCCCGCTCGTCCGGGAGTTCCTCGAAGCCTCGGCGGCCCGCGAGTACCGCGAACAGTTCGCAGCCCGACGCCGGAGCAAACGGCTGCGGCTGCTCGCCGCCGCGCTGGCGGCCCTGCTGGTGCTGGCGAGCGCGGCGCTCGGGGTGGCCGTGCACAACGGACAGGTCATCCGCGACGAACGCAACTCCGCTCTGTCGGGCAAGGTGGCGAACGAGGCGACCGCCCTCGGCGCGGCGAACCCCGCGCTCGCCGCGCAACTCGCGCTGGCCGCCTACCGCCTCGCCCCCACGCCGGAGGCACGCGGCAGCCTGCTCAGCACCACCGCCTCGCCATACGCCACGCGCCTGACCGCCCACACCGCGGCCGTCTACGCCGCGGTCTTCAGCCCCGACGGCCGCACGCTGGCCACAGCCGGGCTGGACCACACCGCGCGGCTGTGGGACGTCGCCGACCCCCACCGCCCCGCCGCGCTGGCCGTCCTCACCGGGCACACCGACGGCGTGACGTCCGTGGCGTTCAGCCCGGACGGCCGCCTGCTCGTCACCGGCGGCGGGGACCATACCGCCAGGCTGTGGGACGTCGCCGACCCCCACCGCCCCGCCGCGCTGGCCGTCCTGACCGGACACACCGACGGCATCCGGTCGGTGGCGTTCAGCCCGGACGGGCGGACCGTCGCGACCGCCTCCTACGACCGCACCGCACGGCTGTGGGACGTGACCGACCCGCACCATCCGGTCGCCGCGGCGACCCTCACAGGTCATCGGCAGGGGCTGGCGGCGGTGGCGTTCGGGCCGGACGGGCGGACGCTCGCCACCACGGCGTACGAGAACACCGTACGGCTGTGGGACGTGTCCCGTCCGCACCATCCCGCCGCCCTCGCCCAGCTGAGCGGGCACACCGACCGCGTCCTGTCGGCCGCGTTCAGCCCCGACGGCCGTACGCTCGCCACCGGGAGCTTCGACAGCACGATCCGGCTCTGGGACGTCACCGACCCCCGGCACGTCCGCACCACCCACGTCCTCGCCGGCCACGGCAACGGCGTCGTCGCGCTGGCGTTCTCCCCGGACGGCCGGCAACTCGCCAGCGGCAGCTATGACCGGACCATCCGCCTGTGGAACGTGGCCGACCCGGCCGACGGGGACAACCCCGCGGTGCTTCGCGGCCACGCCGCGACCGTCTACGCCGTGGCGTTCAGCCCCGACGGCTCTTATCTGGCGAGCGGCGGCGGCGATGAGACGTCCCGGGTCTGGGACCTGCGCTCACCGATCCTGGCCGACCATCCCGGGGCGGTGGACACCCTGGCCTTCAGCCCGGATGGCCGCACGCTCGCCACCGGCAGCTACCGGGCCGCCGAACTGGACGACGTCACCACCCCGGACCGGCCCGTGTCCCTCGCCGTGCTGGACGGCCACACCGACGGCGTTCTCGTCACGGCGTTCACCCCAGACCGGCGCACGCTCGTCACCTCCGGCCTCGACGGCACCCTGCGGCTCTGGAACCTGGCCGCCCCCGGCGGTCCCGCCCTGCTCGCCACCCGGGCCGTGGGAGCCGGGAACATCCTCGCCGGCACCATCAGCCCGGACGGCCGCACCCTCGCCCTGGCCGGGGAGAGCACCGACGCGCGGCTGTGGGACCTCTCCGCCCCAGGCCGTCCGGCCGCGCTGGCCACCCTCACGGGGCACGGGGACAGCATCACCACCGTCGCCTTCAGCCCCGACGGACACACCCTCGCCACCGGCAGCAGCGACCGCACCGCGCGACTCTGGGACGTGACCGACCGGCTCCACCCGATCGCGCGCACCGTGATCACCGGGCACACCGCCGGAGTGAACGCCGTCGCGTTCGGCCCGGACGGCCATACGCTCGCCACCGGCGGCAGCGACGGCACCGCGCGACTGTGGAACGTCACCGACACCCG
>NZ_JBFAUM010000018.1:0-112851 GCF_040679195.1 Actinoallomurus sp. NPDC052308 | reverse complement strand
ACACCCGACCCCGCTCGCCACGATCACCGGCCACGCCGACAGCATCACCACCGTCGCCTTCAGCCCCGACGGACACACCCTCGCCACCGGCAGCAATGACCGCACCGCGCGACTGTGGAACGTCACCGACACCCGACACCCGACCCCGCTCGCCACGATCACCGGCCACGCCGACAGCATCACCACCGTCGCCTTCAGCCCCGACGGACACACCCTCGCCACCGGCAGCAGCGACGGCACCGCGCGACTGTGGAACCTGGACGCCGGAGACGTCGCCCGCCGGGTCTGCGCCCGTTCCTTCCCGGCCGTCACCGCGGAGGAGTGGGCGCAGCACTTCCCCGGCATCGCCTACACGCCACCCTGCCACTGACCGCCGGCCTCTCGGCTACTCCCAGAGCCGGGCGGTCGGCACGACGTCGGGCTCGGTGCGCAACGCCTTGCCCGCCGCCCGGACGACCACGGGAGCCGGGTCGGCCAGCATCGGGGCGATCCGCGCGAGAGACGCCCCCACGCGGCGGACGGCACGCACCGCCTCCGCCCGCACCCGAGGACTCGGGTGCTCCAGGAACGGCAGCAGCAGATCGATGTCCTGCCGGGTACCGCATTCACCGAGCCCGGCGACCAGCGTCCGAATCCGGCCCGCCGCCGGATTCGCGGCCAGGGCCTCGCGGTAGAGCACGGCGGGGTCACGCCCCTCACGGCGGACGGCCCACTGCGCGGTGGCGCGCATCATCGTCGGCCGGTCCGCCAGATACGCGGCACCGGCCTCGGGACGGCCGAGTCGCACCAGGGCCGTGAGCGCCTCGATCCGGACGTTCGCGCCGCCCTCCCGGAGCAACCGCTCCAGCACGTCGGGACGCTCGTCTCGTACGGCTTCGGCCACGACCCGCTCCGCGCACAGGGCGCGGCAGACCACGTCCCGCTCCCCCAGCGCGGCGCGCATGACCTCCTCGGATCGGGCCCGGCCCGACTCCAGCCACAGCCGGTACGCCCAGCGCCGCAGCCCGCGGTCGCGGTGAGCCCGAGCCGACGCCAGGACGTCCTCGGGAGCCGACCGCAGGGCCTCCGCCACGGCCTCCAGAGCATGGGAACCCCGCGCCCACGATCCCATCGCGACCGCGACGCTCGCGGCCGCCGGGAGCGCGGCGGTGTCCACAGCGGACAACGCCGCCTCCAGGGACCGGCGCGCCCGCTCGCGGACCTGCGGCACCCAGTCGGCGGTGCGCAGCACGAGGATGGGAAGCGGCAGCCTGCTCCACGCCGCGCTCGCGACCGCGGCCTCCCTCCGGTGCCCGTCTCCGGAGCAGGCCATGACGAGCGACGACAGGCGCGCGTCCCTCGGCGACGAGGACGCCGCCGTACCGCCGCCGTACCTCACCCCGGCCGTACGGAACGCCCGGTCGAGCCCGATCCAGGTCGTCGCGCTCGCGACCGACAGCACCGCCGTGACCTCGTCCGCGGGCTCGCGACCGATGGCGGCGTCGGCGACGCGAGCCGCCAGCGGCCCGTAACCGGGGACGTGGTACTCGCGGACGACCTGGATGGGACCGGCCAGGTGGGCGTTGAACTCCTCGAGTTCCTCCGCCGGAACCCACAGCTCCAGGATGGTCCGGCCGCCGGCCTGCCGGACCGGGTAGCGGCGCGCGAAGCCGGCGTCGACCTCGAAGCGCGTCACGAACCCGGCGCCCGACGCCGGGACGTTCCAGTCCCGGGCGATCTTGACCGCGTACGCCTCGTTCAGCACCGGATAGAAGATCGGCTGGTCGGGCAGCCGAGGCGGCCACGCCCGCCACCCGGACGCGCGCAGCAGCGCCAGCTCGGCGGGCCCGACCGGCCGCCACAACGTCAGGGTGGCCCGCTGTCCCGTCATCACTCACCGCTCTCCTGTCGCCGAGGTCCCAGTGTCACGACGCCCCGGAGCGTTCCACCACCGAATATCGGAGCTCAGACGAGTGGCGCCCGCTCGGGGCTCCCGGCCGAATTGATCGATTGATCGGGCATTGTTCCAGCCCCGCCGCCGACGCTTGGCACCGTCACGGGCCTTGCACAGGCTGATCGCAAGGCGCCGCCAGAGCGGCGTTTCCCGCGATCCGTCCAGGAGGACGAGCATGAGACATCACACGGCAGCCAAGGTCATGGCGACGGCGGTGCTGGCGGCAGCCGGCCTCGGCGGGGTCGCCACCTCCGCCGACGCGGCCCCGCGCGGGGTGGTCACTCCGATGACCAACATCGTCAGCTGCGACAACCCCGCCACCAAGGTCAGAATCACCGACGCTGGCGGCCGCACGACTTGTTTCTCCGGCACGGGATACACCGCCTACCGGATCAACAAGCTGGTGGACCTCGAAGCCACCGATTTCGGATGGGTGAAGTTGTACCCGAGCGGAACCACGGACGGCGCCATCTGGTCCTTCGGCCCCAACGATCCCATCCGTCTGTCCGGAGAACCCGGCTGGACCTACGACATGACCCAGATCTGCCTGCACTGCTGATTCCACGTCTGTGGGCCGCCGCGTCGGGAGGCGCACCCGATCGCGAAGGCGGTGCCCCGCGGCAGTGATGAACAGACTGCCGCGAAGGGGCGGGCAGGAGAGATCAAGGTCTCTCCTCCCCGCCCCCCGGTCATGTGTGCCGTCCTCTTGCCCCACGGCCGCCTATCCGTCGCCTCCGGGAGCCCACTCGTCCGCGAAGGTCTCCAACTGCCGGATGACCTTGTCGATGGCGTCCTTCTCCTCGTCCGGCGGATAACCGTGGATCGCCAGCAGGCGTTTGATGGTGGAGCGGAGTTTGGCCTGGACGTCGTCGCGCGCGGTCCAGTCGGTCGAGAGGTTGCGGCGGACGGCCTTGACCAGGTCCCGGGCGATGTCCGCCAGCTTCCCCTCCCCCATCAGGGCCTTGACGGAGTCCTTGGCCGCGACGGCGTCGTAGAAGGCGAGCTCGTTCTCATCCAGCTCCGGCGAGAACCGCTTGCCGCGGTCGGCGTCCGCGGCCACCTCCTTGGCCATCGCGACCAGCTCCGCGATGATCTCTGCCGCAGTGAGGTTCTGGTTCGTGTACTTGCGCATCAACGCCACCAGCCGGTCGGAGAAACTCTCCTGGCGGACGATGTTGTGCCGGGTGACCTTGCGCATCTCCTGCTGGACCAGCCGGCGCAGCGCCTCGATCGCCAGGGCGGGGTTCTTGGCCTGTTGCATCCGCGCGATGTACGCGTCGTCGAGGTGCGACAGGTCCGGCCGTTCGAGCCCGGCGGCGGAGAACAGGTCGGTCACGTCACCGGCCTCGATCGCACCGGCGGTGAGCTGCTTGAGGTACAGCTCCACCTCGGCGGGGATCGGCCGGCCCTCGGCCCGCCGCTCGGCGGCGTCGAACTTGGCCACCCACACTCGTACGTCGCGGAAGAACGCGATGTCGTCCCGGAGGTCGTTCAGCTCGCCGCTGCTGGCGCACAGTGCGTAGAACCGCGCCAGCCGCGCGGCCTGGATACTGAACCGCTCCTTGAGCGTGAGCTCCTCCGGGTCATCGGGCTGGTTGAGCGGGTTCTGCGGGTCGCGCAGGTAGTTGGTCGCGCCCGCCAAGGTGTCCCGGTACGCGTGGGGGCCCTTGGACCGAAGGTTCTCCCGCCATGGATAGCCGGCCAGCAGGATGTTGCCGAGGACGTCCACGAGGTCGCGGACCTTGGCCAGCGCGTCATCCAGGTCCCGGCCCATCGGCTTGGACCGCTGGTCGCTGGTGGTGTACTCGGCGAGGGCCGCGAGCAGGTTCTCGTGCAGCGGGGCGTACCCCACCATGAGTCCGTCCTGCTTATTGCGGAACGTACGGTTGACGCGGGCGAGGGTCTGCATGAGCTGCGCGCCGCGCATCGAGCGGTCGAGGTAGAGCGTATGCAGCGGCGGGGCGTCGAAGCCGGTGAGCAGCATGTCCTTGACGATGATGAGTTCGAGCTCATCATCGGCGTTCTTCATCCGCCGCTCGACGGTCTTGCGCTCGGACGGTCGCAGCCGGTGCTTGAGGATTTCCTCGGAGTCGCCGTTCGTGATGCTGTAGATGACCTTGATCTTGCCCTTGTCGACGGCGTCCGCGTGCCAGTCCGGCTTTATGGCGATAATTTGCTCGTACAGCCTGGCGCAGATCTCCCGCGTGCTGCACACGATCATCGCTTTGCCGGGCGCGCCGATAAACTCCTTCATCGTCTCCGAGCGAGCCGCCCAGTGCTCAACGATGTCAGCGGCCAGCTTCTTCAGCCGGTTCGGCGCGCCGTACGCCGCGGTTAGGACGGTGGCGGCCTGCTCGACCCGCCGACGTTCCGAGTCATCCAAACCCTCAGCGGCCTTATCGGCCTGCTCATCGAGCTTCTCCGGGTCGGCCCCATTCGGCAGGCTGAGCGATATGATACGGCTCTCGTAATACACCGGGACGGTTGCACCGTCCTCGACAGCGCGGGTGAGATCATAGGTATGAATGTCACCGCCGAACACCTGTCGCGTGTCGCGCTCGGCCTCGGAGATCGGCGTGCCGGTAAAAGCGATCATCGTGGCGTACGGAAGAGCGTCGCGCAGGTGCCGCGCGTACCCGTTGAGGCTGTCGTAGTGGCTGCGGTGCGCCTCGTCGACGATCACGATGATGTTTCGTCGGTCCGACAGCAGCGGATGGGCGGTCCCGGAGTCCCGCTCCGCGCGGGTCCGACTGAACTTCTGCAGCGTGGTGAAGTAGATCCCGCCCGTGCGGCGGTTGGTCAGCTCGGTCCGCAACTGGTCCCGGCTCGTCACCGGCACAGGCTTTTCCGGCAGCAGCTCGCTGGCGTTGAACCCGTCGAAGAGCTGGTCGTCCAGGTCCGTACGGTCCGTGATGACGACGATGGTCGGGTTGCCGAGCGCCGGGTGCTTGAGCACCTGGTTGGCATACAGCTCCATCTCCATCGACTTGCCGGATCCCTGCGTGTGCCAGACGACACCGGCCTTGCCGTTGCTGCGCACGGCCTCAACGGTCTTGTCGATGGCCTTGGCCACCGCAAAGTACTGGTGCGGCTTGGCGATACGTTTCGACACGCCCTCATCCAACTGGGAGAAGGCCACGTAGCCGTCGAGGAACTCGATGAACCGCCGCTGCTCGAACAGGCCATTGAGGGCGAGCGGCAGCTCCATCTCGGGCCACGTCGCCGCCGGCTGCTTCACCGGCTCACCGGCCTCGTCGACGTTCCAGGGCGCGAAGTGGTTGTACGGGGTGAACGCGGTGCCGTATCGGGCCTGGATGCCGTCGGAGGCGACGCAGACGACGTTGCAGCGGAACGCCTGCCATACGTCCCGGACGTACGCCATGAGCTGGGCGTGCGCGGTCTCGGGCGTGGCATGCTCGTCACCGGCCTTCTTCAACTCGAAGACCGCCAGCGGCAGGCCGTTGACGTAGAGGACGATGTCGAAGCGCCGCCGGGTGTCGCCGTCGACGATCGTCACCTGCCGAACCGCGAGGAAGTCGTTGCCGTATGGGTCAGACCGGTCGATCAGGTAGATGGTCGGGTTCTGCTCCGCGCCGTACTCGTCGAGGTAGCTTTTGCGCACGCCCTTGGTCAGATACTCGTGGATGCGACGATTCTCACTCCGGACGTCCTGTGACTCTGGCGACAGGATCAGGTCCATGACCTCGTCGGCCGTGGCCGTCGGCAGGCCCGGATTGTTCCGTACGATCGCATGCCTCAGCCTGTCCGGGATGATCAACTCGACCCAAGACTCCCGCTCGCCCGAGCCAGGAGCGACCTGCTTCCCCTCACGCGGCTCCCAGCCGAGTTCGGCCAGGATCTCCAGAACGTCGTGCTCCAATTCCCCTTCGCTGTACCTGGTCACGTGGCCTCCTCAACGGCCCTCTCCGCGTCCCGGATCTTCATCTCGCCCGACATCAACTTCGGCAGCATTGCGTCTCGCAACTCCGCAAGTACACGAGACTCTTTGGCAGCATGAAGCGCCCTGTCAATTAGCGGAGAAGCCTCAGAATCGAATTTTCCGATCCGGTCAGCTGGAGGCTGAACAATCGGCAATCCCTTAACTGCCAGTGAATTCAAGCCAGGAATTGCGACACCCGTTCCCCGCCTCCTCATTTCGTCCATCAGGTAGCCCGAAGACAGCCAAAAATAACCGAATGCTTGCGTAAAAGGACGCTTAAGCCTAATTCTATATACATGCTCATTGATGCATACTTCAGAGAAAGGAAAACCATCGCCAAACAAAGCCACGTGAGGCTCGAACGAACCAGGCCGCCCGCCATCCTTATAAAGAAGGATATCGTGACTCTCGAGCTTGCCACGCTTCATTCTAGAGTAGAAATCAGATGGAACGTACTTGACCTTGGAATAATCGAATCTTGCTAGACCGACGATGCTTTCGGCGCCAACGCTAGGTACACCCGACTTATACCGCGCAACTCCTCCACGCGGGCGCATGCCCGTCTCGAAAGAAGACATCGCATCTTCGAGCTTAATTTGTCGCCACCCACACGGAAGATGGGAGCCTACCGTGAGCACATCAATCGCTTCGCGGAAAAAACCCAGAAAGAGGGCAGCACCTAGTTCGTCTATGGTCTCCACAAGGCGACTATTAATGGCAACTTTGTCATCAAGCGCTCCCAGGAGTGCCGCTATAGATATCTGTTCATCCAACGAGGGAATACTTAGTGGTATTTGCTTGATGTAGTTCCGGTTCAACATCGGCTGCGCAGCACCGGAGTTGTATCCAGAAAAGTCGATCTGGTCCAGGACGTAGTATACGAACCGGGGATCGTTACCGTGGAAATCTGTCACAAAAAGCGAGGTGTTAAGAGGCCAGAAATCCTCGGTCGAGTAGGTTGCCTGCCCCATCGAAGCACCAGCACGACCGATTACGACGCCGGGACCCTTGACCATTGCAGTGTCATGCCAGCCTGATCGGCCACCAGCCCCGATGACGGGGACGTTGCCCGGTACGCGCTTCGGTGTAGCTAGGTCATAACCCCGCTGAAGGCTAATGAATTCATCCATAACGATGCGTCGCCATTCAGACATCGAAGCGCTCCATTTGAGTGCGGATTACCCGTTCGAGACGAGCCGACTCATCGAACTGAATAAAAAGTTCTTTGGTGAGACGGTCGATCTTGTCGGCCACGGGCTCGTCGTCACCGAAACCCTCGCTAGCTGCCCCAACATAGCGGCCAGGAGTAAGAATATGGCCATTCTCGCTAATTTCACCTCGAGTGGCCGAGTAGCAAAAGCCAGGCTCGTCGGCGTACGTTAGACGAGCGTCACGGGCGCTCGTCGTGCCGCGCCATGCGTGGTACGAACTTGCAATCTTAGCAATGTCCGCCTCTGTCAAGATCCGCTCTGTACGGTCCACCATGGTGCCCATATTGCGAGCGTCGATGAAGAGCACCTCGCCTTGGCGATCGGTGTGCCCACCGCGTGAGCTTTTGTCTTTGACGAAGAACCACAGGCAAGCAGGGATCTGGGCCGTACGGAAGAGCTGGGACGGTAGTGCAACCATGCATGCAACAAGGTCCGCTTCTACCAGTGCGGCGCGGATCTCCCCTTCACCTGACTGATTGGACGCCATCGAGCCATTAGCCATAACCACGCCAGCGCTGCCGTGGATACCGAGCTTGGAGATAATATGTTGTATCCAGGCAAAGTTGGCGTTTCCCGTCGGGGGTGTACCGAAACGCCACCGAGCGTCGTCCGTCTTGCGATACCAATCCGAAATATTAAAAGGCGGATTGGCAAGCACGAAGTCGGCCTTGAGGTCAGGATGCCTGTCTTCATAGAAGGTGTCAGCCCACCTGGTCGACAGGTCGCCATTAATGCCGTGGATGGCCAAGTTCATCTTGGCTAGCCGCCAAGTCCGCTCGTTGAGCTCTTGGCCGTAAACGGCGATGTCGTCGCGGCGACCTCGGTGGCTGAGTACGAACTTCTCCGCCTGCACGAACATGCCGCCCGAACCGCAGCACGGGTCGTACACGCGCCCCTTGTAAGGCTCGAGGATCTCGACGAGCACCTTCACAACGCTGGCGGGGGTGTAAAACTCGCCACCACGCTTACCTTCGGCGCGTGCGAACTTTTCCAAGAAGTACTCGTAGACCTCGCCGAGCACATCGCGGGCGGACTTGCCATCATGACCCGTAAAGCGGGCGTCGCTGATCAAATCGACCAGTTCGCTGAGGCGACGCTGATCGACGTTGTCCCGGTTGAAGATCTTGGGCAGGACGCCGGTCAGCGATGGATTGGCCTTCATGACGGCGTCCATCGCGCCATCGATCAGCTCGCCGATCGCAGCGGACTTCGCCTGGGCGGCCAACTCAGGCCAGCGCGCCCCCTCAGGAACCCAGAAGACACCCTCGCGCTCGTACTCATCCTGATCGTCGACGAACGTCTCGTGCCGACCCTCGGGCACGCCCTCGGCCGTCAACTCCTCGCGGATCTGGCGACGCCGCTCCTCAAACGCGTCGGAGACGTACTTGAGGAAGACCAGGCCGAGGACGAAGTCCTTGTACTGCGCGGCGTCCATGGAGCCGCGGAGCTTGTCGGCGGACTTCCAGAGGATCTCCTTGAGGTCCGCCATCGACGTCATGCCGGGCAGCTCGCCCTGGCCGGCGGCGGTCTTCTTCCGTGGCGGCATCGCTCTCCTCGTCGGTACGGCGCAGGATCCAACTGACGACCTGTGCGTGGAGGACTCTAGGCCATCTCTTTGACGTAGAGCAGCAAGTCCACTGGTAAGGAGGGTTACCAGTAGCTCTGGGTCAATGCTGAGGCAGGTGACCTCGGGGCCGGATACAACCGTGACTTCGGTAGTGGGAGCCCGCTCGATACTGAGGAAGACCGTGAGACAGCGCGGACGCGGACCGCCTGCTCCGCGGTCCGTCTCCGAGGCGGTGGGTGCCCGGGGTCTCGACCATGCGTTTCCCTACAGGGCAGCCTCGCTCACGGTGATTGCTGGGGATGTGACGGCCACCTCGACACACTGGCCGCCCGTGTCGCCGCTGCGGATGCTCTTTCGCCACAGCGCGGCAACCTCGACACAGGCACCGCCCGTGTCGGTGCTACGACTGCTCTTGCGCCAGAGGGCCGTCAGGTCCGAAGCCGTCATAGGTTCTCCCAACCTTCGCGAAGTAGCGCTAGGGAGTCATCTGCGGACATAGCCGCACTCCTGATCAAGTTGAAGCGTAGTTCATAGGCCCGTACTTTGTCGGGCCGATCGATCACCTGATCTTCCACGTGGCCCTCGATATACGCGTAGTCAGTCCCATCCTCCAGACGCAGGAGGATGAAAGCACCCGGCAGGCCCGCGTATGTGCCGGTTTGACTTGATACGAGCTGAATGCTGATGTTGGGGCTCTCGGCGAGCTCGAGCAAACGCCGTATCTGCTCTTTACGGATTTTGAGATCGCCGATCGGACGGCGGAGAGCCCACTCATCGAGGACGAGGACGATTTCAGGGGCGTTTTCGCTGGCAAGGATTTGCTGGCGCTCCAGGCGTGTGGCGACGAGTCTCTCCACCGCCTCGGGCCTTCGACCCACCTTGAGCACCTCACAGGCGTACTCCGGCGTCTGGAAGAGTCCCGTGATAACCATGGGCTCGAAGATGTACATGATCGTCGCTTTGGCCTCCAGCTCGACGAAGCCGGAGAAGCCGGGCGGTAGCTCGGCGTGCTTGCCGGCGCGGCGGATCTCCAGCCACATGCGGTGGAAGGTCTCGGGGGTCTTGAAGTAGGTGTCGAGGTCTTCGGAGGTCGCCTCCGACGGCGCGCGCAGGGCGGTCTCGAGCTTTTCGATCCACTGCGGGGTGCAGCCGAGGGCCTCGGCCAAGGCGGCGCGGGAGAGTTTCGCGGCTTCGCGGTGACCGCGCAGGACCGCGCCGAACGCTCGGACGAGGGGGTCTCGGGTGAGGGCGCCGTTGGTCATGGTGAGTCCTCCGGGAGGCGAGTCCGACATCGGGTGATGCCTGTCTGTAGCCCAAAAGTAACTCAACGTGTGAGCCTGGTCACTGGAAAACGGTAGGCGATTAAAAGGGAATAAGTCGTGAAACCGTACACAGCGGAAGACATTTACGCGTACGCGAAGTGGCTGACCCAGGAATGCCAGGCCGCCGGCCTGAACGCCGAGCAGTACGGGGCGGAGATCCTCATCCACGGGGCGAGCAATCACCTCAGCGAGCGAATCATCTGCAAACCGGATGACCAGAACAACATCCGGTGGCACTGGTCGTGGGGCGTCCCCATCGGCCACCTCAACGACTCGTCCCGGCTCCTCTCGGTCGACGACATCGGCGACCTGCTCCGGGTGATCAGCAAGGTCGTCTGTGTTCCGCTCCGGCGAGGAATGTGACGATGACGCCCGAAGAACAGCTCATGCGCTCGCTGCCGGCCCTGCGGGCGCTGGTCGACTCGCTGACCGCCCACCCGCCGTCCGAGGCCAGGGAACTGCTGCGGCTGGACTTCCTCGTCCGCAAGTACCCGGCCGCCGCGCGGATGAGCCTGCAGCGCCGGCAGCGGACGCACCCCGACCTGCCGGTGCCGCCGCCGGGATGGTCACCGGTGCTGGACACCGGCGGCCTGCCGCTCTGGCAGTGGGTCGGCGGCCAGGTCTGCGTCGCCACCGGCGATACCGACCAACTCCGCTACCTCGCCGTCGCCCTGCGGCGGTTCGACGAGATGACCGCCGAAGAGTTCCAGGCCTACCTCCGCCGCTGACGGAACAGGCTTGGCAGAGCCGGACGGCGGCCGAATGCCTTGACGCTTCCCGGCTCGCGATTCATGATGCGAGAAAGTTCTCGAACATTCGAGGAGACGGCCAGATGCGGCTGAGATTTCTCGGGACCGACTCGCAGGTCGGCCAGTGTCCGACGTTGTACGCCACCGATCGCGACACTTACGTCGTTCAGGGCTGGAAGGTCACCGACCCGGAGGCACTCGCGGACCTGCGCGATGTGCTGGACGGCGAGACCTTCGTCGAGATCCCCAAGGCCCTGCTGCGGTTCGCGGCCAACGACGAACCGGAGGAGGACCGCTGAGCCTGCTCGTCGGGGAGGAGTTCGACCGGCTGTTCACCTCATTCGAGCACACGGCCTTCCGGCTGGAGGTCCGCGACCGGTACGACTCGTCCTATGAGAACGAGTCGCTGCGGCGGTTTCTCGCCGACGAGCCGGACGACCTGCCGTGGATGCAGGACTGGCTCGCCATGATCAGGGCCGCCACCGCAGCAGGCCGGCGTTTCTCTCGAGTGCGCGTGGTGAGCCGCCCCCTGACCGATTACAGCCGGTTCGGCGTGTGGTGTTCCCAGTTCACGGGCGGCGCGGGAGAAGATATCCGCTACCTGGTACGCGACATGGCCAAGTCGGTCGGTATCCCGAACCACGACTACTGGTTGTTCGACTCCAGCAAACTGGTGCGCATGCACTTCGATGACGCAGACCGTTTCATCGGCGCTGAGATCATCGACGACCCGGCCGTGGTGGTGCGCCACTGCTTCTGGCGTGACGCCGCCTGGCACTACGCGGTGCGACGGGATGAGTTTGCCGCAGCATAAGGACATCGGCGTGACCAGCGTGCAGGAGGCACGCCGTGCGCTGGGCCTGCGTCTTCGTGAGTTGCGTCAGGGCGCCCGGCTGACCGGGAAGCAGCTTGCAGAGCTGCTTGACTGGCCCGCTTCGAAGGTCTCGAAGCTGGAGAACGGACGGCAGACTCCGACCGACGACGACCTGCTGTCGTGGGCCGAGGCGGCCGGTGCGCAGCAGGAAGTCGCGGAACTGCTGGCTGCTCTTCACACGCTCGAGGTTCAGCACGCCGAATGGCGGCGCCAACTCAAGACAGGCCTTCGGGCACACCAGGCCGAACTAGCCGATCTCGACGAGAAGACACGCCGATTCCGCGCGTTCGAGCCGATGGTCGTACCCGGCCTGCTACAGACCGCCGAATACGCGCGTGCCCGCCTCGCCGAGGGCGCCCGAGTCTTCATGGTCCCTGACGACCTCGACGCCGCCGTACGAGCGCGAGTGCAGCGTCAGGAGATCCTCTACCGGCGGGACAAGACCTTTCACTTCATCTTGACCGAGGCGGCGCTACGCCTCCGCCTGTGCGCGGTCGACGTGATGCTCGCCCAGCTTGACCGCTTGGTGGCGCTGTCAGCCCTGCGCAACGTCAAGCTCGGCATCATCCCCTTCGAGGTCCGCTACGCGGTAGCACCTTGGCACGGATTCTGGTTGCTCAACGACGAGCGGGTGATGGTGGAGACCTACTCGGCGGAGCTGAACCTGGCTCAACCCCAGGAGATCGCTCTTTACGCCCGCATCTTCGATCAGCTCGCGACCACGGCCGACTATGGCGCCGAGGCCCGGGCGATCCTCACCCGCGTGATCGACGACCTGGCGAGCGAGCAGGACGCCGAGTAGCTCACATTTCTCTACTCGACGCAGCGAAGGCGAGTTTCGAGAAATAGAGCGAAACTTTCTTCCTTGTTGATGGGCTCGGTCGTACGCTCCCGGCGAAGCCATCAGGTCGTCCGGGAAAGGACACGACGTGACGATCACAACCGGCACCATCACCGCCGCCCTCCCCACGGCATTCGACCCTCGCTGGAACCGCCTGCCCGGCATCGAGGTCGACGGGCACCGCATCAGCATCGACCCGGCCCGGTACTTCTTCCGTTTCGAATCGCACACCTGGCTCCTCACCGACTGGGAGCTGGTCAAGACCCGGCTCCTGCCCGTGGAGGAGACGACCGAGAGCGCGATCGAACAGGTCGTCCTCGACTTCGTCAAATCCCACGGCAGCCCGACCGGAGACGCGGCCCGGGTGCTGAGGACCGCACACGAGGTCTACGCCTACCTCTTCCGCGACGAGCACCTGAAGGGACTCGGCCTCCCGGGCTTCACCGCCGAACACCTGCGGATGCTCCGCGAGGCCGCCACCCTGATGGCGCTCAACAAAGTCGAAGTCGACGGGCACATCTCCAACGTGGGCCCATGCTGGTTCTTCCCTGCCGCAACCTCGGTCGTCTTCGACCTGGACGACGTCACGGGCGGCATGCTCGACGAGGTCTACCACGGCGGCTGGTTCAACGAGCACCGGCGCATCGAGTCCATCAAGGCGCACGCCGCCCTCGGTGGCCGGCTGGTACACGGCTGCCAGTCGGTTCCGGACCAATCCGGCGGCGTCGTGGCGCCGTACGGCGCGTCCATGTCGACCTTCCGGCGAGAGCTGTCCGGAATGAAGGCCGAGTGGATCGCCCAGGTCTACGCCCGTCGCGCGACCAGAGCCTGACGAACCCGCACGATCGGCGGCCGGTAGGAGCTCCCCCGGCCTGGGCCGGCCGCCGCGCCCATCCATTGAACGGAGCACCGCACCGTGGACACCGCTCGCAGCGACGACCTGCTCGCCGGACTATGTCGGGCCGCCGGGCTTCCCGTCCCGCCAAGAGAGCCGATACGAGTCTGGTCCATGTCCGGCGTGGAGCGTCTCCGGTTCCCCGACGGCACCTCGCTCGTCTTCAAGTACGCCACCGAGCCATTCACCCGGGAAGGCCAGGTGCTCCTGCTCGCTGCCCGGTATGGCATCCCAGTGCCGCAAGTGATCGCCTCCACCGTGAAGGACGGTCACCTCGGCATGCTGCTGGAAGACCTCGGCACCCCGCTTCGCGAAGCCGACGACCACGATGGCGTCACCGCGGCCGTCATCGTGCACCAGGCTAGAGCCGCCGTCGAACTCCCCGCACTCGATGAGGAGGCACTGCGACGTCTGCCCGACCGTGCCCTGGAACACCTCAGCCGGCTACGAGACGCCGGACGATGGCAGGACACGAACGTCATCGAGGACGCACTGGTCCGGATCGCCGGAGCCGCCGAGCATCGCGCGAGGGGTGCCGATATCGAGCCGTACGGTTGGGTGCATTCGGAATTCCACCCCACGAGCATCCATGTCGGCCGGCGAGGCCGTCACCTGCTCGATTTCGCCCGTGCGTTCACCGGCCCGGGACTACTCGACCTGGCCAGTTGGTACGGCACGGTGGATCCTCCGGACCCGGCCCGCCTGCGGCGGCTCATCGAGGCCTATGTCCACGCGGGCGGCCACCACGACGCCCTGGCGCAACGGGCCGGACTGCCCGCCGAAGCATGGGGGCTCGGCTGGCACCGGGTCTGGGTGGTCGAGTGGTTCATGGAACAGTCCGTCCGCTGGGTCAACGATCCCGCGACCGATCCCGCGTACGTGAAGACCGTACAAAGGCACCTGAACGACGCGACGCGGCTGCTGGAGCCGTAGATGCGGCACACGCTGTCTCCTTGGCAGGCCCACGCTCGTCAGCGCATCGCCGTCGGCTTGCCCGGTCCCGTACCCGCCCCGGACACGATGCGCTGGACTCAGCGTCCAGGCTCCGGACCAGGCGCGGAGATCCTCGGCGATGTTCGCGACAAGGACGTCCTGGAGCTTGGCTGCGGTGCCGGGCATAACCTCGCTCACCTCGCCGCTCACCGCTGCGCGTTCGCGATCGGCGTCGACCAGGCCGGTCTGCAGATTCGTCGCGCCCGCACGTACTACGGTCACATCGCCAACATGGCGTTCATCGCCCAAGATGCCCTGGCATATCTCCGGACCTGCCCCGCGACGTTCGATGTCGTCTATTCGGTGTTCGGTGCCATCGGCTTGGCCCCGCCCACACCGCTCTTACGGGAGACCACCGCAGTCCTCAAGGGAGGCGGCCTGGTCGCGTTCTCCGTACCACACCCGCGACGCCATGGCCGACGCCCGGCCAACAGGGCGGTACTCCAACACATCACCCTGCCCGATGGCCTCCGCGCCTCTGTCCTGCGCTGGGAGCTGACCGTAGAACGCTGGCTCCGGTCTCTGAACGCGGCCGGGCTCGTACCCACCGGCGTACGCGAGATCTTCCCGCCCGGAGGCGGTCCGTGGCCGACCACCCTCCTCATCACCGCACAGGCTCTGACGGGAGACGCCCGTGAACCCACCCCACCTGCTACTGGACATCGACGGCGTCCTGATACCGTTCCCCGCCGATGACGGCAGCACTCCAGCCGACCACGTACATCACCAGGTCGTCCCCACCGGACGGAGCTCCGAGGACCCCGTAGCAGTCTGGCTCAATCCACTCCACGGTCGAATGATCAACGACGTCATCACAACCCGGCTGCTGAGACCTGTGTGGTGTACCAGCTGGCGCCAGGACGCGCCCGAACTGATCGGACGTCTCCTCGGCCTTCCGCCCTTCCCTTACCTTGGGCTGCCCCGTCCGATCATCACCACGAGCCACCCCAACGGCTACCTCTGGAAGCGTGATCACGTTGACGCCTGGCTGGGCGGTGCTCCAGCCGTCTGGATCGACGACGACTTCACCTCCCTGGATCACGAGTGGGCCGCCCAGCGCACCACGGCCGTAGCCCCGACGCTGCTCATACAGCCGGACTCGTACGTCGGGCTGCTTCCCGAACATCTACTGGTGGCACTGACGTGGGCGGCGACGTTGCCCGACACTCGTGGTGCCGTAACACGCTCTGCGGTGGCGAAACCCACGAACCGGGCACGAGACCGCGACTCCTAAGAACGGCGCCCGGGATCGGCGAGCGTCAAGGTGCCGTCGGACAGGCCGCTCGTGGCGATGCGGCGCAGTTCGTCGAGCGCGTCGATCTCCTTCCGGGCCAGGCGGTGGCGTTCGTCGAGTTCGCGCAGCAGCCGATCGAATCTTGCGAGTTCGTCCGCGCCGAGCAGCGGCAGCCGTACCTCTTCGAGGCGCTGGACCGGGCGGACCGCCCCGTCGACCCGGCCGGAGCGCGCGAGGAGTGCGGCCAGGACCCGTGGGGTGAACTGCTCCTTGCCGCGTTCGGTCAGCCGCAGGATGCGTGCGGGAAACTCGATGACCGCGTAGCCATCGTGGTCGACCAGTACGGCGGGCTCGGGCGCGTCGGTGATGATCACATCACCCGGCAGGCTCCGCTGGGCGTTGGGATAGGCCGACTCGAACGCGATCCGGTCGACGCGCCTACTGCCGACCGTGGACCGGCCCAGGACCTCCGGCGAGCCGATGACCGTGTAGGACGACGCCCGGGAGGCAGGGCCGTCGTCAGGCCCGATGAGCGCTGAGGAGACCCTGGTGCCCTTGCGGAGAGAAAGCCGGTTGGTGCGGTTCCGAGCGCCCTGGACGAGTTGGCCGATGGTCGCCGTACGGGGTGGAGTCGGGTTGCGGCGGGTGGCGAGGTCGCTGTGCAGCGCCGGCCGGTCCGGCCGTGTCTCCCGCAGCACGCGCTCCAGCTCAAGTGCCCTGGCGACCCGTTCGGGGATCTCCGTGGCGAACTCGTGCTCGGCCGGCAGGTATCGGGGAGTAAGCGGGAGCGGTGACCGTACGACATCGCGGATTAACGTCGAGACGGCGTAGGTGCGGCTGTGCGCATCGGGGTCGAATCCCTCCTGCCGCCAGGTGAGCACGTCCATCGCCAGTCCCTCGATGACGTCCGCGGTGAGCTCGCGGTCGGAGACGTCAGCGAGCAGGACTCGGCCCCGGAGAGGTGAGTCGTAGTCGATGCCGAGCACCCACAACGCGACCTCGTAGCCGGGACGGTAGGGAACCAGCCCGCCGGGCAGCCGGATGACCGCCTTGACCGCGCCGGAGGCCAGCAGCTCGCTACGGATCATTCCGGCCTCATCGGCCGGATCCAGCCCGCCGATGGTGTCCACCGGCGCGAGGATCACCGCGGTCGCGCCGGGAACGAGCCGCAACGAGATGTCGTTGAGAGTCTCGATCATCTCCCCGGGCGAGCGGTCCTCGCCGGGGCGGTAGGGGTACTGACCGATGATGACGTTCGCGCCCTCCAGGGCGCCGGCCGGATCGGAGCGGACGTCGAAGCCGTCCTCCTGCAGGTCACGAACGGTCAGCCGCCGCCGAATCAGCCTGGCGACGTACGGGTCCGGGCAGCACGCGGTGACCTGTGCCTCCTGGTCGTCCCGGAGGGCGTCGGCCACGGCGAGGAGGAGGTCTCCGGGGCCGGCGTTGAAGTCGATGATCCTGGCGGTCCCGTCGCGGTCGGCCTGCTGGATGGCGTCGGTGAGTCTGCAGACCAGCCGGACGAGCGCCGGGTCAAGGCGGTCCACGGACAGTTCGGACGCGCTCAGCCGGTCACGGACCTCCATCACCCGCTCGAAGGCGCCCCACGTGCCCCAGGCCGCCTCGACCAGCTCGTCCACGATTCCCGGCAGCCGCCGGACTTGGAGATCCATGACCTCTGAGAGCAGGAGCCGGTCCTCGGGGTCGACGTCGCGCGCGCGTTCACGGAGACGCAGAGTCAGGCCGGGCGTCCCGTCGTCGAGAGGATCGTCGCCCGTGAGGT
This sequence comes from Actinoallomurus sp. NPDC052308, assembly GCF_040679195.1. Classification (NCBI taxonomy): domain Bacteria; kingdom Bacillati; phylum Actinomycetota; class Actinomycetes; order Streptosporangiales; family Thermomonosporaceae; genus Actinoallomurus; species Actinoallomurus sp. NPDC052308. The sequence continues at coordinate 95,512 of NZ_JBFAUM010000018.1, read as the reverse complement.
GGCGTAGGCAGATCAGTGCGGTGAGCGAGGCGACGAGCGTACGGGGTGGCATCTGGTCGGAGAGCCGACCGAGCGTGTAGAGCCGCAGGTCACCTTCGACCTTGCTGCGCTCTACACGCCGGGTGTCCACAAGCCAGTCCAGAATCTGCCGGGAGTCGAACAACGGACGGGCCTGGTCCTCCACGGGTTCGGGGAAGGACTTATGCCGGCGTCGCCAGTTGCTGACGACGGGTCGCTGCACCCCCGCGAGCTCCGCGATCTCCGTCATCGACATCAGGGGCGCGGCGTCATGGGAAGCCGTCATGCCAAGGTCTCCCTTTGCCGTCGCACGACCCGGAACTCTAGATCACCGCGCAAAGCCGGACCAGCCGTTTGGAGCATGGGCTTGTCAGGCGATCTCCGTGTCCGCCTCGGCTTCCGCCGCGGGCAGGGCGCGGACGGTGCGCTCCGCCTCAGCCGAGGCGAGCAGCTCGGCGCCGCCCATCGGGCGTACGGACTGTTCAACCGACTTCGGCGACTTCAGCTCCCCCTCGACCACCTTGAGGGCCTGGAACCTGCGCGCCGTCACCAGCACCCGGCTCTCCAGCGAACCGATCGCCTTGTTGTACGCACTGACCGATCGGTCGAGACTGCCGCCCAGGGCGCTGAGGTGACCGCCCATTGTCGCGAGGCGCTCGTACAGCTCCCGACCCAGCTCGTACACCTGCCGCAGGTTGTCCTGCAGCGCGGCCTGCGTCCAGGCGAACGCGACCGTGCGCAACATCATGATCAGGTTGGTCGGTCCCGCGATGAGAACCCGCTTGCCCACGGCGTACTCAAGGAGCTGCGGATCACGCTCCAGCGCCGGCTGGAGCAACGACTCTCCCGGCAGGTACATCACGACGAAGTCCGGGCTTCCGGCGATCCTCCGGAAGTACTCCTTGCCGGCGAGCAGATCGACGTGCTTGCGGAGCTGCTTGGCGTGCTCCATCCAGCAGCGCTCGCGCTCCGCATCGTCGGTCGCCTCGGTGGCGGCCAGGAACGCGGCCAGAGACACCTTGGCGTCGACCACCACATGCTTGCCGTCGGTCAGATGCACCACCATGTCCGGGCGGAGCTGTCCGTCGTCGCCGTCGACGGTCACCTGGGTGTCGAAGTCGCAATGCTCCTGCATTCCGGCGAGCTCGACCGACCGCCGCAGGTGCATCTCGCCCCAGGCTCCGCGCACCTGCGGCCGGCGCAGCGCCTCGACCAGCGACCGGGTCTGCTCGCGGCCCTCCGCGATGTCCTTGACGAGGTGGGTGATCTGCTCCTTGAGCTGAGTATCCGCCGTGGCACGCTGGACATCGAACTGCCGCAGCCGCTCGTCGAGCCGATCGAGGCGCTCTCCCACCGCCGTGGTGGTCGCGCTGAGCTTCCCGTCCGCCGTGGTGAGCAGCTTCTCCTGGGAAGCGACGAGCATCTGCTCCGCCAGGGCCTGGAACTGCTCGACCTGCAGCCGGTTGTTCTCCTCGCGGGACTGGTCCAGCTCCTTGCGAGCCGCCTCGACGGCGACGATCTGTTCACGCAGGGTCTGCTCCTGCGCCTGAAGCGCGGCCACCTGCTCCTTGCACTCCGCCAGGTCCTGCCGATGCTGCTCGCCGAGAGCGCTCAGCTCCGCGACCCGCCGCTCGGAGATCTGCAGGTCGCGGCCGAGGGTCTCCTTGTCCTTCCGCTCGGCGGCGACCGTGGCGTGAAGCCGATCGACCTCGGCGGTCGCGGCGCTCATCTTCTCCCGGACGGTGGCCAGTTCCGCATCGAGCCTGGTCACCTGTTCGGCCTGGCCGCGCAGTTCTGTCAGCTGCTGCACCTGCCCCTTCTCCAGGCGGTCGGCGCGCTCTTTCAGCTGGTCGCGCTCTTCGCGCAGGTCGTCGGCCTGCCCGCGCGTCTGGTGAGCGATCTCCTCGGCGACCTTCAGATCCCCCTTCAGCCGGCCGTACTCAGCGCCGTTCCGGCTCCGAGCGAGCACGTAGCCCAATACGCCGGAGACGAGACCGGACAGGAGTGCAGTAATGACGAAATGAAGTGCATGCAACGTTGAGACCTCCCGGGAAGTGCCACCGGCCGGGGTGGGCCGGCGGGAAGGGTGTGATCGCTGTGACGGACCGACCCTCGCGAAGCCACGTCAGTCACAGCGGTTCTGACCATAGACCGGAATAAGTCGGCAGCACTTTACAAATACTGATAACCCCTGATATCAGTACTCTCTTTGCGAACTGACTGATGGTCAATGTGAACGGCATCGCCGAGATGAAGCGCGACTACGGCCATGTCACCGCCAGCTCCGGGGTGCGCCCGCCTCGCCCGGCTGAACGCGGGCCGAACAAGGTCATGGCGCTGGGCGGGATCGCGTTCTCCACCACGCTGAGGAAATGAAGAATTATTCAATTGCTAACATGCTCACTTGGTGAAGGCGTGCGGGCCGTACGCGGTCCCGGTGGAGGAGGTCGAGCGGGTGGGTCGTGGGAGAGCGAAGGCGAAGCAGGCGAAGGTCGCGCGCAGGCTGAAGTACGGCGGCGCGGGCACCGACCTCGATCGCTTGCGGCGGGAGCTGGGCGCCGACGCGTCCGTCGCCGAGGAGAACGAGCGGGCCGAGGCCGGGCGGGCCGGCGCGGACGACGCGGAGACCGAGTGATGCCGGTCCCGCTCTACCAGGCCAAGGCCGAACTCTTCAAGACGCTGGGTCACCCGGTGCGCATCCGGGTCCTGGAGCTGTTGTGCGAAGGGCCCACACCGGTCCGGGACCTGCTGGCCGCGATCGAGGTGGAGGCGTCCAACCTGTCCCAGCAGCTCGCGGTGCTGCGCCGGGCCGGGATCGTGACCGCCCGCCGGGAGGGCTCGACCGTCGTGTACGAGCTGGCCGGTGGTGACGTGTCGGACCTGATGCGCGCGGCTCGGCGCATCCTCACCGACCTGCTCGCCGGCCAGGGTGAGCTGCTCGCCGAGCTGAAGGGCGAACCGGCCGCGGGGACGACGTCGTGAGCATGCCCCTGACCCTGCGCCGTCTGGGCGGCCTGCTTCCCGGCCAGCTCGACTGGGCGCCCGCCCGGCCGTGACCTGCTGGCCGGGCTGATCGTGGCGGTGGTCGCGCTGCCGCTCGCCCTGGCGTTCGGCGTCAGCTCCGGGCTGGGCGCCCAGGCCGGGCTGGTCACCGCGATCGTCGCCGGCACCACGGCCGCCGTGTTCGGCGGCAGTAACCTGCAGGTCTCCGGTCCGACCGGGGCGATGACGGTCGTGCTGGTGCCGATCGTCGGCCGGTACGGCACCAGCGGCGTGCCCATGGTCGGGCTGATGGCCGGATTCGTGCTGATGATCCTCGCGGCGCTGCGGGCGGGCCGGTTCGCCGGGTTGCTGCCCACGCCGGTCATCGAGGGCTTCACCGCCGGGATCGCGGTGGTGATCGCGCTTCAGCAGGTGCCCGCCGCGCTCGGGGTGACCGGCGTGCACGCCGACAAGGTTGCCACGGCCAGCGCGGACGGCAGCAGCGCGGCGTCACCGTGCTCATCTCGGGGATCAAGCCGGGGCACGACCAGACTCTCGCCGCCCTCGGCGTCGCGGACCACCTCCGCCGCGACGGCCTGATCTTCCCGGACACACCGGCGGCGATCGCGCACGCCCGCACGCTCCTCCGCCGGGAGGCGGCCGGACCGGTCCGTCTCCTTGGCCATGATGACGGCGAGCAGGACGACGACGAGGAGCCCGCCGACCGCCAATGCCGGCAGCGGGGTTCCGAAGAACCCGATGGCCACGCACGCGAGCGCTCCGGCGACGAGGCGGTGGCTGACGGCGCCTGTCACCCGTAGCCGGAGGGTGGCCTGGGCGAGGAGGTAGGTGGCGGGGCCACTGACAACCGCGGTCATCTGCGCGGACGCCAGTTCCTCGGTCGAGTGGGCGATGACCAGCTCGTCACCGACCGCCGTCAGGATGATGCCGGCGATGATCAGGACGTGCCCGTAGGTGTAGACATCACGGGCCACCTGGGTGCGGCTCGCCGCTTCGGTGAGCGCGTGTTCGGCGAGCTCGCGGATCGAGGTGAAGTACGACCACCATAACGCCGCCGTTCCTAGGAACGCGCCGCCGAAGGCCGTCACGGTGGTCGCGTCGAGGTCGAGGCCGGCGGTGGTCGCACCCGTCAGGACGATCGTCTCCCCCAGGGCGATGATGACGAACAGGCCGAATCGCTCGGCGAAGTGGCCGACGGCGACCTGCCAGGTCTCCCCGGCCGGCCGGGGCCGGCCGGGGATCTGGAAGAGGACCAGCGGCGCGCCGTAGTCGAGTGCGAGCGCGACGAACCACAGCGCCACCCGCGCCTCGCCGTCCGCGATGCCGCCGGCGATCCAGAACACGCCCGCGGCGATGAACCAGATGAGAATCCGGCCGGCCCGCTCACGCTCGATCGTGCCCGACGCGGCCGCCACGAAGGTCAGGAACACGTGACGGCCGACCTGGATCGTGACGTAGGCGCCGGCGAACAGCAGTCCCTCGTCACCGAACGCACCGGGGATGGCGATGGCCATGAGCAGGCTCGCGAGCATCAACGCGATCAGGAGCACGCGTACGGTGGTGGAGTCCGGGTCGAGCTCGTTGGTGGCCCAGGTGGTGTAGTTCCACGACCACCAGACCGCGAGCAGGACCATCATCGCCTCGCCTGCGCCCGCCCAGGTCAGATTCCCCAGCAGCACGTGGGAGACCTGGGTGATGGCGAAGACGAAGACGAGGTCGTAGAACAACTCCGGCGTCGCCGTCCGCCGACCCTCGGCGCCGGCACCGCGTCGGACCTGCGGCATCACCACGGGAGCACACCGGCGCGGTCGGTCACCGTGCCGGTGGGCGTATCAGGCCCGAGGGTGGCGATGCGCACCGCGGCCTCGGCGCCTTCCTCGACGCTGTGCCCGATGTGGCCGGTGAACTCGGTCGCGGTCTGGCCGGGGTCGACCGCGTTGAAGCGGACGTCGGGGATCGTCTTGGCGTACTGCATGGTCAGCATGGTGACCGCGCTCTTGGATGAGCCGTACGCGGCGAGCGGATACTGCGACTCGACGCGCTCCGGGTCGTGGGTCAGCGTGAACGACCCGAGTCCGCTGGTGACGTTGATGACGGACGGAGCGGTCGCCGCTCGCAGGAGCGGCAGGAAGGCGTGCGTGACGCGTACGAGGCCGAAGACGTTGGTCTCGTAGACGTGGCGGATCTGGTCGGCCGTCATGTCCTCGGGTGCGGTGACCTCACCCAGGATCCCGGCGTTGTTGATGAGGATGTCCAGGTGGCCGGCCTGCGCGCGCAGCGTCTCGACCGCCGCGTCGACCGACGCGTCGTCGGTCACGTCCAGCTGGACGAACTCGGCGCCGAGCCGGTCGGCGGCCTTGCGGCCGTTCTCCGCGTCCCGGGCTCCGATCCAGACCGTCTGGCCTGCCTCGATGAGCCGGCGTGCCACCTCGTGGCCGAGACCCCGATTGCCACCCGTGATCAATGTGGTCGTCATGTTTCTCTCTCCTGATGTGCCGTCGGGGCGGGTGTGAGGGGGTGTCGTTCTAGTTGGCGGGGCGGAACGGGCGCAGCAGGCGGATGCCGTCCTCGATGGAGCCCTCGATCAGTTCGAGCATCTGCGGGACGAGTTCCTGCATGCGGGGCGCGGCGAGGTGGGCCTCGAGATGGGCGCGGGTCTCCCAGCGTTCGTAGATGACGAACGAGCCGGGCCGGCCCTCGACCTCGTGGGCCTCGTAGTCGATGTTGCCCGGGTCGTTGCGCGAGGGGGTGACGGCCGCCGTGATGAACGCCTTGAGGTCGGCCTCCCTGCCCGCCTTCGCCGTGGCGTCCCAGATGACGGTCACGTAGCCGTTGGGGGTCGCGGTCATGTTGATCCCTTTCCGAGTGGTGTCGGCGCTGATTGCCGTGTCAGCTCTTGATGAAGGTGAGGAGGTCGGCGTTGATGATTTCGGCGTTGACGGTGCACATGCCGTGCGACAGGCCCGGGTAGACCTTCAGGGTCGCGTCCTCGACCAACGTGACCGCCAGCTCGGCGGAGTCGGCGATCGGGACGATCTGATCGTCATCGCCGTGCATGATCAGCGTGGGCACGTCGATCGCCCGGAGGTCCTCGGTGAAGTCGGTCTCCGAGAACGCCTTGATGCCCTCGTGGTGCGCGTTCGCGCCGCCGGCCATTCCCTGGCGCCACCAGTTCCAGATGACGCCCTGGGACGCGTCCGCGCCCGGGCGGTTGAACCCGTAGAACGGCCCGGAGGCGATGTCGAGGTAGAACTGGGAACGGTCGGTGGCCACGCCCTCGCGAAAGCCGTCGAAGACCTCGATCGGCAGCCCTCCCGGGTTCGACGCCGTCTGGACCATGAGCGGCGGAACCGCTCCGATGAGGACGGCCTTGGCGACTCGGCCGGCACCGTGCCGCGCGACGTACCGGGCGACCTCTCCGCCGCCGGTGGAGTGGCCGACGTGGACGACGTCGCGCAGGCCGAGGTGCGTCACGACGACGGCGGCGTCCGCCGCGTAGCGGTCCATGTCGTGCCCGTGGCCGACCTGGGCGGAGCGCCCGTGCCCGCGGCGGTCGTGGGCGATGACGCGGTAGCCCCGCTGGACGAAGAACAGCAACTGGGCGTCCCAGTCGTCCGAGCTCAGCGGCCAGCCGTGGTGGAACATGATCGGCCGACCCGAGCCCCAGTCCTTGTAGAAGATCTCGGCTCCGTCGTCGGTGGTGACGGACGGCATGGTGTGCTCCTCGCGGTCTCGCCCGGGTGCCGGGCGGGTCGATGTACCTACGAGGGTGGCTCAGCGGCCATGCCGACAGCCTCCGTCAGCTGACTGACATCTGAGGGCCGGCATGCCGACGTCAGGGCCGGGGCGGTACTGCGGCCCGGAGGGCGGACCTCACGGCCGGGCGGCCGGCGGCTCGGGGGGCAGCGCCTCGAGGGCGTCGCGGAGCGCGGCGCGTGACGTGATCCCCAGCTTCGGGAACACGCGATACAGGTGCGACGAGACGGTTCGCGGCGAGAGGAACAACCTCGACGCGATCTGCGGGTTCGACAGCCCTGTCGCCGCGAGCCTGGCGACCTCCAGCTCCTGAGGGGTGAGGGTCGCGCCGGCCTTGCTCGGGGCGGTCCGCGTCATTCCGGTGGCGCGGAGCTCCGCCGCTGCCCGGGCCTCCCACGAGCGGGCCCCGAGCTGCTCGAAGCAGCCGCGGGCGGCGGCCAGCTGTACGCGAGCGTCGCGGTTCAGTCCTTGACGGCGCAACGTCTCGCCGTACGCCAGATGGGCACGGCCGACCTCGAAGGGCCACTGCTCGATGCCCGGCACCGCGAGCGCCTCCTCGAAGCACCGGGCCATGTCCTCGGGAGCCGAGGTCATCGCCGTGATCGTGGCCGAGCTCAACGCGAACCGCGACGAGAGGCGGGCGACGCCGGCGTCGCGCATCGCGTCCGCGTGCCGTCGCGCCTCATCGAGGCGCCCGGAGCGCACCGCCGCCTCGACGAGGTCCGGTGCGGACCACGTGGCCTCGGGGTTGAAGTGGGGCAGCACGCCGGGGGTGCAGATCGCCGTGGCGTGCCGGTAGGCCGTCTCGAAGTCGGCGGCGCCGAGGGCCGCCCGGGCCGCCGCGTAGTGGGCGCAGTTCTCCATCCGCCGCAGGCCCCTGGGCCCCGACCAGCCCCAGATCGCCTCGCAGTGGTCACGGCACGCGTCGAGGTCGCCGCGCTGGGCCGCGACCATCGCAGCGGCGTAGTGCCCCACCTGACCGAACAGGTGGTAGCCCGTCTCCTCGCACAGCGCGATGAGCTCGGCCGCAGCGTCCGCCGACGACTGCCACCGGCCGGCGTACAGGTCGTCCAGGGCGATGAAGATCAGACCCGGCATGCTCGCTCCGACCGTGCCGCCGTCGCGGATGACGCGGGACACGGCCTCGCGACAGGCCGGGAGGCGGTCGAGGTACGAGGCGGCCAGGGCGGTGCGGATGACCACGTCGGCGTCGGCCTGGCCCTTCAGCTGTGCGATCTCGTCGTCCAGGCGGCGCAGCAGGTCGTCGGTGACGGCGCCGGGGTCGTGGTGGACCCGCCCCAGCGACACGGCGGCGGCGGGCGGCGCGTCGGGAAACCGTGCGAGCATGCCGGCCAGAGGCTCCCAGTGCTCCGGCCGGCCCGAGTACTCGCTGGCGAGCGTGAGGGTGAAGAGCGCGGTCTCCAGCTCGCCACGTGGCAGGCCGGGCGGGATCGGAGCCTGCTCGATCGCCTTCAGCAGGAGCGCGTGAGCCGTGTCCGCGTCACCCTCCGTGACGAGCACGAGGAAGCCGGCGGCCGCCGCCGCCGCGAGTGACCGGGCCGCCGGGCCGCCCCGTACCTCGCGCATGATCTCGTGCGAGATCTCCAAGTGGCCGGCGAGCCAGGCGGCGGCGTAGGCGGCCTGCGACAGGCGGCGCCTCCGGTCCGCCTGGTCGGGACTCAGCTCGGCCGCACGCCGCAGTCGCGCGATCGCGCCTGCCGCGTCACCGCGCCGCAGGCTGCTCCGGGCCGCCGACTCGATGACGGCGGCGACCGTCTCGTCGGGTGCCGTCGTCGCTCTCGCGAGGTGATCACCGCGACGTTCGGGCTGGTCGACCAGGGCGTCGGCCAGCCGGCGGTGGGCACCGCGCCGCTGCTCGCCGGTGGAGCCGTCGACCACCGCGGACCGGACCAGCGGATGCCGGAAGCGCACGGCGCGGCCGTTCGCCGCGACCTTGACCAGGTGGTCACGCTCCGCGGGAGCGAGTCCGTCGAGTAGACCCGCCCCGCCGGCCGCCTCGAGAACGCCGATGTCGCCGGAGCCCTCAAGGGCCGCGAGCAGCAGCAGGTCGCGCGTCTCCCGGGGGAGTCGTTCGACGCGGGCGGCGTACAGGGCACGGACATCTCGCGCCGGCCCGCTCGCCCACCCCGCCCCTCCGCCGTGCGGATCGCCGGACACGCTGGTGGACCCGGCGAACTCGAGCAGAGCCAGGGGGTTTCCCTGCGCCTCTCCCGCCACCGTCAGGAGGACTCGACGAGGCAGGTGAGCGAAGCGCCGGGACAGCAGTCGCAGTGCGTCCGCGGCGTTGAGCGGCGCGATCTCGAGCTCCGCCAGACCGGTGGGCTGGAACGACCCGCTGGACTCCGCTCGCCGGGCTCCGAGCAGCCCGATGCGGTGACCGCCCAGTCTTCTTGCGACGAACGCCACCGCGGATCGGCTCGCGTGGTCGACGACATGGAGGTCGTCGACCACGAGGAGCAGCGGCTGTTCCTTCGCGACCTCGCCGAACAGCACCAGCGCCGCATTCAGGACGGCGATCGGCGTCGGCGCGGGGCCAGCGCCCAGACCGAGTGCGACCTCGAGGGCCTCTCTCATGGAACGCGGCAGACTGCCGAGCTCGCGCGACAGCGAGACGACGAGCTGGTGAAGGCTCGCGAAGCTGATGTCCGTTTCGTACTCGACCCCGCTCCCGCGGATGACGCGCATCCCCTTCGCGACCGCCAGCTCGGCGGTCGCGTCCAGGAGCGCCGTCTTGCCCACCCCCGGATCACCGGTGAGCAGGATGGCGGCTCCGTCCGTCCCGGCCTCGTCCAGGAACGCCGCGAGCTCGGCGAGCTCACGGTCTCGCCCGACCAGTCCTGTCGAGTCGGCGCCCACGCCTGCCACTACCTTCGCCCGCCTCGCATCCGCCGCGTCCCGCGTCCTGCCGCGCCGAGCAGTCGAACGACCGGTCGCGCACCTGAGCAGGCATTATCTCACCGGCAGAACGCGCGTGCGAAGAGCCCGTGTCCACGCGGGCGGCCACTACGACGCATCAGCGGCCGCCCAGGAGCCGGCGCAGTCGGCGGGCCTCCTCAGTGCCGATGAGGGGTTCGGCGGTCGCCGCCCCGTCGTCGCTCACCGCTCCTCTGTTCCCGAGGCCCCAGTGTCGCGACGCCCCGGAGCGTTCCGCCACCGAATATCGTGGCGGCGCGGCGGTCAGGCCGAGGCGGCGTCCTGGGTCGCCTCCGGGGCGGCGGACGGGCGGGTCTCCTGGGCGCGTACGGTCGAGCGGTTCAGCGCCCACATCGCGGCGAAACCGATGACGAGCGCGGCCAGCACGCCCAGGTTGGCGAAGGCCCAGGAGCCGGACCTGCCGCCGAGGCCGAGCGGCTCGAGCAGGTACCCCTGCCACTTGAGCCAGCTCGCGGCCGTGTTGGTCACCAGCCCCCAGCCGACGGCGGTGGCGGCGAGCAGGATCACCGGGGGCAGCGGCGGAACGTCGCCGTACCGGCCCGCCGGCCGGTAGAGGTCGGTCTCGTCGTAGTCCCGGCGGCGGCGCGCGATGTCGGCCAGCATGATCCCGCACCAGGCGGCGACGGGGACGCCGAGGGTGGTGAGGAAACCGGTGAACTGGCCGAGGAAGTCGCCGGAGACGAAGACGACGTAGACGGTCCCCAGCATCATGAGCACGCCGTCGACCAGGGCGGCGGCGTACCGCGGAACCCGCAGGCCGGCCGCCAGCAGCGCCAGCCCGGAGGAGTAGATGTCGAGTACGGCGCCGCCGACGAGGCCGAGCACCGCCACCGCGGCGAACGGGATGAGGAACCAGGTGGGCAGGATCGTCGTGAGCGCGCCGATCGGGTCGTTGGCGATCGCCTTGCCGAGGTCGGCCGACGATCCGGCGAGGAGCAGGCCGAAGACGAGCAGCACGGCCGGCGCCAGGGACGCCCCGAAGGTCGTCCAGCCGACGACGCCACGGCCGGAGGTGCTCCTGGGCAGGTAGCGGGAGTAGTCTGCGGCGGCGTTCACCCAGCCGAGGCCGAAACCGGTCATCATGAAGACCAGGGCGCCGATGACCTCCTGGGTGGAGCCGGCGTGGATGGCGCTGACGGTGTGCCACTCGATCCGGTGCGCGACCAGGAGGATGTAGACGACCGTCAGCGCACCGGTGAGGACGGTGATGACCGCCTGCATGCGCATGATCAGGTCGAAGCCGATGACGCCGCCACCGACGATCAGCACCGCGACCACGATGAGCGCGACGACCTTGGTGGCGGTGCCGCCGCCCCAGCCGAGACGGCCGAAGACGGTCGCGGTCGCCATCGTCGCCAGGGCGGTCAGGACGGTCTCCCAGCCCACGGTGAGCAGCCAGGAGATCGCCGACGGCAGCCGGTTGCCCCGGACGCCGAACGCCGCCCGGCTCAGCACCATCGTCGGCACCGACCCGCGCTTGCCGGCGACCGCGATGAGGCCGCACAGCAGGAACGAGAAGACGATGCCGACCAGCCCGGCCAGCAGGGCCTGCCAGAACGAGATGCCGAAGCCGAGCGCGAACGACCCGTAGCTCAGCCCGAGGATCGACACGTTCGCGCCGAACCAGGGGAAGAAGAGTTGCCGGGGCCGTCCCTTGCGGTCGGCGTCTCCGATCACGTCGATGCCGTGCGTCTCGATCCGGAGTGGCCGCCCGCTCTCGCCGTCCGCCGAGGCGCCGCCCTGGACACCGCTCATTGGTACCTGCCCGTCCCGACCCGTCTCTGCTGTCCAGCGCACCGTAGAGGCCGCCCGTTATAGCGGTCAATGACCGGTTCAAAATGCCCCGCCGTGCGGGACCGGACGACGATTGCGCGTTCCGGCACGGTGTGATCCTTTGCGAGGATGGGCGATTTCCTCGTTGTGGGCGCCGGTATGGCCGGCGCCGCCGCAGGTTACTTCCTGTCCGCGTTCGGCGACGTGACCCTCCTGGAGATGGAGTCCGCTCCGGGGTACCACTCGACCGGGCGGTCCGCCGCGTTGTTCTCCGAGTACTACGGCAACCCCACCGTGCGCGCGCTCACCGCGGCGAGCCGCGCGTTCCTCACGGCACCGCCGCCGGGCTTCGCCGACGGACCGCTGCTCTCTCCGCGCGGCGTGCTGACGCTGTGCCCGGCGGGCGCGGAGGACGACTTCGCCGCGATGCTCGCCGACGGGCTGTCCGCTCCCGTCCCGGTCCGGGAGATCGACGTCGCCGAGGTCACGGAGTACTGCCCGATCGTCCGGACCGGGCGGTACATCCGCGCGATGGTCAAGCCGGGCGCGATGGACATCGACGTCGACCTGCTCCACCAGGGGTTCCTGCGCGGCGTCCGGGCGCGCGGCGGCACGGTCGTCACGGGCGCGCGGGTACGGGAGCTGTCCCGTGACGGTGGGCGCTGGCGGGCGGCGACCGACGCGGGCGTGTTCACCGCGCCCGTCGTGGTCGACGCGGCCGGGGCGTGGGCGGACGAGGTCGCCGCGCTCGCCGGCGTCCGCCCGCTGGGCCTCACGCCGCTGCGCCGTACGGCGTTCCTGGCGGACCCGCCCGACGGGATGGACGCCGCCCGGTGGCCGATGGTGACCGACGTGGCCGACACCTTCTACCTCAAGCCGGAGTCGGGACGGCTGCTCGTCTCCCCGTCCGACGCGACGCCCGTGCCGCCGTGCGACGCGCGCCCGGACGACCTCGACGTCGCGCGCGCGGTCGAACGGGTCCGGGAGGCCACGACGTTGCGGATCCGTAGCGTCCGGCACGCGTGGGCCGGGCTGCGGACCGCGGCGCCGGACGACACCCCGGTGATCGGCGAGGCGCCGGACGCGCCGGGCTTCGTCTGGCTCGCCGGCCTCAGCGGGTACGGCGTGCAGACATCGGCCGCCGTCGGCCGGATCGCCGCGGCCGCCGCGACCCGTACGCCGCCCGCCGACGCCGGCGTCGACCCGGCGGCGCTGTCGCCAACGCGGTTCCAGGAGGCCCGCCCGGTCCGGTGACCGCCGACCACGGCAGGTCGCGATGGCGAGTCATATTACAGAGTCAGAAACATCATCCGACAACCCTGCTTCGGCGAGAAAAGGCATCGGTAAATGCGTGAGGCTCTACCCGAAAAACGTCGGAGATGATCAGAATACCGATCATCGATCGCCATTTTGCAAGATCATCTGACCGAAACAGATTCGCGTCGAGATCCCACCGGACCGAAATCAGGAGCGGCCAGGTCGAGGTCATCGCAGGCCGTCGATAATGTACGTTCCGGCCCCGGTCGACCGGCGTTCGGATAGGGGCCCCGTCGCGGCCGGCGCGCCCGCGGCTCGCGCCGCGGGCGCTCGGGATCGCCGCATATGACGGCGGCCCCCACTCTGGCGGAGCTCGGCGAATCCGATGGTCACAGGGCCACGTCGACGCCGGTCCGTGCTCAGTCAACTCGGCCGGTCGATGACGATTCCGCGTGGGTCCCTGCCGGCCAGGAGCCTCTCGGGCGACTCCGTACGGCGACGAAACGGCCACCATCCGTTCCGGGCGCGAGGTCCGATGAGGTACTCGGAAGAGGGCCTTGCGAAATCTGCGGCGAGCGGCTTAATTTACCGCCAGCTTCGCAGCCATATCTCCGGCGGGTCCCAGAAAGGGCCCGCCCACCTTTTGTGACCCCCGGATGGGGAGGTGTGGATGCCCGGACAGTCGGCCGACGACGTATGCGGTGATTCGAAGTCACCGAAAAGTTCCACAGACCAGCGTGATCCGTCCAAGCGGCGCTTCACCGGACGAGCGGTCGACCACGGCGGGTTCCGTCCGGTCTCCGCACTGATCCAGGAGCGGGCCGACCGGCATCCCGAACGCCCGGCCGTCTCATGCGGCGGGCGCACGCTCACCTATCGGCGGCTGGACGAGCTGGTGGGCGGCCTCGCCGCCACGCTGGCCGAGCGCGGGGTGCGCAGGGGCGACGTGGTGCCCGTCCTGCTCGTCAACAGCCTCGAGCTGCCGATCACGTACCTGGCGCTGATGAGGCTCGGCGCGGCGTTCGTGCCGCTGGACCCGGCGTGGCCGCGGGAGCGGATCCGCAGCACGTTCGGCGTGCTGCCCCGGACCCCCGTGCCGTGCGCCGCCGCGGAGTCGGTCCCGGAGGAGCACCGCGGCCGCGCGGTCGTGGTCGACGTCGACCTGATCACGCCGGCGGAGCACCGCGCCACCGCGGCGCCGGGGCCCGACGACCTGGTCTACGGCTTCTTCACCTCCGGCACGACGGGCACGCCCAAGTGCGCGATGAACCGGCACGCCGGGCTCACCAACCGGCTCCGCGCCATGGCGCGCTACTTCGGCGTGACCGACGCGGACGTGGTGCTGCAGAACAGCAAGCACACCTTTGATTCCTCGCTCTGGCAGCTGTTCCTGCCGCTGATCATGGGCGGGCACGCCGTGCTGCAGGTCCAGGGCGAGTTCCTGGACCTGCGGCGGACGATCGACACGATCGCGGAGTACGGCGTGACCGCCACGGACTTCGTGTCGAGCATCTTCAACGCGCTGGCGGCCGAGGTGGACCGCGACGAGCGGTCGCTGCGCAGGCTCTCGTCGCTGCGATGGCTGATCGTGGGCAGCGAGCCGCTCAACCCCGACGCCGTCCACCGGATGATGGCCCAGTTGCCGGGTCTCACGGTGACCAACGGCTACGGGCCGACCGAGGCGAGCATCGGGATGGTCTTCCACACCGTCTCCCCCGCGGACGGCGACGCCGTGCCGCTGGGCCGCCCGATCGACAACTGTTACGCCGTGGTGGTGGACGACGGCCTCCGCCCCGTGCCGCCCGGCACCGTCGGCGAGATCGTCATCGGCGGTGCCTGCCTGGGCGCCGGCTACCTGGGCGCGCCGGCGGCCACCGCGCAGGCGTTCGTCCGCAATCCCTTCCCCGAAATTCCCGGCGACCGGCTCTACCGCACCGGCGATCTCGGCCACCTCGACGACCAGGGCCTGCTCTACTTCTCCGGCCGCAAGGACTTCCAGGTCAAGATCGGCGGCGTCCGGATCGAGCTCGGCGAGATCGCGGTGGCGGCGGAGAAGTGCCCCGGGGTGCGGCAGGCGGAGGTCCTCGTCGCCGAGCAGGCGGGCACGAGGTCGCTGGCCCTGTTCGCGTCCGGGACGGGCCTGACGGTGGACGCGCTCCGGGACGGGCTGCGCCGCACGCTGCCCCGGATCAGCGTGCCCCGGTACTACTTCCTGCTGCCCGACATTCCGCTGAACGACAACGGCAAGGCCGACCGGGGACGGCTCCAGGCCATCCTCGACGCCCGGCTCGCGGAGGACGCCGCACGGCTGGCCGAGAGCCCGCCCGCGGCGACGCCGGCCGACCAGGTGCTGCGGGCGCTCCGCTCGGTGCTCGGCCGGCCGGACCTGGCCGCCGACGCGCACTTCATGGAGGCGGGCGGGGACTCGCTCCAGGCGCTGTCGCTCGTCCGCATGCTCACCGCCGAGTGCGGGGTCGAGGTGGAGGTCCAGGACCTGTACGAGCGGCCGACCGCCGACGGGCTGACCGGGCTGATCGAGGCCCGGCGGCGTGGCGGAGCGGTGATCGAGGCGGAGTCGGTGCTCATGGTCCGCGACGCGGCCGTGCCCGACGGCGAGCCGATCCGGGCCGCCGACCCTGCCGGGAGGCTGCGGACCGTGCTGGTGACCGGGGCGACCGGGTTCGTCGGCAGCCGCCTCGTGCACGAGCTGCTGGCCCGTACCGACCTGCGGGTGCGCTGCCTCACCCGCGCCGGCGGCGACTTCGGCGCCACGGCACGGGTGGTCGGCGCGCTCGCCGAACGCGGCCTGTGGGAGTCGCGATTCGCCGACCGGATCGAAGGCTACGCCGGCGACCTGGCGCGGCCCGGTCTGGGCCTGGATCCCGCCACCTGGGAGCACCTCGCCCGCACCTGCGACCTGGTGCTGCACAACGGCGCGATGGTCAACTTCCTGTTCGACTACCGCGCACACCGCCACGCGAACGTGCGCGGCACCGTCGAGCTGCTGCGACTGGCGATGGCGCACCGGCCGGTCCCGCTGCACCACGTCTCGACGCTGGCGACGCTGCAGAGCGAGGCGCTCGGACACGACGACCCGCTGTCCGAGGGGTTCGAACCGTCCCGCGCCAGGATGCCCGACGGCGGGTACGCCCGCTCGAAGCTGGTCGCCGAACGGCACCTGGCCGCGGCGCGGGCGCGGGGCGCGCTGGTGACCGTGCTGCGGCTCGGCGAGGTGATGCCGAGCGCGGACAACGCGTACCCGAACACCTCGGCGCTCACCCACCTGCTGCTCGCGGCGTTCCCGCGCCTCGGCGTGCGGCCCGACGCCGCGATCCTGTCGGACTACACACCGGTCGACTACGTGGCCGCCCGGGTGGTGGCCGCGGTCTGCGACCGCGACGCGTGGGGCCGTACGTTCAACGTCTTCCATCCGGAGAGCGTCGACTTCGGCGCGGTGATGGCGCCGCTGCCCGCGATCCCCTGCGGCGACTTCCTCGCCCGGGTACGGGAGGCCGCCCTCGCCACCGGGGACCGGGAGCTGACCGCCCTGGCGTCGCTCCTGCCCGGCCGGCCCGACGCGGACGAGCGAACGCTGAAGGGGGCGTTCGCGGCCATGCTCACCGACAACCCACGGCTGTTCCGCAAGGACGAGTGCCGCCGGCTCGAGGAGCGCCGGGAGCTCGCCGACGGGCGGCTCGACGGCGCGATCGCCGCGTACCGGGACCGCCTCGTCCGGGGCGAGACGCCGGAGCCCCACGACGCGCTGGGGCCGCGACGCCAGGTTTCCACCAGCTGACGACGAGACGGGAAGGGCGAGCGATGCGCTATCGCACGATGGGAAGACTCGGCTGGGAGGTCAGCGAGGTCGGCTACGGGATGTGGGGCATCGGCGGCGGCCCCGGCAACTTCACCGGCTGGGACTACGACCTCGCGCCGCGCTGCCTCGACGAGGCGGTCGAGCTGGGCTGCACGTTCTTCGACACCGCCTGGGTGTACGGGCGCGGCATCAGCGAGCAGATGCTGGGCGCGCTGCTGAAACGCCACCCCGACCGGCGGCTGTACGTCGCGACGAAGATCCCGCCGAAGAACCGCGAGTGGCCGCCCGGCCCGGAGGACACCCTCGACGACGCCTACCCGGCCGACCACATGCGGGAGTACACCTACCGCAGCCTGGAGAACCTCGGGACCTCCCGCGTCGACCTGCTGCAGTTCCACACATGGGAGGACCGCTGGGCCGGCGACGAGCGCTGGCAGGAGGTCGTCGCCGACCTCAAGCGGGAGGGCGTCGTCGACGCGGTCGGCATCAGCGTCAACCGGTGGGAGCCGGCCAACTGCTTCGCCGCGCTCGACACCGGCCTCATCGACGTGATCCAGGTGATCTACAACATCTTCGACCAGGCCCCCGAGGACGAGCTGTTCGAGCGCGCGCGGCGGGACGGCGTCGGGATCATCGCGCGGGTGCCGTTCGACGAGGGAACGCTCACCGGCACGCTGACCGCCGACAGCACGTTCCCGGAGGAGGACTGGCGCGCCACCTACTTCTGCGACGAGAACCTCAAGCCGAGCGTCGAACGCGCCGAACGCCTGAAGGAGGTCCTGCCGGAGGGCATGTCGCTGCCGGAGATGGCGCTGCGGTTCATCCTGCACCACCCGGCGGTGAGCACGGTGATCCCCGGCATGCGCAAGCCCGCCCACGTCCGCGCCAACCTCGCGGTGGGCGACGGCCGGCCGCTCGACGACGCGCTGCTGCGGGAGCTGCGCGAACACCGCTGGGACCGCGTCCCGACGTGGTGGTCGATGTGAGCGCCGGAGTGATCATGATGTGGGCGCATTCGCGCTCGGCCTCGACGGCGTTCCTGCGCATGATGATCGAGCGGGGCGACGTCGCCGTCCTGCACGAGCCCTTCCTGGCGCTGATCGAGGAGGGCGAGGTCTCCGTGCCCGCCGCGGACGGCGGCCGCGCGACCGCGCGGTCGGAGGAGGAGCTCCTCGCCCGGCTCGCGGAGCTCGGCCGGACCCGCCCGGTGTTCGTCAAGGAGGTCGTCGACTACGACTACGCGTTCGTGCGCGAGCGGTCCGATGAGCTCGCCGGGCTGACGCACACCTTCATCGTCCGTGACCCGAAGCAGACGATCAGCTCGCACTACGCGGTGAAGCCCGCGGTGACCTGCGCGGAGATCGGCTACGAGCGCCTGTACGAGCTCTTCGAGGCCGTCCGGTCCGCCACCGGCCGCGTACCGCTCGTCATCCGCGCGGAGCGCCTCGTACGCGACCCGGAGGCGGTGGTCAGGAGCTTCTGCGCGTACACCGGGCTGCCGTTCCTCCCCGAGGCGCTCGCCTGGAAGGCCGGTGAGCGGCCCGAGTGGCGGCGGACCCGTGAGTGGCACGTCGACGCGAGCCACAGCACCGGTTTCACGAGCCGCCGGAACACCTATCCCGTCACGGTCGACAACGACACCACCCTGAAGTCCTTCTACGACCACCACCTGCCGTTCTACGAGCAACTCGTCCAGCACGCGTTCTGAGCAGGAGCAGGCATGGCAACAGAGACAGTGCCGGCGGACACCACCACCGGTCTGCTGCGGGAGTCCCCCGGGCGGTTGTTCGCGCGGGCCTTCGCGGCCGACCCCGAGCGCGCCGAGGTGCGGTTCGACTACACCATCACCGAGGCGCACGAGCCCACGAAGGACCGGCCGCGGCTGACCGTACGGAACCTGCTGAAGGTGCGCCCGGTCGACGAGGACGTCGTGCGGTTCTGGACCGAGACGCGGCCGGCCGCCGAGGACGCCGGGGCGGTGCTGGACGCCGACACCCGCCGCGAGGCCGCGTTCCGGTTCGGCATGGCCGAGGCGGGCGTCCACCCGATCCAGGCGTGGGTGCAGATCCCCGACGGGCTCGCCGCCGACCCGGACGCGCTCGCGGAGTTCATCGACTACCGGCTGCTCGTACGCCTGGCGACCGCGGAGAACCAGGCGCTGACGAACGGGCCGTACGGCCTGCTCAACCATCCGGACATCGCCCGGATCGCCTACCGCGACTACGTCACCGGGATCCTGACGGCCTGCGACGAGATCGAGCAGACGGGCGCCACCCCGCACGCGATGATCGTCAACCCGAACGACTTCTACCACCACCTCCTCGGCCGGAACGGGCTGCTGGCGGAGCTGGCCACGAGCAACGGCATGAAGATCAGCCGGAACCGCTGGGTGGCCCCGGGCACGGCCCTGGTCGGCGACATCTCGGTGGCGGCCCGGCTCCTGGACGCGCGCCGGTCCGTGATCCGCGTCGCGGAGCCTCCGCCGGGGACCTTCGCGCGGCCGGGCGTCGCCGTCTGCGCCGAGGTCTACGAAGGGCTCGCCGTGCTCCTCCCCGCGCTCTTCTACATCGTCGCTCCGGCGGACGCCGCCGCATGAGCGCGACTCTGGCCACTCCCCCGACGGAGGCCGCATGAACCTCGGGTTCTACCGTCCGTACGCCGCGATGTTCGGCGGGATCTTCTTCTGCCTCCTCGGCGTCGGCGCGTCGCTCGGCACCCTGCCCTTCTACGTGCTGGACGAACTGCACGGCAACAAGGTCGAGGTGGGCGTCGTGACCGCCACGATCGCCGTCGCCGCGGTCGTCACGCGCCCGATCGCCGGGCGGATCGGCGACCGCCACGGCTACAAGCTCGTCATGCTGGCCGGCGCGGCGATCTGCGTCCTGGCCGGCGCGGGCTACTACGCCGCCCGCGACGTCCCGGTCCTGGTCGCCGTGCGGATCCTGCACGGCATCGGGGAGGGCAGTGTCTACACGTCGGGCGCGGCCTGGCTGGTGCGGCTGTGCCCGACCGAGCGGCGCGGCCGCGTCGTCGGGCTGTACGGGATCTCCATGTGGCTGGGGATCACCCTCGGCGCGCTGCTCGGCACGGTGGCGATGCGGGAGAGCGGCTTCTCCGCCGTCTGGGGCCTGTGCGTCGTGGTCGGCGCGCTCGGCCTCCTCGTCGTGTCGCTCCGGGAACGCCCGGAGCAGCCCGAGGCCGCGACGATGACCCGCGCCGCCATCCTGCCGGCCAGCACGGTGCTGCCCGGCGTCGCGCTGTCGCTCGCCGCCCTCGGGTACGCGGCGCTGTCGTCGTTCGTGGCGCTGCACATGGCGGCGCGCGGCGTCTCCGACGGGATCGCCGGGTTGAACGCCTACGGCGTCACGTACGTGGGCGTCCGCCTGGTCATCGGCAACCTCCCGGACCGGATCGGCGCGCGGCAGGTGGCGTTCTGGTCGGCGATCGTCGAGGCCGTCGGGCTGCTGGTCGTCGCCGTCGCCTCGAACCTGGTCACCGTCATCATCGGGGGTCTGGTGATGGGCGCGGGCCTGTCCCTGCTGTTCCCGGCGCTCGCCCTGCTCGTCATCAACCGTACGGAGCCGGCGCAGCAGGGCGCGGCGCTGGGCGGATTCACCTCGTTCTGGGACATCGGGCTGGCGGTGGGCGGCCCGTTCGCGGGACTCATCGCCAACGCGTCCGGCTACCCGGCCGTGTACTGGGTCATGATGGTCTGCGCGGTCGGGTCGGCGCTGCTGTCCTGGACGACGAACCCGCAGCGGAGGCCGGCGATGCAGGAGCCGTGACCCCTCCCCTCCTCGAGCGGTTCGCACGGTCTGACCCGGTTCGCGTGATTGACGTGGGTTCGCGCGGAATCCGCGAACTACCTGTGCGTTCTCTTGGGGTTCCCCGTCGCGACACCGGGCATTGCGTCGTTGACCCCCTCGCATGTCCCGAAACGCCACGGAACTCGAGGAGGGCACCGATGACAGAGACGGCTCAGCGGGCGCGGCAACAGGAGCAGCGGGAACGGCCGCAGCAGCGCGGCAGACGCGAAGAGCCATCGGACGGCAGCGTCGGCGTCGTGCTGGCGGGGGCCGGCGCGCGCGGCGCGTACGAGGCCGGGGTGCTGTCGGTCCTGCTGCCGGAGCTCGACAACCGGGGCTACCGGCCGTCCGTCTTCGTGGGCACCAGCGCGGGTGCGATCAACGCCGCGCTCTTCGCCTCCCTCGCGCATCTGGACGCCGCCGAGGCCGCCGAACGAGCGCTGTCGATGTGGCGATCGGTGCGCCGCGGCATGGTCTTCCGGCCGATCCTGCCGACGCTGCCGTTCGCGGCGATGCGCTACCTGCTCAGGCTGGGCAACCTCCCGATCCCGATGACCGGCGGTCTGCTCGACACCCGGCCGTTGGGAACCGCCCTGGCCGGCATGCTGAACTGGCGGGACCTGCACAAGAACCTGCGCACCGGAGCCGTGAAGGCGGTGGCCGTCGCCGCCACGGCGAGTCACACGGGGCGCACGCAGATCTTCGTCGAGAGCCCGAACGTCCGCACCCCGGAGAACGACCTGATCCGCGCGGTCGACTATCTCGACGCCCACCTGATGCCCGACCACATCATGGCCTCGGCCGCCATCCCGGTGCTGTTCCCGCCGGTGCGCATCAAGACCGAGGAGACCGACGGCTGGTACATCGACGGCGGAGTCCGGCTGAACGCGCCGATCGAGCCGGCGATCGACCTCGGCGTCGAACGGGTCGTCGTGATCGCCACCGACCCCGGTAAGCGCCTGGACAAGCCGATCGGCGACCACGCCGGGATGCCGCCGACCGTTCAGGACACCTTCGCCCAACTCCTCAACGGCGCGCTGGTGGACTACATGCTGGAGGACCTGAACACCCTGCGAGACATCAACCAACTGGTACGGGCGGGCGCCACGAACGTCATGAGCCGGGCCACCGGCCGTAAGTACCGCGTCATCGACTGCCTCTTCGCCGGACCGGCTCCGGGCGACGTGGACGAGCTGGGGCAGCTCGCCAACACGGTCCTGTCGACGGCCATGGCCGGGGTGCGCGGGCTCCAGCACCCCGAGCTGCGTCTGCTCAGCGCGCTCATCGGGCCGACGACGAGCCGCGGTGAGCTGATGAGCTACCTGCTGTTCGAACCGGAGTTCATCGACCAGGCGATCGAGCTGGGCCGGCGGGACGCCCTGCGCATCCTCGAGCCGCTCAAGGAGAAGGACGGGGACATCTGGGCCCTCTGCGACTAGGCGAGCACACTCTCCGGAGGCAGCCCACCGCGCCCAGGCCGGTGGGCTACTTCCCGCTTTCCCGATCGGACACGAGATCGCCTGCCGCCCGCCGCTCCCCCAGCCCGTCGTCCAGCGCGGACAGCAGGTCGATGAGGCTGCGCCGCTGGTCCGCGGACAGCGGCGCGAACAGATCCTCGCTCGCCTGCCGGCGGGCCTGACGCATCTCCTCCCGTACGGCCAGCCCCGCGTCGGTGAGGTGCAGCCGGATCGCGCGCCGATTCGCCGGATCGACCACGCGCCGGACGAGGCCGGCCTGCTCCAAGGAGTCGATCACGGTGGTGACCGACCGGGGCACGACGCCGAGCCGGTCGGCCAGCTCGGTCATCCGCAGCGGCTCCTCACTGCGAGTGATCATGCGCAACGCCCGCTCCTGGGCGGGCGTGAGCCCCAGCGGGGCGAGCCGGGCCAGCTGAGCCCGCCGCAGGCGCCTGGTCAGCCGCTGGAACAGGTCCGCGAGCTGCGCCGACGACTCCTCTTGATCCATGGCGCCGAGCATACCGGACGGTACTCATACTGAGTCAGGCACATTGTGAGTGTTACTCTGCTATGGCCCAAGAACCACCGAATCGTGAGGCGCCCTTGAACTTCAACTTCCACGAACGCGATCGCCCCTCCCCGCCGGACACCGGCGACTCCGGCGGACCGGCCGCCGGGGACACCGGCGGATCGGCCACATCCGCGCCGCGTGTGCCGCTGCGCCGGATCGTCCGCCTGTTCGGTCCGTACCGCTGGAGCCTGACCTTCGTCGGCCTGCTCGTCGCCGCGTCGTCGCTCGTCTCGCTGCTGAACCCGTTCCTGATCCGCGAGGTGATCGACGTCGCGCTGCCGAAGGGACGCGTGGGCCTGCTCACCGTGCTCGCCGCGGGAATGATCGTCGTGTCCGTCGCGAACAGCTGCTTCAGCGTGTCGCAGACGTACGTGTCCACGAAGGTCGGACAGCGGGTGATGCACGATCTGCGCACCGCGGTCTACGCCCACCTGCAGCGGATGTCGCTCGCCTTCTTCACCCGCACCCGCACCGGCGAGGTCCAGTCCCGCATCGCCAACGACATCGGCGGCATGCAGGCGACGGTGACCACCACCGCCACCACGCTGGTGTCCAACCTGACGACCGTCGTCGCCACGGTCATCGCCATGGCCGCGCTCGACTGGCGGCTGACGGTCGTGTCACTGGTCATGATGCCGGTCTTCGTGTGGGTCAGCCGCCGCGTCGGCCGGGAGCGCCGCCGCATCACCCGGATGCGCCAGGCGCAGCTCGCCACGCTGGCCTCGATCGTCCACGAGTCCCTGTCGGTCAGCGGGATCCTGCTCGGGCACACGATGGGCCGCTCGCGTACGCTCACCGACGCGTTCGCCGCCGAGTCGGCGACGCTGTCGGACCTGGAGGTCCGCGCGAACATGGCGGGCCGGTGGCGGCAGTCCATCATCCAGATCGTCATGTCCTCCATGCCCGCGGTGATCTACTGGGCGACGGGCCTCACCGGCCGGAACGGCCACATGCTGATCTCCATCGGGACGCTGGTGGCCTTCACGACGCTCCAGCAGAGCCTGTTCCGGCCCACCGTGCAGCTCCTCCAGGTGGGGGTGGACCTGCAGACCTCGCTCGAGCTGTTCGGCCGCATCTTCGAGTACCTCGACCTGCCCATCGACGTCGCCGAGCCCAAGCGTCCCGTACGCGTCGGCGAGATCCGCGGTGACGTGCGGCTCCGCGAGGTCGGGTTCCGCTACGGAGCCGCCGAGGACGACACGCTGAGCGACGTCTACATCGCCGTGCCCGCCGGAAGCAGCCTGGCGGTCGTCGGCGAGACCGGTTCGGGGAAGACCACCCTCAGCTACCTCATCCCGCGCCTGTACGACGTGACCTCCGGGAGCGTGACCATCGACGGTGTCGACGTGCGCGACCTGTCCTTCGACGACCTGGCCCGCGCGGTCGGCGTCGTCTCGCAGGAGACCTACCTCTTCCACGCCTCCGTCGCGGACAACCTGCGGTTCGCCAAGCCGGACGCCACCGACGCCGAACTCGTCGAGGCGGCGCGGATCGCACAGATCCACGAGCACATCGCCGCCCTGCCGGACGGCTACGACACCCTGGTCGGCGAGCGCGGGTACCGGTTCTCCGGCGGGGAGAAACAGCGCCTGGCGATCGCGCGGGCCGTGCTGCGCGACCCGCCGATCCTCGTCCTCGACGAGGCGACGAGCGCGCTCGACACGCGGACCGAGCGGGCCGTGCAGGAGGCGATCGACGCGCTGTCCGCCGGACGCACCACGATCACCATCGCGCACCGGCTGTCCACCATCCGCGGCGCCGACCAGATCGTGGTGCTCGACCACGGTCGCGTCGTCGAGCGGGGCACCCACGAGAGATTGCTCGCCCTCGGCGGCCGCTACGCCGCCCTCGTGCGCCGCGACGCCCACCTGGCCGACGACCCCGCGCTCCACGAGGAGACCGAGGCCCGCTCCGCCTGAGCACCGGGGCGCCGCGCCAAGAGGAAACCCCGGTCACCGACCATCCCCCGGCGCGGCCGGGTTCCGGAACGCGGCGGGCTCGCCCGCCGGATCCGCCGGGGCGGCCGCGCGTGCCAGGATCTCCCGTTGCCGGCGCCAGGCCGTGAGGGTCGTCGCGCGGTCGGGCTCGTCGGGCCGGAACATGATGCCGCTGGTGACCGGCATGCCGGCGTGCACGTCGGACTCGACACCGGTCACGGTCAGCTCGAAGCAGTCCGGTCCGGTCGGCTCCGGCAGTGTCAGGTGACGCGGCGTGGCCCGTACGTAGATCACGGACCCGGGCGAGACGGCTCCGAGCAGTACGGTGCCGCCTCGGCCAAGGTTGCGCGCGGTCCGCGTGCCGCGCCACAGCGCCACTCGGAGCGTTCGCTCGTCCCGTACGAACAGCTCGCCGACGCTGAGCATGCAGATTCGCGGCGCTCCGTCCGGATCCGTGGTGATCAGCAGGAAGGCGGGCTGGTCCGGCGCGACGAGCGCTTCGTCGCCCAGCGCCTGAACGAGCTCGTCCGGAAGGCGGTTTCCGAGCGATTCGGCCATGTCGATCGGTCCCTCACGTCCATCGTACGGGCCCGGGACCCCCCGGCTCAGCGGCGTCGCGGCGGGACGGTCGGGATCGCGGGAAGGCTCGGGATCTCAGCTGGATCGATCTTGAACTCCGCCGGGTAGCTCTGCGGGTCCGTCGCCGAGCGCGGCTCGGTCGAACGCCAGCTGTAGATACAGGTGTCGCAGATGTACATCGTCCACCGGCCGGGCACGGGCGAGGTGGTCAGGATCCGGGCGTTCTCCGTGTCACACCGCGGGCAGGTCGTGACGTTGACGGTGGCGTCGGTCATTTCAGCAGTCCCTTGATGATGTTCTCCCAGTCGGCGGTGCCCTCGGGGTCGCCCACCACCTGGGAGTAGTGACCGCGCTCCTCAGGCGCGATCGGGGTGGTGGCGTCGAGGATGACCTTGTGCGTGATCCCGGCCGGGTCGGAGCTGGGATCGAGCGCGAGCACCGAGAGATTCGGGATCGTCACGGTGTCGTGCAGCGGGTGGTAGTGCACCGACAGTGCCCACATCACCTGCGCGAGGTTGAACGGGTCGATGTCGTCGTCGACCAGGATGATCACCTTGCAGTAGGCGAGGCCGTGCGGGACGGTCATGGCCCGCATGCCGACCGCCTTGGCGAACCCGCCGAAGCGCTGCTTGACCGAGATGATGCCGAGCAGGCCCTGGGTGTACATGGCGTTCACCGCCGCCACCTCGGGGAACTCCGCCTTCAGCTGCCGGTACAGCGGCACGCTCGTGTTCAGCGCGAGGGTGTAGTCCATCTCCGTCCACGGCATGCCGAGGTACAGGTGCTCGAAGATCGGGTTCCGGCGGTGCGTCACGCGTTGCACGCGGACGACCGGCTGACGCCGCGCGCCGGAGTAGTGCCCGGTGAACTCCCCGAACGGCCCCTCGATCTCCCGCTCCCCGGCGAGGATCTCGCCCTCGATGACGACCTCGGAGCCCCACGGCACGTCCAGGCCCGTCAGCGGCGCCTTGGTGATCCGGTACGGAGCGCCCTGGATCGCGGCCGCCATCTCGTACTCGGACTGGTCGTAGGCGAGCGGCATGCCGGCCACCGTGGTGATCACGGGCTCGTTGCCGAGGGCGATCGCGATGGGCAGGTTCTCGCCGCGCTCCTCCGCCCGCTGCAGATGCAGTCCGAGATCGTGCGCGGCGAGCGGCTGGATGCCGAGCCGGTCCTTGTCCTTGACCTGGATCCGGTAGATGCCGACGTTCTGCTTGCCGAAGTGTTCCGGGTCGTCGGGGTCCCGGCTGACGACGGCGCCCTTGTCGATGTAGCAGCCGACGTCGTAGCCGTTAAGGCGGAACAACGGCAGCAGGTGGAACAGGTCGATGTCCTCGGTTACGGTCACCTCCTGCCAGGGCGCGTCGTCGCGCCGCTCGACCGGGCCGGGAAACGCGTCCCAGCGGCCGGCGAACTCGAAGAACTGGTCCTTGACCGAGGTGCTCTTGTCCAGGCCGAGCATGAGGGCGTGGTTCGGCCAGGACCCGACGACGTTGAGGGCGACGCGCGCGTTGCCGGGCTCGTACCCGTTGATGTTGTCGAACAGCAGGGCCGGACCGCGGTCGGTGAGATTGGCGGTCGCGCGGGCCGCCGCGCCGAGGTCGGGTTCGGGGTCGACGCGTTCGGAGTAGGTGAGCAGTTGACCGTCGCGATCGAGTGCCCGGAGGAACTCGCGCAGGTCGGCGTAGGCCATTGTTCGGATCTTCCTTTACATGAGGGAACCGTCACCTGGGCGGCCGTTCCGGTGAGGCGGTGGAGCGGCCTGTTCAGGCGGTCGCGGCCACGGGGTCGTCGTTCACCGCGCCCCGGCGCGGGTCCGGTCGCATGCCGGACCACCGGCGGACGGTCGGCAGTTCGAGTCCGAACTGATCAAGCGTGCGTCCGACGATGTGGTCGACGACCTCGGCGAGGCTCGACGGATGGTTGTAGAACGCGAGTGCGGGCGGCAGGACCGTCGCGCCCATCTGGGACAGCGCC
The DNA here is from genome assembly GCF_040679195.1 of Actinoallomurus sp. NPDC052308. Taxonomy (NCBI): domain Bacteria; kingdom Bacillati; phylum Actinomycetota; class Actinomycetes; order Streptosporangiales; family Thermomonosporaceae; genus Actinoallomurus; species Actinoallomurus sp. NPDC052308. Next base: position 68,606 of record NZ_JBFAUM010000018.1, on the reverse strand, counting down.
AGCAGGTTCTCGAGGTGGATGGTCGACAGCGGGGTCTCACGGGCGAGCAGGACCAGCCGGCGACGTTCCTTGAGCGTGACGTCCGCGGCCCGGCCGATCAGGCCGTCGGCGTAGCCGGTCCGGATGCCGGCGACCGTCTTCATGCTGCACGGCGCGACGATCATGCCGTCCGTGCGGAACGAGCCGCTGGAGATCGCCGCCCCCTGGTCGTCCGGCGAGTAGCTGACGTCGGCCATGTCGGTCACCTGGCGCACGGTGTACGGCGTCTCCTCCGCGATGGTGGCGCGAGCCCAGCGGCTCACCACCAGATGGGTCTCCACGTCGAGATCACGCAGGGCGGCCAGGAGGCGCACCCCGATGATCGCGCCGGTGGCCCCCGTCATGGCGACGACGAGTCGCACGGCAACCTCCCAGGTGCAGATGTGCGACGCACAGTTAGTACGTGTACGTCCTAACTCGGCCCACGATACTCCGTGCACGTCCTATTACCAATTCGGCCCGGAAACCGCGTCCGCTCAGGGCGTCCCGGTGTGCTCGCGACGGGCGGGCGTGCTGACGCCGTCCCAGCGGTACCGCTCGGTATGCTGCAGCCCGAGCAGCTGGAGCAGCCGCTCGACGAGCTCATCCTGCAGCTCGGCCAGCGTCTCCGGCACGTTGTAGTACGTGGGGATCATCGGATAGACGATGGCACCCGCCTCGGTGACCGCGACCATGTTGCGAAGGTGGGCGAGGTGCAGCGGGGTCTCCCGCAGGCAGAGCACGAGCCTGCGGCGCTCCTTCAGCGTGACGTCGGCGGCGCGTTCGATCAGGTCGAGCGCCAGCCCATGGGCGATGCGGCCGAGCACCCCGGCGGCGCACGGCAGGATCACCATCGCGTCGGACGGGTAGCTCCCGCTGGTCACCGGGCCGGAGAGATCCGCCGGATCGAGCAGCCGCACCTTCGGCGACGTGGCCCCCAGCGCCTGGACGACCGAGTCGGGGTCCTCCTGCGTACCGAACTCCAGCGCCGCCAGCTTGCGACCGTTGGCCGACACGAGGAGGTCGACATGGGTGACGCGGTCGTCCTCCTGGAGGGCGGCCAACAGCCGCTTGGACGCGCCGACTCCGCCGGCGCCGGTCACCGCGACCGTGATCCTCCGGTTCTCGGGCATGATGTCCGCTCCCCCGTGAGCACAGGAAGATGCCTCCGCGGAGGCCGATCTCGCAAGGGTTCCCGCGCGCGAGCCGGCGAAAACCTGCCCGCCCACACCTCAGAGGCGCCCTGACCAGCACAGAGGCATCCTGCAGCAGGCCGTGGCCCCGGAGGGGCCACCCGAGCACGCGGGGCCTACTGCGGTCCCTCCACCTCTACGTTCAGCACGCGGTGCGCGATCCGGAAGAACCCCTCGCGTTCGCCCGCAGTCAGCGTCGCGAGCAGGCGCTCGTCGACCTGCGCGGCGAACGGCGCGGCTTTGATCACCATCTGCCGGCCCTCCGGGGTGAGGTCCACCAGTTTGCGCCGGGCGTCGGCGGTATCCCGCCTGATCACGAGAAGACCGCGCCCGCGCAGGCGTTCGACGATGGGGGCGGCCGTGGACTTGTCGAGCCCCGCGTGCTGCCCGAGCGTGCCCTGGTCCATGCTGCCGTGCCGGTACAGCGTGCCGAGCACCGTGAACTGCGGTCCGGTGAGGTCGCAGGGCATCATGTCCTGCCATATCCGAGTGCGGAGCTGGAACAACCGCCGGATGAGGTGACCGGCGCCGCTGGTCCCCTGATCGACCAATGCCCGGATCTCCGCGTCGCCCCCGGCCGCCGCATGGGGACCGGAAGCCGCGGGCCCGCCGTCCGCACCGGTCATGCGGCCACTCCTTCGCTCATCGGACGTGCACGGAGTATAGAGGGCGGGCTCTTCGGCGAGGCCGCCCGGAGGGCGGAACCGCGCCACCCGCGGACGGCCTTCCGGCGATCGCCGGGTCGGTTCTCCCTCATGGCCGACTCATGACAAATGCCTTGACGCACCCTGAACCCTGGCATAAGAACCAGGCGACAACGTTGTCATCGCCCTATCTCCCTCCGCGAAAGGGCAGTCCGGATGGCACTCCCCCGCCTGCTGCGTGCTCTCATGCCCGCTCTCCTCCTCCTAGGCGCGCTCTTCCTCCCCGCCACGGCGAGCGCCGCCGCCCTCGTCTCCGACCCCGCCTCCCTGGTCAACCCGCTCCTCGGCACGACCAACGGCGGCAACGACTTCCCCGGCGCCGACGTCCCGTTCGGCATGCTGCAGTGGAGTCCCGACACCTCCAGCCGCGCCCTGGGCGGCGGTTACTCCTACAACAGCTCCACGATCACCGGGTTCAGCCTCACCCACATGGCCGGACCGGGCTGCGGCGCGTACGGTGACGTGCCGATCATGCCGACGACCGGCGCGGTGAGCAATCCCAGTTCGGCCGGTTCGTCGTACTCGCACGCCAACGAGTCGGCGTCCCCCGGGTATTACGGCGTGACGCTCGGCAACGGTGTCAAGACCGAGCTGACCACGACGACCCGGGGCGGCATCGGCCGCTTCACCTTCCCGTCCACCACCCAGGCGAACCTGCTGTTCAAGCTGACCGGGAGCCAGAACGGCGACTCCGCGACCACCTGGCAGACCGTCGGGAACACCGAGGTCGTCGGCTCGGTGACCAGCGGCCGGTTCTGCGGTGCCGGCAACGCCTACACGCTGCACTTCTCGGTGGCCTTCGACCACCCGTTCAGCACCGGAACCTGGCTCGCGTCCGGTGTGCGGACCGGAGCCGAGCGGCTGGCCCAGAAGTCGACCGCGCGGGCGACCCTCACGACCGTGTCGCCGCACGCGGCGGACCGGCCCGACAAGCCCCGCCTGCACGGCCCGGCGGGGACCACGGCGGCCCCGCTGGCGGCCCCGAACGGCGGATACCTGACCTTCGACACGACCGCGAACCAGGTGGTCACCGCACGGGTCGGCATCTCGTTCACCTCCGACGCGAACGCGAAGGCGAACCGGGACGCCGAGGTGCCGAACTTCGGCTTCGACGCCACGCGTACCGCGGCACATAACGCCTGGAACACCATGCTCGGCAAGATCCAGACGGCCGGCGGCACCACCGCGCAGCAGCACGTGTTCTACACGTCGCTGTACCACGCGCTGCTGCACCCCAACGTGTTCAGCGACGGGAACGGCCAGTACATGGGGTTCGACAACGCCGTGCACACCGCCGCGTCCGGGCACGCGCAGTACGCCAACTACTCGGGCTGGGACATCTACCGCAGCCAGGCCCAGCTCATCGGCATGATCGCGCCCGCGCAGGCGAGCGACGTGGCGCAGTCCGCGGTCAACGACTACGCGCAGGGCGGCCAGTTGCCGAAGTGGGCGCAGGCCAACGGCGAGTCCTACGTCATGGTCGGCGACCCGGCCGCCTCGATCATCGCCGACATCTACGCGTTCGGCGGCCGGAACTTCGACACCACCGCCGCGAAGAACGCGATGATCCACCAGGCGACCGTCACGAACAACGACCGGCCCGGCCTGAACTACCTCTCCAGCATCGGCTACCTGCCCAGCGACGGGACGTACGGCTGCTGCAACTACTACGGGTCCGTCTCGACGACCCTGGAGTACGACACGGCCGACTTCGCGCTCGGGGCGTTCGCCGGCGCGCTCGGTGACACCGCGAACCAGAAGAAGTTCGTCGACCGCGCCCAGAACTGGAAGAACCTGCTGAACACCTCGAGCGGGTTCATGCAGCCGCGTACGGCCAGCGGGCCGTGGGCGGGCGGTTTCTCCCCGACGAGCGGCACCGAGATGGTCGAGGGCACGTCCTGGCAGTACACCGGGATGGTGCCGTTCAACGTCCGTGGCCTGGCGGACGCGAAGGGCGGCAACGCCGGGATGGTGAGCTATCTCGACCACGTGCTCGCCGCGTACGACGGCAGCGGCGGCGACCACGCCGACCTCGGCAACGAGCCGAGCGTCGAACTGCCCTGGGAGTACGACTACGTGGGCCGGCCGTGGCGCACGCAGGAGGTCATCCGGAGCGTGCAGAACAAGCTGTGGCCGGACTCCCCGACCGGCTGGGGCGTCGGCAACGACGACCTGGGCACGATGAGCGCCTGGTACGTCTGGTCGGCGATGGGGATGTTCCCCGAGACGCCGGGCACCGCCGACCTGGCCCTGGGCAGTCCGCTGTTCACCCAGGTGGTCATCACGCTCAGCACCGGGAACACGCTGACCATCAACGCGCCGCAGGCCGCGACCGACACGCCGTACGTGCAGAGCGCGACCTGGAACGGCGGTGCCTGGAGCAACGCGTACCTGCCCGCCTCGGCGGTGACGTCCGGCGGGACGCTCGGCTTCACGCTCGGCACGACGGCGAACACCTCGTGGGCGACCGCCGCCTCGTCGGCTCCCCCGTCGTACCCGGGCAGCGGCGGCACGACGACCCGCACCGGAGCGATCACCTCCGGCATCGCCGGGAAGTGCGTCGACGTGGCGAACAGCTCCGCGGCGAACGGCGCGCACGTCCAGCTCTACACCTGTAACAGCAGCAACGCGCAGAAGTGGACCGTGCAGGGGGACGGCACCCTGACGGCCTTCGGCAAGTGCATGGACGTCTCCAACAGCGGCACGGCCGACGGCACGAAGGTCCAGCTGTACGACTGCAACAACACCGGCGCGCAGCAGTGGACCTACGACTCCACGGCGAAGGCGCTGACCAACCCCGAGTCGGGGAAGTGCCTCGACGACCCGAACAGCACCACCACGGACGGCACCCAGTTGCAGATCTACGGCTGCAACAAGACCGCCGCCCAGCAGTGGACGCTGCCGGGCTGACACGCCGCGCGGCGTGCGGGAGCCCCGCCCCCGCACGCCGCGCGGTCGACGGCCGCACCTTCGCGACCTTCTTCCGGACGCCTGCCGACCAGCGGCCGGACGCCCGGCGCCATGCCGACGTGTCCTGTCTCACTGGAGCCGACTCAGTCTCATCCAGGGGGAGGCATCCGCTCTTGTGTCTCGGGGTGCGTCCGGGGCGTGGTGTACGAGTTTCCGCTGATGAGAGGGGGCGTCGTGAACTGAGGCGGCCATCGCGTGATCCTTCGAGATACGAAGTCAAGATCGAATGAGACCAACGCGATGGCCGTCGGTGTGACGGCGCACTGGTATCACGCTCGGAGCAGGCAGTCGTTACAGGCCGGCCTGGAGCTGTTGGGGCTCACGGGTCAGGCGGCGTCGGAGGGCCGTTCATCTCTCTGCGGCGAATGACTCGATGTAGGCCAGGGCGCCGTACAGGGCGTCGCGCAGCGGCGTGGACTCGCCAGCCGCCTGGTCCAGCAGCATTCCGCCTTGGAACGCGGCCGTCAGCAGGTGGGTGAGAGCAACCGGGTCGGCCTCCGGCCGCAGCTCGCCGCGCTCGCGCATCCTGCTCAGACCGTGCCTGAACAACTCCTGCCACCGTTCGAAGCCCTCGGCCACCGCGCCGCGGTGGGAAGGTTCGGCCTTGACGACCTCGGCGGCAAGGGAGCCGAAAATGCACCCGCCGCGCAACGCCTCCCGCGAAGCGATGTAGGAGTCGGCCCACCGGCGCAGCGCGGCGAAGCTGTCCAGTTCGCCCAGCTCGGGGATCTGATGGCGGGCAAGGATGCCGTCGGCGCGCCAGGCGAGCACCGCGCGCACCAGGGACTCCTTGGTGGGGAAGTGGCGGGCCAGCTGAGAGCCGCTGACTCCGGCGGCCTCGCGGATCTGCTCGTTGTTGGTGTTCTGCGCGCCGTGTTCGTAGATCAGCTCCGCGGCCGCGGTGATGATGCGCTCGCGTGTGGCAAGGCCCTTGGCGGTCAGCTTCTGGGCCGGCGCGTCGCTGGTTGTCGGCATGGTGACGATCGTACCAAAAAAGGGCTTGACAGCCCACTTTTTGTCGTGTTCCATGGAGGCGGATCAAAAAGGGCTAGGAAGCCCACTTTGCTGGAGGAGCGGACGGGATGCCCACACAGGCTTCATTGCAAGGTGTCGCAACGACGCCGCACACCGGCCCGGCCCCGGTCGCCACCGAGACGGGCCACCCGCGCCGCTGGAGCATCATGGCGGTGCTCGGCGCGGTCGCCTTCTTGGCGCAGCTCGACTTCTTCGTCGTGAACGTCGCCCTTGACGGGATCGGCCGGTCGTTCCCGGGCGCGAGCGTCGCGAGCGTGTCGTGGGTCCTGTCGGCCTACGCGATCGTCTTCGCCGCCGCGCTCGTGCCCGCGGGCCGGATCGCGGACCACTGGGGACGCAAGAAGGTGCTGCTGTCCGGCGTAGGGGTCTTCACCCTTACCTCCGTCGCCGCGGCCGCCGCACCGAGTCTCGGCGTGCTGATCGGTGCCCGCGCCCTCCAGGCCGTCGGCGCGGCGATGATCGTGCCGACCTCGCTCGGCCTGCTCTACCCGAGCTTTCCCAAACGCCAGCACACCCTCGTGGTCGGTTTGTGGGCGGGCGTGGCCGCGATCGCGGCCTCGGTCGGCCCGCCCGTCGGTGGTCTGCTCGTCACCCTCGACTGGCGGTGGATCTTCTTGATCAACGTTCCCGTGGGGATCGCCACCCTCGTGGCCGGCGCGCTGTTGCTGCCCGAGGTGCGTCAGCCCAGGGGCGCCTCCTTGCCGGATGCGGCTTCCGCTCTCACACTTTTGCTGGCCGTGAGCCTCTTGGTGCTCGCCACCGTCCAGGGACCAGGGTGGGGCTGGACGGACCCACGCACCGTGGCGCTGTTCGCCGCCGCTGCTCTGGCCGGGGCGGCGACCATCGAGCGGACCCTACGCGCCAAGGCGCCGGTGATCGAGAAGCAGCTCTTTTCCAGCAGGCCGTTCACCGCCGCCACCCTGGCCCTGTTTCTGTTCTTCGTCGGTTTCGCCATCGTCCTGCTCAGCACCGCCCTGTTCATGCAGGAGGTGTGGCACTTCAGCCCACTGCGCGCAGGCGTCGGTATCGCCCCGGCCCCCCTGGCCTCGATCGCCTTTGCGATGAACGCCGGCCCGATCCAGCGCCGCTTCGGGCGCATCGCCCCCGCCGTTGCAGGCACCCTCATGATGGCGTTCGCGGCCGGCTACTGGCTCGCGGCCGTGCACACCACCCCCAGCTACTGGAGCGGCATGTTCCCGGGCCTGATCCTGGTGGGCCTGGCCGGCGGCCTGGCCCAAGCCCCGCTGTTCGCCGCCGCCGGTACCCTCGCCCCCGAACGCGCCACCACCGGCAGCGCCGTGCTCAACATGAGCCGGCAGATCGGCAGCGCCGTGGGCGTGGCCGTACTCGTCGCCCTCACACCTCACGCCACGATCAGTGGGTTCGACTACGCCTGGTGGGTCCAGGCCGGAGCCGGACTTGCCGCCGGCACCGCCCTGCTCGCGCTCCGGCCCCGCCGCACGCTCTGACCGCCTGGCCCCCATCGCTCCTCGTGCGGCACCGCGCGAAGGACTCACTCCCCACACCGGCACCTGTCTGGAGACGGAAAATCATGATTACGAAACGCAACCTCCTGGTGGTCGGGGCGACCGGAAAGACCGGTGGTCACACGGCTGAGCTGCTGCTCGAACGTGGCCATCACGTCCGTGCGCTCGTCCGCCGGGTCGATGAGCGCTCCGAGAGGCTCGCCGGTCTCGGTGCAGAGATCGTGGAAGGTGACGTCCTCGGCCTCGACTCCCTGGCAGAGGCGACGAAGGGGATCGATGCCCTGTACTTCACCTATCCGATCTCGCCCGGTCTGGTCGACGCCACGGTGAACGTGGCTCAGGCGGCGGAGGAGAACGGGGTGCAGGCGATCGTGAACATGTCCCAGATCTCCGCGCGCCGGGAGACCGCCAGCAATGCAGCACGGCAGCACTGGGTCGCGGAGCGCGTGCTGGATCGCTTCCCGGTGGCCGTCACCCACATCCGGCCCACCTTCTTCGCCCAGTGGCTGATCGATACCTGGGCCGATGGGACCGGCGAGCTGCGGCTGCCCTTCGCGGACGGACGCCATGCCCCGATCGCCGAAAGCGACCAGGCGAGGGTGATCGCAGCCATCCTGGAGGATCCCGCACCGCACGCTGGCCAGATTTACCCGTTGTACGGGCCGGTGGAGCTTAACCACTACGAGATCGCCGAGAAGATGTCACGGGTGCTGGGCCGCGAGGTCACTTACGTGCCCATCAGCCTCGACGAATTCAGGACCATTCTGGAGAAGCGCGGTGCAGCGGAGCACCTCATCCAGCACCTTCTCGCCGTCGCGATCGACTACCGCAACGGCATCTTCGCCGGTACGAACGACCTGGTCAAGACGATCGGCGGGGCCGACCCCCTCGATGTCGAGAGCTTCACCGCCCTCAACCGGGCGTCCTTCGACCTGCACACCGCCTAAAGCCTAGGAGAAGACAATGAGTGTTTGGCTCATCACAGGATCGTCTCGCGGACTCGGCCTGGAAATCACCCGCGCGGCGCTCGCCGCCGGACACCAGGTGGTGGCCACTGCGCGGAAGGCGGAAGCCGTCCGCGAGCAGTTCCCCGATGCCGGTGACGCGCTGCTGGCCGTGCCGTTGGACGTGACCGACCCCCAGGGCATCCAGGCCGCGGTCGACGCCGCGGTCGAACGATTCGGACGCATCGACGTCCTGGTCAACAACGCCGGCACCGGCCTGCTCGCCGCCGTGGAAGAGTCCGACGACGCCGCGGTGCGCGCGGTGTACGAGACCAATGTGTTCGGCCTGCTCGCCGTCCAGCGCGCCGTACTGCCGCTGCTGCGGCGCCAGCGTTCCGGGCACGTGATCAACATCAGTTCCATCGTGGGCTTCGCGACCGCTCCGGGCTGGGGCATCTACGCCTCGACGAAGTTCGCTGTCGAGGGCTTCACCGAGACCCTCCATACCGAACTGGCCCCTCTGGGCGTCCACGTGACGCTTATCGAACCGGGCTTCTTCCGCACCGATTTCCTCGACCCGGCCAGCCTGAACACCGGTCCCACCGTGATCGATGACTACGCGGCCACGGCCGGCGCGATGCGTGATGCCGCTGCGGGCCTCAACCACGCCCAGCCCGGCGACCCGGCCAAGGCCGCCCGCGCCATCGTCGAGATCGCCGCCGCCCCTGAGCCGCCCCTGCGTGTCCAGCTCGGAGCCGACACTCTGCAGGCGTTCGAAGCGAAGCTGGACAGCTTCCGCAAGGAGATGGACATCTGGCGGCACGTCGCCCTCTCCACCGACCACGACTAAGAGGTCATCTCATTTGGTGAGTCTGCGACGGCAGATGAGGGTGCAGCGATGCTGATGAAGGCGAGACACACGCGCTGCTGCCGGTTTTTTACGCTTATTCGGCCCGCACGCACCCGGCCGGGCGGACCTGCAGGTCTACCCGCGCTATCGAGGTGTCGGGTCAACCACGCGGCGAGAGTTCGCGCGGCTTCTTTGAGTCTCAAAGCCGCTCTGCCCTTTCGCCGATCGGGCGGTTTCTATCCCGCGTCAGCCGGAGGTCGTGGCCGTTCCGCCCTTGTCCGTTTTGCCCGTCGCTGGGGCGGACGACGGCGGGGGACGGCGGTGCCGGCGGCGTGATCGAAGGCCGGGCGAGCGCAGCCAGGCCGTCGTTGATGGGCCTCAGTGCCTCGCCGGACCGCATCTGCGTGGTCGTGGCCGTCTTCGGGATCGAGGCATGTGGGCCCTCTTGGGGGAAGTAGTACCAGACGACGATCTCGTGGCCGCGTTCCTTCGCCGTCATCTGGACGCGTGAGGTGACACCTTCAGGTGCTTCCTCACATGCTCCGGGAGACCCTCGGTCACGATTTGGACTGCGCGGCCTCGCCATCGTCGGCGGGCTCCTCGGATCGCGTCGAGATCGCGGGCCAGAGGGTGTCGACCACCCGCGCCGGAAGCTCCTCGTCCTCTCCCCCGCGGATGAACGCCGCGTAGTAGCTGCCGATCCACATGTCGGCGACGGCGTCCAGGTCGAGGCCGGAACGGAGGTCCCCGCGCTCCTGGAGGGCCTGGAGCGTGTCGAGCAGGAGCCGCCGCCGGGGCAGCACGGCGTGGGCCCGGACCATCTCCAGGAGCTCGGGGTTGTGCTCGGCCTCGGCCATGACGTGGCCGACGAGCATGATCCCCGTCCGGTCGGGCGCCCGGAGGTCGAGCCGGCGGACGGCCTCGGTGACGGCCTCGCGCGCCGTGAGCCGCTCGAGGTCGATCGGCGGGGCCGCCTCCTGCAGGGCGCGGAAGCCATGGTCGAGCGCGTCGACGACCAGGTCGTGCTTGCTCTCCCAGCGCCGGTACACCGTGGGCCGGGTGACGCCGGCGTCGGCGGCGACGTCGCCGATGGTCATCCGGGAGTAGCCGTCGACGGCGAGCCGGCGGCGCGCCGCCCGCAGGATCGCCTCCTCGATCAGCGGGTCGCGCGGGCGCCCCCGTTGCCTTCTCGAAGCCTCCGCCACCGTCACACGCCTCCTGACCTGCACAAACGATCATTTCTTTACTTGACAGTACCGTAATAAAAAATACTCTGGAAGGAGAACGAAGACAACCCACGAACCGCCTGGCCGCCCGTCGCGGCCAAGGAGGGTGTTCCAAAGTGAGCGAAAATATTCTGGATCTTCCACTCGACGCTCGGCCGGACCCCGACGAGTTCGTCCGCGCCGCGATGGAGTGGCACTTCAACCCGGAGACGGGCTCGGCGTACTGGCTGCGGAGGGCGGAGACGCTCGGCTTCGACCCGCGCAGGGACGTCAAGAGCGTCGAGGACCTGGCCCTGTTCCCCAACATCGTCAACGAGTTGCGCGACGTCCGCGCCGCGGACCTCATCCCCCGGGGCTACGGCCCGGAGCCGGATGTCGTCGGCGTGTACGAGAGCGGCGGCACCACCGGCGCCCCGAAGCGCGTGGTCATCCTGCGGGACTGGTGGACGCGGATCATGGCGTGGATGAACGCCGGGATGGACGCCGCCGGGTTCCCGAGGGGCGTCGACTGGCTCGTCGTCATGCCGAGCGGCCCGCACATGGCCGGCAAGATGTCCGAACAGCACGCCACCGACCGCGGTGGCATCAGGTTCACGGTGGACATGGATCCGCGCTGGGTGAAGAAGCTCGTCGCCGCGGGCAAGGCCGAGGAGGCCGAGGCGTACGCCGAGCACCTCGTGGAGCAGGCCGCGTTCGTGCTGCGCACCCAGGACATCGGCGTCATCATCACCACGCCGCCGCTGCTGGAGCGGATCACGCGGCACGACGACCTCGTCGACCTGATCAACGAGAAGGTCAAGGGCATCGTCTGGGGCGGCGCGCACATGGACGCCGACACCCGCTACCTGTACCGCACCGAGGTCTTCCCGGGCATCAAGCTCCGCGGCACCTACGGGAGCACGATGATCCTCGGCGGCTCGAACGAGCGCCTCGACCTCGCCCATGACGACGCGTGCGTCTTCGACCCGCCCGCCCCGTGGATCACCTTCCGCGTCGTCGACCCCGACACCGGCCGTACCGTCGACTACGGCGAGCGCGGCCAGGTCGTGATGAACCACGTGACCAGGAACATGCTGCTGCCCAACAACCTGGAACGAGACCTCGCCACCCGGGTCGAACCGCCGGCCGGCCGGGCCGGTGACTCGGTGGCCGACGTCTCCCCCGTCGCCCATTTCGACGACGAGGCCGTCATCGAGGGGGTGTACTGATGACCGATCCGATCTTCATCGACGCGCTGGGACCGAACGGCCCCTACCGCGCCCGCAACCGGCTGACCGTCTCCGACGTGGCCGGGAACCCGCTGGTCGAGCTCAGCCTCGTCCCGAGGCTGTTCGTCACCCGCGCCATGTCCGCGCTGCACAAGGCCGAGACCCTTCCCACGGAGGAGCGCCTCGCCGCGCTCCGCGCGGCGGGCGAGCTGTTCGCGACCGGAGTGGTCGACGGCATGTCCGCGGCCGACTACCAGTACACGGTGAGCCGGATCTCCGGCACCCCGCTGCCGATCGTCCAGCGCGCGGTACGGGCCATCGCCCGCAGCGCCGTCGGCTCGTACGACAGCGCCCAGAAGGCCCGGCCCGTCGGCGCGGTGAACGACTGGCGCGACCCGAAGGCCCAGGAGGGCACGGCGGTGTGGATCCGCCGCGGGGACGTCTTCGCGGTGCACGCGGCCGGCAACCACCCCGGCGTGCACAGCCTGTGGCTGGAGGCCCTCGCCCTCGGATTCCGGGTGGCCGTGCGGCCCTCGCGCCGCGAGCCGCTCACGCCGTACCGCCTGATCTCCGCACTCCGCGCGTCGGGGTTCGGCGACGACCAGATCGTGCTGCTGCCCACCGACTACGCCGAGGCCGACGAGATCCTGCGCCAGGCCGACCTGAGCATGGTGTACGGCGGACAGGAGGTGATCGACAAGTACGCCGCGGACACGACGGTCCTGCCGAACGGGCCCGGACGGTCGAAGATCCTCATCACCGCCGACTCCGACTGGCGCGACCACATCGACATGATCGTCGATTCGATCAGCCACGAGGGCGGGACGGCCTGCGTGAACACCACCGCCGTCTTCGTCGAGGGCGACCCGGCCCCGGTGGCCGAGGCGATCGCCGCCCGGCTCTCGGCCATCCCGAGCCTGCCGCCGGAGGACGACAAGGCGGTGCTCACCGCCTACTCGATGCCGGCCGCCCGGAGGATCGAGGGCTACCTGCGGGCCAAGGCCGCCGGCACCAGGGCCCACCTCGGCGGCGACGGCGTGGTCGACGAGCTCCCCGACGGCAGCGCCGTGCTCCGCCCGGCCGTGCACGAGCTCGCCGACCCGTTCGCCGAGCAGGCCGGCGTCGAGTTGGCGTTCCCATGCGTGTGGGTGGCCCCCTGGACCCGTGAGGCCGGACCCGCGGTGTTCCACGACACGCTGGTGCTGACCGCGGTCACCAAGGACGAGAAGCTCCTCGACGTGCTGCTCGCCGACCCCACGATCAAGAACCTCTACATCGGCGACCACCCGACCTACTGGATGACCCCCGGCGTCCCCCACGACGCCTACCTAGGCGAGTTCCTGATGCGAACGAAGGCCGTAATCCGCGACTGACCACTGCGCGGAGCCTTTGTGCCGAGGATTTCCGTCGCTATGACGACGGAAATCCTCGGCACAAAGCCCGACTGGGCGCAGGACGCAGAACTCGTTGCCCTCCCGGTCGGCCAGCACGACCCAGGGCACGTCGGAGGGTTGTCCGACCGACGCCTCACCGACGCGGCCGGAACACGGCTGGCGGGTGAGAGCTCCTGCTGGTCCGGCTTCCGCGCGAGCCCGCACCTGCGGTGACTGCCCGATACTGGGGTGATGGATCTACGCCCGGAGCTGCTTCCTCCAGCAGTTGGCCACCAGCGTCTCATGGAGATCAGCGAGGAGATCGAGCGGATCTCGGACCTGGTCTGTCAAGGCAGGCGATCCGCGGCCGATAAAGCGGTGGCAGCCTTCAACGCCAGAACCGGGCACACCTACGCAGTCCCCGATTTCGTCGAGTATGACGCCTCACGGAGCCTTGAGGAATTCGCTCTCGAGGCCGCTCGCCCGGCACGACCACGGGTCAGTGACATCACCCGGCCAGAGCTCGCCGAAATCGTTCGCAAGATCATGGCCGGAGACCCGGAGACCGACTACTACCTGCGGCTACTCGGGGTCAACGTAGCCCATCCCAGGGCAAGCGATCTGATCTTCCATCCCCCAGCCGAACTGCAGGACGCCTCCGCCGAGACCATCGTTGATGCAGCACTGTCCTACCGTCCGATCGCGTTGTGACCACACCAACGCAGAACAACTTCTCAAATACGCACTCAGATCGGGGTCGGCCTGTGACGCAGAACCATGAGCGAACGATGCGATGCGCCGACAACCGGTACTCCGTCTGCACAGAGCCGCCAGCAGCAGACACGAGCGCAGATCGGCCGCTTCGACCCCGCGCATGAAAGCCCTCTGAGCCGTGGCCACCGACTCACCGGACAGCTTCGCCCGCCCGCACGTCGCCGCAGGAGTGCTCTTGCCCGTCGGGTCGTCCAGGGGTATGCAGCCCGCCAAGACGGTAGTACTCGTTATCTTGAGCACGGCCGACCGAGATCCAGCTGAAAAAACACGGCTGGGACGTGCAAGTCGTCGCTACCCCCTCGGCTCTGGACTTCATCGACGTGCCACGGCTTTACCGAGCATTTCGCCTGGTCCGACGGGGGACAGCACCTGCTCAGCGGGGGTGGAGGCGGTCGCGTTGGGGGATGACGGTGTACTTCGGGTCGGAGGAGGAGATCATTCCGGCCTCGAAGACGCCGAAGCGTGTGAGCGCGGAGCCGGCGAGGAGGGCGGCGCCCGCTGCGGCGGAGACCCAGCGGCTGCGCCAGCCGAGGGCTGCCGCGACGGCACCCGTGCCCGTCAGCGCCTCGGCCGCGCGCATGAGCACACGGGCCCGGCCGGTCTCGTACGCCTCGGCGACGACGCCCATCCGGGCCCGCATGAAGCGGGCCACGAGGAGTTCGGCGGCGCCGCCCGCCACGCCCAGCCGGCGGGCGGGGGTCGTCTCCTCCAGCGGCGCGACCAGCAGGCCCAGCCCGCCGCCCGCAGCTGCGGCGGAGGACACGAACAGGTAGGGCAGCTCCCGATGCGCCTCGTGCCAGCCGGGCACGGCGGTGTCCGCGATGAGGACACCGGTGTACGCGGCGACGGCCGGGCCGGCCACGGCGGCGGCCATCGCGCCCGCCGTGCCGATCCGTGGCAGCCGGCCGGTCGCGGCGGACACGGCGGCGACCCCGGCGGCCGGGGCGTACGCGCTGAGCAGCCAGGAGCCGACGCTCATCGGCGAGGTCCACTTCAGCACCCGGAGCATGTTGACGAAGCGCCCCGGACGGCCGAGGTCGTGCACGAGGGCGACCATGCTGACCGCGATCGCGCCGGCGGCGCCGATCCGGGCGCCGCGGGCCAGGTGAGGCCGGCCCGTCACCTCGGCGCCGGCGGCCAGCACCGAGGAACCACCGGCCAGACCGCCGAGGAACAGGTACCCCGCGATGTCGAGCGCCTTCCAGACGGGCGCCTTGAGCACCGGTCTGCCGTAGTAGGACGTGAACTCCGGCTCGGGCACGACCGGCCGTTCGCGGCGGCGACGACGGCGAGGACCGGCGGTGCCGGTGAGCGCGTCCCGCGCGTGGTCGTCGCGGCTCAGCGCCTGCCGCGCGCGTACCTCCTCATCGATCGCCTCCTGACCGGCGGTCTCCTCATCGTCCCGTCCCTGCGCCTCCTCGGTCATCGCGACCTCCCCGCGAACGCCAGCAGGCCGGCCCCGAGCAGGCCCGCGGCGGCGACCGCGGCGTGGCGCCACATGGCCGGCAGGTCGCGGGTCGTGGCGATCGGGTCGGGGGGCAGGCCGTACACCTCGGGGTCGTCGAGGAGGAGGAAGAAGGCGCCCGCTCCCCCGATCCCGTTGTCGGTGTCCGCGAGGTAGAGGTGGGCGTCGTCGACGCCCGCGTCGTTCAGCGTGGCGACCCGTGCCGCCGCGCGTTCGCGCAGCTCGTCCAGGGGTCCGTACTGGATCGAATCGGTCGGGCAGGCCTTGGCGCACGCGGGTTCCAGGCCGTCGCCGATCCGGTCGTAGCACAGCGTGCACTTCCAGGCCCGGCCGTCGTCCTTGCGCTGGTCGAGCACGCCGAAGGGACAGGCCGGGATGCAGTAGCCGCAGCCGTTGCAGACGTCGGACTGGACGACGACGGTGCCGAACTCGGTACGGAAGAGCGCGCCGGTCGGGCACACGTCCAGGCAGGCGGCCACCGTGCAGTGCTTGCACACGTCACTGGACATCAGCCAGCGCAGGTCGCCGCCCTCCCCCGGCGTCATCGGGGTCATCGGCGCCGCCTCGGGCGGGGTGCCCAGCGGGGGGACTGGGCCGGTGTGGTCCACTCCCGGCTCCTGCCGGGCCAGCGGCTTGCGCTGCTCGATGAAGGCGACGTGCCGCCAGGTGTCGGCGCCGAGCCTCTCGGTGTTGTCGTAGGACATCCCGGTGAAGTTGAGGCCGTCCTCTGGTAGGCCGTTCCACTCCTTGCAGGCCACCTCGCACGCCTTGCAGCCGATGCAGACCGAGGTGTCGGTGAAGAAGCCCATGCGCTGCGCCATGTCAGATCTCCATGCCGGTCCGTTCGGTGATGCCCGCCCGCCGCTGGTACTCCCGGACCAGTTCCAGCGCCGCCGGTCCGCGCGGCCGCCGTCCGGGGCGGATGTCGCAGGCCATCGCCTTGACCTCCTGGATGTGGATGTTCGGGTCGAGGGAGAGGTGGGCCAGTTCGTTGGCCGAGTCGCCCCGGCTGTAGCCGTTCCTCCCCCAGTGGTACGGCAGGCCGATCTGGTGCAGTCGCTTCCCCTCCACGACCAGCGGGGTCATCCGCTCGGTGACCAGCACCCGGGCCTCGATGACGGCGCGCGCCGAGACGATCGTGGCCCAGCCGAGGTGGGTCAGGCCGCGCTCGGCCGCGAGTTCCGGGGAGATCTCGCAGAAGAACTCCGGCTGCAGCTCGGCGAGGTACGGCACCCAGCGGGACATTCCGCCGACGGTGTGGTGCTCGGTGAGGCGGTAGGTCGTGGTGACGTAGGGGAAGACCTCCGATCCCGGCTTGCCGTCGCTGGGCTGGTACCGGTTGACCGGATGCTCGATGAGCTCCCGGGCCGGGTTGCGCCCGTACTTGTAGAGCAGGTTGTCGGACGGCGACTCCTGGGGTTCGTAGTGCGCGGGCAGCGGGCCGTCGACGATGCCGGCCGGCGCGTACAGCCATGCCCTGCCGTCCGCCTGCATGATGAACGCGTCGGTGCCCGAGAGCGCGTCCGGGCCTTTGGCGTCCGGCGGGGGCCGGTGGTCCGGGGGCCGGGTCGGCGGGAAGTCGGGCGTGTCCGGTCCCGTCCAGCGCCGGGCCTCCGGGTCCCACCGCACATACGCCTTGCGGTCGCTCCAGGGCCGGCCGTCGGGGTCGGCGGACGCGCGGTTGTACAGGATCCGCCGGTTCGCCGGCCAGGCCCAGCCCCATTCCGGCGCCACGTGGTCCTGTTCCCAGCCCGGTTTGCGGCGGGCGGCCTGGTTGACGCCGTCGGCGTAGACGCCGCAGTAGATCCAGCAGCCGCAGGACGTGGAACCGTCGTCGCGGAGCTCCTCGTAGGAGCCCAGGTGCCGCCCGTCCGGGCCGAAGCCGTTGATCTCGGCCAGCACGGCCGCCGCGGACGGCTCGCCCTGCGTGCCCTCGGTCGGGTAATCCCAGGTCAGACGCTTGATCGGCAGGTCCATCGGGTCGTCGGAGTCCGCCAATCTCTCCCGGATCAGCCGGCCGAGGTGGTACACGAACCACAGGTCGCTGCGAGCCTCGCCGGCGGGCTCGACGGCCTGGTCCCGCCACTGCAGCAGGCGGTCGGTGTTGGTGAAGCTGCCCGACTTCTCGGTGTGCGCCGCGGCGGGCAGGAAGAAGACCTCCGTACGGAGGTCCTCGGTGCGCATCTCCCCCGTCTCGATCTCCGGGCCGTCCTTCCACCAGGTCGCGCTCTCGATGAGGGAGAAGTCGCGGACCACCAGCCAGTCGAGGCCGGCCAGGCCCATGCGCTGGTACCGCGAGTTGGACGAGCCGGCGGCCGGGTTCTCGCCCATCAGCAGGTACCCCTTGCAGACGCCCTCCATCTGCCGAAGGACGGTGTGGTACGTGCTGTGGTTGCCGGTCAGCCGGGGCAGGTAGTCGAAGCAGAAGTCGTTGTCGGGGGTCGCGTGCTCGCCCCACCAGGCCTTCAGCAGACTGACCATGTAGGCGGACATGTTGCCCCAGTAGCCCTTGCTCGCCGCCTCGTCCTCGAGGTAGGCCGCGAGCCCGGCGTTCTGCCCCAGATGCGGCATGGGGATGTACGCGGGCAGCAGGTCGAACAGCGCGGGGATGTCGGTGGAGCCCTGGATGTTGGCGTGCCCCCGCAGCGCGAGGATGCCGCCGCCGGGCCGCCCGATGTTGCCCAGCAGCGACTGCAGGATCGAGGCGGCGCGGATGTTCTGCACGCCGGTCGTGTGCTGCGTCCAGCCGACCGCGTACGCGATGGCCGTCGTGCGGTCGCGGCCGGAGTTGTCGGTGATGAGCTCACAGACGCGTTCGAACGACTCCCGGGGGACGCCGCAGATCTGCTCGACGATCTCCGGGGTGTACCGCGCGAAGTGCCGTTTGAGGATCTGGAAGACGCACCGCGGGTGCTGCAGCGTCTCGTCGGTGTGGATCTCGCCGGAGACCTCCGGGCCGCCGGAGCCGTGCGCCTCGACGCGCGCGGTCTCGGTCAGCAGCAGGATCTCCTCGTCGACCTCGCCGGCGGGCGCGGGCATCTCGCTCCCCGCGTACTGCCAGCTGCGGGGGTCGTACTTCCGGTGCTGCTCGTCGAAGCCCGAGAACAGGCCGTCGAGGTCCTCGGTGTCCCGGAACTCCTCTCGGACGATCGTCGCCGCGTTGGTGTAGGCGAGGACGTACTCGCGGAAGTACTTCTCCTGGTCCAGGACGTAGCGGATCAGCCCGCCGAGGAAGGCGATGTCCGTGCCGGCACGGATCGGCACGTGCAGGTCGGTTAGCGCGCTGGTCCGGGTGAAGCGCGGGTCGACGTGGATCACGACCGCGCCCCGGGCCTTGGCCTCCATCACCCACTGGAACCCGACCGGGTGGCATTCGGCCATGTTCGAGCCCTGGATGAGGATGCAGTCGGCGTTCCGGAAGTCCCGCTGGAACGTCGTGGCGCCGCCGCGGCCGAAGCTGGTCCCCAGACCGGGGACGGTGGCGGAGTGTCAGATACGGGCCTGGTTCTCGATCTGCAGCGCGCCGAGCGCGGTCCACAGCTTCTTCAGGAGGTAGTTCTCCTCGTTGTCCAGCGTCGCTCCGCCCAGGCTCGCGATGCCCAGCGTGTGCCGGACGTTCCGGCCGTCGTGCTCCCACACCCAGCCGTCCCGGCGGGCGGCGATCATCCGGTCGGCGATCATGTCCATCGCCCGGTCGAGCGGGAGCCGCTCCCAGTCGGTCCCGTACGGCCTCCGGTACAGGACCTCGTGCATCCGCGAGGAGCCGGTGGTGAGCTGCAGGCTGGCCGACCCCTTGGGGCAGAGCCGGCCGCGGGAGATCGGCGACTTCGGGTCGCCCTCGATCTGGATGACCTGCTCGTCCTTGACGTAGACCTTCTGGGCGCAGCCGACCGCGCAGTACGGGCAGACGGAGTTGACCACCTTGTCCGCGTCGCGGATCCGGGGGCGCAGCCGGGCGGTGCGCCGGCTCTTCGCCGCGTCGCCCCGTGGATCGCCGCCTCTGAGCTGGCGGAGGACCGGCCATGACGCGACCAGCTCGCGCAAGGTCATGTCACCCGCCTGCCCGCGGCCGGTCCCGTTGATTCGTCCCTTTACCGGACGAGAACCCGCCCCAGCGCGGATCGTTACCGCGCGAAGGAGTCACGCGCAATGGAGTCACCGCGCACGTCACAGCATCACCTCGCCGCGCCGCGTCACGGCGTGGCCCCCGCGCCGCGTCACAGTGCCACGAACGTCAGGCCGCGCTGTTTGAGGGCCGGGAGCACGGTCCGCAGCGCCTGGATCGTCTCCGAACGGTCCCCGCCGCCGTCGTGGCACAGGATGATGTCGCCGGCCTTGCTGCCGAGCATGCTCCTGGTGATCGACGTCGTGCCGGGACGCGCCCAGTCGCGCGGATCGACCTCCCAGTCGATGCAGATCATCCCGTGCTCCGCCGCGGTGTCCATCACCTGGGCGGACCAGTTGCCGCCGGGGGCGCGGAAGTACCTCGGAGCCACGCCCGAGGCCTGCGCGATACGGTCGTGCGCGCCGCCGATCTCCTCCTTGATCTGGCCGGCGCCGAGCCCTGGCAGGTTCAGCGGGTGGGTGACGGTGTGATCGCAGACCTGGTGCCCGGCGGCCACGATCCGCTCGACCAGCTTCGGATACTCCGCGACCTCGCTCGCGATCAGGGAGAACGTCGCCGGCACCTGGTGTTCGGCGAGCAGATCCAGCATCATCGGCGTCCAGCGCGGGTGGGGACCGTCGTCGATGGTCAGCGCGACGGCGTTCGGCGGAGCGGCCGGCGTCAGGTCGTGCAGGCTGTGCACCGGCCTGCGCAGCGCCTGCGGCGATCCGTGCGCGTAGCCGGGATCGCGTCGCGGCGGACGCCCGGCCCCGGACGGACGCGCGTGCGGCGCGGGCTTCTTCCCGGGCCGCGCGTCCGGCCGTACCAGCCGGAGCAGCTCGGGGACGCCGCCCGCCGCCAACCCGGCACCGGCGACGGCGGCTGCCAGCAGGGCTTGACGCCTGGTCGGTCTACGCATGCCTCCCCCATCCGCCGATTCCGTCGTGTACGTACCCATCCCACCGTCAACAGGCGTCAAATCGGATCTAGCGGGCGACTCAAGCTTCAGCGGACGCGACAGTACGATGGGGATACGAAACCAAGCGTGTTGTGACCCGGCGTCCTGGTCAGTGAGGAGAGGGCGATGGGCGAGTTGTCCATATGGCACTGGCTGATAGTGCTCGCGGTGGTCATCCTGTTGTTCGGATCCACCAAGCTGCCGCAGGCCGCGCGGTCGCTGGGGCGATCGATGCGCATCTTCAAGTCCGAGACCAAGGGCTTGATGACCGATGACGAGGAACCGGAGTCCGCACGGGGGCTGCGGGAGGAGGCCGCGCGGCTGCGGGAGGAGGCGGCCCGCCTGGAGAGCCAGGCCGAGCGGCCGCAGGAGCTTCCGGCCCCGGACCGCGACGCCACGCGCGGCGGAGACCGGAAACCCTGACCCGAGCCTGCGTTCCTAATCGGCCAGCCACGGATACCGGGCGGTGTCCGCGTCCGCGTAGTCGGGGTCGAGGTAGACGAACAGCCGCTGGATCTTGAAGTCGCGGATCTCGAAGACGTCGCACCAGCGGCCGGCGTGGGTGACGCCGGCCCGCCACTCGGCGCCGGACGCCGTACGCCCGGAAGAGGTGCCCTCGACGACCAGCAGGTCGCCGTTGTAGGCGAAGTTGAGGTAGGCGTAGTCGTGCTCGATCGCGGCGAGGATGCCGCCGACGTCGGCGAACAGCCGCTTGATCTCCTTCATGCCGGTCGCGACGCCCCACTTGGGGAAGTAGACCTGCGCGTCGTCGGCGAACAGGTCGAAGAAGTCGTCGCCGCGGTCGAGGCGCTTGAGGTACTCCAGCGCCACCGCCTTGCGCTGTTCATCGGTCATCGTCTGAGCGCTCAGCGCCATTCGTCTTCTCCTAACGCTTCCCCGCCGTCCGGCCGGGAGTGGTGGATTCGAGCCTTCCTGCGGTCGATCTGCGTCGGAGGCGATCCCGTTACCCGGTCGGCGTGGTTCGCCGCCAATCCCGGCCGGCGGGAGGTCAGCCGGCGCGGCGGCCGGCCGTGGAGGCGGCGGGCCGGCGGGAGAACCGCAGGGCGCCGTCGTCGATGGCGCGATACCGAAAGGTGACCAGGTCGTGCGCGTAGCTCATGCCGAGCCGCCATGGGGCACGTGAGCCCGCCTTGGGGAACTCGTCGACGGAGCGCAGCACGTAACCGGACTGGAAGTCCAGAAGGGGGCGTGGGGTGACCGTCGGATCGTCGTTGCGCGGCACGCACTGGTCATAGCCGTGGGCGTCGAGGTGCCGCAGCAGCCGGACGACGTACTCGCTGACGAGGTCGGCTTTGAGGGTCCAGGAGGCGTTCGTGTAGCCGATGGTGAAGACGAAGTTCGGCACGCCGCTGAGCATCATGCCCTTGTAGGTCATCGTCTCCGGCAGCCTGACCTCGCGGCCGTCGACGGCGAGCCGTACGCCGCCGAAGGCCAGCAGCCGCAGACCCGTGGCGGTGACGACGACGTCCGCGTCCAGCTCGGCGCCCGATTCCAGGCGAAGCCCCGTCCGGGTGAACTCCGTGATCCGGTCGGTGACCACCGAGGCGCGCCCACGACGGATGGCCCGGAACAGGTCGCCGTCGGGGACGAAGCACATCCGCTGGTCCCAGGGCTGGTAGCGGGGCGTGAAGTGGGTGTCGACGTCGTAGCCCGGCGGCAGCCGCCGGAGCAGCCCCTTCCGGATCACCGACTTGACGAGCCGCGGACGGCGGCGGCTGAGCCGGTAGAGCAGCGTGATCACCACGACGTTCTTCCACCGCACGATCGGGTACGCGCGGCGGCTCCCGATCAGACGCCGCAGCCTGTTCGCAATGGGATCCTCGGCCGGCAACGCCATGATGTAGGTGGGCGAGCGCTGCAGCATCGTCACGTGCGCGGCCTGCTCGGCCATGGCCGGCACCAGCGTGACCGCGGTCGCGCCGCTGCCGATCACCACGACCTTCTTGCCGGTGTAGTCGAGATCCTCCGGCCAGTGCTGGGGGTGCACCACCGTGCCGCCGAACCGCTCCACGCCCGGGAACTCCGGCATGTGGCCGGCGTCGTAGCGGTAGTAGCCGCTGCAGGAGTAAAGGAAACCGCAGGTGAGCCGGACCGGCGCGCCGTCGTGCACGGCCTCGACCGTCCAGCGGGCCTCCTCGCTCGACCACTCCGCGGATACGACCCGGTGCCCGAAGCGGATGTGCCGATCGACCCCCGCCTCGGCGGCGGTGTCGCGAATGTAGCGCAGGATCGACGCCCCGTCCGCGATGGCCTTCGCCCGGCCCCAGGGCCGGAACCGGTAGCCGAGGGTGTGCATGTCCGAGTCCGACCGGACGCCGGGGTACCGGAACAGGTCCCAGGTCCCGCCGATCGCGTCCCGTGCCTCCAGGATCCGGTACGTCTTGCCGGGAAACGCCTCCTGGAGGTGGTGGGCGGCACCGATGCCGGACAGCCCGGCACCGATGATCAGCACGTCGACGTGCTCGACCTCGGTCATTCCCGCTCCTCCCGTCCAGGGGTACGACCCGCACGGTACGCCGATATATCCGAGTCTGCGACGTCCCGCCGACGGGCGTGAGCCGTCGTGACAGGGAGCGTTCCCGGCGGCCGTCGACCGCGACCGGCGCCGGAGGTTCAGCGCGCCGGGCCGGTGTCCTCCGGCGGTTCGGCGGGGCCGCCGGCATGGTCGGCACCATCCTGGTCGGCGCTGTCACCGAGGTCACCGAGGTCGGCGACGAGGAGGAGCCGGTCGGCGAGGCCGGCGTGCCGGAGGCACTCGCGCAGCGAGGATTCCCCCAGGACGACGGTGAGCCGCGCGGCCGGATCCTGCTCGACGCGGTGCTGCAGACCGGACAGCGCGGCGATTCCCGCGGTGTCCCAGTAGGCGACCGCGCGCAGGTCGAGGATCAGCTCCGCGCGGGAGTCGGCCATCAGGTCGGTGGCGGTGCCGAGGAGTTCGGCTCCCGCCTTCCGATCGAAATCTCCGGTCGCGGTGAGGATCAGCCGCGGCCGGCCCGCCGGTGTGCCGTCCCGCACCGCTCGGGTGGTCAGGCGGAACGGCGGGCGGGGCCCGGGCTCGGGCAGCGCGAACGTCAGGACGACGTGGGTACCGGTCCGGTCGGAGCGGAGGCTGACGGCGTCGGCGGCGCAGCGGATCAGCCACAGGCCGTGCCCGCGCTGATAGGGCCACCGGTCGGTGGGGTCACCGTCGGAAGGTGGTGACGCGGCCGACGGCGCGCCTTCGTCGTCGACCTGGCAGCGGAGGCGCCCGGAAAGGTGCCAGACGCGTGCCCGTCCGGTCCCGGCGCCGTGCCGGATGGCGTTGGTGGCCAGCTCGTGCACGCAGATCACGGCGTCCTCCGCCCGGCCCTGCGGCATGCCCGCCGCGACCGCGTGCGCCTCGACCGCCGAACGCAGCGCGTACAGGGAGTCGCCGTCGAAGACCTGGTCCAGGATCGGCGGCTCTGATGGCTCGGCCTGCTCCGGCGCCGCGCCGATCGTGCTCGATGGTTCACTCTTCTCCCCGCTCCCGAGGTCGGGGCGGCGGGGATCGTGCGGAGCGTCGTGCGTCATCGTCGGCTCACATCGACATTCGGCAGGTCGGCGGCGCCCAGGATCACGAACCGGGACTCGATCGCCGGGTGGCAGTGCAGGATCATGCGGCGGGATCGCGGGATGCTGCGGGCCACCTCCAGGATCAGGCGGGTGATGGACACGTCGATGAAGGTGAGATCCGCCATGTTGACGGTGATGTCGCCGTCGACCCGGATCGCCTCGGCCAACGCCAGCGAGAGCGGCTCCTGGGCCTGTACGTCGATCTGGCCGGCGATGCGGATTCCAGGTGGCGCGTACTGGCGGCAGATCCGCAGCAGTTCGTCGTCGTGGTAGGTGGCCGCCGCGACCGAATGCGTGTGGAACGGCGCGACCGAGGCGAGGGTGACGGGGTCGAACCGGTCCCGGTCGTACTGGCACAGCACCGACAGCGCGCCGGTGGTCTCGCTCCCGGCACCGCGGCCGTCGGCCGTCCGCTTCGCCGGCTCGCCGACCATCACGGCGATCTCCTGCTCGAAGGCGGGGAGTTGCTCGATGCCGGCGATCGGCCGCAACGCCCATCCCATGTCCAGGGCGATCCGCAGCGCCGGATAGCCCTTCCGGCGGGTCAGCTCCACCTGTTCGCGCAGCCAGCCAACGGCCCGTCCGACGTCGAACGCGCGACCGGCCGTCAGGCCCTCCTGGCAGCCGACCACCGTGATCGGCCCGGTCCCGTCCCGGGCCGGCCGGCCCGGGACATCCGTGGGGTCGAATCCGCGCCGGCCCAGCTCGGCCACCGCCTCGTGCGGGGTATCGCTGAGCCAGATCACGCGTGCTCCCCCCGTCAGTCCGTCGCGGACGAACGCGGCGGTCAGATCGGCGAGCTCTTCGGCCTCTCCGAAGGTCAGGCAGGCATGATCATGGACGGTCAGATCCGTGATCTGAGCCTCTGTGTCCGCGCCCACCGACCCACCTCTTCCGCCGTGCACCGGCCCACCACGATCCCTGACGCGGTGAAACCATAAGAATCTAGTCTCTCGCAGGACTCCGCCGCGTCGAGAACGCGGGTCCCGCGACGCCCTCGACGAGCGCCCGGGTACGG
Organism: Actinoallomurus sp. NPDC052308; assembly: GCF_040679195.1. NCBI lineage: Bacteria > Bacillati > Actinomycetota > Actinomycetes > Streptosporangiales > Thermomonosporaceae > Actinoallomurus > Actinoallomurus sp. NPDC052308. The sequence continues at coordinate 43,663 of NZ_JBFAUM010000018.1, read as the reverse complement.
CTCCCGTCGCGCGGCGCACGCGCCGGCCCACCGGCTCTTGTACGACGCGGCGCCCGGCCGCGCCGACGGTCGTCCTCCGGAGCGCGGGGCTACCTGAAGTGAGGATGTGGCGGCACACCGCTGCCGTCACCATGGTGTGTGTGATTTCGTCCCGGTCGGCGCGGTCATGCGCCGACCGTGGCCCCGGCGCCGGAGGCCGCCCGCCGAGCCGCTCCCGACGCCTCTCGTAGTACACCGTGTCCCTCGTCCGGCTGACCGGACCTGAGGGGAGGTGAACCGAATGTCGGATGATGACCGGCACGAACTCCGGATCGGAGTGCTCGGATCGTACGGGGGCCTGAACCTCGGCGACGAAGCCATCCTCGCCTGCGTTCTGGACAGCCTTCGGCAGATACGACCGGCTGCGGAAAGGGTCGTCTTCAGCCGTCACCCAGAACACACCCAGAACCGTTTCGGCATCCCGGCGGTGGCCTACGCCGGGGTCTCCCAGGGGCAGCTCCTCGAGGCGGAGGCCGGGCTGGACCTGCTCGTCCTCGGCGGCGGCGGAATCCTGCACAACGGCCTCGCGGCCTCGGTCATGCGGCCCGTACGCCTGGCGCACCAGTTGGGCATCCCCACGTTCGGCTACGCGATCGGGGCCGGACCGCTGACCGGCCACGAGGAGATCGACGTCGTACGGGAGGTCATCGACCGGATGACCGACCTCACGGTCAGGGATCAGGAGTCGATCCTCGTCCTGGAGGGGATGGGGATCACCCGGCAGATCTCGGCGACCGCCGACGCGGCGGTGCTGCTGGAGCCGGAGGAGTTCACGGAGGAGATGCTGATCCGCGAGGGGATCGACGCCCAGACGCGCCTCGTCGGGATCTCGGTGCGCGAACCCGGCGGCGCGGCCGACAACCTGGACGAGAGGACCTACCACGGTCTGATCGCTGAGATCGCGGACTTCATGACCTGCAGATACAACGCCCAAGCGGTGTTCGTTCCGATGGAGCGGGGCGACATCGCCCACGCGCACGCGGTGCTGTCGGCGATGAGCGCGCCGGAGAACGCGCGGATCCTCAACCGCCCCTACAGCCCCGGCCAGATCGCCGGGCTGATGCGGCACCTGGAATTCGCGGTCGGCATGCGGCTGCACTTCCTGATCTTCGCCGCCTGCGCCGGGGTGCCGGTGCTGCCCCTGCCGTACGCCGGCAAGGTCTTCGACTTCGCGCAGACGGTCGGCGCGCCGGCGCTGACCGCCATCGCGAAGAGCCAGGCCGGACCGTTGCTGGCCCAGCTCGACCGGCTGTGGGACGAACGGCACGCGTGCACCGACCGACTGCGGCAGCGCTTCCAGTACCTGCGCGAGCGCGCGCGGGAGAACCAGGAGCGTTGCCGCACCCTCATCGACCGTCTGGATCCGGTTTCCTGATGCCCACAGACCCTTTCTTCCACAACGCGCTCGAGCACGGGCTGGTCGGTGACGGGAAGGCCAACGACCAGCCCGCCCTGCAGGACCTGGTCGACAAGCTCGGGGACGCCTACCTGGACGATGGCCAGCCGCGCACCATCTTCTGCCCGGCGGGCCGCTATTCGATCCGCGACCGGGGCACCGTCTGGCGGAGCGGCATCTCCCTGATCGGGGCCGGCCCGGCGGCCACACGGTTCTCCCTGGCGAACCCCGGCGACCCGACCACCGCCACCCCACTGGCCTACTTCACCACGCTGCAACACGGCGCCGGTCGCCACAACCACGTCGCCGACTGCACCTTCGCGCACTTCGAGATCGACGGCTCCGGCGTGAGCCTCTCCGAGTACGACGTGCTGGCCAAGGGACTCGGCCTGCAGTACGTCCTCCGGGGAAGATTCCGCGACCTGTACATCCACGACACTCCGGCCACCGGGTTCGGCTGCGACTTCCTGCAGGACACCTTCGTCGAGAACCTGCTGGTCGTCCATTGCGGGCGGCTTGAGCGCAGCGGCGAGTGGCTGGGCGGCGCCGGCATCGGCATCGGTACCGGCGGCTGGGGCTCCATCGAACGCTGCACGGTCTCCTCATGCACCACCGTGCGCAACGGCACGAACGGCATCTTCTTCGAACTGCAGAACCGGGAATGGCCGCCGCCCCGCGGCATACGTGTCATCGGCTGTCACTCGGAGGGAAATCGCTTCGGCCTCTCCGACTGGGGCACGGACGGACTGGTCGTCTCCGGATGCACCCTGATCGGCAACCATCAGGCCGGCTACGACGTCTCGGCCCTGGGCACGTCCGCCGTCGCCGGGCGCGGCGGGATCATCACCGGCTGCGTCATCGAGGACAACGTCTGGGACGGTGTCGCGATCGGCAACACCCCGGGCCCCTACACCTTGGCGGGCAACCGCATCAGCGGCAACGGCCGTTACGGGTACTGGCAGCACAACCTGGCCGCGGGCCCTCAGGAGGCGGCCGCCAACATGATCATCGATGCCAACGAGTTCTGGGACAACGGCCTCGACGGCATCTTCGTCGAGTCGGCGCTCGCCGATCCCGACATCGCCGGCAACCGGATCCGCAGCAACGGCCGGCGGTGCGAACCAGCGGCCGAAGGCGAGGGCGACACGGTGTTCTACACGGCACGCTCGTTGATGGACACCTCGGCCGGCTGGCGCGCGGATGGGCACGTCGGCAAGTGGGTCACGGCCGGCGGGCAACAGGCCATCGTGATCGGCAACACCGCCACCGAACTCATCCTCGCGCCCTCCCGTCCCGGTGCCGCCACCGCGTGGTCCGAGGGCACGCCGAATCCCGGCGCACCGTACAGGCTGCCCGACGCACCCGAGGTCAGAGCCGGCATCGCGCTGGCCGCGAGCGTGCACAGTCCCTCGATCCACGACAACCGCGTATGGGACGGCGAACCGCGCAAGACCCAGACCCACGGGCTGGTCATCACCGATCGCGGGACCTGTGGTGTCGCGTGGGTCCACGACAACGACTTCGGGGGGAACGGCGTCGCCGCCGTCGAGTTCGACACCGAGCCCTCCGGTGGTTGCTGGCACCACAACCACGGCCTGGACGGATGTCCCCCCGCCGGCGCATGACCCCGTCCGGCCGCCGGGCGCATCCCCACATCGGGCAGGTCACCGGACGTCCCGGTCCGCTAGGGCAGCATGGCGGCGAGATCCTTCGGCAGCTCCGCCTTGATGTCCTCCCACTCGCCGTCGGTGATGTAGACCCTGAGCGCCTCCACGACCGCGCGTACGAGACCCTCCGTGCCGCCCTGGATCTCGTACGGCGGCATCTCCGTCCGTACCTGGTCGAGGAACTCGTCCTTGTGCATCTTCTTCGGCACCTGGCTCGGATGCCATCCGTCGTAGTACATCCCGCGGACGAGCATCGGCAGCTGGGCCGCGAAGTCGACGGCCTCGTCGACCGTCAGTCGATCGCGGAGCGCGTGCAGTACCGCGCGCAAGGCGTTGTAGGACTGGTTACGCCGCTCCTTCGGCCAGTCGTAGGACTCTTCGATCAGGTGCAGGATGCGATTCGTCTTGTCGACGGTGGTGTCGATGGAGTGGTATCCGGTCTGGGGCATCGCAGCGCCTCCGTTCCTTCGGCGTCGCACCGCCCTCCATCGCGCCGCCCTTGCCCTCGGTCACCTGCGGCAATCGTGGGCCATCGCCTCCTTTGCCGGGATTTTACTTCCCCGTCGGGTGGTCGTTCCACGCAGTGGATCATCCGTCCGCCCTGACGAGTGCGGGCAGATGAGGTACGGCGCACCGGGGACAGGTGGCCTCTCCGCGCGGGCTCGTCGACGTTTGCGGTGCGGCGGGCCTGGAAGAGGTTCACTGAGGGGAACGGGGGGCCTGATGAAGTTCGGAGTCGCGACATTCGTCACCGACGAGGGGATCGCACCAGCGGACCTGGGACGCGTGCTCGAGGAGCGCGGTTTCGAGTCCCTGTTCGTCGCCGAGCACACGCATATTCCGGTGAAGGTGGAGTCGCAGTGGCCGGAGGGCGACGAACTGCCCCGGAAGTACTACCGGACACTGGATCCCTTCGTGGCCCTCACGTCCGCGGCCGAGGCGACCGAGCGGCTTCTGGTCGGCACCGGCATCCTCCTCCTCGTCGAGCGCGACCCGATCGTGACGGCCAAGGAGATCGCGAGTCTGGACCGTGTCTCGGCCGGTCGGGTCGTCGTCGGAGTCGGGGCCGGGTGGAACCGCGAGGAGATGCGCGACCACGGTACCGATCCCAGGACCCGCGTCGAACTGCTGCGGGAACGAATCCTCGCGATGCGGGAGATCTGGACCCGGGACGAGGCCGAGTTCCACGGCCGGTTCGTGAACTTCGACCCGATCTACTGCTGGCCCAAGCCGGTGCAGCGGCCGCATCCGCCGATCCTGGTCGGCGGCAGTGGGCCAACGACGTTGGACCGGGTCCTGGAGTACGGCGACGGCTGGATGCCGACCTACGGGCTGGGCACCGACGAAATCACCCGCAGGACCGCCGAGCTGGAGCGGCGCGCGACGGAGGTCGGCCGGGGGCACCTCCCCGTGTCCGTCTACGCCGTGCCCGCCGACCGTGAGGTGGTCGCCCGGCTGGCGGAGGCCGGTGTCGAGCGCGTGCTGTTCGACCTGCCGACGGTCCCGGCCGAGGAGACCCGGCGGGTCCTGGACGAGTTCGCGCGGGTCGCCGGGTCGTTCCGGGACTGAGATCCGGAACTGAGACACGCCGGCACCGGCCCGTACCCGACACCCGCCTTCGACCTACCCGGATGTGGGATGCCGGGCGCGGCCTCCGCGGTCCAGGCTCGACACTGGGAGGTGGTATCCATGCCCCCGACCGGCATACCCCAGTTCCAGCGTCTCTTCCGAGCGGCGGCGAGCCTGGACGTCGACAAGGACGATCTCAAACGTTACGACGACTTCGTCGACGGCAAGATCCACGACCTGCTCCTGATCGGCCAGGCGCACGCCAAGGCGAACGCCCGTGATGTCATCCAGCCACACGACCTGCCCGTGACGAAGGGGCTGCAGGAGTGCGTCCACGAGTTCCGCAGGCTCGACGAGGCGATCGACGTCGAGTCCCTGCTCGAGCGACTCGCGAAGCACCCTCCGCTCGACCTGGCCGTCGCGGAGGAGACCGAGGGAAGGCTCCCCGAGCTCGCGGGCGGGCTGACGGTGGCGCTCGCCCGCGCTTTCAAGCTCATCGACACGAAGTTGAAGAACCCGCACACCGAGCACTGGGAGCGAGTCACCCGCGTGTTCGATCTCCTGCTCTAGACCCGCGCCGGCCGCGACCGCTCCGGCCGGAGGCGTGATGTCTACCAGGTCGGAGGATGTGGCGGTCTGTTTGAAGAGCGAGTTTCGAAGGTGAAGGCGTTTTCAGCCAGGAGGCCAGCTTTTAGCCAGGAGGCGAGGAGGTCTGAGCCATGGCACCGCCGATGACACGCCGGCATCAGCCCGGCACCGCCCTCTCGGGCAGGTCAGGAGAGTTCGCCGACGTCTACGACCAGATGGGCGAGCTGCTGAACGCCGCGTTCGGCGGTCTCGGGGAGGAGCTCCCCTGGGTGCCGCTCGCGGACGTGTACGAAACCAAGGACGCGTACGTCATCGAGGCCGAGCTGCCCGGTGTGCGCAAGGACGCGGTCGACATCGAGCTGGAGGACCGCGAGCTGGTCATCACGGGCGACATCGTCGAGCGGGAGGGGCGCGGCCTGTTCCGCCGGAGAGAACGGCGGACCGGCCGGTTCGAGCTTCGCACGCACCTGCCCGGCGAGATCGATCCCGACGGCGTGCAAGCGAGCCTCTCGGAGGGCGTGCTGACCGTGCGGGTTCCCAGGTCGACGACGGAGAGACAACGACGAATAGAGATCTCGGACTGAGCGATGCGGCCGGTCCCGGCGTTCGGCCGAAGACCGGAAACCCGGCGGACCGGTCGAGGAGGAAGGAATGGCTAAGGCAGTCGGAATCGATCTCGGCACGACGAACTCGGTGATCGCCACGACCGAGGACGGTCACCCCACCGTGATCCCCAACAGCGAGGGATCGCGTACGACGCCGTCCGTGGTGGCCTTCACCGAGCAGGGTGAGCGTCTGGTCGGGCAGCTCGCGCGCCGGCAGGCGATTCTCAACCCCAAGGGCACGATCTACTCGGCGAAACGGTTCATCGGCCGCCGGTACGACGAGGTGGCCAGCGAGATAAACGCGGTCTCCTTCGACGTGGTGTCCGGTCCGGACGGCGCGGTGCGCTTCGACGTCCGCGGCAAGATGTACGCGCCGGAGGAGATCTCCGCACTCGTGCTGCGCAAGCTCGCCGACGACGCGGGCAAGTTCCTCGGGGAGCGGGTGACCGAGGCGGTCATCACGGTCCCCGCGTACTTCAACGACGCCCAGCGCCAGGCCACGCGGGACGCGGGGAAGATCGCGGGCCTGGAGGTCCTGCGGATCATCAACGAGCCGACCGCCGCCGCGCTGGCCTACGGGCTGGACAAGGGCGCGAACGAGACGGTGCTGATCTTCGACCTGGGCGGCGGGACGTTCGACGTGAGTCTGCTCAGCATCGGTGAAGGCGTCGTGGAGGTCCTCGCGACCGCCGGTGACGGGCATCTCGGCGGTGACGACTTCGACCGCCGGATCGTCGATCACCTCGCCGATGAGTTCCAGCGGGACACCGGCATCGACCTGCGCCAGGATCCCCAAGCGCTGCAGCGCCTGTTCGAGGCCGCGGAGAAGGCAAAGGTCGAGCTGTCCTCGGTGACCCAGACGACGATCAACCTACCGTTCGTCACCGCGGACGCGACCGGCCCCAAGCACCTGAACACCACGCTGAGGCGCTCGACGTTCGAGCAGATCACCGGCGACCTCATCGAGCGCACCAAGGGCCCGGTGCAGACGGCGATGGCCGACGCGAAGACCACCGCGAACGACATCGACGAGGTCATCCTCGTCGGCGGGTCCACCCGCATCCCGGCCGTGCAGGAGCTCGTCCGCAGGATGACCGGCGGCAAGGACCCCAACATGACGGTCAACCCGGACGAGGTCGTCGCCCTCGGCGCGGCCGCCCAGGCCGGCGTCATCAAGGGCGAGGTGGAGGACGTCGTCCTGCTGGACGTCACCCCGCTGTCGCTCGGCCTGGAGACGCTCGGCGGCGTCATGACCAAGATCATCGAACGGAACACCACGATCCCGGCCCGCCGCACGGAGACCTTCAGCACCGCCGAGGACAACCAGACCGCGGTGGACGTCGTCGTCCTGCAGGGCGAACGCGAACGCGCCGCCGACAACCGGGTCCTCGCACGGTTCCGGCTGGAGAACATCCGGCCCGCCCCACGCGGCGTACCGCAGATCGAGGTGACCTTCGACATCGACGCCAACGGAATCCTCAACGTCTCCGCGCGGGACAAGGACACCGGCGTCGAGCAGACGGTCACCATCAGCGAGACCACCAACCTCGACCAGTCCGAGATCGAGCGGATGATCCAGGACGCCGAGCAGCACCGCTCCGAGGACGAGCGACTGCGCGAGGTGATCGACGCTCGCAACGCGCTCGACTCGGTCGCCTACCAGGTGGAGAAGCGGGTCCAGGAGCTCGGGGACGCCGTGCCGGCGCACGAGAAGGCGCGGGCCGAGATGCTCGTGATGGACGCCCGCGAGGCGATCAAGCTGGAGGTGCCGATCGAGCGGCTCCGGTCCCTGACCGCCGAACTGCAGCAGGTCTACCACGGACTCGGCATCGCGACGGCCGGCGCCGGACCGGGCGCGGCCGGACCGGGCGGCCCCGGCGGACCGGGCGGCCCCGGCGGACCGGGCGCCGGTGGCGGAGCCGCTGGGGGCGGGCCCGCCGGAGGCGACGACGACGTGATCGACGCGGAGTTCACGACCGATGAGTGACATGCGGCCGGACGAACCGGTGGCAGAGGACGCCGGCCTGGCGACGAGGCTCGCCGAGTTGGAGGACCGGTGGAAGCGCGCGCTCGCGGACCTGGAGAACCACCGCAAGCGCGCCGCCCGCGACGCCGAACGGCTGCGGTCGGACGAGCGCGCCAGGACCGCCGCCGAGTGGCTGCCCGTCGTGGACAACCTCGAACGGGCCATCGAGCACGCCGGCGCGGAGCCCGACGTCCTCCTCGAAGGGATACGCGCCGTCCGCGACCAGGCGCTCGCGCTGCTGGCACGGCTCGGCTACCCCCGCCAGGACGACACGGGGCGGCTGTTCGACCCCACCCGGCACGAGGCGGTCGCCACCATTCCCGACGCCGACGCCCCGGAAGGGACGATCGTGCAGGTGACCAGTCCCGGTTACGGCCAGGGCGAGAACCAGTTGCGTCCGGCGCAGGTGGTGGTCTCGAAGGGGCGGCAGGCCGATGGCTCCGGCCCGTGACTTCTACGAGATCCTCGGTGTGCCCAGGACGGCCGGTCAGGAGGAGATCCAGCGCGCCTACCGCAAGCTCGCCCGTAAGTACCACCCCGACGTCAACAAGGCCCCCGACGCGGAGGACCGCTTCAAGGAGGCCTCGGAGGCGTACGCCGTGCTGTCCGACCCCGAACAACGCAAGCGCTACGACGCCTTCGGCGAGGACTTCCGGCGGGTGCCGCCGGACGTCGACCCGGAGACCTGGGCACGTGCCCGTGCCGGCGCCGGCGGGCGGGCCCGCGCGGGAGCCGGGGCCGGGGCCGGGGCCGGGGGGTTCGGCGGCTTCGGTACGGGGGGCGAGGAGGTCGACCTCGAGGATCTGCTCGGCGGCATCTTCGCAGGACGCGCCGGCCGCACCGGGCGGGGACGCCGTCCAGGCGGCTTCGGGTGGGGACCGATGCCCGGCGCCGACCAGGAGGCCGAGCTGGAGATCGGCCTCGACGAGGCCTACCGCGGAGGGCATCGCACGATCCGCCTCGACAGCCGGACCATCGACGTCGACATCCCCGCCGGGGTCACCGACGGTCAGCGGATCCGGCTCGCCGGGCAGGGCGGCCGCGGCGGCGACGGCGGGCAACCGGGTGATCTGTACCTGCTCGTGCGCATCAGGCCGGACCCGACCTACCGCGTCGACGGCCGTGACGTCACCGTACGGCTGCCGCTCGCTCCCTGGGAGGCGGCGCTCGGCACCACGGTCCCGGTCGAGACGCCGGGCGGCGAGGCGAAGGTGAAGGTTCCGCCCGGCTCGTCCTGCGGCAGGCGGCTGCGGCTGCGCGGCCGCGGCCTACCCAACCCCCGAGGTACTCCGGGCGACCTGTACGCCGAGGTCCAGATCAGAGTGCCGCCCCAGCCCAGTCCCGAGGAGAGACGGCTCTTCGAGGAGCTGGCCGCCAAGTCGTCGTTCGATCCAAGGAGACGATCGTGAGATACGCGCTCATGCGGCCGGTACGGGTCGATCTGGAGACCTTCGCCCGCGACGCCCACGTCCACCCCGAGCTGGTCCGCCGGTTCGTCGCGCTGGGCATCGTCGACGCCGACCGTGACGTCTCCGGCGGGCTGTGGTTCTCCCCCGAGCAGCTCGCCGCCCTCGCACGCGTGCAGCGGCTCCGCACCGGGTTCTCGCTCAACTACGCGGCGGTCGGCCTGGTCTGCGACCTGCTCGACCGCATCGCCGCCCTGGAGGCGGCCCAGAGACATCGCGCTCAGCAACGCACCGGAGGTCGATCATGGACCTGAACCGACTGACCGAGAAGTCCCAGGAGGCCCTGCACGACGCGCAGACCAAGGCCCTGCGCTTCGGGCACACCGAGGTCGACGCCGAGCACCTCCTGCTCGCCCTGCTCGACCAGCCGGAGGGGCTGGCGCCCCGGTTGCTCGCCGGGGCCGGCGTGAACCTCGACCTCCTGCGCTCCGAGACCGAGGCCAAGCTGAACAAACGTCCCCGGGTCACCGGCCCGGGCGCCACGCCCGGCCAGGTCTACGTCACCCAGCGGCTCTCCCGCCTGCTCGACACCGCCGATCGCGAGTCCAAGCGGCTGAAGGACGAGTACGTCTCCGTCGAGCACCTGGTCCTGGCGCTCATCGAGGACGGTGTCATCAAGGGCGTCAGCCGCGACCAGTTCCTCCAGGAGCTCACCAAGGTCCGCGGCAGCCAGCGGGTGACCTCCGCCACGCCCGAGGCCGCGTACGAGGCGCTGACCAAGTACGGCCGGGACCTGGTCGCCGAGGCGAAGTCCGGCAGGCTGGACCCGGTCATCGGCCGGGACAGCGAGATCCGCCGAACGGTGCAGATCCTCTCCCGCAAGACCAAGAACAACCCGGTCCTCGTCGGCGACCCGGGCGTCGGCAAGACCGCGATCGTCGAAGGGCTCGCCCAGCGCATCGACCAGGGCGACGTGCCCGAGGGGCTGCGGGACAAGACCGTGTTCCAGCTCGACATGGGGTCGCTGGTGGCGGGCGCGAAGTACCGGGGGGAGTTCGAGGAGCGCCTCAACGCCGTGCTGACCGAGGTCAAGTCCGCCGAAGGGCGGATCCTGCTGTTCGTCGACGAACTGCACACGGTCGTCGGGGCGGGCGCGGCCGAGGGCGCGATGGACGCCGGCAACATGCTCAAGCCCATGCTCGCCCGCGGCGAGCTGCACATGATCGGCGCGACGACGGTTCAGGAGTACCGCAAGCACATCGAGAAGGACGCCGCCCTCGAACGCCGCTTCCAGCCCGTCATGGTCGACGAGCCCTCCGTCGAGGACGCGATCTCGATCCTCCGTGGCCTGCGCGAGCGCCTGGAGGTCTTCCACGGCGTGAAGATCCAGGACTCCGCGATCGTCGCGGCGGTGACGCTCAGCCACCGCTACATCTCCGACCGGTTCCTGCCGGACAAGGCCATCGACCTGGTGGATGAGGCGGCGGCGAAACTGCGCACCGAGATCGACTCGATGCCGGCCGAACTCGACGAGCTCACCCGGCGCGTGATGCGGCTGGAGATCGAGGAGGCCGCGCTGGCCAAGGAGGACGATCCGGCCAGCCGGTCGCGCCTGGAAAACCTGCGCAAGGAGCTGGCCGATCTCAAGGCCGAGGCCGACGCGATGCGCGCCCAGTGGGAGGCCGAGCGGCAGACCCTGCGCAAGGCCCAGGAGCTGCGGTCGGAGATCGAACGGGTGCGCCGGGAGGCGGACCAGGCCGAACGCAACTACGACCTGAACCGGGCCGCCGAACTGCGCCACGGCCTGCTGCCGGAACTGCAACGCAGGCTGCAGGCCGAGGAGGAGCGGCTGTCCGACAAGCAGGGCGGCCGGCGGCTGCTGCTCGAGGTCGTGACCGAGGACGAGATCGCCGACATCGTGTCCCGCTGGACCGGGATCCCGGTGAGCCGCCTGAAGGAGGGCGAGCGGGAGAAGCTGCTCCGGCTCGACGAGGTCCTGCACGAGCGCGTCGTCGGCCAGGACGAGGCCGTGCAGGCCGTAACCGACGCGATCATCCGGGCCCGCGCCGGGATCAAGGACCCGCGCCGCCCGATCGGCTCGTTCATCTTCCTCGGCCCGACCGGGGTCGGCAAGACCGAGCTGGCCAAGGCGCTGGCCGAGGCGCTGTTCGACACCGAGGAGAACATGGTCCGGCTCGACATGAGCGAATACCAGGAGCGGCACACGGTCAGCCGCCTGGTCGGCGCCCCGCCCGGTTACGTCGGCTTCGAGGAGGGCGGCCAGCTCACCGAGGCCGTCCGGCGCAAGCCGTACTCCGTGGTGCTGCTCGACGAGATCGAGAAGGCCCACGCCGACGTGTTCAACACGCTGCTGCAGGTCCTGGACGACGGTCGGCTCACCGACGCGCAGGGACGTACCGTCGACTTCCGCAACACCGTGCTCATAATGACCTCGAACATCGGCTCGGCGTTCCTGCTCGACGGCGTCACCGGGGAGGGCGAGATCAAGCCCGACGCCCGTGAGGCCGTGATGGGCGCCCTGCGGTCGCACTTCCGGCCGGAGTTCCTCAACCGCGTGGACGACGTCGTGCTGTTCAAGCCGCTGACGCACCGCGAGATCGAGCAGATCGTCGACCTGATGTTCAACGACCTGCGGTCCCGCCTCGCGGACCGCCGGATGACCCTGGAGGTCACGCCGGAGTCGTGCGCCTTCATCGCCCGGCAGGGCTTCGACCCGGTGTACGGCGCCCGGCCGCTGCGGCGGTTCATCGCCCGCGAGGTCGAGACCCGGATCGGGCGGGCGCTGCTGTCCGGGGAGATCCTGGACGGCGCGGTCATCCGCGTGGGACTGGAGAACGAGGAGCTGGTCATCTCCTACGAGAACCGCGAGGGGGACAGATGATCGTCCAGTGCCCGCACTGCGGCACGAAGAACCGCGTGCCGGCCGTGGCCGACGGCGTCCCGAACTGCGGGAACTGTCACCAGCCGCTCCCGTGGGTCACCGACGCCGGCGACGACGACTTCGCCGACGTCGCCGAACGCGCCTCGCTGCCCGTCGTGGTCGACCTGTGGGCGACCTGGTGCGGCCCGTGCCGCATGGTCAGCCCGGCGCTCGAACAGCTCGCCCGCGACATGGCCGGCCGGATCAAGCTCGTGAAGGTCGACATCGACCGGGCGCCCAAGCTCCAGGAGCGCTTCGCCGTCCAGGCCGTGCCGACCCTGCTCATCCTCCGCGACGGAAAGATCGTCGCCCGCCAGGCCGGCGCCGCACCGGCCCCGGCCCTGCGCGCGTGGGTGGAGAAGGCCCTTGCAGGAGACGCCTGACCTCAACGGCGCGTACCCGCGCCTGGACCCCGGGCAGATCGAACGCCTGTCCGGGTACGGGGAGCGCATGCCGACTCGGCAGGGCCAGTTCCTGTTCCGCCAGGGCGAGCGCGACTACGACTTCTTCGTGGTCCTGGAGGGCAAGGTCGCGATCCTCGACGGGGACGCGGTGATCCGGGTCCATGGACCCGGCCGGTTTCTCGGCGAGATCAGCCTGCTGTCCGGGCACTCCATACTGGTCGGCGCGGTCGTCGGCGAACCCGGCGAGGTTCTGCGGGTCCCGGTGGAACGCCTGCGCGCGCTGGTGGCCCGGGACCCGATTCTCGGCGACCTGATCCTGCGCGCCTACTTCATCCGACGGTCGCTGCTGATCGAGCAGGGCGCCGGTCTGCGGATCATCGGCTCGCGCTTCTCGCCGGACACCCGGCGGCTACGCGACTTCGCCGCGCGCAACCGGCTGCCACACCGGTGGATCGACTTGGAGGAGGACGAGGAGGCCGAAAAGGCCCTGCGGCGTCTGCACGTCACGCCGGCCGATACGCCCGTGGTGATCCTGAACGACCATCGGTTCCTGCGCAACCCGAGCAACGCCGAGCTGGCCCGGCTGGTCGGGCCGGCCGCACCGGTCGAGGAGGACATCGCCGACCTGCTGATCGTCGGAGCCGGTCCGGCCGGACTCGCCGCGGCCGTGTACGGCGCGTCGGAAGGCCTGCGCACGGCCGTCCTCGACGCGATCGCCACCGGCGGACAGGCGGGCACCTCATCCCGTATCGAGAACTATCTCGGCTTCCCCTCGGGCGTCTCCGGCGCCGAACTCGCCGAGCGGGCGGTCATCCAGGCCGAGAAGTTCGGCGCGCGGCTCGGCGTCCCGGTGGAGGCGACCGGCCTGGAAATCCTGGACGGACAGTACGCCGTCTCGGTCGGGAACGGCGGACGGATCAGGGCCCGCACAGTGATCATCGCAACCGGCGCTCGCTACCGCCGACTCGACGTTCCGAACCTGGAGCGGTTCGAAGGGTACGGCGTCTACTATGCCGCCACCGAGGTCGAGGCACTGATGTGTGAGCGGCTGCCCGTCGCGATCGTCGGGGGCGGCAACTCGGCCGGCCAGGCGGCGCTGTACCTCGCCAAGCGCGCGAACCGGCTACGGCTGTTCGTCCGCGGCGACGATCTCGGCAGAAGCATGTCGCGCTACCTCGTCGACCAGCTCGAACGCTCACCGAACATCGAGGTCCACCTGAACACCGAGGTGCGTGAACTGATAGGCGACGACACGCTGCGGGTGGTCGTCACCGAGAACAACCAGAGCGGCGAGCGGCGTGTCTTCGACGCCCGCGTTCTCTTCGTCTTCATCGGCGCCGACCCCTGCGTCACCTGGCTCGGCGGTCAGGTGAACCTCGACGAGAAAGGCTTCATCCGCACCGGCGGCGCGCTGCCCTTGGAGACGAATCTGCCGGGCGTGTTCGCGGTGGGCGACGTCAGGAGCGGGTCGATCAAGCGCGTCGCCTCCGCGGTGGGCGAGGGCGCCATGGCGGTCCGGCTGGTCCACGATCGTCTCAGCGGCTGACCATTGAGGCGGATGTCAGGTGTCCGCCTCCATGGTCAGCCGGGTCAGCTCGACCCGGGACGTCACCTCGAGCTTGCGGAAGATGTGGCGCAGGTGGAAGGCGACCGTGTGGGCGCTCATGAACAGCTGGTCCGCCACTTGGCGATTCGTCAGGCCCTGTGCGACGAGCGCGGAGACGCTGCGTTCGGTGTCGGTGAGGCTCGCCCAGCCCGAGACCGGCCGGTCGGCCTGGTTCCAGTGCCGGCGCCGGATGCCCAGCCGCCGCAGTCGGCGGCGCACCCGCGCCGCGTCCCGGGCCGCCCCGAGAGCCGTGTAGGCCATGAGCGCCGTGTCCAGGCCCGCGACGGCGTCCCGACGCAGGGCGGGGCACTCCTCCGTGATCAACATGCCCAGGTCCTCCGCCGCCGAGGCGCGCGCCCACGGATCGGCGTGCTCGGCGGCGGCGCGCTCGAGCGCTCCTCGGTCCCGATCGAGCAGGCCATGGGCGTGCGCGGCGGTGATACCGATGCCGGTGAAGGCGGGATGGTCGCCGGCCAGCCGGTCCATCGCCGCGACGACCGTACGGGCGCGCCCCCGGTCGCCCAGGGCGAGCACCGTCCGTACGAGCCATGGCGCCGCGGTGGGTTCGCTGATCAGCGTCCATCGCTGCGTCGCGAGATCGTCGCAGAGCCGCCCGACCGTCTCCGCCGCCGCGGCCGCGCCCTCACTGGCCACGGCGACCTGCGCCCGGGCCAGGAGGAGCCGCGCGTCGGCGTACGGTGAGCCGCAGTGGCACAGCGGCGGCCGCTCTCCTTCGGCGTAGCTCCGGGCCGCGCGCAGGTCACCGGCCCGCAGCGTCGCTGTGGCCAGCACCGAGAGTAGGTGCGAGGTGAGCACGTGCGGTCCGAGCGGGCCGATGATCGCCAGGCCCGCCTCCGCCTCGGCGGCGGCGTCGTGGAACCGCCCCGCGGCCAGGTGCATGCGGGCGCGAAGGACCGCGGGCGCCGCCGCCCAGGCCAGGTGGCCGGCGGTCTCGGCCTCCTCCCCCGCGCTCTCCATCACCGCGCGAGCCTCCTCGATGCGGAGAACGTCGATCAGCAGCATCGCCAGGATCATCTGTGGATGGAGACGGCGCGCGTCCGCCGACCTCGCGTGCCGTACGGCCTCGTGGGCCAGCCGCAGGCCGTCGGACAGCCGCCCCGATCCCCACTCCGACAGGGCAAGGGTGATCAGCGCCCCGGTGAGCAGGGCATCGCCGTGGCCACCCGCCGCGGACACGATCCGTTCCGCGCGGGCGCGGGCGCCGGCGTCGTCGCCCATCCCCGCCTGCGTGTTGAGCAGCACGAGCTCGGCCTCGTCGCGGAGTTCGCCGGACAGCCCCGGGAGGGCGAGAAGAGCGCTCGCCTCGGTCGCGGCCTCCCTCGTACGGCCCGTCAGGGGCAGGATCGCGGATCGCAGGCACCGCAGCCGGACGGACGTCTCGCCGGGCAGGGGCGTCATCAGCGCCGAGTCCACGAGACCGAGGGCCTCCTGCAGCCGGCCCGCCATGCTCAGTGCCCGGACGGCCGTCACGGTACGCGCGGGCCAGGCCGGATCGGTCGGATCGGTGAGCCGGAGGGCGTGCGCGGCCAGCGCCGCCGCGGCCCGGGGCGACTGCAGGAGCACCTCGGCGACCGCCCGGTCGAGGGCGGCCAGGGCGCGGGGGTCGCCGACCCGGACCCCCTGCATGAGATGTGCGGCGGCGGCCGGGACCGCGCTCCCGCCCCGCTCCATCAGGAGGTCCCCGATCTGCCGGTGCAGCGCCCGCCGGACCGGCGGCGGCACCGCGTCCGTGACGACCTGCCACAGCAGGCCGTTCCGGAACGCCAGTTCCTCCGGCGCGGCGACGAGGAGTCCCTCGGCGAACGCCTCGTCGAGCTGGGGCAGGAGCGCGGCCGGTGTCGTGCCGAGCACCTCGGCGGTGTCCTCCAGGCAGAACGAGCGCCCGAGGACCGCGCCCACGCTCAGCAGGTGACGCGTTCCCGGGCCGACCTGGCCCAGCCGGTGCCTGAGGTCGGCCCGGATCCGCTGCGGGATCCGGGGCGTCACCAGGCGCGCGCGCCCGTCGACGACCTGTACCGTCTCCTCGTCCCGCAGCCCGGTCAGCAGCTCGGTCAGCAGCGCCGGGTTGCCGCCCGTCTCCGCCGCCAGCGCCAGCAGATCCGGGTCGGGCACCGCTCCCAGCATGTCGATCACGACCTCCCGCACGGTCGCGTCGTCGAACGGGTCGAGCGTGAGCCGCGTCGCGCCGTCGCGCTCGAGCAGGTCGAACAGGCGGTCGGCCTCGAGCGCGCCGCCGGTCGTGCGGCGGGCCAGCAGCCATACGACGGGACAGGAGACGAGCGTCCGCGTCAGCGTGTGCACCGCCGCGAGCGTGGCCGGATCGGCCCGCTGCAGGTCGTCCACGCTCACCAGCACGGGTCCGTCGCCGCCGCGTCGCTCCAGTTCGGCTCGGAGCTCGCCCACGATCCGCAGCCGCCGGCCCGGCCGGCCGCCCGGCCCGGCGTCGCCCACGACCGCCAGGCCGACGAACGCGGACAGCAGTGGCTCGAGCGGCGCCACCTCCCCGAACTCCCCCACTCCGCCGGCCGCCGTCGAGAGCCCCAGCGCGGCGGCCGTGCGGGCGGCGCTCGCGAGCAGGAGGCTCTTGCCCGTTCCCGCCTCACCCTCGATGAGCACGACGCCGGACCGCCCGGCCTGGGCCGACCGCAGCAGTGCCGTGATGGCGTCCCACGCCCGTCCGCGGCCGCGCACCGTCCGTACGTGGCGCGGCGTCTCGGCCCACGAGCGCAGAGTGGCCATAAAACTGGGCATACCCGCTGCGCAGCCCGGGCGACCACCGGGGCTACCCGGTGGTCGGCGCGGCCGCCGAACCCTCGTCCGGTGAGATCCGGCCGACCCGGCGGCCGTGCCCGCGCCCGCGCCCGCGCCCGCGCCCGGCAGACCCTGCGGGCCATCCGCGCCGACCGGACCTAGGAAACGCGTATTTCGGTAACGGCCTTTCTCCAGCCACAGATAGACCGTTACCGGGCCCCTCAGTCGGCTCCGGTTCATCGGAACGACCCCACACCGGTCAAGCCGCAGCGTGCCATGGGGGTTTTGCACGCACGCAAGGACCCATGACGGAATTCTTCGGACGCGTAAGGCTGTCTGTCATGGGATCGGTCGTCAGCATGCGGCGCTCAGCGTTCGACCGGGCGTGGCCGTACGAACCGGAAGAGGCGTACGAGGACGCCGCCGCGGGCGGGATCGACGCGGCCGCGCCGAACGTCGCCCGCGTGGACAACTATTACCTCGGGGGCAAGGACAACTTCGCGGTCGATCGGGACCTGGCCGAACGCGCGCTGCGCGAGGCGCCCGTCATCGCCAGGCTGGTGCAGGTGAACAGGGGCTTCCTGCACCGTACGGCCCGTTTCCTGGCCGCGGAGAGGGGCATCCGGCAGTTCCTCGACATCGGCTGCGGGCTGCCCACGGAGATCAACCTGGACGAGACCGTCCGGGAGATCGACCCGGACTGCCGTGTCGCCTACGTCGACAACGATCCCATGGTGCTGACCCACGCACGTGCCCTGATGGCCGTGGACGGCGGTGTCGGGGTGTACGAGGCCGACCTGCGTGAGCCGTCGACGGTGCTCGGCGATCCGGACCTGCTGCGGCTGCTCGACCTGACCGAGCCGGTGGCCGTCTTCCTGTTGAACGTCCTGCCCTTCGTGCCGGGGAACCCGCGCCGGATCGTGGACGAGCTCGTGCGCTACCTGCCCACCGGCAGCCACGTGGTGGTCTCCCACGTCGAGCGCACGCCGGACCTGGAGGCGGTCGCCGACCTGTATGAGGAGGCGGGGCTCTCGTTCATCCCGCGCAGCCGCTTCGAGATCGCGCGGATCGCCCACGGCCTCGATCCGGTCGCCCCCTACCCGGCCGGCCTACCGCTGTCGCGCTCCGGAGGAGAGCCGGAGGCGGCCGACGCCGTACCCCTCATCGGCTGCGTGGGCCGCAGGCGTTGAGGACCGGACCGCCGAAGTGGCGCCGTTCCGGGCCGGGGCCGCGCACCCTGACTTTCATCGGGAACGCCCAGGTGGGAGGGTTCCCCGGAAAGCGCTCAATAGTGATCCGGGCGGATTCATCGTGCTATCCGCAGATGCCGGATAGGATCGATGCGCCAGCGAGTGCGAATTCCCGAGCGCGTGATGCCAGCCGAAAGCGACCCGAAGCCTCTCTCCGAAATCGCGCAGGACATCGGGCTGACGATGTCCGATGTGGCGGTTTTCTCCGGGCTCGACGAGAGCACGATCTTTCGTTTGTGGGACAACGGCGACTGGCTGGATCGCGTCAGCGGCCGGTCGCTGCAGAGCCTGATGTCGTCGGTGCCGGGGATCGCCGAATACGCGATGGCGCACGCGCTGCTGAAGCGGCGCACGACGCTCATCGCGAACCTCCAGGCCGAAGGGCTGTCCGTCAACCTGGACGCGCTGGAGAACTCGACGGTCTCCCGCCAGCTCCTGCTGAACGCCCTCGAGGCCGCCCTGTACATCGTGCGCGACGGCCCGAGCCAGCGGGTCTCCTCGTATCTCGCCCGCTTCTGGGGCCGGGAGCAGGACCGCGCGCTCGAGGCGCTGTTCTCCGCAGAGCCGGGACAGGGTCTGCTGGGCGATCCGCGCCGTCTCGTCGAGGCGTCGATCGACCTGGCCCCGCGGCTGGGCCGCAAGACCTACTCGTTCCACTCGCTGCTCACCCTCAACATCCTCATCCACCAGGTCAGCAAGGTGGCCGGCGCGCCGGACCCCGACCTGGGGCTGCAGACGCCCGGCCGCCAGAGCGCCCTGATGATGCGCGGGGTGGTGATGGGAGCGCTGATCAGCTCCAATGACGTGGAGCTCGCCGAGAAGTACCGTCTGGAGCTGGAGCGCACACCGGTGTACGCCGCGCTGGAGGAATGGTCCTTTCCGACCTATACGCGGGACGGCCGGATCAGCTCCGACTTCACCCTGCCCAGCTCGCTCCTGCTGCGGAACACGGCGGTCGAGGTGCTGCGGGAGATCAAGACCTACAACGACGCGTACCTGTACTACCTCGTGTCGACGTACCTTCCGCTCGCGCTTCGCCGCGACCCGACCTTCGGGCGGCGGATCACCGAACTGATCACGACACTCCAGCAACGCGCCGCCGCTTGCCGGGACAAACGAATCCGGGCCGCCTGCAATGATCTGGTGCGGCAGCTCAAGGGCGTGGTGTGACCATGCCAGAGGGGGGACGAATGGGCAGGACGTACCAAGACGTCGCAGACTTGACCCGGGAGCGGTGGGAAGCGAACACCGACTACTGGGTGAAGGTGATCCGGGAGCGCCGTGACCGGTACCGCACCGAGCTGACCGACCGGGCCGTCCTCGACGCGGTCGGCCGCTGCGCGGGCCTGCGGGTCCTGGACGCCGGCTGCGGCGAAGGGTACCTCGCCCGCACCCTGGCGTCCCGTGGCGCCCAGGTCATCGGTGTCGACGCCTGCCAGGGCCTGGTCGACGCAGCGGACGATCTGCCGGTCGAGGGCGCCGGCTCCGCCTCGTTCACCCGGGCGAGCGTCGACGAACTGCCGTTGGAGGACGAGTCCTTCGACCTGGTGGTGTGCAACCACCTGTTCAGCCACCTGCACGATCCGTCCCGGGCGATCCGGGAGTTCGGCCGGGTGCTCAGGAGCGGCGGGCGGCTGGTGATCCTCACGCTGCACCCCTGCTTCTACACCGGGAACGCCGAGCGGGGCGCGAGCACGAGCGTGCCCGCGGCGGAGTACTTCGCCGGGCGGGGCATCGATCAGCACTTCATGGTCGACGGGCTCCGCTCGCCCTCGAAGATCACTTCTTGGCTCCGCCCGCTGGAGTTCTACTCCAAGACCCTCCGGGACGCCGGGTTCGTCATCGCGGACCTGCGGGAGCCGCACCCGACGGACGAGCAGCTCGAGAGCGACCCGTGGTGGCGGACGGGGTTCCCAACCGCGATCTTCATGCTCCTGGTGGCCGAGCGCCGGTGACCCCGAATCAGCCGATCTTTACGTAAACCACCCACTAAACCGACATAACGGGGGGTAGGGCCGGGTTTCGTAGGCTCCATTTTCTTCTCTGGAGCGTCTCCGGCCGTGGGCCGACGACCTTAGCCGCGGCCGGCCGCGGCGAACCTGCCGCGATCACGGCGAATCGGCAGGTGAAGAACATGACTGATGAAGATCGGCGCAGAGCCAATCGCCTCGCTCGCACCCTGGGACTGGCCAGCCTCGGTCTGGGCATCGCACCGCTGACCGCCTCCGACGTCGTGAGCCGGATCTGCGGCCTGGACGACTCGAGGACGGCGCGCACGATGGTGCGCCTGGTGGGCGTACGAGAGCTGGCGCACGCGGCGCTGCTGCTGGGCAGCCGGCTGCCCGGCCCGCTCGTGTGGACCCGGGTCGCGGGCGATGTCCTGGACCTGACCACCCTGGGCCTGGCGGCCTCGAACCGGACGGGCCTCCGACGCAATCGGGTCCTGGCGGTGACCATGGGGGTCGCCGGGATCACCGCGGTCGACCTGTACGCCGCGGTGCGCGGGAGCCGGCGCCGGGATCTGGAGCGCGTCCGCAGGAGCACCGTGCACGCCGCCATCACCGTCAACCGGCCGCGCGACGAGGTCTATCGCTTCTGGCACGACGTGGAGAACCTCCCCGAGTTCATGATCCACCTCGTCACCGTCCGTGACCTCGGCGACGGGCGTTCCCACTGGAGGGCCACGGGCCCGCTCGGCAGGAACCTCGAGTGGGAGGCCGAGATCATCGACGACCGCCCGAGCGAGCTGATCGCCTGGCACGTGACCCATGGGCTCATCGCCGGCAACAGCGGTACGGTCCGCTTCACCGACGCGCCCGGCGACCGGGGCACGGAGGTCCGGGTCACGCTGCACTACGCGCCGCCCGGAGGAGCGGCCGCCGCGGCGTTCACCCGCCTCCTGGGAGAGCACCCCGACCAGCTCGTCCGTGACGACCTGCGCAGGTTCAAGCAGGTCATGGAGACCGGCGAGGTCGTCCGCTCCGAGGGCACGCCGGAGGGCACGCTCACGAAGCGGCAGCTCAGACAACGTCCGGCCCAGCCCTTGGCGAGAGGAGCACTCCGATGAGAGCCAACTGCTGGATGGGCCGCGGGAAGGTCCAGGTACGGGACGTCCCGGACCCGCAGATACTCAACAGCCACGACGCCATCGTGCGGGTCACCTCGACGGCGATCTGCGGATCCGACCTGCACCTGTACGACGGCTTCATCCCGACGATGGAGAAGGGCGACGTCCTCGGCCACGAGTTCATGGGCGAGGTCGTGGAGGTCGGTCCGGAGGTCCGCGACCTGCGGCCGGGCGACCGGGTGGTCGTCCCCTTCCCGATCGCCTGCGGGAGCTGCTGGGCCTGCGAGAACGAACTCTTCTCGATCTGTGAGAACTCCAACCCCAACGCGGGGATGGCCGAGAAGCTCATGGGGCACGCCCCGGCCGGGATCTACGGCTACAGCCACATGCTCGGCGGCTTCCCCGGCGGGCAGGCGGAGTACGCACGGGTGCCGTTCGCCGACGTGAACCCGATCAAGATCGAGGACGACCTGCCGGACGAGAAGGTGCTGTTCCTGTCCGACATCTTCCCGACCGGATGGATCGGGGCGGAGATGGCGGACATCAAGCACGGTGACGTCGTCGCGGTGTGGGGCGCCGGTCCGGTCGGCCAGTTCACGATCGCCAGCGCGTTCCTGATGGGCGCCGAACGGGTCATCGCGATCGACCGGTTCCCGTACCGGCTGCGCCGTGTCGAGGAGATGGGCGCGGAACCCCTCGACTACGAGGAGGGGATCGACGTCCCGGACGCGCTGCGCGACATGACCGGCGGGCGCGGCCCGGACTCCTGCATCGACGCGGTCGGCCTCGAGGCGCACCACGCCACGCCGATGTACGCCTACGACCGGGCCAAGCAGGCCACCCGGTTGGAGACCGACCGGCCGTTCGTCCTGCGCGAGGCGATCATGTCCTGCCGCAACGGCGGAACCATCTCGGTGATCGGCGTCTACGGGGGGCTGGTCGACAAGTTCCCGATGGGCTCCTTCATGAACCGGTCGCTGACCATGCGGGGCGCGCAGTGCCACGTGCAGAAGTACCTGCGGCCCCTGCTGGACCGGATCCGGCGCGGGGACATCGACCCCAGCTTCGTGATCAGCCACCACATGAGCCTGGACGACACTCCGCGCGGCTACCAGATCTTCCGCGACAAGCAGGAGCAGTGCAACAAGGTCGTCCTGCACCCCTGAGCATCCGCAACGCGGCCCGCCGACGGGTCACCGGCTTGACGGGGTCAGTGTGGAATGCGCGGGCTCTTCAGTCACCGCTCTGGAGCCGGAGCGATGCGCAGGACGGCCTTGCCGTCGGCGATCGCGACGAGGGTGATCGCAAGGCCGTTCATCACGGAGGTCGCGCCGGCGTTCCCTGCCAGTTGGACGCTGAGGGACGTGCCGGGGGCGGTCCCTTTCAAACTGATGCCCTCGCCGGTGATGGCGGTCACCCTCAGCTCGTCCACCCCGAGCCTGGCCGGCACCGGGATGCGATCATGCGGGGACACCTGGACCTCGCATCGTCCCCTCCGGCAGGCGCCGAGATCGGTGCTATTCGCCGCGCGGGGCAACCGCGTGCCGGGCCCCGCCGAGGTCCGCGGCACCGGCCAGGGCGGCGACGTCGGGCCGGTCGGCGGTACGGGGACTCCACGGGGCGGTATCGGCTCGGCCGGACGCGTCGCAGGTATGGCGGCCGGCGACGTCGGGCCCGTCGGCGCGCCGCCTCTCGCCCCGGGTGACGAAGCCGTACGCGACTCGCCGTCCCCACCTCCGCAGCCGGTGGCGGCCAGCGCGACGACCGCCGCGAGCATCGCACGTCCGATCCCGCCCATCGCCGCCCTCCCGGAGACCCCTCGGCCCGAGCGCCCTGCCCGAGCCCACATCAGATCCCTACCCTGCGTGGCGAAGCGCTCACCCGAAGCTTTCGGTGAGTGCCCATCACCGCCGCAAGCCGGGGCGGAACCTCCGGCCGCGCGGCCCGGCAACCGCCTCGTACGACTCCTCGCCGCCCACGCCACCCGCCGGCGGTACCGCGCCACCGCCGCGGATTCGGCCGGTTCGGCCAGGTCCGGCCGTTTTTGGCCTGGAGGCCTGACATGATCATTACCGATCTCTACACTCCGGCGCGTGTACGCCGCTCCCCCGCCTCCGCCGTCCCCGTACTCCGTTCCGCCGCTGCCGGAGGGGCCACCGCCGGCCGACGGCGCCGCTCCGCGTGTGCGGCGGTTGACGGCCTGGGGCATCGACACGCTGCTGTTGTGGAGCGCGGCCGTCCTGCTGGCCGTCATGACATGGGCTCGGCTGCACGGTCAGTTGGTGGACGACCTGCCCTACAAGGGGTTGTCCGCGGCCGGTGGCCTGCTGCTGTCCGGTGGGAACGTGGAGAAGGCCGCCACCGACTTCGGGACCGGGCTGTGGGACACGTTCGTCCTCGACGTCGAGCAGGCCCTCATCCTGCTCATTCTGATCCAGCTGCTGTACCAGTTCGCCATGCACGCCTGGCTGGGGCGCACGCTCGGCAAGGCGGCGATGGACCTGCGCGTCCGCGCGGTCACCGGGGACGACCGCCGCCCCGGCCGGGGGAACGCCTTCCGCCGCGCCGTCGTCACCACCGCGGGCGGCACCGGGCTCTACTGCGCGGCCTGGATACTCCTGCTGGAGGGCCTCTTCTTCCTGGCGCTGGTCACCTGGCTGCTCGCCCTCGCCGTCTTCGCCGCGACCAGCCTGCCCGCGTTGCTCGGCGGCCGCCGCCGTACGCTCGCCGACCTGTTCGCCCGGACCGCCGTCGTCCGCGCCCGCACGTACCAGCGCGTCGCGGCGACCGCGTGGCAGGGCGCCGCCCTGGCCTGGGACGGCGCCCAGGCGGCCGGGCAGGCCGCCCGGGACACGGCGCGCGAGCAGGCCGCCCGCCTCGCTCAGGCGGAGAACCTGCGGCGCGCCCTGAACTCAGAACGCGCGGACCAGATGCGCGGCATGGGCAGGCGGCTCGGCGGCCGGCTCAAGGACACCTATCGGGAGCGCGCGTCCGGCCGATCGCCCGGAGAGGCGCCACCGCTTCCGGACCCCGGCCCGACGCCGGCCCTGCCGCCGCCGCGACCGCGGTACGACCCGCTCCAGGGCTCGTACGACCTGCGTGCGCCGCAGGCACCGTACGTCCCGCCGCAAGCGCCGCCCCCGCCCCCCGAGGAGCGACCCCACCCAGACGACCGCTGACCCTGACCGGAGCCGCCGAACACGGTGACGCGGAAGCCCGCGGGCACGGCGACGCGGAGCACGGCGGACACAACGCTCGGTGAGGCTCAGACCGACGGTGGCGAACCGGGGTGAACAGTCTGAATCTCGGGCTGATCGATCAGCTTCGCCGAGCCTTCGGCACGCCCCTCATTTCCCGATGTCCTCGTCGGTCTTGTCCCAGCCGTCCTCATCGACCTCGTAACCGCCGTCCTGGATATCGGACATACTCATGAATCCATAGAACACGCCATCGAGTTTGGCCGGGTATACCTCGGTCTCCTCGTTGACGTACTCGATACTCGCCTTCCCGCTGACCGATTTGAGCAGGTGGGGCAGCCACTCGCGATCGAAGTGGAGCGCGGTCTTCTTGACGAAGCTGCTGAGGTTCGCACCGTCCGACCCGCTCGGCTCTTTCTTGATCTTCCGCTGCTCGAGCCAGACCTTTCCGGCATTCTTCTCGGAATCCTTGCCGAACTTCTTCAGGTACTTGATCGCGTTCCAGAAGCCCTCCTCCATCTCGAAGGTCACGACGCGGAGCCCCTGGTCGGACGTGTGCTCGCCGGCGTAGTACGTCGAGTGGTCGGCGGTTCCGAAGCTGATGTCGATGCCGTACTTGTCATTCGTCCCGTCGAACGTCGTGATCTTGCCGTTCGCGTCGACTCGGATCTTGTAGGCACCCGCACGTTCGACCCTGTACGCCATGACCATGGCGACACCCCGTTCCTCTGAGTCTGTCATCGGCAATATCCGCGAAAGCGGAGATCAACTCAAGATGGAGGCATATATCCGTATATTTGCGCGCCCGTCCGCGAAGAGGGCGGCGCTAGAAGGCTCGGTGAACGCATCATCGACAGCCCGACAAAACGACATAAATCACTATAATTTGGAGCGCGTCGATCAGCTTCACCGAGCCTTCGTGCCGGCCACCGGTCACCGATCATCGGCAGGGCGCGGAAGCCTCGTCAGTGGTGGAAGAGTCTCAGGCCGGTGCGGACGAGCGTGATCCGGTGCTCGCGGCAGGCGGCCTCGATCTCGTCCGACCTGATCGATCCACCCGGCTCGGCGATGTACCGGACGCCGTGGCGGCGGGCGTGGTCGACGTTGTCGCGGAACGGCAGGGCCCCGTCGGAGGCGAAGGCGGCGCCGTCGAGGCGGCGGAGTCACCGGGCGCGGTCGTCGGAGCGCAGCTCCTGCGCCAGGCGCTCGCCCTCGTCCGGGGTGAGGTCGCCCTCGATGACGCGGAGCCGCCAGTTGATCCGGTCCTGGCGACGGACGTCGGGTCGGAAGGCGAGGGCGCGAACGGCCGGATGGCGGCGCAGCCACCAGGTGTCCGTCTTGGCCCCGGCCAGGCGGGTGCAGTCGACTCGGGACTGCTGGCCGGCACCGATCCCCAGCGTCATGCCACCACGCAGGTAGCACACGGAGTTCGACTGGGTGAAGCGCAGGACCGCCAGCCCCAGCAGCAGATCCTCCGCCGCCTCCTTCGGCAGCGCGCCGTCCGTCTGGTCCAGCAGGGCGGCGGAGAGCCGGACATCGTCGCGGTCCTGGCCGAGGCGCAGGCCGAACATCTCCCGTTCCTCCCCGGGGCGGAGGAACGAATGTCTCGTCGGCCTCGATGACGATGAAACGGCCCTTCTTCTTCCCGCTGAGCCGCTCGACCGTACCCGGCTCGAAGCCGGGCGCGATGATGCCGTCGCAGAACACGCCGGCCAGGAGCTCGGCGAGTTCGGTGTCGACCGGGTGCGAGACGGCGGCGGACGGCGGGAAGCGCTCGCCCGAGCCGCGCGAACCCCGGGGGCGGCACGCGGCCCCCGGGGTGCGTCGGCGGCGGTGGGGTCAGCGGGCGGGGAGGCCGAGGTGGCGGGCGATGAGCATCCGCTGGACCTCCGAGGTGCCCTCGCCGACCTCCAGGATCTTGGCGTCCCGGTAGAAGCGGCCGACCGGGTACTCGTTCATGAAGCCGTAGCCACCGAAGATCTGCGTCGCGTCGCGGGCGTTGTCCATGGCGGCGTTGGAGGCGACCAGCTTGGCGATCGCCGCCTCCTTCTTGAACGGTTCGCCGGCGAGCATCCGCGCCGCCGCCGCGTAGTAGGCGAGCCGCGCCGTGTGCGCCCGTGTCTCCATGTCCGCGACCTTGAACTGGATCGCCTGGTACTCCCCGATCGCGCGGCCGAACGCCATGCGTTCGCGCACGTACTTCAGGCACTCGTCCACGCAGCCCTGGGCGAGACCGACCGACAGCGCGGCGATGGCGATGCGGCCCTCGTCCAGGATCCGCAGGAACTGGGCGTAGCCCCGGCCGCGCTCGCCGACGAGGTTCTCCTCCGGGACGCGGACGTCGTCGAAGGACAGTTCCCGGGTGTCGGAGGCGGACCAGCCGACCTTGGAGTACTTCTTGCCCGCGGTGAACCCCGGCGTGCCCGACGGCACGATGATCGTGGAGATCTCGCCGTCGCCGGTCAGCGCCGCCACGGTGACCGCGGCGGTGACGTCGGTGCCCGCGTTCGTGATGAACGCCTTCGACCCGTTGATCACCCAGTGCCCGTCCTCGAGGCGCGCGGTGGTGCGCATGCCGCCGGGCACGTCGGTGCCGCCGCCGGGCTCGGTCAGCCCGAACGCCGCCAGCCGCTCCCCCGAGCACAGCCGGGGCAGCCACTCGCGCTTCTGCTCCTCGGTGCCGAACCGGTGGATCGGCATCGCGCCGAGGGAGACGCCGGCCTCCAGCGTGATCGCGACGGAGGAGTCGACGCGGGCCAGCTCCTCCAGCGCGATGCACAGGGCGAAGTAGTCGCCGCCCATCCCGCCGTACTCCTCGGGGAAGGGCAGCCCGAACAGCCCCATCTTCCCCATCCGGGCGATGAGCTCGTACGGGAACGCCTCCCGCTCGTAGTAGTCGCCGATGACCGGCGCCACCTCGTCCCGGGCGAACGTCTCGACGGTACGGCGCAGCGCCTCGTACTCCTCGTCGAGGGTGAATCCGATCATCATTCGCTCCCTTGTTCTCGGGACAGGGCCTGGACGACGCGGGACGGGCTGGGGCGTCCGAGGCGTTCGGCCATCCAGAGGCTCGTCTCGGCGAGGCGGCGTACGTCGACGCCGGTCTCGATGCCCAGGCCGTCGAGCATCCACACGAGGTCCTCGGTGGCTAGGTTCCCCGTCGCGCTCTTGGCGTACGGGCAACCGCCCAGACCGCCCGCCGAGGCGTCGACGATGGTGACGCCGCAGCGGAGCGCGGCCAGGGTGTTGGCGAGCGCCTGCCCGTAGGTGTCGTGGAAGTGCACGGCGAGCCGCCCGGCGTCCACGCCGGACTCCAGCAGCGCGCCGATGAGGGCGGTGACGTGCCCCGGAGTGGCCACGCCGATCGTGTCGCCCAGGGACAGCTCCGTGCAGCCGAGATCGAGGAGGCGGGTGGCGACCGAGACGACCTGCTCGATCGGCACGTCGCCCTCCCACGGGTCGCCGAAGCACATCGAGACGTACGCGCGCACGTCCAGGCCGCCCGCGCGGGCCCGCTCGACGACGGGCGCGAACATCTCCACCGACTCGTCGACCGTCCGGTTGAGGTTGCGCCGGGCGAACGTCTCGGTCGCGCTGCCGAAGATCGCGATCTCGGTGACGCCCGCGTCGAGGGCCCGGTCGAGGCCGCGCTCGTTGGGGACCAGCACCGGGTAGCGAACGCCCGCCGCGCGCTCCAGCCCGCCGAGCAGCTCGGCGGCGTCGGCGAGCTGCGGCACCCACTTCGGGTGCACGAAGCTCGTCGCCTCGATCACCCGCAGCCCGGCCCCGGCGAGGCGGGTGATGAACTCCCGCTTCACCTCGACCGGGACGACCGCCGACTCGTTCTGCAGGCCGTCGCGGGCTCCGACCTCGTAGACCGTGACCCTGGCGGGCAGCCCGTCGAGTGGCACGCGCATCGTTCAGTCTCCCTTCGGGGTGACGACGGCGAGGACCTCGTCCAGGGCGACCTGCGCGCCGGGCTGGACGGTCAGCTCGCCGACCACGCCGTCGACCGGCGCGGTGACGGTGTGCTCCATCTTCATCGCCTCGACGATCACCAGCGGCTGGCCGGCGACGACCTCGTCCCCGTCGGCCGCCTTGACGGCCGCGACCGTGCCCGGCATGGGGCTGCGCACGGCGCCGGCCGCGGCGGTGGTCTCGGCGGTCCGCGCGGCGAGCGGTTCGGTCTCCTTCAGTGACCAGACCCGCCCGTCCCGGCCGAGCCAGCAC
This sequence comes from Actinoallomurus sp. NPDC052308, assembly GCF_040679195.1. NCBI lineage: Bacteria > Bacillati > Actinomycetota > Actinomycetes > Streptosporangiales > Thermomonosporaceae > Actinoallomurus > Actinoallomurus sp. NPDC052308. The sequence continues at coordinate 14,900 of NZ_JBFAUM010000018.1, read as the reverse complement.
ACGTCCCCGTCGCGGACGCACGTGAAGCGCGTACGGTCCCCGGCGTGGTCGACGATCAGGTGCGCGCCGTCGCGGCGGGCCGCGACCCGTACGGGATCGCCGCCGTCGACCGAGACCTGCGCGTCGGCGGCGCGGCCGCGGATCCGCACCTCGCGGCCGGCGATCCGCCAGGTCGTCCAGGCGGGTTCGCCGAGCCGCCAGCCGTCCAGGACGTCCCATGGGCCGGGGGCGGGCACCTCCAGCGCGAGCATCCGCTCCAGCGCGGCCGCGGCCAGGACGTCCCCGGGGATCTCGCCGTCCGCCGGGTCGGCGGGGCGACGCTCGACCAGGCCGGTGTCGAGCCGGCCCGCGGCCACGTCCGGATCGGCCAACAGCGAGCGCAGGAACGCGATGTTCGTGCCGACGCCCAGCAGCGTGTACGCGGCCAGCGCCCGGTCGAGCCGGCGCAGCGCGCTCGCGCGGTCCGGCCCGTAGGCGATCACCTTGGCCAGCATCGGGTCGTACGAGCCGCCGACGACGGCGCCCTCGTCCAGCCCGGAGTCGACCCGCACGTCGAGGCCGTACGGCTCGTCCAGCAGCAGCACCCGGCCGCCGGTGGGCAGGAAGCCGCGGGCGGGGTCCTCGGCGTACACCCGCGCCTCGACCGCGTGCCCGCCGAACGCCACGGCGTCCTGCCCGAACGGCAGCGGCTCGCCCGCCGCGACCCGCAACTGCAGCTCCACCAGGTCCAGGCCCGGCCGGCCGTCGATCGCGATCGCGCCCTCGGTCACCGGGTGCTCGACCTGCAGCCGGGTGTTCATCTCCATGAAGAAGTACTCGTCGGGGCGGTCGGCGGAGACGATGTACTCGACCGTGCCCGCGCCGACGTAGCCGACGGAGCGCGCGGCGGCGACGGCGCTGGCGCCCATCGCGGCCCGGATCCGCTCACCGTCCGGGCCGGCGAGCAGCGGGGACGGCGCCTCTTCGACGATCTTTTGGTGGCGGCGCTGGAGGCTGCACTCACGCTCGCCGAGGTGGACGGCGCCCCCATGCGCGTCGGCGAACACCTGGATCTCGATGTGCCGGGGCTGGTCGATGTAGCGCTCGACGAGGAGCGTGTCGTCGCCGAACGCCCCGCGCGCCTCCCGCCGGGCCGCCGCGATCGCGTCCCGCAGCTCCGCCGGGTCCTCGACCCGGCGCATGCCCTTGCCACCGCCGCCCGCCGACGGCTTGAGCAGCACGGCCGCGCCGGCGTTCAGCCCGACCTCCATGGCCGCGGCGGCCAGCTCCTCGTCGGTCAGCCCCGCCTCGTCGCGGCCCGGGACGACCGGGACACCGGCGGCGGCGACCGTGCGCTTGGCGCGGATCTTGTCGCCCATCGCGCTGATCGCGTCCGGCGGCGGGCCGACGAAGACGATCCCGTGGTCGGCGCACGCGCGGGCGAGGTCGGGGTTCTCGGCCAGGAACCCGTAACCGGGATGCACCGCCTCGGCGCCCGCCCGCACGGCCGCGCCGACGACGCCCTCGACGTCAAGGTAGCTCGGCACCCGTACGGCGGCGTCGGCCTCCCGTACGTGCCGGGCGTCCGCGTCCGCGTCGGTGTAGGTCACCACGGACCGGACGTCGAGCCGCCGCAGCGTAGAGATGATCCGGCAGGCGATCTCGCCGCGGTTGGCGATCAGGACGGAGTTGAACATGGTCACATCCGGAAGATGCCGTAGCCGACGGGTTCGAGTGGAGCGTTCGCGCAGGCGGCGAGGGCCAGGCCGAGCACCCGGCGGGTGTCGAGGGGGTCGATCACGCCGTCGTCCCAGAGGCGCGCCGTCGAGTAGTACGGGCTGCCCTGCCGCTCGTACTGTTCCCGGATCGGCTTCTTGAACTCCTCTTCCTCCGCGGCCGGCCACTCGTCGCCGAGCTGGTCGCGGCGCACGGTGGCCAGCACCGACGCGGCCTGCTCGCCGCCCATCACGGAGATCCGGGCGTTCGGCCACATCCACAGGAAGCGCGGCGAATAGGCGCGGCCGCACATCGCGTAGTTGCCCGCGCCGAACGACCCGCCGATGATCACGGTCAGCTTCGGCACCCGCGCGCACGCGACGGCGGTGACCATCTTGGCCCCGTGCTTGGCGATGCCCCCGGCCTCGTACTCCCGGCCGACCATGAAGCCGGTGATGTTCTGCAGGAAGACCAGCGGGATCGAGCGCCGGTCGCACAGCTCGATGAAGTGCGCGCCCTTCAGCGCCGACTCGCTGAACAGGATGCCGTTGTTGGCCACGATCCCGACGGGCTGCCCGTGGATGTGCGCGAACCCGGTGACGAGCGTCGGCCCGTACCTCTCCTTGAACTCGTGGAACCGGCTGCCGTCCACGATCCTCGCGATGACCTCGCGCACGTCGTACGGCGTCCGGGAGTCGGGCGGGACGATACCGCGCAGCTCCCCAGGGTCGAAGGCGGGCTCCTCGGCCGGGATCGTCGGCCACGGCGCGGGGCCCGGCGGCTCCAGCGTCGAGACGATCGACCGGACGATGCACAGCGCGTGCGCGTCGTCGTCGGCGAGGTGGTCGACGACACCCGAGACGCGCGAGTGCACGTCTCCGCCGCCCAGGTCCTCGGCGCTGACGACCTCCCCGGTCGCGGCCTTCACCAGCGGCGGGCCGCCGAGGAAGATCGTGCCCTGCTCCCGGACGATGACGGTCTCGTCGCTCATCGCCGGGACGTACGCGCCGCCGGCCGTGCACGACCCGAGCACGGCGGCGATCTGCGGGATGCCCTGCTGGGACATCGTCGCCTGGTTGTAGAAGATCCGGCCGAAGTGCTCCCGGTCGGGGAAGACCTCGTCCTGCTTCGGCAGGAACGCTCCCCCGGAGTCGACGAGGTAGACGCACGGCAGCCGGTTGTGCAGCGCGACCTCCTGGCCGCGCAGGTGCTTCTTCACCGTCATCGGGTAGTACGTGCCGCCCTTGACGGTCGCGTCGTTGGCGATGATCACGCACTCGCGCCCCGACACCCGCCCGACGCCGGCGATGACGCCCGCCGCCGGGGCCTCGTCGTCGTACATGCCCGTGGCCGCCAGCGGGGACAGCTCCAGGAAGGGCGAACCCGGATCGAGCAGCGCGTCCACCCGGTCCCGTGGGAGCAGCTTGCCCCGCGCGACATGCCGCTTGCGGGCGCGCTCGGAGCCGCCCTGGGCCGCGCGGGCCAGGCGCTCGCGCAGCTCGGTGGCGAGCGCGAGGTTCTCCTCGGCGTTGCGCTCGAACGCCGCACCGCGCACGTCCACGCGGCTCACCAGCCGCGGAGCTTCCGACACAGGCCCTCCTGTTAACGATCGTTAACAAGTCCGATGTTAATCAACGTTAACAGGAGTCGTCTAGACTCGTGGCATGGCAGAGGTCAGCGCTCCCCCGACCCGCCGACTGGAGATCCTGTCCGCGGCGGCGGAGCTGTTCGCCGGGCGCGGCTACCACGGCGTGTCCATCGGCGACCTCGGCCGCGCGGTCGGCCTCACCGGCCCGGCGCTGTACCGGCACTTCCGCGGCAAGGAGGCCCTCCTCGTCGAGATGCTCGTCGACATCAGCGAGCGCCTGCTGACCGAGGGCCGCCGACGCGTCGCCGCCGCCGACACCCCGGAGGTGGCCCTGGACGCCCTGCTCCGCTGGCACATCGACTTCGCCCTGGACAACCCGGCCCTGATCACCGTCCACGTCCGCGAACTGGGCAACGTGCCGCAGCCGGAACGCCGCGAGATCCGCCGCCTGCAACGCGCCTACGCCGAGGAATGGGTCCGAGTGCTCCTCCTGATGCACCCGACCGCCGCCGAGGACCGCGCCCGCGCCGCCACCCACGCGATGTTCGGCCTCCTCAACTCCACCCCGCACAGCACCGGCGAACTGAACCGAGACACCATGGCCGCCCTCCTCCACGCCATGGCCACCGACGCCCTGACAGGCGCTTTCAGCTCCTAGACGGCCACCCCTCAACGACAACAACCTCGACGCACTGTTCGCCGTTGGATCCGCTCCATGACGACTTCCGCCAGCTCAATTCTGCCATTCTTGGGCCACCGCCTTTATCAACGCGAGCGATTCCTCTGGCGACAACGCCAGTTCGCGAATATCCTCCCAGATTCGACCGATCTGGGCCACCTGCTCAGGCCGCTCGATGACCTGCCCTCTAAGAGCGGTGTCAAGGTTTGCGATCTCCAACCCGTCCAGCTTTGCGATCATGAACGGGCAGCCAGCGTAGTACTCGGTACCGGCGGGCACTATCTTGACGATGATGTTCCACCGTTGCGCCATAGCGTGAAGATGCACTAATTGTTCATGGAGGACCTTCTTACCGCCGATCGGGCGCCGAAGGACGTACTCATCGACGATGAAAATACACATCGGCGGGTTCTCATCGTCCAGTATCGCCTGCCGCTCAATCCTACGGCGAACGATTTCTTCGACGTCGATCCCTGAGTGCCGATTGTGCTGGATGACAGCGCGAGCATAATCCGACGTCTGGAGCAGTCCGGGGATCACAGCGAACTCATAGTTCTGGATCATGTTGGCGTGCGCCTCGGCGGACAGCCACCTGTCGGTCCACACCGTAGGGATCTCGGGCGTCACCCACTTATCGAAGTAGCGGGCGAGGTAGCCGTTGGTTCGTAGCGCCTGGTCGCAGCGGTTGACGTCGTCGAGGTGGGGGGTGCGGCGGCCGTTAATCCACTGGCTGACGGTCGACGGGGCGACGTGCAGTGTCTCGGCGAATTGCTTGCCGGTCAGACCGGCCGCCTCGCAGGCGTGGGCCAGCTCTCTACCCCACGCGTCGAGCGCTGTCTCTCGTTTCGGTGCCATCGGGGGGTTCACATCCTCATGTGAATGGTTTTCGGGACTTCACGCGCAAGCGACGGTGGGTTCGCACTTCCCAGGCTATCCCCTTGCGGCCACGCTGTGTAGCACCAATCTCACGCTAGGAGATTAAGCCAATGAGGCCGCACACGAGCGAAGAGATAAGCGCATTCGCGAAGTGGCTCACGCAGGCCTGCCAGGAGGCCGGTCTGACCGCGGAGCAGTACGGAGCAAAGGTCCGAATCATCGCGCAAAGCCACTTTCTCACGGAAGAAGTGGAATGCCGCCCCGACGGCGACGGGAACCTCCGGTGGTGGTGGTCCTGGGGCAAGCCGATCGCGGACCGGCACGACTCGGCGCGCGTTCTCACCCCCGACGAGGTCGATGACCTCGTCGACGTCATCCGGCAGGTCGTCACGATCCCGATCCGGCGGCGGCCGTGACGGAGGCGCGAGAGATCACCGACCCGATCGCGCGGGCGACGCTCGAGTCGGTGCGGGCGTTGAACGCCGCGATCGACCGGCTCGGGCTGTCCGCCGCGACGGCGGCGTGCGAACTGACGCAGCTCGACCGGCTCGTCCGCAGATATCCGGATGCCGCCCGTAAGAGCCTTGAGATGTACGAGTGTCAGAGGCGTTCCGGGCGGGAAGTCGGACAACCCTCGGGCTGAGAACGCGTTCGGAGGCCCGAGGCCGAACAGACTCATCCAGTGGGAAACACGCGGGAGCCCAGTTCCGCATCAGGCAGCGTTCGTCCTGTCTTGATCGGGGACATGCCCGTCGGATCCAGCCAGGCGAGCGTGATCGCCTCAGGCTGCCGGACATACGGGTCCGACCAACTGCTGGTCGAACGGCGCCGTGCTCGTCGATCTCGGTCACGGCTGGTCTCTTTCCTCGCCGAAGCCATGCAGGTAGTCCTCGAAGGTGAGGCCTCGGTTCTTTCGGCGCGACCACAGCATCGCGGCCACCAGCGCGAAGGGGACCAATGGGAGTTTGAGCGCCTGAAGGCCCAGCCGACGCACCATTGGGAGCAGTTCCTTGAGCGTCCGCCAGGGGTGTCCCAAGGCCACGACGGTCACGAGGAAGGCCGCGCCCCCGCGGCTGATACCCGCGAAGTCGTCGGAGTCGTTGTGTCGTCCCTTGTCCTTGCTCACAGTGCGGAACTGAAGGTGAAGGGCAGGAGCTTGCTGCTGCGGGCCATGGAATCCTCCCAAGTCAGCATGGGTACCTGAAGATCAGGATCGCGGTTTGAGCCGCGATCGTGAGCGTACGTCAGGGGAGACTTACATGGCTACGGGCCGTTGAGTCGACGGGACCTCATTTATGCCGCAGCGAGCCGAAATGGTTCAGCGGCCCCGTCCTGTGGGTGTAACTTCCATGCGTGCCGACGTTGTCGTTCCCCGACCCCCCGCTCGCCGATGGCATCGTTGCATTGCGCCCTTGGCGTAGATCCGACGCGCCGCAGCGGTTCGCCGGCTTCTCCGACCCGCTGTGCCTGCGCTTCTCCTGGCCGTTCGTCGAGCCGTTCACCGAAGCGCATGTGGTCGAGTCCTTCGACGAGCAGGAGGACGCGCGGCTTCGCGGCGAGGAACTCGACCTCGCCATAGTCGACGCAACCGATCCCGATCACGTTTGGGGCAGGGTTTCGATGTACGACGTCGACCTGGGCGAGGCGCGTGCGGCGGTCGCCTGCTGGCTCGCGTCGCACGCGCGCGGACGCGGCGTCGCCACGCGGGCACTGCGCCTGCTGGCGCGATGGGCATTCGACAGCCTCGCCCTCGCCCGCCTGGAACTGACATGCGCCCCTGACAACGTCGCGTCCCAACGTGTCGCCGAAAGCTGTGGGTTCGTACGCGAGGGCGTGTTGCGCTCGCATATCCAGTTCAAGGGCGAACGGCGCGACACCGTGGTGTTCAGCTTGCTGCCCGGCGAACTGCGATAGCCGGTCACGTCATGCTGCGGTCGGCAGGCTCACCGTACGCCGGCGAAGTTCCGCGTCACGATCCGTCTCGGCGAGCGGCGCTCCCGGACTGCCGCACCACGGCATTTCGACGGGCGATCCTTGCCTTGTCCTCGTCTGAGCCATAGCGGCGGTCGAGGGCACGGGTGACGCGTGCCCAGTCGTCGAGAGTCTTGATCGAATTCTTCTGCTCGAGCACGAACGGGTCGTTCCGCCATGCGATCGCTCGATCCCACAGCACATCAAGGGGCTCGTCGAGGATGTTGCCGACCTTCGCCTCGTAGATGGCGAACGCCCGCAACGCGCCATCCGGCTCGATCTGTGCGATCGACTCGCCTTCGATGCTGTCCGGTGAAGTCGGCAGGAAGGTTCGCACGTCCGTGACCTCGACCGACACGCCGTTTCTGGCGCGCGACATGAGATCGGGCTCGGAATCGACCAGCGCGTCCAACTCTTCGTCGTTGAGTAGCTCGCTCCTCACGAATTGAGTCTCTTGGGCGAGCCCTACCGGCATTGCCGCGCCAATGCGGACGTAGTCGAGCTCCGCGAAACGCGATGTTACCTTTTCTACGAAATCGCCGATGTTGTGCTTACCGGTCCGTGTAACCGTGTAATCAACGCCGAGCTGATAGCAGGTCTCGCTTCGTGCCATGCGTTGTCGTTTGACTCGGATGAGTCGATCGAGAGCGGCCATGGCGCGGTCGAAGGAGCCGATGCGGCCACGAATGGCATCGTGCGTTTCTTTGTCCGGACCGTCGACGCTCACTGTCACCGTGGTCACGGACGTGGTGAGCTTGTCGGCCATCTCCTCGTCCATCAGCCATCCGCTGATGAAGATGGTCACCGGAATGCCGGCAGAATTAAGGAGACGTGCGGCCTCGTCCCACCAGGGTACGAGCAGTGGCTCGCCGCCGGCAAAGGACACGCGCTCCGGGCCGGCCGCAATGATGGTATCAACGACATGCAGCATGCTTTCGCGATCGAGTGTTCGGGCTGGGCGACGTCCCGACTCGGAATAGCAGTGTATGCAGCGGAGTGGACACGCGTAGGTCAGGTCCCAGATGAACCGTCTGATCGGTATGGCCAATTGCGGTCCGGACGAGTCCAGTAGTTCCATGGCCTCTCGCACAGGTTCTTGGTGTTAGCTCCGGTAGCCTAGGGCTCTTATCGCTGGTCAGAGTGTCAATAGGTGAGTCAGAACAGTTTGGCGAGAGTTCAATCTAGCTGAGCTCCCGACGATACTCAAGTAGTAAATGTCATGCGCGGAGAGGCTTGACTGCAGGCGAAGCCAGTGGATGACAATGGCGACATGAGGCATGCCGATGTCGAACCCTCGATCACCGTCGAGAACCCCCTTGTTCGGTATGACGAGCCGATACGTGCCGCGCTCCAAGAACTCAGCCGGAAATCCCGCTCCGGCGATCGGTTCGAGGCGGGTCACGTACTGCCCGCACCGGGCGATGACCTGACAAGATTCTTTGCGGCCTCGAACATCGCCATCACCGACCTCGGCGAGTACGCCGGGCGCCGGCTGCGGTTGCTCGACCTCATGCGCAACGAGCGCACCCGCACCACCAAGACGTTCGCCTCGCGGTTGATCGTCGCCCGCGCGGTCGAGCACATTCGCCGGACCGGCGAGCGGATGATGATCGTCTCCCCGTCCTCAGGGAACAAGGCGACCGCGTTGCGCGACGCCGTGTCGGCGGCGCATGAGACGGGCCTGGCCACGCCGGAGGAACTGGCGATCCTGGTCGTCGTGCCGACGGCGTCCCGAGCCAAGTTGTGGTCCTCGCCGTTGGCCTCGGACGCGCGAGCACGTGTGCGCAATCCGGTGGCCGTCTATCACGGCGCGCGCCGCGACGAGGTCAAGACGCTGGCTGCGGGCCTGGTCGACGGCTTCGGCACAGAGATGTACAAGCGCTTCGGGGTGCGGTTGTGGTACACCCTCGACCTCGACAACTACCGAGTGGCAGACATCGTGCGGGCGTTCGTAGAGCAGGACTATCTGCCGCATGCGAAGGAACGACTTCACGTACATGCGGTGTCCAGCGCGTTCGGGCTTCTTGGGCATGCTCTCGGCGCACGCCGATTCGCCGAGGATGGGCATGGTGAGTCGACGGCGCGCTATTTTCTGGTTCAGCATCTGGACACGCCCGACATGGTGCTCAGCCTGTATTTCGGTTCTACAAACCGACGATCAATGCCCACGTACACGTTGGATCATGCCAATGGGTTCTACCGGCAAGATACCGATCCACGATTTCCACTGACGACGTTTGCGCTGGACGAGATCCTCGACTCGACTTTCTACACCAGACAGCCGGCCACCTCAGCCGAGATGAACGCGTTGATCCGGTCACAGGGAGGAGGCGGAATCGTCGTATCGCGACATGAATGCCTCCAGCGTTACTCGGCGCTACGAGAGATGCTGCAGCCGGCCGGGTGCATCTTGCCGACTGTGCCGGATGATCTGCGCGAGTGGTCGCTGGTGATGGCGCTCACGGGCGTTCTCAATGGGATCGATCGTGGCCTGGTGAGCGAAACCGACATCCTCGTGCACGGCTCGGGCAGCTATCAGGTCACCGATTTCACGCCTGTCCCGGATGCACACCTCAAAACCGTAGAAAGCGTCGAGGACCTCGCAAAGGTCGCCGCTGACGCGGCGGAAGGAAAGAGCGTGTGAGGAGCCGGTTGCAGGCCTGACGGCCAGAAATTCCAGGATCTCGAGGCGGCCGTGATGGGAGTCATGGAGAGTACGCGACGGTGGCGATCGCTGACAGGTTATGTCTGGTCACAGAGCACGAACCGTCACGTCGTCGCCACTCGCTCTTTCGTGGATACTCGGGTGTCGTCGTGGGCGACCGTGATATCGGCCGCCGGTGCCGACGCGCCGAGTATCGCCTACGTCGGTGCGCCGTACGGGATCATCAAGGTCCACCAGATGCTCGAGCAGCGCCGAGAGGCACTGGGAGCCGTCACGAGCACCAGGGTGCGTGGCGGGGCGAACCGAACGGCCCTGCTGCGCGGTGGGTGGCTGCCCGATGCGGACCTCGTCGCGGTGGCGGGTTCCAGCGCGCAGGTTCGGATGCTGCCGCGGCGATCAGCGCTGGTTCTGCCGTTCCGACTCCATGTACTGGCGTACACGGGGGACGGCGAGGACGGCTGGCGAAGCCGGATTTCGAAGTCCGAACGACGCTGGTCCAACAGGCTTCACGAACTCGGGTCCTGGGCGCTGGAGGTGGCTGAGGACTCTGCGTCCTTCGACTACTTCTACGACCGAATGCACGTCCCGACCATGCAGGCCCGGCACGGCGAGCGCGCGCGCAGTGAGTCGCGGGACACCGCGCGAGAATGCTTGTTCCGCCATGGTGTCCTGGCGTTCGTGACTCACAGGCGAAAGCGTGTGGCCGGCATGGTGTGCCGGTGGGAGCCGGCCGAACGTCTCCTCATTATCCGGATGGTCGGAGTGCTGGACGGCCTGCGGGAGCACTATGAGAACGGCGCGCTGCGCACCGCCGACCACCTGCTGCTGGAATGGGCCGGCAAAATGGGAGTGCAGCACGTCGATTTCGGCGGCACCGAGCCTTTCCTGAGTCAGGGCATCTTCCGGCTGAAGCGAAAGCTCGGGTCAAGGGCGATCATGGCCCGCAACCACTTCGGCAGCCTGCGGCTGTGGTGGCATGCACGTCGGGACACCCCCGCAGTACGCGACTTCCTGGTCGCCAACCCCGTGGTGGAGCTCGTGGACGACCATCGCATGCGCGCGGTGTACTTCCATGACGAGGGACGACCTCCCCGCCTCGACCTCGCACGGACACGAGAGGGCATGGACGGCTACCGCACCCTGGATCTGGACGAGTTCTTCTCCCACCGATCACAGCCGCTTCGCGCAAGCTCGGAGAGTGCCGACGAATGACCACCGTAATCAGGCCGCACGCCGGGAGCACGCCATGGTTCGGCCGCTGGGAGCAGCCACCGGACATCGGATTGGAGCCCGAGCGGATCGCTGAGATCATGCGGCACGAACTACGTGACCTGCGCCTCCCGGTGTTCCCGCTGGCGCTGCAACCGCTCGTCCTGCCGATGGAATCGTTCTGGGAATTGCTGCGAGCGACCGCTGACCTCCTGGTCCTGCTGCGCAAGGAGATGTTGCACACGGCCGAGGACCGCGATGGCCGAATCGCAGCGCTGGGCATCGATCGTGCGGACTGCCCGATGTTCGTTCCCGACGACGACTTCGAGTTGCGCCACTGCGCCGACATGGCCCGGGCCGACGTCGTCATCGGAGTGAACGGGCCTAAGTTCATCGAGTTCAACGTCGGCGGTGCCTTCGGCGGAATGGCGGACTTCCATGCCTATCAGCACGCCTGGCGGCGGATCAGGGAGCGGGCGGGTCGGCCTTCCTTCGTCGGCGTGGACGTCTGGGCCAGGCTCGCCACGCTGGTCGAGCGGACATGCGCCGAACTCGGCGTGCCACCATCGGCGGTAGTCGTCGACCACCTCGGTGACTGGGATCCGACGAATACCTCCCGCACACTGCGCTTGCAGGTTGACGGGCTACGGGCGCACGGGATTCGCGCGCGCCACCTGGAACTCGACGAACTGCTGGACGGGATCGGCCTCCCCGGACCGCTGCGTGAGCCGCTCGGCCTCGGCGAGTTCGACCTCGAGGACGCGCGGGAGGTGGGTTGTGACATCAGCCCGGCGCGGGCCGCGCTCGACGCGGGCTTCCGGCTGATCCCCTCACAGACGTCCTGGTTGCTGCATTCGAAGAAGACTCTCGCCCGATTGTCCGAGGGACCGCCGTGGCTGACCGCCGAGGAACGCGAACTGGTCGACCGCTACGTGCCGTGGAGCAGAACGATGGGGGCGCGTACCGTGCGATGGCGAGGGCGCCGCTACGACCTGCCCCGCCTGCTGATCGAGCATCAGGAGTCGTTCCTCCTCAAAGGCGCCACCGGTTGCGGAGGCAAGGAGGTCGTTTTCGGTGCACGCACCGAACCGGACGACTGGGCACGAATGATCGAGCAAGGGGTCCGTACCGGCTATCCCATCGCCCAAGAGGTCGTCGAATCAGATACCTGCCCGGTGGACGTGATGCTCGAGTCCGGCGAGATCGTGCGAGTCGCCGCGAACTCCGTGGTCAGCCCGTTCTGCCTGGGTGGCGCGCCCGCGGGTTGTCTGGCCCGATTCGCCCCGGCCGACAGGCCCGGCGTGGTCCGCTGCGCCGACGGCGCCGTCCTCACCTGCCTGTTCGCATGGGAATGAGAGGAATCACTGATGTGCGGTGTGGTCGGCTGGCTGGACTTCTCACGGGATCTCACCCGAGAGCGGGACGTCCTGGCCTCGATGGTCGAGACGATGCGCGACCGGGGCCCCGACGGTGCCGGGGAATGGATCGGCCCGCACATCGCGCTCGGTCAGCGCAGGCTGGCCGTCATCGATATCGACGGCGGCGGGCAGCCGATGGCGGCCACCGCGGGCCCGCGACGGCAACCTGTGGTGCTGATCCACTCTGGTGAGGTCTACAACTTCGGCGAGTTGCGCGCCGAGCTGGCGGGGCTCGGTCACGAGTTCACCACCAGGTCGGACACCGAGGTCGTGCTGCGTGGATACCTTCAATGGGGGGCGGCCGTGGCCGAGCGGCTCGACGGAATGTTCGGCCTCGCGATCTGGGATTCGACGCGCGAAGAGTTGCTGCTGGTACGTGACCGGCTTGGCGTCAAGCCGCTCTACTACGTGCCGTTGCCGGACGGTGTGCTGTTCGCCTCCGAGCCCAAAGGGTTGTTCGCCAATCCCTTGTTCCGGCCGGAGGTGGACGAGCAGATGCTGCCGATCCTGCTCAACCCGAAGCTGGCCCTGCCGGGGGAGACGCCGCTGCGCGGGCTTCATGAGGTGAAGCCGGGGCACGTCGTGCGCATCGGCCGAGGTGGCTGCCGCGAGTATCCGTACTGGCAGTTGGTGAGCAGGGAGCATACCGACGACCTGTCCACGACCGTGAGCAGCATCCGTGAACTGCTGGAAGACGTCGTCCTCCGGCATCTCGTAGCGGACGTCCCGGTCGGGTCGCTGTTGTCGGGCGGGCTCGACTCCAGCGTGTTGACGGCGTTGGCCGCACGTGCCCACGGCGGTCCGCTGAACAGTTTCGCCGTCCAGTTCGCTGGTGATGGGACGGATTTCCGGCCGACGGCGCTGCGACCGGAGCAGGACGCGCCGTACGCCAGGCTGGCCGCCGAACACCTGGGGACGGACCATCACGACGTCGTGCTGGACCCCGCAGCGGTGGCCGGCGGGATGGATGCGCCGCTGCGTGCACGGGATCTGCCGACCCTCGGACAATTCGACTCCTCCGCCTATCTGCTTTTCAAGGCGGTACGCGAGCAGGTGACCGTGGCGCTTTCCGGCGAGGCCGCCGACGAACTGTTCGGTGGCTATCCCTGGTTCCACAACCCGGAGATGATCTGGCGGCAGACCTTTCCATGGCTGGGCGACGCACCGAGGCTCGCCGATTGCCTCGCCCCGGATGTGCGGGCGAGGACCAAGCCGCACGAGGCTGAGCGGGATCGGTACGCCACCCTGCGTGCCAAGGTCCCCCGGCTCTCCGGCGAGGATGGCCTCGACGCCCGGATGCGGGAGGTGCTGTTCTTCAGTCTGCACGGCCCCCTGGCGTATCTGCTGGACGCGGCCGACCGGATGAGCATGGCGGTCGGTCTCGAGGTGCGCGTGCCATTCTGCGATCACCGCCTGCTGGAGTACGTCTGGAACGTTCCGTGGTCGATGAAGGTCGTCGACGGCCGGGAGAAGAGCCTCCTGCGGATGGCCGCGGGCGACTTGGTGCCGGCCAAGGTGCGCACCCGCCCCAAGTCCGGCTATCCGGCGATGCACGACCCGGCACATGACGCCGAAGTACGCCGCGCGGTACAGGCGTTGCCGAACGACACCTCATCGCCGCTGTACGGCTTGCTGGACGGCGACCGTGTCCGCGAGATCGCGACCGGCACCGACAACACCGTGACCCACGTCAGTGGAGCACACGTCCTTGTTCCGCTCCTGGAAGTGGACCGATGGCTGCGGGCATACCGGGTCAGCCTGCGGTGAACGTGACATGACGCTGCCTGCACGACTGGGAGTTCTGGTGCTCCCCGAACACACAGGGCCGGACGGCGTCCAGGTCTGGAAACGAGTGGAGCGCCTGGGGGCACACCACGCGTGGACATACGACCATCTGTCCTGGCGATCGTTGACGGGTCGACCATGGTTCGACGCGATGACCACGCTCGCCGCGGCCGCCTCCGTCACCGAACGGATCGGTTTGGGAACCCTCGTGTCCTCGCCCAATTTCCGGAATCCGGTGACGACCGCGATCCAGGCCATGACCATCGACCACATCAGCGGGGGGCGGTTCGTTCTCGGCATCGGCAGTGGGGCGGCAGGACCGGACGTCACGGCTTTGGGTGGACCGATGCTGTCGCCCGAGGAACGGGCCGACCGTTTCGCGGAATTCGTCACACTGACCGATCAAGTACTGCGTCATGGGAAGGCAGAGTTCCGTGGCCGGTACTTCACGGCGCGGGAGACCTCCGTGACTCCCGGATGTGTGCAGCGGCCGCGGATGCCGTTCGCGATCGCCGGTACCGGCCGCCGTGGCATGCGGTTGGCCGCCGAATTCGGCGAGATCTGGGTGACCATCGGTGCGGCGGAACACCCCGGCGTGCAGCCCGAGGCCGACGCGTTCCGTACGCTACGGTCGCAGCTCGGGCGGCTCGCCGCGGCCTGCGAGGAGGTCGGCCGGGACCCTGCCGACCTGCGCAAGCTGGTCAACCTCAGCCGGATCGTGGCTGACCCCTACTCATCCGTGGACCGGTTGGGCGACCTCGTAGGGCGTTGCGCGTGCCTGGGGTTCACCGATGTGGTGGTCGCCTACCCCCGGAGCGAGGGCGTGTTCGCCGGCGACGCCGCCATGTTCGAGGAAGCGATGAGCGCGCACGCGAACGGCTAGGGCGTGTCTCGAAGTCCCCCGCCGCGCAGTAGGACAGCGGGACTTCGAGACACGCCCGCGCGGCGGCCGGGCCCGGGCCTGGGGGAGTGGGCGCGGCCGGCGGGCGGGGGGCGCGGGGCCCCGGGGGTAGC